>NZ_JALGRD010000078.1:0-334 GCF_022810315.1 Stutzerimonas marianensis | reverse complement strand
CGCCATCATGACGGTGGTGTGGGGAATTATCGGAATGGGTCTGGGCGTGTTCATCGCCGCACAACTGGTGTGGCCTGAGCTGAACTTCGACCTGCCGTGGACCAGCTTCGGCCGTCTGCGTCCCTTGCATACCAACGCGGTGATCTTCGCGTTCGGCGGTTGCGCCTTGATGGCGACCTCCTTCTATGTCGTGCAGCGTACCTCCCAGGTACGTTTGTTCTCCGACACTCTGGCCTCGTTCGTGTTCTGGGGCTGGCAAGCGGTGATCGTGCTCGCCGTGATCACGCTGCCGCAGGGCTTCACCAGCTCCAAGGAATACGCCGAACTGGAATGG
>NZ_JALGRD010000077.1:0-337 GCF_022810315.1 Stutzerimonas marianensis | reverse complement strand
CGCCCCCCTCTGATCCTATTAATCATTATCTCAATTTCTAAAACCAACGAAATAAAATCGAGATCTTATTTCATTATTCCATGCAATATATATAGGCGTGAGCCTGCTTTTAGCACTCTAATTTTCTCAAAGTAAACGTTCTGGCAACTGACGACAACCGATAAAGATCATCGCCAGCCGTCCAGCAAGTGAGGATCTGTTAACCAATATGGTCGCGAAGACCAACCGGCAACAAATACCCGAAATTCAACTACGAGCTTTTTAAACACAGCAACTTTAGTTTTCCTTATTGGAGCTGGAATTACCGCGGCTGCTGGCACCAGACTTGCCCTCCAAT
>NZ_JALGRD010000076.1:0-337 GCF_022810315.1 Stutzerimonas marianensis | reverse complement strand
CGCAAGCCTTCATTAAGTAGTTCTACATGCGTAGCCGCCTGATTTGAATCTCGCTGCCTTCGTCGCGCAGGAGCACGCTACGCAGGCCGCCAGTCACTTAGTCTTATTCGATACATAGTGACCCTATATCGAACCAGCCAATGTAAATGACCGCTCTGTCTCAGATCTTGCGACCCTCAACCCGGACCATCGGCCATCCGGTGAGCGGTTCGCCGGGTTTAAGCGGCGAGCGCGAACTTTTCGTCGTTGGCGTTTAATTGATTTCCAGACAGATTTACGAGCAAACTGGAGTGCTCGGCATGCCCTACATTAACTCCGCACCCACGTCGAAGCCAGG
>NZ_JALGRD010000075.1:0-338 GCF_022810315.1 Stutzerimonas marianensis | reverse complement strand
CGGGGATCGAACCCGCGTCCGGAAATCCTCTACGGTGAGTTCTACATACTTAGTCTGGCCAATTGGATTTAACCGTTGCGCCGCCGACCGACAGGCTGCGCATTGGCGAGTCACCTAAATTTTAGCTCCGACCCAAGTAACCCGAATCGGCACGATCCCATCTAAATGACTCTGCTGCCGGTTTGACCCGACCTACCCAATGGGCGAGATAGTGCAGAGTCTGGCGCAATTAAGCGGCCAGAGCGTAAGATTCGTCGTTTGCGAATATATAAATTCAGTGTTTTACGGGGGTCTGAGATCCCGGTATGCCCTCATCCGCTTTGCAACCCCCGTCGAAG
>NZ_JALGRD010000074.1:0-346 GCF_022810315.1 Stutzerimonas marianensis | reverse complement strand
GCGTCTCTCGCCCTCCGTCATACCAGAACCCGAGCAACCCGAAGCGTCAGCTTGGCCTTAGCGCGGCCCTCCGTCTTTCACCGACGACCCCGCAGCGCTCAACAGCCAAGCTGGGTCGTCTAGACGTCTTTGACGGTAGCGCTTAGCGCCGCATCTTAAGGTCTACAGCCATCGTATGGCCGCGAGAGAGGTAGAGGGTGCGCAGTCACGACGCTGCCCCAGGCAACACGCCGCTCCTGGGCCGGCCTGGCTGCATCGTCAAGACAGACACCAGCCCACGGCAGCCCCGATTGGTACGCTGCTGCGCCAAGCCTTCTGGCAGGTTTTTTCCACCGCCCAAAGACAA
>NZ_JALGRD010000073.1:0-357 GCF_022810315.1 Stutzerimonas marianensis | reverse complement strand
GGATGGTCTGAAGTAGCCATGTATTTCTGGCTGACTTCAGCTTCCGCCGATTTTGAAAGCGGAAAATCGACCAAAAATGATCAGATCACCGCTCATTTCTGTGTTTTTAGCCGCCGCGAGCACCTCGCGGCGGCCATTCCCCGCATTACAGGCGCACCTCTCCCGCGTTGGTCAGTAACCGTCGGCGCGCCTTCCACAGATTCGACAGCGCGAACAGCGTGACCAACTGAGCGGTGTTCTTCACCAGCCCGCGGAACCGCACCTTGGTATAGCCAAACTGCCGCTTGATCACGCGGAACGGGTGCTCGACCTTGGCGCGTACTTGGGGCTTTGGCCTTCTCGATCTTGCGCTTGGCT
>NZ_JALGRD010000072.1:0-360 GCF_022810315.1 Stutzerimonas marianensis | reverse complement strand
GGTTCAAACTCAATCGCGTTTGTTTTAAGGGAGACAGGCGCTACGACAACGGTATTTACTACGAGTGGCAATGCCCAGCCTACCCAAACAGGGATTGGCACAAGCACCGGATATGTAGAGGCCTATGAAGGCAGCTATGTATTTCCGGCGTTTGGTTTCCTTAACAGCGCTAGCGGGGTCACCGGGCTGAATCTGAAGAGCCTTGGCAACCAGGGTGGAAATGCAACGACTTCTGAAGATGGTATACTCCAGGTATCTGAAGGCGACACGTTGGCGCTTCTTTATGGCGGAACCACCCTTGACACGGCCTCTGTTAGTTATCATGGCGCCCCTAATTCTACAATAACATTTACAACAGGC
>NZ_JALGRD010000071.1:0-367 GCF_022810315.1 Stutzerimonas marianensis | reverse complement strand
GTCGTGGACGGTCATTTATCTAGCCTCGTTGTTGCCAGCGAGGTCAAACGGCTTACCCAGAGGTTCTAGCGAAGCGGACCACTTCATCCCTCCCTATTTAGCCTTTCTCCCAGTGGGGTTTGCCATGCCTCCGATGTCACCACCGGAGCGGTGGGCTCTTACATTAAGTCGATACTTGCCCCTGTATATTTTCAACAGGGAACGACCCCGCCATTTCACCCTTATCCCGCCAGAAGGCGGGACGGTATATTTTCTGTTGCACTTTCCTTCCCGTCACCGGGACTCCGCGTTACGGAGCACTGCGTCCTGTGGAGCTCGGACTTTCCTCCCGTTCCTTCTCTATCAGAGATGCGTTGGAACCGACGAC
>NZ_JALGRD010000070.1:0-377 GCF_022810315.1 Stutzerimonas marianensis | reverse complement strand
TGATGGGACTGAGCGTGAGCAAGTCGACGCACGCAGTTCTCAACAATCACCACGGCACCGTCGATAATGATGCCGAAGTCCAATGCGCCTAAGCTCATCAGGTTGGCGCTGACCTCGTTGGCTACCATGCCGGTGAACGTAAAGAGCATCGCCAGCGGTATAACAAGTGCGGTTAGGATCGCCGCTCGGATATTGCCCAAGAAGAGAAAAAGTATAACCACAACAAGAATGGCACCCTCAGTGAGGTTCTTCTTAACGGTGGATATAGCTTTGTCTACCAGTACAGTTCGATCGTAGACAGTAATCGCCTTTACGCCCTCCGGAAGCGAAAGGTTTATCTCTTTCATCTTGTCATCGACAGCCCTAGAAACTACCCG
>NZ_JALGRD010000007.1:0-324803 GCF_022810315.1 Stutzerimonas marianensis | reverse complement strand
CGTAGCGACCCGAATCATTACCTACAAAAAAGCCGCGGCCCAAAGAGCCGCGGTTCTTGATTCCCTCCCTGAGCATCAAGCCTGCTGCCGCAGCTACTCCGGCTTGATCAGAGCGCGCGTCAGGGCTGGCAGCAGCCTGCCACCTTTCGGTTGAAGAGCCCCGCTCCTGGTCGTCGGCGAAGCAGCCACCCAAGCAGCAGTTGCAGGTCTTGAGCCAGATCGCCTGAGTAGGGGCAAATTTACTCGCCCAGCGATCCCAAACAGGATGCGTAGCGACCCGAATCATTACCCACAAAAAAACCGCGGCCCAAAGGGCCGCGGTTCTTCATGACCGCGAACCGATCAAGCCTTCTGCCGCAGCTTCTCCGGCTTGATCAGGAAGCGCGCCAGTGCCGGCAGCAGCCAGATCGCGCCAACCATGTTCCAGAGGAACATGAAGGTCAGCATCAGGCCCATGTCGGCCTGGAACTTGATCGCCGAGAATACCCAGGTGAACACGCCGATCGCCAGGCAGATGCCGGTGAAGATCACCGCCTTGCCGGTGGATTTCAGCGTTTCGTAATAGGCATCCTGCAGCGTCATGCCCTGGCGCAGGTAGGACTCGAGCCGGCTGTAGATGTAGATGCCGTAGTCCACCCCGATGCCAACGCCGAGCGCGATCACTGGCAGCGTCGCCACCTTCACGCCGATACCCATGAACGCCATCAGGGCATTGCCGAGAATGGAGGTCAGCACCAGCGGCAGGATCACGCAGAGCGTGGCAGCGATGGAGCGGAAGGTCAGCAGGCACATGATGCTCACGGCCAGATACACCGCGATCAGCATGGTGGTTTCGGATGCGGCGATGACCTCGTTGGTCGCCGCCTCGATGCCCGCGTTGCCCGCTGCCAGCACGAATTCGAGGCCCTCGCGGTTGTTTTCCTCGGCGAACTCGCGGGCCGCAGAGACCACATGCTCCAGCGTCTCGGCCTTGTGATCGTTGAGGAACACCAGCACCGGGGCCAGCGAGCAATCGCCGTTGTACATGCCCTCGGCGCGCGCGATGGAGCTGTTGAGCACGAACTGGTTACGCGACAGCGTTTCCCACTTCAGGCTGCCCTCGTTCATGCCCTTGATGCTCTGCCTCGCGACCGTGACCATCGACACCGCCGACTGCACGCCCTCGGTGTTTTCCATCTTCCACATCAGCTCGTCCATGGCGGCCAGGGTGTCGTAATGGGCACAGCCTTCGGGTGCGGTCTTGACCATCACCACCAGCACGTCCGAGCTGGTCGAGTAGTTACGGATTACGAAGTCGTTGTCGAGGTTGTAGCGCGAGTCGGGGTGCAGTTCCGGAGCGCCCTGGTCGAGGTCGCCGATCTTCAGGTTCTGCCCGTACCAGAGCCCGCCACCGACGGCGAGCAGCGCGATGACGATGGAGATCGGCGCGACGGTGGGGCTGGCGAAGCTCGACAGCGCCCGCCAGAACGGATGGTCGCGCGCGGCCTCCTCGCGTGCCTGCTTGATCGCCCGCTTGCTGATACCGAGGTACGAGATAGTCACCGGCAGCAGGATCAGGTTGGTCAGGATGATCACCGCGACGCCCAGCGACGCGCCGATGGCCAGCTCTCGGATCACGCCGATATCGATCAGTAGCAGCGTCACGAAACCCACGGCGTCGGAGGCCAGCGCCACCATGCCGGGAATGAACAGCTGGCGGAACGCCATGCGCGCTGCGGCCAGCGGATCGTCCGTCTCGCCCGAGGCCATGGCGATACCGTTGATCTTCTGCACACCGTGGGAGATGCCGATGGCGAAGACCAGGAACGGCACCAGCATCGAGTACGGATCCAGCCCGAAGCCCAGCGTGTGCAGCAGGCCGAGCTGCCAGCCTACGGCGATCAGCGTGGTGACCACCACGGCGATGGTGCTCTTGATGCAACGCGTGAACCACAGCAGAAGCGCCAGCGTGATGCCGATGGCCACGAAGAAGAACAGCGCGACCCCGACCAGGCCGTCAATGAGGTCACCGACCTTCTTGGCGAACCCGATGATGTGGATCTCCACGTTCGGGTTCTGCGCCTCGTACTTGTCGCGAATCTTCTCCTCGAGTTCATGAGAGAACTTCTGATAGTCGAGCGTGATCAGCCTGCTGCGGTCGTCGGGGTCCGAATAGGACTCCATCAGCGGCACGTCGATGATGCTGGACTTGAAGTCATTCGCCACGAGGCGGCCGATTTGCCCGGACTTGAGGATGTTGCTGCGCAGATCGTCGAGGCTCTGCGGCGAGCCGTCGTAGGTCTGCGGGATGACCTCGCCGCCGGCGAAGCCCTGCTCGGTGACCTCTGTCCAGCGCACGCTGGGGCTCCACAGCGACTTCATGTTCGAGCGGTCGACGCCCTGGATGTAGAAGACCTCATCGTGGATCTGGCGCAGCGTCTCCATGTACTCCTGGGAGAAAATGTCGCCATCCTTGGCCGCGACCGATATCCGCACCGTATTGCCCAGGTTCGCCAGGTCGTCCCGGTGCTGGATCATGTTCTGGATGAAGGGGTGGCCCAGCGGGATCATCTTCTCGAAGCTGGTCGAGGGGCGAACCTGTGCGGCCTGGAAGAACAGGAACAGGCTGATCAACAGGCAGATGAGGATCACTGCCGGCCGATTGTTGAAAATCAGGCGCTCCAGGAAGGACGCCGGCTTCTGCTGATGCTTGGTCATGTTGGCTCCGGCTATTGTTGTACGGGCAGGTTGGCGCCTTCCGGCGAGACGACCCTGACGCCGCTCTGCCCCACCAGCACCAGGTTGCCCTTGTCGACGCCCACCACGCCGGACAGCGAGCGCCGGTCGGGGCGGCTGAACAGGGTGAACGTCTGCCCATTGTCACGGCTGGTCAGAACGGTGCCGCCATGGCCCACCACGACGATGCGTCCATCCTCGAGCAAATTGCCGTCGGCCAGCCCGGTTTCCAGGGCATCCTGGCCGTCGAGCAGGCGGATTTCGTCCCAGCTGTCACCGAAGTCGGTCGAGCGAAACAGGTGGCCACGCAGGCCGAACGCCACAACGACGCCGGGCTCACCGCCTCCCACGACACCGAACAGCGAACCCTGATAAGGCGACTCGACGCGCTCCCAGGTCTCGCCCATGTCGCTGGAGCGGAACATGCCGCCCATCTCACCGACGATGAACAGACCGGAGCCGGGAATTTCGGCGATGGCATTGAGGTGCGAGCCATCCTCGTTATCGAGGCGATCGGCGACGTCTTCCCAGTTGCGGCCGCCGTCACGGGTTTCCAGCAGGACGCCATAGGCACCGGTCGCGAAACCGTGTTCGGCGTTCTCGAACCAGACGTCGAGTAGTGGCACCTCACCCTCGCGGTTCTCGTACTGGCGGGTCCAGGTTTCGCCGCCGTCGCTGGTGGCGAGGATCAGCGCGTCATGGCCCACGGCCCAGCCGGCCTTGTCGTCGATGAAATGCACAGCGGTGAGCATCTGCCGCGTCGGCACCTTGGCCTGGGTCCAGCGGCCACCGTTGTCGTCGGAGAAGAGGATGTGGCCACGATCGCCCACCGCCACCAGGCGCGACCCGGCTCGCGTGATGTCGAGCAACAGGCTGCTGACCGCTTTCTTCGATTCGATGGCGTAGCGAGCACCGGGCTCCGTGGGGCTCTGCGCATGCGCAGGGGTCAGGAACGGCAGCATGCAGAGCAAGCCGCAGATCGATAGCGTCCTGGTGAGCGTTGAGTGATGGCTGGATGACGACCTACCGAGCAGTTTCACCGCGCGGCCGAACTGGGTGCGCCACATGACGGGCTCACTCATACATACCCCCTTTATTCTTATTAGGTAAGGCCTGCGTATGGGAACAGGCGGAGCCATGCTATAGGGCTTTCGAAAGCAGCGGCAATCGACTGGACGTTATGTTTTGTTAAGCCGGGCTGATTGATATTGCCCAATAGGCGCGCCTTATGGCAGGACGCGAAAAGAGGCCACGGAGCGTTGGTAAGGCGGACGCAGATGAGAGGCTTGAGCGGGCTGGACGGCGGGGATTCGAAGGTATTGGTGCTGTGCAGAGGCGACGACACCGCGCGAGTAGCGCGATGTCGTCGTTCGTCGTCAGGCGAGGCTTTTGCTGACTACTTCGTAGACGTCGCTGGACAGCTCGCCAGCGGCCAGGATGCGCTCCAGCTCCGCTTTCATCAGGCCTTGCCGGGCGGCATCGTACTTGCGCCAGCGAGTCAGCGGTGCCAGCAGGCGTGAGGCGATCTGCGGGTTGAGCTTGTTCAGCACGATGACCTGGTCGGCCAGGAAGCGGTAGCCGGCGCCGTCGGCGCGGTGGAAATTGACCAGGTTCTGGTTGGCGAAGGCACCGATGAGCGCACGAACCTTGTTCGGGTTCTTCAGCGTGAACGCCGGGTGCTGCATCAGGTGCTGGACGCGCTCCAGCCCGCCCGGCTGGGTGTTGCCGGCCTGCACGCTGAACCACTGATCCATCACCAGCGGATTGTCTTTGAAGTGCTCGGCGAAGGCATCGAGCGCCTGCTGGCGTTCGGTCTCGAAGTTGGAGTTGACCAGCACGGCCAGCGCCGTCAGCCGCTCGGTCATGTTGTCGGCCTGGTCGAACTGCTCAACACAAGCCGCCACCACTTCGGATTTGCCGCTGAGCATCAGGTAGGACAGGGCGATGTTCTGCAAGGCGCGGCGGGCGAAATGGCTCGCCTCGGCCACGTATGGCGTCTGGCGTGACACTTCGCGGTTGGCCTGGTAGCGCTTCCAGAACAGATCGAACAACGCCGTGGCGATGCCCTGGCGCGCAAAGTCGCGTGCAGCATGGATGGCGTCCACATCCGCCACCTCGCTGATCTCGGTCAGATAGGCCTCGCTCGGAAGCGACAGCATCTCCGCGACCATGGCCGGATCGAGGCGTTCGTCCTCCAGCAGGCTGCGCAACGCGGTAACCAGGCGCTGGTCGAGCTGCAAGGCTTCACCACGCTGGTGCTGGCCGATCATCTCCTGCAGCACCTGTACGGACAGCTGCTGCCCCGCCTCCCAGCGATTGAAGCCGTCGGAGTCGTGCTGCATGAGGAACATGAGCTGATCGCGGCTGTAGGGGAACTCCAGCTTGACCGGTGCGGAGAAGCCGCGCAGCAGCGACGGCAGTGGCTGTTCGGGCACCTCGACGAACGTAAAGGTCTGCTCGGCCTGCTCCACCGCCAGCACGCGCGTGGTGCCAACCGCGGCATCTTCATCTTGCAGGCGTAACGGGATCTCCCTGCCCTGCCCGTCCAGCAGGCCCAGCGATACCGGGATGACGAACGGCAGCTTCTCGCTCTGCCCGGGTGTCGGTGGGCAGCTCTGGCGGAATGTCAGGCTGTAGGTTTTCGCGGCGGCGTCGTACCGCTCGCTGACGGCCAGCCGCGGCGTACCGGCCTGGCTGTACCAACGCTTGAACTGGGTCAGGTCGGCACCATTGGCGTCTTCCATCGCCTTGACGAAATCGTCGACGGTCACCGCCTGGCCATCGTGGCGCTCGAAATACAGGTCGCTGCCCTTGCGGAAGCCTTCTTCCCCCAGCAGGGTCTGGATCATGCGCACCACTTCGGCGCCCTTCTCGTACACCGTCAGGGTGTAGAAGTTGGAGATCTCGATGAAGGATTCCGGACGCACCGAGTGCGCCATCGGGCCGGCATCTTCGGCGAACTGGTGGGTGCGCAGATAAGATACGTCCTCTACACGCTTGACCGTCGGCGAGTTCATATCGGCGGAAAACTGCGAATCGCGGAAGACGGTAAAGCCCTCCTTGAGTGACAGCTGGAACCAATCGCGGCAGGTCACGCGGTTGCCCGACCAGTTGTGGAAGTACTCGTGCGCGACGATCGCCTCGACACGTTGATGCGCCGCGTCGGTGGCCGTTTCGGCACGTGCCAGCACGGCACTGGAGTTGAAAATATTCAGCCCCTTGTTTTCCATGGCCCCCATGTTGAAGTCGTTCACCGCGACGATCATGAAGATGTCCAGGTCGTACTCGCGACCATAGGCCTCTTCGTCCCACTTCATCGACTTCTTCAGGCTGTCCATGGCGTGCTGGCACTTGTCGATGTTCTCGGGCTCGACGTAGATACGCAGCGCCACGTCGCGACCGCTCATGGTGGTGAAGCTGTCCTCGACGCACCAGAGATCGCCTGCCACCAGGGCGAAGAGGTAGGCCGGCTTCTTGAACGGATCTTCCCAGGTCGCCCAGTGGCGGCCGTCCTCTTCTTCGCCGCTGGCGATGGGGTTGCCGTTGGACAGCAGGATCGGATAGGCCTGCTTGTCGGCGCTGACCGTGGTGGTGAAGGTACTCATCACGTCCGGGCGGTCGAGGTAATAGGTGATCTTGCGGAAGCCTTCGGCCTCGCACTGGGTGCAGAACATCTTGCCTGACTTGTAGAGGCCTTCCAGCGCCGTGTTGCTTTCGGGGTGAATGACCACGGTGCTGTCGAGGGTAAAACTGGCCGTGTCCGGCTGCAGGGTCAGGCTTTCCTCGGCGACCTGATAGTCGCCCAGGCCAAGTGCGCGGTCGTTGAGCGATAGCGACATCAGCTCGAGGTCCTGGCCGTGGAGCTGCAGCGGCGGCAGGCCGGCGCCCGCCTCGGGGTTGCGCCGCATGACCAGTTGCGCGTGTACCAGGGTTCGGTCTTCGTACAGCTCGAAGGTCAGGTGGGTTTCATCGATCAGGTAATCCGGAACCTGGTAATCCTTGAGATGAATGACTTTCGGTTGTTCGGTGCGCATGGAATGGCCTCTTCGAGGCAGCTCGAGCATCGAGGCGGGAGCTGCAGATGACTAGCGTTGTTCGGCGAGCCCGAAACCTGGCCCGCCCGAGGTACTGCCTAGGCCGCGGCGCTGGCCGCGACCTGATAGGCCGTGAACTTGCGGATGTTGATTACGCCCGTATCGAGGATCAGATATTGACCCTTGATGCCACGCAGGGTGCCTTCGACCACCGGGGTCTTTTCCAAGTCTAGACTGACGATCTTGGTCGGATAGGCCTCGACGGGATAACGGATCTCCAGCACCTCGGCGTCAGCGATCGGCTGGATGGCCTGCAGACCATAGCGCTGTTGCAGGTCCTGCAAGCCCTGGGCGCAGGCGTCAAAGATTCGCTCGCGGGTGTCGATCAGGTCGAGGGGCTCGGCGTCGCCTTTCAACAGAGCACGCCAGTTCGTGCGGTCTGCCACCTGGCTGCGCAACAGGTCTTCGACCAGGCCCGACTGCTGGCGCGTGGCGACGCGCATGATCGGCAACGCCTGGCTGGCGCCTTGGTCGAGCCAGCGCGTCGGCAACTGCGTAGCGCGAGTAATACCGACCTTGATCCCCGAGGAATTGGCGAGATAGACCACATGGTCGGTCATGCAGAAATCCAGGCCCCATTGAGGATCGCGGCAGGTCCCCAGATCATGGTGGCACTTCTCCGGGCTCATGATGCAGACGTCGCACTGCGGCAGTTTCTTGAAGCAGGGATAACAATAGCCCTGGCTGAAGCTCTTGTTCGTCTTGCGCCCGCAATGGGTACAGGTGATGGCGCCGAGGTACTCAAGCCGCAGGGTCTTGCCGATCAGGGGATTGACCGGCACCCGTTCACCGTTCAGGCGGAAGGCATATTGCGCCGGAGCGCCCAGCTGGATCGCCATCTTGTCGAGGGCGCCACGTCCGAGTTCGAGCATCAGTGACGGGTTCCGGAAGCCGGGGCGAACAGGCTGGTATCGATCGGCGGCTGGTTCTTGCTCTTGGAGGCACATTCCTGGCCGCCCATGTAGCCGGTGCGTTGTTCCTCGGGCAGATTCCTGATTTCCCAGGCGATCATCGCGCCCAGGCAGGTTTCCTTCTGCTCGGGGGTCAGCTTGCGACCGTCGCTCCACTTGCCCAGCTCGACGGCGGTCTTGAGGTTTTCATAGATTTCGGGGGTGATGTTTTCGATGGCTTCGATAAAGGACGACATGGCCGGCTCCCGTGGAAACAAGCCGGCATTCTAACGGAAAAGAAGCGGCAAGCTGGAAGCCTCAGGCCCTCGCGCTTCGCCGCGACAGCGCGCCGCCGATGACGCCGGTGATGCAGCCGGCCACCAACCCACCGACATGCGCGGCATTGGCGATGGCCAGAGCGCCGAAGCTGACCACCTCGATGACGCCGGTCAGGCAGATCACCAGCCAGAGCAGCATCAGCACCACCACGCCCGGCGGCAGCCGATAGGCCTCGTCCGGCGCCAGCTTCTGGAACAGCCAGCAATGCCCCAGCAAGCCGTAGAGCACGCCGGACAGTCCACCGAAGATGCCCGGACCACCGAAAGTGTATTGCGACAGGTTGGAAACGACGCCGAAGAGGAGCGTCAAGCCTCCCAGCATCAGCGCGCCCTGGCGGTACTCGATGCGCCGCCCAAGCTCCCAGTACCACATGCTGTTCATTGCCAGATGCAGAATGCCGAAGTGCACGAATATCGGCGTGATCAGCCGCCACCACTGCCCGGCGGCGAGGGTCTGGCCCAGCGTGGCGAAGTAGGCGTACTCGCCATCGATGCGAAAGTCGCTGAAGCTGAACCAGCGGATGGTGTCGAAGTTTTCACCAAGCATCGTGATCGCAGCGGCAATGAACGTCAGCACCAATACGGCAGCGGTCAGGGGGCTGCGCCGCAAACTCGCCAGGAAACCACCACCGCGCCGGGACGGCTGTTCAGCCACCACCGCACCGTCGCCGTGCGGATAACGCTGATAGAGCTCACGCACCTGATCGGCCGTTTCAGCCGGCACCCGCAATACCTGCTCGCCGGCCTCCTCGGACACCCGGCAAGGCACGCGCAAACGCTGCAGCAGCGCGATGAATCCACTAAGGTCTTCCGATAGTGGCAGGCGCAGGGCCTCGACGACGGCCATCTATTGCTCCACCTCCACCCATACGAACTTCGCTGGATCGAGCAGCGGTTCCCGATCAAGGCGGTAGGCCACCAGCTTGCCGTACATGACCGCGCTGTAGTCCAGGCACGCCAGGTTAGGTCGTATCGGTGCCGGTGTGCCGCTGCGCCAGTAGTGACCGACGAACAATAACGGATCGTCCGGCCCATACAGGAAGAGCCGGCTTTTCTGGCTGTCGCTCAATGGCAGTCGCGCCGCCTGCTCGGGTAATCCGTCGGGCTGGAACACCACGTCACCGTAGGTCTGTGGGTTCTCTTCCCAGAACTTGGTGCGGAAGAAACTGCGCGTGAAGCCCTCGGCGCTAGTCAGCGTCACGCCTGCGGGCAATGGCATGTCGGTGCCGCGCAGAAGGCGATCGAGCGCCTTGGCAGCGAAGCGATCGGGATATGCCGCCTCGGCCAGGAACGCCGGGTCGAGGCGGCCATCCTGCAGGCGTTCGCGCAGCTGGTCGATCACGCGGTTGTCCCAGCAGGCATGCACGACGCGAAAGCGCTCGCTTTCCAGGTACAGCGGCAGTTGCAGGAACCACTCGCGAAAGGCACGCCACTCGTCCGGGTAGTGTTCGAACTGCTCGAAGGTCTGCTCCAGCAGCTTGGCGTAGCGCGGCGTGTGGTCGCGCACGAAGGTCCTGCCGCTGTCCGGCGGAGCCGGGGTGAACCAGCCCAGCGCGTTGAACTCGTGATTGCCCATGATGCAGTGCGCCTGACCGGCATCGACCATGTCGTGCACCAGGTGTAGCGCCTCGCGGATCCGTGGGCCGCGATCGATGATGTCGCCCAGAAAGATCACCTGCCGACGGGGATGACGCCAGACGCCGCCATGCTGACGGTACCCAAGCAGGTCGAGCAGCCGCACCAGCGTATGGGCGCAACCGTGCACGTCACCGATCAGGTCGTAGCTGCGCTCCGGGTCGACGATCACTATTCCCCTCCACCGAGGCGGCTGCCCCAGCCTAGCTTGGTACGGCAGACCTCGTAGTAATTGTGGTCCAGCGGATGGATCAGATGCAGTTTCTGCGACTTCTTGCGCACGGTGACGGTGTCACCCGGCGCACAGGTGAAATGGTTCTGACCGTCGCAGGACACCTGCGGATAGATCTGCATGTTCGGTGAGACAACGATCTTCAGCTCGCTGTTGCCGTCCACCACGATCGGTCGACTGGACAGGGTGTGCGGATACATCGGCACGATCACGATGGCATCGAGCCGTGGATGCATGATCGGCCCGCCGGCCGAGAGTGAATAGGCCGTCGAGCCGGTCGGCGTGGCGACGATCAGGCCGTCTGCCTTTTGGCTGCAGACGAACTGGCCGTCGATGTACAGCTCGAATTCGATCATCCGCGTGGATTTACCGGGGTGCAACACCACGTCGTTGAGCGCGTCGCCTTCGCCGATCGACTCCTCGAGGCGCCTGACCTGGGCTTCGAGCAGGAAGCGGTTCTCCAACGTGTATTCGCCGCGCAGCACCTCGGCAACCTTCTGCTCCAGCTCATCGGGGCGTATGTCGGTCAGGAAGCCCAGGCTGCCGCGGTTGATGCCAAGCACCGGAACACGATGACGAGCCATGGCGCGTGCGGCGCCAAGCAGGCTGCCGTCCCCGCCGACCACGATCACCAGGTCGCAGGATTCACCGAGGCGCTGGCGAGAGGACGTCTGCATGCCGTGACCGGGAAGCACTTCGGCGATGTTCTCCTCGAGGATCACGTGCAGATGCCGTTCAACGAGAAATTTCTTCAGTCGGCGAATCGTGTCCAGCACCTGGGAACTGCCAAGGCGCCCGATGATGCCGATATTGCGGAACTGATCCATTGAAGCTCCCTGTAGGCGTGACATGTGACGGGCAGGCGCGAGGTCGCGGGACACAGGCCAGCCGAAGCGTAACAGGCACTAGTTTGGTGTCGCGCGGGGGCCCGCGAGTTCAACCCGTCTCAGCGCGCCAGGCCGCGCAAGCGTGCGGCTGCGCGATTATGGGCGAAAGCTGGAAGTGGCAGCAAACCATCCTCGGCTATGCTGCTTGCATGACCCTCCCCCGTCTCGACGAATTGCTGCCGACCCTTGCGCACCCCCAGGTACGGGACCTTGCCTGGACCCTACTGTCGCCGCCGATACTGAGCGAGGCACCCGCGCCGCAGCGCCACCCGCTCACGGCCAGCCGCTGGACGACGCACCCGGACGCGATGAGCGACTGGCTGAGGGCGCTCGACAGACAGCCCGACCTGCTCCTCGCCTGGCTAGCGCAGCACAGCATCCGGCGCCTGGGGTTGTACTACGAGCGGCTCTGGCAGTTCGCCGTGAGCCAGGCACCCGACGTCGACCTGCTGGTGGCCAATCTGCCAATCCGCAATGGAGGCCAGACGCTGGGCGAGCTCGATCTGATCGTGCGTGATGACGAGGGCGTCCATCACATCGAGCTGGCGGTCAAGTTCTATCTGGGCACGGATGAGGGCGATCGCCACCGACACGACCACTGGCTGGGGCCGGGCAGCCACGATCGGTTGGACATCAAGCTGCAACGACTCTGTGCCCACCAGTTGCAACTCTGCGGCAGTGCAGAGGCGCGCAGCCTGCTGTGCGAGCTGACCAGCCGCGATATTCGCAGCGCACTCTGGATGGGCGGCTATCTGTTCCAGCCCATCGGGGTGACCGAGGCGCTACCCGACGGCGCCAACCCCGATCATCTTCGCGGGCACTGGATGCGCTATCGCGACTGGATCGCCGGTGACGAGTTCGCGCAGGGGCGCTGGCACCCCCTGGCGCGGCCCGCCTGGTTGGCCCCCGCACGCCTGGAACATGCACCACTCAGCCTGGCTGACGATTGGCAGCGCTGGCATGAAGCCTTCCTCCGCCGCGGCCAGGCGCGTTTGCTGGTCAGACTCAACGCCCAGCCTGAAGGACACTGGGCCGAATGCGAGCGCCGCTTCATCGTGCCCGATGCCTGGCCGGGCCAGGCCGCCGAAGACGCTTGAACTGTCATGCACGGCAGCGATACTGCGCTGTCCAGACTCGACCCAACCACCGCACGCCATGACCGATTCTGCCACCCTCTCCAGCCAAGCCCCGTCCGACAGCCCCTGGCGCATCTTCCTGATTTTCCTGCGCCTCGGCCTCACATCGTTCGGAGGCCCGGTCGCACACCTGGGCTATTTTCGAGACGCCTTCGTCAGCCGTCGCGGCTGGCTCGACGAGCGAAGCTACGCGGACCTTGTCGCGCTCTGCCAATTCCTGCCGGGCCCGGCGAGCAGCCAGGTCGGTATCGCCATCGGTCTGTTGCGCGCCGGCACGCCCGGGGCATTTGCCGCCTGGGCCGGGTTTACCCTGCCATCGGCTGTCGCGCTGACATTGTTCGCGCTGGGGTTGGCGAGTTGGGAAAGCGCCACGGCAAGCGGCCTGCTGCATGGGCTGAAGATCGTCGCGGTGGCGGTCGTTGCCCAGGCGGTCTGGGGCATGGCACGTACCTTCTGTAGCGATGGCCTGCGGATCGGCTTCGCCGTGATGGCGGCAAGCGCTGCCCTGCTCGCGCCGGCCGCCTGGACCCAGTTGGGCATCATCCTGGCCGCGGGCCTGCTGGGCCTGGCCCTGTTTCGGTTGGATCGAGTCGCCGAGCGGGCGCCTGTCGCCCCTCGTATCAGCCGATCGACCGGGGGGCTGTTGCTGGCGTTCTTTTTCGCGTCGTTACTGATCTTGCCGTTACTGGCCGCAACATGGAGCGCCCCCCTGGTAGCGCTCGTCGACACCTTCTATCGGGTTGGCGCCCTGGTTTTCGGCGGCGGGCATGTCGTGCTGCCGCTGCTGGAGGCAGAAGTCGTAACCAACGGCTGGGTCAACCAGGACACCTTCATGGCCGGCTACGGTGCAGCGCAGGCCGTGCCGGGCCCGCTGTTCACCTTTGCCGCCTTCCTGGGAGGCGCGATGCACGGCGGCAGCCCTTTCAGCGCCGCGGTGTGTCTGGTCGCGGTGTTCGCTCCCTCGTTCCTGCTGGTGCTGGGCGTGATGCCATTCTGGGCGCGCCTGAGCGCCAATCAACACCTGCAGGGCGCGCTGGCTGGAATCAACGCTGCCGTGGTCGGCCTGCTGTTGGCCGCGCTGTACGATCCGGTGTGGACGAGCGCCGTCCATGACTCGGGCGATTTCGCGCTGGTGCTCCTTGCGCTGGCCGCCCTGACCGCCTGGAAACTGCCGCCCTGGCTGGTGGTGCTCGGCGGCGGGCTCGTCGGCTGGTGGCTTCCAGGGTTCTAGCTCAACCGCTGCGTTCGGTACGGCCGCCGGAGCGAGCCAGGTAGCCGCTGCCCTGCTCGCAGAGAAAACGATCGAGCCGTTCGCAGCTCAGCGCGTTCAACCCACCACGCAACCCATAGGCGCGAAAACCCAGTTGGGCCAGCAGAAAGACGCCATTGGCGCTGCGCTTGCCGCTGTCGCAGTAGCACAGGTAGACCCGCTCGGGTGCGAGCAAACGCGTCTTGAGGCGCAGCAGATGCAGAGGCATGTTCAAGGCCTGCGCCGCATGCCCTCGCTCGTATTCATCGGTGAGGCGGACGTCCAGCCATTGCGCGCCCTGTTCGAGCAACGCCTCCGCCTCGTCCAGCTCGACTTCGGCCACCACCGGCGCCTGCAGCAGCGCCAGAAAATCCTGCCGGGCCAGACGCAACACAGCGCCGTCCTCGATCAGCGAGACGGTCGCGTTGCGTGGCGCATCGCTGAGCAGCGCCTCCTCCCCGAAGCAGGCGCCTACGGCCAGTTCCGCGACGACCTGACGGTTGCCGCCAAGGCCGGTAATGACTTCGGCGCGGCCGCGTTTGAGGAAATAACAGCAGTCGCCGGCATCCCCTTCACGCAGCAGTACATAGCCGGCCGGCAGCTCGATCTCGTGAAGTCTGCCGAGCATCTGGCGCACGTTTTCCACGGGGACTTTGGCGAATAGCGGGTTGTCCAGCAGCTCCTCGAGCCAATCGGTCAGCTCGCCGGTGGACGCCAGCTCCAGGAGCAGATCGGCATCGGCTTGTTGCCTGGACAGCAATCGATCGAGCGCCCGGCTGTCGATCATGAGCACACTCGAGTCCTCGGTAGCGTGGGCGCTCTGCAGCGAGGCCCCCGGCACCAGCGCCCGACGACCCTCCGGCGACTCCGCCACGAGCGAACGGTCGCCGCCCGGTCCGTGGAGCGCCAGCGCACCTTTCAGCAGGAAATAGGTAGCGTTCACGCCAGCCCCGGCCTCGAAAAGTGCCTCGCCACGCCCAAGCGCCCTTGGCGTCAGCTGGTCGCGAAGCTGCTGCAGTTGCCTCGGCGCAAGCGCGTTGAGCGGAAACAGGTGACTGATCTGATCGACATGCAGCGGCTTGTTCATCCTTGGATTCCAGAAAGCGTTGGGTCAGCGCAGCAGTGCGTTCAGACGTGGCAGGGCAGCCCTCCTGCCCTGGAGCCCGCCGGTGTGCACGAAAACGAGCCGCGTACCGGCGGCAAAATACCCGGCCTCGACGTAAAGGCGCAATGCCATCATGGCCTTTGCGGTATAGACGGGCTCGAGCAGCAGGCGTCCTTCACGTTCCGTCTCGAACATGAAGTGAGCGAGGTCCGCGTCGAATCGAGCGAAGCCGCCACGGCTGGCGTCGATCAGCTGGTAGGCGGGTGCGCGAATCCCTGCTTCGTCGAGCAGTTGCCGGACCGTATCGGTAACGCGATGTGAAACAGGCCCAGCCAATGCACCGAAGACCGGGCGCCCGGACATCCCGGCTTCACCGATGACAATCCCCGCGAGCGTCGTGCCCGTCCCCGCTGCCAACCACCATCCCTGGTGGTCGGGCCAGCCCAGACCAGGCAACTGCGCCTCGACCATTGCTGGCAAGGTCGCGCACCCCAAGGCCCCCGGCAGTCCACCACCCCCCTCCGGGATGCAGTGATAGTCCGGGTAGCGAATCCGCCAGGCTTCGAAGAAATCGGCGCGATGCCGGTCGCGGTAACCGCCATAACCCAACCAGTGAAGCGTCATGCCGAAGCGTTGGAGGTCTTGCACAGTCGCCGTGGCTTGGGGCTCACCCCGTAGCAGGCCGACGGTCGGCAAGCCGAAACGCTGGCCGGCAGCCGCAAGTGCATGCAGATGATTGGAGTGAGGGCCGCCGAGGCTGATAAGCCCCTTGGCGTCTGCCGCCCGGGCGGCGGCAAGATGGTGCGCGAGTTTGTACCACTTGTTGCCGGAAAGCAGCGGATCGACCTGATCGAGGCGCAAGATGGCCAGTTCGACGCCGGCTCGATCCAGCCAGCCAAGGCGAAGCGGTTGGAGCGCAGCCGAGGGAATATCGGAAAACAACGTCCGGCTAGCCTGCACCAGCGTCAGCTACCCGTGCGCAGGCGATCCAGCGTCCGATGGCGCGCACAGCAGTTGGATTCGCCAATGACGAAGCGTGCCGGGGAGTCGATCTTGTCCAAAGGCATGTTGCAGCGTTCGCCGCTTGGGAGCGACGCCACGCATGTAGGCTGCTGGAAGTGCTGGACCCATTGCCGGTACTGCTCTTCGGATACCCCGCACTTGGCCGCTGCGTAGGCAAGCGGATTGTCTTGGTAGCGCGCCATGTCCTGAAGCGGAATGGTGAGGTGACCGGCGCCGGGGTGGTAGGCCATGAAAAGCACGCCAATGCGCGACAGGGCTTCGAGCTTGCGCTCACCACTCTGTTCGGTAAGCGCTTCGCAACGCTTTTGCAGTTGCTCTATTTCCTCCTGAAGCTGGGTGTCGAGCTCGTTGCGGTACGCCAGCTCGACGTCACGAATGGTCACCTGCTCCTGGTATTCGGCGACGGCGGCGGCCACCTGCACTTGCAGCTCCTCGGCAAAGCGCTCCCGCGCGATCGCGGCTTCGGCGCGGCTGTTCTCTTCCAGCGCCCGCAACTGCCGACTCATTTCCTCGCGTGTTTTCTGAAAGCCTTCGGCCTGAGCGGCCAGTTGATCGCGCAGCTCACCGGCAAGGCGCTCCTGTCGGCTAAGCTCGACTCGCAGTGTTGCGATCTCCTCCTCCAGACGCGCCTGCTGTTGAGCCGCCAGCTCGCGCAGCTTGGTCGCCTCGAGTTCCCTTGCCTGCTCGAGGTTGGCAATACGCTGACGCTGCTGCTTGATCAGTTGCGCGGCCTTTAGCCGCTGCTCCTGCTCAAGCTTGTCGGCTTGACGTGCCGCAGCTTCCTTGCCGGCATCGGCCGCGTACCAGGTGTCCTCCGCGACCATCTGCAACCGCTCGGTCGGTACCGGTGGTGGCGCTTCATCCTCGACCAGCAAGCCGAGCTGGTTGCGCTTGATGCGGTCGCGCAGCATGACGAAATGGTTGTTGCCCTGCGTCATCTGCGGATCCCAGAGGTGCATCTGGTGCCAGGCGACGGGGCACTGACTTCGGCAGGCCAGACGGATGGGGCCTGCGCCGAGATCGGGCCCTCGACCGGTGCGCTCGGCCAGGCTGCGCAGTGGAATGTTCCAGCCGCTGTCGGCAGAGCCGTCTTCATTGAAATCGAGATAGAAGAACACTGCCGCGCGGATCTGCAGCCGGGCATTCACCAGCACGTACGCAACGCGCATTTGCTGGTCGGCGAATGCGGGCATGGATACAAGGCCGTCGAGCATGGCCTCGAATTCGGGATAGAGCATTTCCTTGCAGATACCGCTGTCGTTGAAAAACAGTACGGCCTCGACCGTCTGCGGCTTGATCTGCATGCTCGGCATCCTTCACGGCTAGTCTCGTAGCGCACCCGAACTGCGCTGTATGGCGGCAAGTGTAGGGGAAAAAGTCGGGCGGGCAATGTGATTGGGTTGGCAGGCGATCCGGCGCCGGAGAAGCGCTTCGACACCGGCGCCGGTAAATTGTGACCGGGTTGGCTGCTCAGCGATTGCCAGCTGCAAGCAACGGTCCCAACCGCCTTCCCATTTCTTCACCCAGCGCCTGAAGGCCGCTCATGGGGCGAACCATGACCTCGAATTCGACGATCGCCCCGCTCGAATCGAAGCGAATCAGGTCGATGCCCTTGAGCTGGCGCTCACCGACCCTGGCACTGAACTCCAGGACCACACTCGTGCCGTCATCACTGAACAGCTCGCGGTGATAGGTGAAGTCCTCGAACACGCCGAGCACGGTATTGAGGATGAGGTTGACCGTCGGCGCCCCTTGGTAGGGTGTATGGGCCATCGGCGAACGAAACACCACTGCGGGGTCCAGCAGCTCCGGCAGGCGATCCAACCGCCGTGCCGCAATCATCTGATGCCAGCGTTTCAGGCTTTCGGCGATGGCAGGTTCTGGGGGTGCAGCATTCATGGCAGAGCCCTCGGGCGAAGCGCCCCGAGCGGGGCGCGGGGGATCAGAGTTCGGCCGCCAGGCGCGAACCCTGGTTGATGGCACGCTTGGCATCGAGTTCAGCGGCGACGTCGGCGCCGCCGACAAGGTGCACCTTGCGGCCCGCCGCTTCGAGCTCGCCCTGCAGCTCACGCAGCGGATCCTGACCGGCGCAGACGATGACCGTGTCGACCGGCAGAACCTGCGGCTCACCCTCGGCCACGCGCACATGCAAACCCTGGTCATCGATCCGCAGATACTCCACCGCGCTGATCATCTGCACCCGTTTGTTCTTCAGTCCGGTTCGATGGATCCAGCCGGTGGTCTTGCCCAAGCCGTTGCCCACCTTGCTCTTCTTGCGCTGGAGCAGATAGACCTGCCGAGCCGGCGCATGCGGTGCCGGTTGGATACCGGCGATCCCGCCACGCGCCTGCAGACCAAGATCGATGCCCCATTCTTTCCAGAACGCTTCACGGTCCAGGCTGGTCGACTGACCGTCATGGGTGATGAACTCGGACACGTCGAAGCCGATGCCACCAGCACCGATGACCGCGACCCGCTGTCCGACAGGCTTGCGCTGAAGAATGGCATCGAGATACCCGATCACCATCGGGTGGTCGATGCCGGGAATGTCCGGGGTACGCGGGGCAATACCTGTGGCCAGCACGATCTCGTCGAAGCCGCCAGACAGCAGATCCGCAGCACCGGCTCGCGTGTTCAACCGGAGCGATATGCCCGTCTCGCGCAGCTTGTTCGAAAAGTAGCGCAGCGTTTCGTGGAACTCTTCCTTGCCGGGGATTCGCTTGGCAATGTTGAACTGGCCACCGATTTCACTCGCCGAATCGAACAGTGTGACCTGATGACCTCGCTCCGCCGCCACCGTGGCCGCGGCCAAACCAGCCGGTCCGGCCCCCACCACCGCGATGTTCTTCACCTTCGCGGTTGGGATGTAGTTCAGCTCGGTTTCGTAGCAGGCACGCGGGTTGACCAGGCAGGTGGTCAGTTTGCCGCTGAAGGTATGGTCGAGGCAGGCCTGGTTGCAGCCGATGCAGGTATTGATGGCTTCGCTGCGACCAGCGGCGGCCTTGTTGACGAATTCCGGATCGGCCAGGAACGGACGCGCCATCGACACCATGTCGGCATCGCCCTCGGCCAGGACCTGTTCAGCCACTTCAGGGGTGTTGATGCGGTTGGTGGTGACCAGCGGAATGCTCACCTCACCCCGCAGCTTGGCGGTCACCTTGGTAAAGGCGGCGCGCGGGACCTTGGTGGCGATCGTCGGGATCCGCGCCTCGTGCCAGCCGATGCCCGTGTTGATCAGGGTCGCACCGGCGCGCTCGATGGCCTTGGCCAGCAACACGACCTCATCCCAGGTGCTGCCGCCCTCGATGAGATCGAGCATGGAAAGCCGATAGATGATGATGAAATCGCGCCCCACCGCTTCGCGCACCCGGCTGACGATCTCGACCGGAAGGCGCATCCGGTTCTCGTAGCTACCACCCCAGCGGTCCGTGCGATGGTTGGTGTGCGCTACCAGGAACTGATTGATGAAGTAGCCTTCCGACCCCATGATCTCAACGCCGTCGTACCCCGCCTGTTGCGCCAGGCGCGCGCAGTTGACGAAGTCGCCGATCTGCTTCTCGATACCCGCCTCGTCCAGTTCACGCGGCGTGAAGGGGTTGATGGGCGCCTGGATCGCGCTAGGCGCCACCAGTTGCGGGCTATAGGCATAGCGCCCTGCGTGCAGGATCTGCATGCAGATTTTGCCGCCGGCTTCATGGACCGCCTGGGTGACGATCCGGTGTTCATCCGCCTCTTCCGGTGTCGAGAGCTTGGCTGCACCGGCGCGCACGGAACCCTCCTCGTTGGGTCCAACGCCTCCCGTGACGATCAAGCCGACACCGCCACGGGCCCGCTCGGCAAAGAACGCGGCCATGCGCTCGAAACCATCGGGCATCTCTTCCAGGCCGGTGTGCATCGAGCCCATCAGGGTGCGATTGCGCAACGTGGTAAAGCCCAGGTCCAGCGGAGCCAGCAGGTGGGGAAAGGCGGTCATGGTCGATCCTCGATTCAGGCGGCACGAAGCATGTGCAGGCGCTCAACGGTCATGGTCGCGCCTCTCATGGGTGCGATCCGGATGCAGCGACGATAAACAGGCAGCACGACCGGCTCAATGATCGAAACGCACAACTATCTGATCGTTTCGCGCATTATCACTTGGCACCTATGCCGCATCTGACTACCCTGAGACCGTCCGTCACGCCAATGCCCACATGCCAACGCACAGCAAATTCTTCGCCCTCGCCCTGATCGGCCTCGCTGCCCTCATCCTCTATCTGGACTGGACCGGCGACCGGCGTAGCGGCCCGCTGCTCTCGGATCTGCGCACCCTGCCGATCCAGAGCCAGGGCAAGCCCGGCACCGCCGGCAACCTGCTGGGGATCGAGGCGCGGCTGTTGCCCGCCGATTATCAGGATGCACAGCGGTTGCACCTGCGCTTCGCCACCTACCTGGACCAGGCGCGCAAGGAGGGCTTACTGAACGAACGAACCCTGGTCGTTTTGCCCGAACATGTCGGCACCGGGCTCTTCGCCGTGGACGAAAAACCCGAAGTACAGCAGGCCCGCACCCTGCGCGACGCCATGCAGTGGATGGCACTGAGCAACCCCTGGGGCTATCTGCGCGCTCTGCTCGATCACCAAGGCCGGGATCGCCGCACCGAAGCGGTACTGAAGATCAAGGCGGACCAGATGGCGCGCGATTACCAGACCGTATTCGGCGGCCTGGCGAAGACCTACGGTGTGACGCTCGTGGCCGGTTCGATCGTCTTGCCGGAGCCGCGGCTGACCGACGGCCGGCTCGTCGCCGGTAGCGGGCCGTTGCGACAGGTGAGCCTGACCTTTTCCCGCGACGGCACGCCCCTGGGGCCGCTGCAATACAAAGAGCAGCTGAGCCGTTATGAGCGCCGTTACAGCGAAGCGCCGGCCGACGCACAGAATACGCTGATCCAGACGCCAGCTGGCCGGCTGGCCGTCAGGATCGGGTGCGATGGCGACCGGCGAGCGCTCGAAGCCGATGCCGAACTGCTCGTGATCACCGGCGCAGGAAAAGCGCTGCCGCCGCCGTGCTCGAACGACCAGGCCGCCACCCCTGACGTACCGACGCTTCGTGTCAGCACCTTCGAGCTGCCCTGGAACCTGGTCGGCTCGCCGCGACGCCCGACTCGCCATCCACGCGGCGAGCCGGTGCGTATCACCAACTTGTGGTTACCCGAGCCGTGAGGCCTTCGCAACAGAAGGTGCGCCTGGGCGACCTTTCCGTCGGCTTCGTCCACAGCCTCGCCAGTGCACTGCAGGAACGGCACATCGACCCGCAGCCACTGCTGATCGCCTATGGGCTGGACCAGGCGAGGCTGGCCGAACCCCAGGCGCGATTGTCCATCCCGCGTTATATGCGGCTGGGGCACGCGGCCATGCAGCTGACGGGCGAACCGGGGCTCGGGCTGGACATGGGCCGTCTGCGCAAGGCGGGTCACCTTGGCCTCGTCGGTGTGACCGCTGCCCAGGCCCCCACCGTGCGGGAAGCGGCCCGCACGCTGATCCGTTTCGAACCGCTCTACGCATCGAACTACCGCGGCACCTCGAGCCTACATGAGGATGCCGGTGGAGCCTGGCTGCGCTTCTATTCCATAAGCCCGTATAACGGCTACAACCGCTTCGTGGTGGATACGGTGCTGGCCAGTTGGGTGACCCAGCTGGCCGCCATCGCGGCACGTCCACTGTCGCCGAGCGCGGTGCATATCGAATTCGACCGGCCGCCGTACGGGTCGCGCTACGAGTCGTTCTTCGGCGTCCCCGTGGCATTCGGCGCCGAGCACAACCAGCTTCGGCTCGATCAGGCCTCGCTGGCGCTACGCAACCCCGAGCACTGCCCCGGCACCTGGCGTCAGTTGCGCGAGCTCTGCGAGGCCGAACTGGACCGACGTACCCGAACCCGCAGCCTTCGCGAGCGGGTGGCACAGTTGCTGGGGCCGATGCTCAAAGGCCAGGAACCGGATCTCAATGAGGTGGCGGCGCGCTTGCAACTGCCGCCCTGGACGCTGCGGCGCAAGCTGGAAGAAGAAGGGACCACCTATCGGGCGATCATCAACGACACCCGACGTGACCTGGCGATGGCCTACATCCGCGAAACCGAATCAGCCTTCGGCGAGATCGCCTGGCTACTCGGTTTTTCGTCAGCGGAAGCGTTTCAACGGGCGTTCAAGCGCTGGTGCGGCCAGACACCCGGCGAATACAGACGCGCCCAGCGGCGTGCCGGTTAAAGTTCGAAGGCGTCGTCAGCCGGCTCCGGGCCGTCCTGCTCGGCGGCATGCCATTCGAGGATTTCGTCTTGATAGTCGTCCATTGGCGTCTCCTCTGGAGGTTCGACTGGACCAATACAAAGGCCGTGCCAGCCACACTAATTCGCGCAAATGACCGACAGATGACCGCACTCAGGCTGGTCTAGAAATAATCCCGGCGAGGTGAAGCTGCAACGCGCCTTATTGCCGCGGCTGGTGAACAGGTGCCGAGGCCACTGAAACGGGCCCTAAGGTGTCGCCAGCCCTGCCGCTGTCATGAACTGTCGCAGCAGCCAGGCCACCACACCGAGCGCCAGGACACTGGCGGACCAGATGACCACCAGCCAGGTCATGCGCTGCCACAACGGCCTGGGCGGCGCACCCTCTTCGTGCTGTTTCCTCATGTCGCGCTCCGATCGCAGGCCTCAGTGATAGCCGTCTTCCGCACTGACCTTTCCGCGGAATACGTAGTAGCTCCAGGCGGTGTACATGAGGATCAGCGGAATGATCAGCAAGGCGCCGACAACGGCGAAACCCTGGCTCTGCGGGGGCGCAGCCGCTTCCCAGATGCTGACCGAAGGCGGAATGATGTTCGGCCAGAGGCTGATGCCCAGTCCGCTGTAACCAAGGAAGATCAGCGCCAGCGTGAAGAGGAATGGCGAGTAGTGAGCGTAGCGGGCAATCGAACGGAGCAGACCGAAGGTGCAGAGCAGCACGAGAACTGGCACCGGCATGAACAACAGCAGGTTAGGCATGCTGAACCAGCGCTCGGCGATATCCGGGTGCGTCAGTGGGGTCCAGATGCTGACGATACCGGTCACGGCAAGCACCGCCCAGACCAGCGGGATGCCGATATCGTGCATGCGTTTCTGCAGCTCACCGGAGGTTTTCATGATCAGCCAGGTGCAACCTAGCAGGGCATAGGCAGCGATCAGGGCCAGGCCGCAGAACACCGAAAAGGGCGTCAGCCAATCCAGTGCACCGCCCGCATAGGCGCGATCCTCGACCGGGAACCCGTGGATGAACGCCCCCAGCGCAACCCCCTGGAAGAAGGTCGCGGCCAGCGAGCCGCCAACAAAGGCTTTGTCCCAGATATGCTGGCGATCCGCACTGGCCTTGAAACGGAACTCGAAGGCTACACCGCGGAAGATCAGGCCCATCAGCATGAAGATGATCGGCAGGTACAGCGCCGATAGCACCACCGAATAGGCCATCGGGAAAGCCGCGAACAGCCCTGCCCCACCCAATACCAGCCAGGTCTCGTTACCGTCCCAGATCGGCGCGACGGTATTCATCGCCACGTCCCGCTCCGAACTGTCGGCGAGGAAGGGGTAAAGGATGCCGATGCCCAGATCGAAGCCGTCCATGACCACGTACATCATGATGCCGAAGATGATGATGATCGCCCAGATCAGCGAAAGATCGATGCCCATGACTCAGTTCCTCTCGCCCAGTTCGTCACCGCCATCATGCGGGATGGCCTCGTCCGCAGCCGACAACGGCCGCATCGGCGTACGCTTCTCGCCAGGACCTCCGGCACCCTTCTCGTTGCCCTCGTTGAGGATCGGCCCCTTGGCAATCAGTCTCAGCACATAGACGAAACCGATACCGAACACTGCGAAATAAATGAGCACGAACATGGCCAAGGTGAGCCCGAGCTGCTCGGCGCCGTGGTTGGAAACCGCATCGGCGGTGCGCATCACGCCGTAGACGACCCAAGGCTGCCGCCCGATCTCGGTCGTGAACCAGCCGGCCAGGATCGCCAGGATGCCGGACGGCCCCATCAGCAAGGCCAGCCGCAGGAAGGGGCGGGATTGGTACAACCGCCCCCCGCGCCGCAGCCAGAGGCTCCAGAATCCGGTCAGGATCATCAACAACCCCAGCGCGACCATGACCCGGAAGGTCCAGAACACGATGGTCGCATTGGGACGGTCCTCAGGCGGGAACTCGTTGAGCGCGGGCACCTGCTCGGTCAGGCTGTGCTGGAGAATGAGGCTGCCCAGATAGGGAATTTCGACCTTGTATCGGGTCTCCTCCCGCTCCATGTCCGGCCAGCCGAACAGCAGCAACGGCGTGGCCTCGCCCGCGCTGTTATCCCAATGCCCTTCCATCGCGGCGATCTTCGCCGGCTGATGCTCGAGCGTGTTCAAACCGTGGAAGTCACCGACCACCGCCTGAATCGGCGCGACGATCAACGCCATCCACATCGCCATCGACAACATCTTGCGAATTGCCGGGTTGTCGTTTCCGCGCAGCAGGTGCCAGGCGGCAGAAGCGCCAACCATGAAGGCCGTCGCCAGGAACGCGGCGATGGCCATGTGTGTCAGGCGATAGGGGAACGAGGGGTTGAAGATGATTGCCAGCCAGTCCACCGGGACCACCACGCCATCGATGATTTCGTGTCCTTGTGGTGTGTGCATCCAGCTGTTGGAAGCAAGGATCCAGAACGTCGAGATCAGGGTGCCGACCGCCACCATGAGCGTGGAGAAGAAGTGCAGCCCCGGCCCGACCCGGTTCCAGCCGAACAGCATGACCCCGAGGAAGCCCGCCTCGAGGAAGAACGCGGTCAGCACTTCATAGGCCAGCAAGGGACCCGTCACGCTGCCGGCGAATTCCGAGTAGGCGCTCCAGTTGGTACCGAACTGGTAGGCCATGACGATGCCCGACACCACGCCCATCCCGAAGTTGACCGCAAATATCTTCAGCCAGAAGTGGTAGAGATCCCGGTAGACCTGGCGTTTGGTCTTCAGCCACAGGCCTTCCAGCACGGCCAGGAAGCTCGCCAGGCCGATGGTGATCGCCGGAAAGATGATGTGGAAGGAAATGGTAAAAGCGAACTGGATCCGCGCAAGCTCGAGAGCTTCCAAACCGAACATTCACTACCCCTCGTCAGCAGCCGCTTGCACTTGGCTTCGTTAATGATTCACGCATTAGTGACAGCATTAGAACGCAAGGGTGCGCACGAGGCGCGCTACCAGATGACGCAGGCACGCCGGATGACCTGGATCAAGGTCGGCATTGATATCACCCGAAGCGGCGAAAACCGGGGCGTTACGAAGCATTCGCAGCAAAGCGGCGGGCGCTGACGAGTCCTGGGTCAGATTGCCGCGTGCTGCGCCAGGAGCTCATCGATAGCGGCTTCCGGCACCGGCCGGGACAGCAGGTAGCCTTGGAACTCATCGCAACCGTGCAGCGCGAGAAAGTCGAATTGGGCAGCGTTCTCCACGCCTTCGGCGACCACCGTCTTGCCCAGGCTCTTGCCCAGGGAGATGGCGGCACGGGCGATCATCGCCACCTCTGGCTCTCGCTCCACATCGGTAACCAATGAGCGGTCGATCTTCATCGTGTCGAGCGGAAAGCGACGCAGGTAGCCGAGCGAGGAGTAACCGGTCCCGAAATCGTCCATGGCAAGGCTGAGCCCCAACGCCTTGAAGTCACGCAGGATCGTCACGGCGCGATCGTTGTCGCCGAGGAATACGGTTTCGGTGATTTCCAGCTCCACCTGCCGCGCCGACAAGCCAGTCTGCTCAAGCAATCCGGCGACATGACCGACGATATCGTCGGTGAGAAACAGTTGGGCGGACAGATTGACCGCCACGCGCAGAGGCGATTGGCGTTCACGGTTCCATCGCTGCCCCGCGGCGAAGGCCTGGCGCAGGACCGCCAGGGTCAGCGGCAGAATGAGCCCGGTTTCCTCGGCGACCGGGATGAAGCGGTCCGGTGTGATCGGCCCGAGCTCCTTGTGCGTCCAGCGCGCCAGCGCCTCTACGCCGGTAACGCGACGAGCGCGATCGACCTTCGGCTGGTAATGCACTTCGAACCCGCCCGTGTCCAACGCCACGCGCATCGCGGCCTCGATATTGAGCCGCTCGTCCGCCACCCGGTTGAGCTCCGGAGTAAAGAACTGGAAATTGTTACGCCCTCGCTTCTTCGCTTCGTACATGGCGACGTCGGCGTGCCTGAGCAGGCTCTGTGCATCCTCACCGTCCTCCGGATAAAGCGCGACGCCGAGGCTGGATGTGACTTGGAATTCCCGGTTGCCCAGGGTAATGGGACGACCGACATCCTGGACGACCCGTTCGAGCAGGGTCACCACGGTACTGATACGGTAATGATCATTGAGCACCAGCACGAACTCGTCCCCGCCCAGCCGGGCGACGGTATCCGAGCTGCGCAGGCAACCCGTCAGGCGGCTCGCGACGATCTTCAGCAGCTCATCGCCAGCGCTGTGCCCAAGGCCGTCATTGATGAACTTGAAGTTGTCGAGGTCCATGAATACCAGCGTCAGGTAGTAGCCCGACCGCGCGGCATGTGCCAAGCCCTGCTCGATCCGGTCGGCGAGCAGGATACGGTTCGGCAATCCCGTCAGCAGATCGTGGTTGGCCTGACGCTCGAGTTGCGCCTGGTAGTGCCGCCGTTCGGAAATATCCTGGACCGTGCCTTCGTAACAGATGAAACGCCCAGCCGGATCCCGCACGACATGAGCATTTTCGGATATCCAGATACGGGAGCCGTCCTGGCGAAACACCTCCGACTCGAAATTGAGCACCTGCCCATGAAGCTCCATCAGACGGCAGAACTCCTCGCGGCGGCCGCTCTGAACGTACAGTCGACGATCGATATCGGACAGGTCGGCGATCAACGCCTTGGCCGAGGCATAACCGTACAGCCGGGCCAGCGCCTGGTTCGCAGCCAGGTAGCGTCCTTCGCGCGTCGACTGGAAGATGCCCTCGGAGGCATTCTCGAAAATGCTGCGGTAACGCGACTCGGCCTGTTCCAGCGCATCGAGCGTCGCCTTCTGCACCGTGTAGTCCTCGATGATGCCTTCGATGACGAGCTGCCCCTGCTCATCATGAACGGCCACTCCACGCTCGGTGACCCACTTGATCAGGCCATTCGCGGTGACGATACGGTACTGAACGGAGAACCGTTGGCGACTGGCCACCGCTCGGTCGACAGCCCGACGAACCCGACCGCGATCTTCCTCGTGGGTGATCAGCTCCCAGGAAACGCCCGAAGGACCGATCAGATCCGCCGCGCTGTGCCCCGTCAGCGCCACGCACCCCTGGCTG
Source organism: Stutzerimonas marianensis (assembly GCF_022810315.1). NCBI lineage: Bacteria > Pseudomonadati > Pseudomonadota > Gammaproteobacteria > Pseudomonadales > Pseudomonadaceae > Stutzerimonas > Stutzerimonas marianensis. The sequence goes on along the minus strand of NZ_JALGRD010000007.1, from coordinate 298,171 downwards.
ACGAAGATCATGGTCCATTGGGCATCGTGAAGGCAGCGGTAGGTCATGGCATCGAGGTTGTTGACCAGCGTGTCGAGCACACGCGAACGGTCCAGTACTTCGCTGGAGAGCAAGCTCTTGCGCGGCCGCTGTGGGCGGCTGGGAGGGAGGGTCATTTAGCTATCGCTCGGCAGTGGATTCGGGACTGGCCACCGCTGATCCCTCAGAAGACGCAGCGGGTTCGGAAACCCAGCGGGAAGCTATTAATGTGCCAGCGCGACTCCTGAGCCGATGCACCCACAACCCTCGCCAAGCGGTGCATCGGCTACCGAGCGAAATCAAGCGACGCACCACCTCGGTGCCGAGCCTCCCCGCGCACCGCCGACAAGCACCAAATGGGCGCACGGGCATCGCCGTAGCGGACACGCAGCAGCTTCATGAAAGAAGGATGAGGAACTGAAACGAAAAAAGCGGCCAATGGCCGCTTTTAGCGAGGCTTCCAGTGGAAGCAGATATGGCGCAGCGGACGGGACTCGAACCCGCGACCCCCGGCGTGACAGGCCGGTATTCTAACCGACTGAACTACCGCTGCGCGTCGGCCGGACTGATGTCCGATTCGCAGATTGCTGACCAGCCTGATGGCCGACCGCCCTGCGAGGCGCGCAATTTACGCACCCACCCCAGGCAAGTCAACAGGCTGCAACATTTTTTTCCTAGAAAGGACGGCAAGATGCAATCACGCCACGCATTTCTCAGCCCGTCGGGCACCTTTTGCCTGAAAAACAGTCAGTTGGCCTGGCATACTCAGGCATTTCCTCGCCATGATCCTGCCGTGAGGCTAGCCTGTCCTACAGGCATCGGCTCGCAGTGTTACCGGGATGGGTCATGTCTGTTCCTCCTTTAGCCCTCGGAGTGCCTCGCTTGGCTTTTCCCGCTGCTCTCCAACGAGTTCGACCGCTGGCACCGCTCATCGTGAGCGCCGTAGTGGTCGTGCTGTTCGGCCTTTATCTGGCGATGCAGATCAGCGAGTGGCTGGAACTGGTAAGCGAGCCGACCGAACGGCCTGCAGGCGAGACCCAACCCGCCGGCGTGGTGCCTGACCTGCAGCGCATGTCCAGCCTTTTCGGTACTCCCCCAAGCGCTGCTTATACCCCCGAGGCGACGAATACTGATCTAACCTTGCTTGGCAGCTTCGTACATGCCGATCCGTCGCGTTCGACCGCGATCGTCCAGCTGGCCGGCAGCCCTCCCCGTCTGTATCGGGTCGGAGAAGAACTCCAACCTGGCTTGAGCCTGGAAAGCGTGCACCCCGACCGCGTCGAAATACAGCGCGGCGGCCGGATCGAGAACCTATTCTTCCCCACTACCCGAGCCGTAACAGCCGTGCCGGATAATCTGCCGGACTACAGCGAGCCTGCCGAGATGGACGCATTGGATCCCCAAGCGGAAATGCTTCAGCAGCAGATGGAAGCGCTTCGCCAGCAGATGGAAGGCTCGACCAACCCGCCGGAGGATACGCCCCTAGATGAACAGAACATGGAAGATGACTGACTGATGCCGCCTTTCTCCTCTCGTCCGCTTGCCCTGTTGCTGGCCGCTAGTCTGTTGGCCGCTCCACTTCCCCTGCTCGCCGCGGAGCCCGGCATCGAACCCAGCGAAACCCAGCAGGATGGCTGGACGATCAATCTCAAGGACGCCGATATCCGCGCCTTCGTCGACCAGATCAGCCAGCTGACCGGGCAAACCTTTATCGTTGACCCCAGGGTCAAAGGACAGGTCAGCGTGGTGTCTTCGACAACGTTGTCGCTGGACGAGGTGTATCAACTGTTTCTGTCCGTGATGGCGACACATGGCTACAGCGTCCTCACTCAGGGCGAAGTGACGCGCATCGTGCCGAACGCGGAAGCCAAGTCGGAGGCCGGCGGCGGCCCGGGCGGAGGCGACCTGCTGGAAACCCGGGTCATCCAGGTGCAGCACACCTCGGCAACCGAACTGATTCCACTGATCCGCCCGCTCGTGCCCCAATACGGCCACCTCGCCGCCGTCGGCTCCGCCAACGCACTGATCATCAGCGATCGCAGCGCGAACATTGCGCGTATCGAAGACATCGTTCGCCAGCTTGATCGGGCCCAGAGCGATGATCACAGCGTGGTCAACCTGCAATATGGCTGGGCGACTGACATTGCCGAAGTCCTGCGCAACACCCTCGCCCGTGGTGAGGCCCGCGATACCGCCGGGGCGCAGATCATCGCCGACTCGCGCACCAATCGCCTGGTGTTCACCGGCCCCGAGCAGGCTCGACAGAAGCTCGCCAGCCTGGCCAAGACACTGGATACGCCAAGCACCCGCTCGGCGAACACCCGCGTCATTCGGCTGCGGCATAACGACGCCAAATCACTGGCCGAGACACTGGGCGACATCTCCGAACGCCTGTCCGAGCCGGCCGAGGGCGAAACCCAAAGCGCGCGCCAGCAGAATATTCTCATCCGCGCCGACGAGAGCCTCAATGCGCTGGTGATGCTGGCCGAGCCGGAGGTCATCGGTACCCTCGAGTCCATCGTGCGCCAGCTGGACATCCCACGCGCCCAGGTGATGGTGGAGGCGGCTATCGTCGAAGTGTCCGGTGACATCACCGACGCCCTCGGCGTGCAATGGGCAGTGGACGCGCGCGGCAGCACAGGCGGCGCCGGCGGCGTCAGCTTCGGTAACACCGGCATTTCCATCGGCAGCGTGCTGAACGCCATCAACGAAAATGAAATCCCGAGCGACCTACCGGATGGCGCGATCATTGGGATCGGCACAAGCAGCTTCGGTGCGCTGATCACGGCCCTGTCGGCCAACACCAAGAGCAACCTGCTATCGACCCCCAGCCTGCTCACGCTCGACAACCAGGAAGCCGAGATACTGGTTGGCCAGAATGTCCCTTTCCAGACCGGCACCTACACCACAGATGCCTCCGGCGCCAACAACCCCTTCACTACCATCGAGCGCCAGGACATCGGTGTCACTCTGAAGGTGGTGCCACACATCAATGACGGCGCCACGCTGCGCCTGGAAATCGAGCAGGAAATTTCGTCCATTGCCCCGTCGGCTTCGCTCTCGGCGCAGGCTGTGGACTTGGTGACCAACAAACGCTCCATCAAGAGCACCATCCTTGCCGAAGACGGGCAGGTAATCGTGCTCGGCGGCCTGATCCAGGACGACGTGACCCGCACCGATTCCAAGGTGCCGCTGCTCGGTGACATTCCTCTTCTGGGCGCCCTGTTCCGCTCCACGCAGGAAACGCATGTCAAGCGCAACCTCATGGTGTTCCTGAAACCGACGGTGGTTCGCGATCGTGCAGGCCTGGCGGCGTTGTCGGGCAAGAAATACAGCGATATCCGAGTCATCGAGACCGACTCGGAAAGCCCCAGCATCCTACCCGCCACGCCGGAACGCCTGTTCGATGGACAAGGCCAGCCAGCGCCAGCGATCGACCTGCGTTCAGGCGATACCTCGGCCACCCCGCCCTCACAGCCGGCACCGCAACGGGCGCCCGCGCAATCGACGCCCGAGCCTCAATCTGCAACAACCGAGGTACGTTCGGGCTGGGCCATTCAGCTTGCCAGTCTAAGGAACCGGAACGGCGCGCAAGCGTTGCAGGAGAAGCTCGTCAGTCAGGGCTACAACGCTTATGTGAAAACTGCCGGCGCTACCCATCGAGTCTTCGTGGGCCCCGTCGAGCAACGCGCGGAAGCGAATCGCCTGCTCCAACAGCTGTCCGATGAGCAACGGCTCAATGGTTTCCTGGTAAGAGTCGGGCCGGCTAGCAATTAGCCGACCGAGCGGTAGCAGGCAATGCGGCCTCGGAGGGCCGCATGGCATGCATTTCAGATGGCCGCCAGGCCTCTGGCGAGGTCGGCTTTGAGGTCCTCGACCTCTTCCAGGCCCACCGCGACGCGGATCAGGCTGTCGCGGATCCCTGCGTTGGCGCGTTCCTCGGGAGAAAGACGACCGTGCGTGGTAGTCGCGGGATGGGTGATGGTGGTCTTGCTGTCACCCAGGTTCGCAGTGATGGAGATCAGGCGCGTCGCATCGATGAAGCGCCAGGCTGCTTCCTTGCCACCGGCGATCTCGAAACTCAGCACCGCGCCGAAGTCCTTCTGCTGACGCTTGGCCAGCTCGTGCTGCGGATGGCTTTCGAGCCCCGCGTAATACACCTTCTCCACGCCCGACTGCTGTTCCAGCCAATCGGCTAGCACTTGCGCGCTCGCACAATGGGCCTGCATGCGCAGGCGAAGGGTTTCCAGACCCTTGAGGAATACCCAGGCGTTGAACGGGCTCATGGTCGGCCCAGCGGTACGCAGGAACCCGACAAGCTCCTTCATGAGCTCTGCACGCCCGGCAACCACGCCACCCAGGCATCGGCCCTGTCCATCAATGTATTTGGTCGCCGAGTGGATGACGATGTCGGCACCCAGGGCCAGCGGCTGTTGCAGCGCGGGCGTACAGAAGCAGTTGTCCACCGCGAACAATGCGCCTTTGGCGTGACAAATCCCAGCCAGTGCCTCGATGTCGACCAGTTCGGCCAGCGGGTTCGAGGGGGACTCGACGAACACCAGTTTCGTGTTCGGCTTGAAGGCTCGCTCCCAGCGCTGCAGGTCGACCAGCGGGACGAAGTCCACCTCGAGCCCGAAGCGCTTGAAATACTTCTCGAACAGGGAGACGGTCGCGCCAAACACGCTGCGAGAGACCAGCACATGGTCGCCGGCTGAGCACAGGCTCATCACCGTCGCCAGGATCGCCGACATGCCGGAGGAAGTCGCCACGGCCTGTTCGGCCCCCTCCATCGCGGCGATACGCTGCTCGAACGCGCGCACGGTCGGGTTCGTATAGCGCGAATAGACGTTACCCGGCATTTCCCCGGCAAAGGTCGCCGCCGCGTCGGCAGCACTGCGGAACACATAGCTGGAGGTAAAGAACAGCGGCTCGCCATGTTCGCCTTCAGGCGTACGCTGCTGGCCTGCCCGTACGGCCAGCGTGTCCGGGCCGGCTCCGGACAGATCACTGTCCAGGCGGCCGGCATCCCAATCGTGTGCCATGGTCATCCTCCTCGGTCCGGCAGCATGCCGCCGAAATCGGTCAGTTGTTGTGCAGGTCGATAATGGCGCTGGCGACGGCAGCCTGGGCCTTGCTGAGATCGTTGCGTGCCTGCTCGATCTTGTGCAGGTAGGCCTCGTCGATGTCACCGGTGACGTAGTTGCCGTCGAACACCGCACAGTCGAAGTTATCGATCTTCACCTTTCCACCACCTACAGCGTCAATCAGATCCGTCAGGTCCTGGTAGACCAGCCAGTCAGCCCCGATCAGCTCGGCCACCTCCTCGGTGGTGCGGTTGTGGGCAATGAGTTCGTGCGCGCTGGGCATGTCGATGCCGTATACGTTCGGGTATCGCACAGCCGGCGCGGCGGAACAGAAGTAGACGTTCTTCGCCCCTGCTTCGCGCGCCATCTGGATGATCTGCTTGCAGGTGGTGCCTCGCACGATCGAATCGTCCACCAACATCACGTTCTTGCCACGAAACTCGAGATCGATCGCGTTGAGCTTCTGCCGAACCGACTTCTTGCGGGCCGCCTGGCCCGGCATGATGAAGGTACGCCCGATATAACGGTTCTTGACGAAACCTTCGCGAAACTTCACACCCAGCCGGTTGGCCAGCTCGAGCGCGGCCGTGCGGCTGGTGTCCGGAATCGGAATCACCACATCGATGTCATGGTCCGGGCGTTCGCGCAGGATCTTTTCAGCCAGTTTCTCACCCATCCGCAAGCGGGCCTTGTACACCGATACGCCATCCATCAGGGAATCGGAGCGTGCCAGGTAGACGTGCTCGAAGATGCAGGGGGCATACTGGGGGTTCGGCGCGCACTGGCGGGTATGGAGCTTACCGTCGGTCGTGATGTAGACCGCCTCGCCCGGGGCCAGATCGCGGATCAGGGTGAAACCCAACACGTCGAGGGCGACGCTCTCCGAGGCGATCATGTACTCGACCCCTTGGTCGGTGTGGCGCTGACCGAAAACGATCGGCCGAATGGCATGCGGGTCACGGAAGCCGACGATGCCGTAGCCGGTAACCATCGCCACCACGGCATAGCCGCCGACGCACCGCTCGTGCACCTTCGTCACCGCGGCAAAGACGTCTTCTTCGGTCGGTTGCAGCTTCCCGCGCACCGCCAGCTCATGGGCGAAGACATTGAGCAACACCTCGGAGTCCGAATTGGTGTTCACGTGGCGCAGATCGGACTCGTAGATTTCCTTGGTCAGCTGGTCGACGTTGGTCAGGTTGCCGTTGTGCGCCAGGGTGATGCCATACGGCGAGTTGACGTAGAAGGGCTGCGCCTCGGCTGAACTGGAACTGCCCGCCGTGGGATAACGCACATGCCCGATTCCCATGTTACCGACCAGTCGCTGCATGTGGCGTTGCTGGAACACATCACGAACGAGGCCGTTGTCCTTGCGCAGGAACAGCTTGCCCCGGTCGCTGGTGACGATTCCAGCCGCGTCCTGCCCGCGATGCTGCAGTACGGTAAGCGCGTCATACAACGCCTGGTTGACGTTCGACTTACCGACGATGCCGACAATGCCACACATGCAAGGAACCCCTCATTTACAGGCTGATCCGAACGCTTGGTGGATTCCACGCGCGTCCGTTGTGAATGTGCGTTGACTCAGATGCCCGAGTCGAACGAGCCGGCGACCCAACGGCTCCCAAACCCCAGAATGAGGTTCTTCGACCAATCGGCCACCAGCAGGAAATGCGGAACGAGCGCGGATTCGCGCCACCAGGGGTCTTGTTGAACGGGTGCGAGGCTGAGCAACCCCACCAACACGACGATCAGCAGACCACCCCTTGCCGCTCCAAAGACCATTCCAAGAAAACGATCCGTACCGGACAACCCTGTCACGCGGACCAGTTCGCCGATGAGGAAATTGATCAGTGCTCCGACCAGCAAGGTCACCACGAAGAGAATCGCGCACGCGGCAATGACCTGGAAGGACGGGGTTTCGATGTATTCGGCGAGATGATGCGACAGCGCACCGCCGAACATCCAGGCGACGACACCGGCGATGATCCAGGTAAGCAGCGAGAGCGCCTCCTTGACGAAACCACGCTTCAGGCTGATGAGACTGGAGATGACCACGATGGCGACAAACGCCCAATCGACCCAGGTGAATGCCACAGGTATTCCTGCAAGGGAGAAAGGCGGCGCATTTTAGCAGAGCGCCTCAACAAGGAGTATGCCTCGTCAGTGTATTCGTGCGGCGACCAGGGGCGCTCGAGCCCGGTCACCCGTACGTCTAAATGCCTGTCCTACTGTGCTTCGGGCTTGAAACGCACCACGAAGCCGTCGAGCTTCTGCTGACGCTGCAACTGGTCGCGCAAACGGTTCGCTTCGGCGCGCTCGACCAGCGGGCCGACAAACACTCGATTCATGCCGTCGGCTGTGCGGATATAGGCGTTGTAGCCCTGAGACCGCAGCGTACGCTGAAGCTTCTCCGCGTTCTCGCGGCTGGACAGGCTTGCCAGCTGCACCGACCAGCTCACGGGCAGACCTGACGCGTCCAGGCGCTGGCCGTCCCCTTCAGCTTGCGCCGGGCCAGACTCCGGTGCGGACGAAGGTGCTGGTGTGGGTGCGTCCGGAGCCGGAGCCACTTCAGGCGCGTCGGCGATCGGAGCGGAGGGTAGCTCGGGCTCCGGGGTTGGCGAGACTCCTTCGACGACCGGCTCCTCTTCGATGATTTCGAACGACTCCGGTACCGGCTCCGGCACCTCAACGGGGGTCGGTTCAATCTCTGGCGCCTCGGGCGACTCCGGCATACGCGGCGCGTCGACCACCACCTCGCGCCCGGCATCCTCGCGATTGAACAGCATCGGCACGAAAATCACCGCCAGCGCGACCAGCACCAACGCGCCTACGATTCGTTGCAGCAATCCCTTATCCAGCAATGTCTCGCCCTCCGTTTTCCGCATTGCGCTCGAGCCACGTCAGCGCCTCAGCCACGCAATAGAAAGAGCCAAAAACCAATATTTCGTCCGATTCGGTCACCTCGGTACCCTGCGCCTCGATCGCCTGCGCCACGTCTGGCCAGATACTGACCGAGGCGCCTCGCTCGTTCAATGCCTGAGCCAACTGCTGCGCTGTGCAAGAGCGTGGACTGGGCAAAGGCGCAACGGCCCATGCGTCAATAGCGCCGAGCAACGGACCGACGACCCCGGCCAGATCCTTGTCGGTCAACAGACCGAACACGGCGGTGCGCCGTCCCAACACGGGTCGTTCCGCCAGGCGGCATGCGAGGTACTCGGCGGCATGAGGATTATGCGCCACATCTAGGAGCAGATTGAGTCGCTTACCACGCCAGACAATCTGACGGCGATCGAGACGGCCCGCGATCCGCGTGCTCGCCAAAGCCTCACTCAGGCGATCGGGCTGCCAGGGCAGGTCGAGCAGCGCATAGGCCTGCAACGCAACCGCAGCGTTCTCCATGGGCAGATCCAGGAGCGGCAGATGATCGAGCAGCAGGGGCTGCCCATCAGCAGCCAGGCCGCGCCAACGCCACCCGCCAGGGGTAGCGGCAAGATCGAACTCGCGTCCGCGAAGCATCAGCGGTGCGGGCAAGCGATCAGCCACTTCGAGCAGCGTCGCCGGTGGACGCGAATCACCGCAGACGGCAGGTGCGCCCGAGCGGAAGATCCCTGCTTTTTCGAAGCCTACGCTTTCCCGGGTGTCACCCAACCACTCCGCATGATCGAGGCCAATGTTCGTGACGACCGCAACGTCCGCAGCGACCAGATTGACCGCATCCAGGCGGCCTCCCAGCCCCACTTCAAGCACCACCGCATCGAGCTGTGCACGTTCGAATAGCCAGAACGCCGCCAAAGTCCCCATTTCAAAGTAGGTCAGTGACGTCTCGCGCCGTGCCTGCTCGACGACTTCGAAAGCCTCGCAGAGGGCAGCATCGCTTGCTTCGCGACCATCGATGCGGACGCGCTCGTTGTATCGGAGCAGGTGCGGCGAGCTGTACACGCCGACTTTCAAGCCTTGTGCGGACAAAAGGCTCGAGATGAACGCGCAGGTGGAGCCCTTACCGTTGGTGCCTGTAACAGTCACCACCCGCGGCGCCGGGCGCTTGAGCCCGAGCCGCTGCGCAACGAGTCGGGCGCGATCGAGCCCCATGTCGATCGCGGTCGGGTGCAAGCGCTCCAGATAACAGAGCCAATCCTCCAGCCCCCGATTGGTCATGCAGGAGCGTTGACCAGTGCCGGCTCAGCAGGCGTTGGCAGCCGCTGCAGTTGCGCCAGGAGACGAGCGAGTCGTGCACGCAGTTCTGCACGCGGAATGATCAGATCGATCGCACCATGGTCAAGCAGGAACTCGCTGCGCTGGAAGCCTTCGGGCAACTTCTCTCGCACCGTCTGCTCGATGACGCGCGGGCCGGCGAAACCGATCAGCGCCTTGGGTTCGGCCACGATCACATCGCCCAGCATCGCCAGGCTCGCGGAAACCCCCCCGTAAACCGGGTCAGTCAGCACGGAAATAAAGGGCAGACCTTCTTCACGCATGCGCGCCAGTACGGCTGAAGTCTTCGCCATCTGCATCAGGGAAATCAGGGCTTCCTGCATGCGCGCACCACCGGAGGCCGCGAAGCATACCAGCGGACAGCGCTGCTCCAACGCGGCGTCCGCTGCTCTGACGAAGCGCTCACCAACGATCGCACCCATCGAGCCGCCCATGAAGGAAAACTCAAAGGCACAGGCGACAACCGGCATGTTCATAAGTGTGCCGCTCATGGCGATGAGCGCGTCCTTTTCACCGGTCTGCTTCTGGGCTGCGGACAGGCGATCCTTGTACTTCTTGCTGTCACGGAACTTGAGTCGGTCGACCGGTTCGAGCTCCGCCGCGATTTCATGCCGCCCATCCTTGTCCAGAAAGATGTCCAGACGCGTGCGGGCGTCGATGCGCATGTGGTGCTGGCACTTCGGGCAGACATCCAGGCTTTTTTCCAGCTCGGGACGATAGAGCACCGCCTCGCAAGACGGGCACTTATGCCAAAGCCCTTCCGGGACTGAGCTCTTCTGCGATTCCGAGCGCATGATCGAGGGGATCAGCTTGTCTACCAGCCAGTTGCTCATGCTTTTATTCTCCACAGCTTGTCTGTCCCGCGCGTGAGCATGCACGCTACAGGCGAATTCATCGTGGCGGCTCGGGCTCCGTCGGAGCGCTCCGTACCGCGAAAGCGATGCGCCACAAAGGCCGCACCGAACGTGCCAAAAACACCCGACTCACCGCCGGGCCGCACTGAATACCGGCTAATCTGCCAGCGAGCGGTAACTGGACGGCATCCAGCACCGGTTCGTCACACCCACCCTCTTACTCTTCTCACGAAATCGCGAACACGGTCGGCATCCTTGACACCCTTGCGCACCTCCACGCCGCCACTCACGTCTACGGCGTAAGGCTTGACCTGAGCGATGGCACGTTCGACGTTTTCGGGGTTTAGCCCGCCGGCAAGCACCAAAGGTTGACTCAAATCGCGCGGGATCAGTGACCAATCGAACGACTCGCCGGTCCCGCCGGGCACGCCGGCGACATAGGAATCGAGAAGGATCGCGCTGGCACCCTGGTATTCGCCAGCGTGTGCGCGGACATCGATCCCCGGTTTGACGCGCAGCGCCTTGTACCAGGGCTTATGGTAACCGTCGCAGTCCGCCGGGGATTCATCACCATGGAACTGCAGCATGTCCAGTCGAACCGCATCCAGCGTTTCGTTGATTTCGCAGCGCGAAGCGTTGACGAACAAGCCGACGGTGGTGACGAAAGGCGGCAACGCCGCAACGATAGCCCGCGCCTGCCGAACATCGACTGCGCGCGGGCTCGGCCTGTAGAAAACAAGACCGATGGCGTCCGCGCCCGCCTCGGCGGCCACGACTGCATCCTCAACACTGGTGATGCCACATATCTTGGTGCGAACGATGGCCAACGGTGGGATACCTGCGATAAAAGACCTTCGATCTTAACAAAAGCATCGAGGCCTGCAAGCGGCCATTCATACACCGAGTCGAGGGGACAAGGCCCGCCCCTTAGCGCGGCCTAACGTCCGGCAGGCCTGAAAGAAAGTGAGGCCCCAGATAGCGATTGGGGAGCTCGAACTCCTCGGGGTAATCGACCTCGACCAGGTACAGGCCGTAGGGGTGCGCCGTTACGCCGCCGGTTCGCCTTACCCGCGACTCCAGCACCTGTTTGGCCCACTCGACAGGGCGCTCACCAGCACCAATCGTCATGAGTACGCCAGCAAAGTTGCGCACCATGTGATGAAGAAATGCGTTTGCCCGGACATCGACGACGATCAGACGTCCATGCTGCAACAGTTCCAGATGATGAATCGTCTTGACAGGCGACTTGGCTTGACACTGACGCGCACGAAAGGCGCTGAAATCATGGGTGCCCACGAACGCTTTCGCCGCCTCGCGCATCAAATCAATATCGAGCGGACGGTGGTTCCAAGTGACCTCTTCGGCCAGATGCGCCGGCCGTATCTGGTCGTTATAGATGACATAACGATAACGGCGAGCCATGGCGCTGAAACGCGCATCGAAGTGAAGCGGCATTTCCTTGGCCCAGGTCACGCTGATGTCGCCTGGCAGGTTCATGTTGGCACCCATCACCCAGGCATGCATGGACCGGGTAACAGGCGTATCGAAATGGACGACCTGCGCACAGGCATGGACCAGAGCATCCGTCCGTCCCGCGCAACTCAACGTGACCGGATGCCCGCCCGCAACCTTGCTCAATGCAGTTTCCAGGGACAGTTGGATAGACGGCACGCCATCACGCTGGCGCTGAAATCCACGATAGCGAGAGCCCTTGTACTCGACTCCGAGGGCAATCCTGGAAATGCCAGCGGCAGCCAAGGAGGCTGCCGCTTCAGGTACTGCATCGATCATGTTCAGGCGAGTTTGGCGAGCATCTCGCGCGCCTCTTGTTGCTGAACATCGCTTCCTTCGTTCATCACTTCGTCCAGGATATCCCGTGCCCCTTCGGCATCGCCCATATCGATATAGGCCCGCGCCAGATCCAGCTTGGTGGTGGTCTCATCAGTGTCCGAGAAGAAATCAAAATCATCGCCGAGTTCATCGACCGACTCGGCAGCAGGCGCTGCCGGCTCCTCCAGATCGCGCGAAAGATCCTGAAGCTCGGCCTCGACCTCTTCGAGCCTGGAGGCGAAGCTTTCAGGCTGAGCCGACGTATCTTCCTCTTCGAGCGAAAGGTCGAACTCATCGGGCATCGCCGCCGTTTCGGTCAATTCGGGCAACTCGAAATCGAAGCTGTCAGCCGTAGGCTTGGTAACAGAAGCGTCGGCAGCCGCGCTCATGTTCAAGCCAAGTTCATCGTCGCGATTATCCGCTGGCTGCGCCTGTTCTTCGTCGAGATCAAGCGAGAACGCTGCCATTTCCTGCTCGAAAGACACGTCCGATGCGGTCGATTCATCGAGCTCAAGCGCGAAGTCATCCCCACGCTGCTCTTCAGCAGCCGCCTCCAGCGACAGCTCGTCAAAGCTGAACGCATCGGTCTCGGAAACGCCCTTCGGCTGCTCGACAGGCGCAGTGGACTCGTCTAGCTCCAGATCATCGAGACTCAAATCGAAAGCGCTATCGGACTCAGCCTTAGCTACCGGTGCCGCAGGGCCATCCAGATCGAGATCATCCAGGCTCAGCGTGTCGAGATCATCCTGACTGGAGGCTGCTGCACCCGTAGCGAAACCGGCCGCGGCAGCCACCGCCATGCCGGGGTAACGTGCCTTCAATAGCTCGATAGCAGGTGTCGAGCCACCGATATCGCGAAGTTCCGACTCCTGACGGGCGAAACCTTCACGGTCTCCCAGCTCGGCGTAGACCTCCATCAATTTCAGACGCAGATCGCTACGCTGAGGCTCATCATTCAAGGCGTTTTGCAGCAGTTCGGCGGCCTGATTGAATCGGCCATAGGCGATGTAGATATCGGCTTCCGCGAGCGGGTCGGTCGCCGCACCAGCCAATGCGTCAGCCGGGCTCGTTTCAACAGGCGCCTGGTTGACGTGATTGTCCTTGCCGGATGCAGCACCCTCATGAACGGCGCCGTAGAAATGATCGTCCTCATTTTCGGCAAGCAGACTTTCCTGCAGCTCTGCCTCCTTCATTGCGTTGCGTCTCGACAGCGCCATCAGGCCGACCAGCAGCAACAGGAGCGCACTGCCTCCGATCACGCCCAGCATTACCGGATTGCCCATGAGGTCGTCAACAAAGCCACCGGATTCCGGTGCCTCGGAGCTGGGGGCAGATACAGGTGCCGGCTCAGGGGCAGCGGCAACAGGAGCAGGTGACGTCTGCGCGGTCGGCTGCTGAACTGGCTCGACGGGCTGCGCCGTGTCGTCCTGTTCGACGGGTGACTCACTGCCCTGAGCATCCGCACCGGCCGTAACCGGCTCGGCCGCCCCATTGCCAGCGTCAGCCTGAGTGTCGACTGGCCCTTCGACGCCAGCCGGCGCACTAGATATCGGCTCAGCATCGGCGCCCAGCTGGGCCTGAAGCTTGGCCAGCTGATTGTCCTTGAGCTCCATGAGGCGCTGAAGCTTGTCGAGCTGCCCCTGCAGATCATTCAGGCGATCCTTGAGATCCAGATTTTCTCGGCGACTGGAGTCCAGGCTCTCTTCAGTAACGGCGAGCTTGTCGCGAAGCGACTTGGTGTCGTCAGTACCTCCAGTATCGCTACCGGTGGTGGCCTCACCCGCCTCAGGTGCAACCAGACGCAAATTGTCGCCTGTCTCGCTGCGGGCAGGCGCGGCACCAGCCTGACCCCGCTGAGTGGCGTCGAGCTGGCGCGAGCCCTGGCCCGCGACACCGGCCCCCTGCCGCCAGCTGGCATTTTGCTGCGCCACTTGCTGAATCGCCTCAGCCTGGGAGCGGCTCCGGACCTGCTCCTCGGTTGGCAAACGCAGCACCTGACCGTTTTTCATGCGATTGATATTGCCGCCGATGAATGCATCAGGATTCAGATCCTGGATCGCAAGCATGGCTTGATGGACCGTACCACCCTGACGCGCGCGTTCGGCAATCTCCCACAACGTGTCGTTAGGTGTGACTTTGTACTCATTACCCTGAAGTGGCGTAACCGTGGAGGCGGCAGGGGTGCCTGCCGCTGAAGGCGTGGGGGTACGCGATGGCGCGGCGGGCCTCGAGGTCGGTACGGAAACCGGCAGCTGCGGAGCGACGGCCGCGGCGATTTCCGGCGAATACAGTGGCGGATCGAGAAGCAGCGTGTATTCACGCAACAGACGACCGTTCGGCCACAGCACCTCGATCAAAAAGTTAAGGTAGGGCTCGCGAACCGGCTTGGTCGAAGACACGCGAATGATGCTCTTGCCATCAGGCCGCAGCACCGGCGTAAACGTCAGGTCAGTGAGAAAATACTGACGATCAACGCCCGCCTTGTTGAAGTCCTCAACCGAGGCCAGCACCGGAACAACCTCGCCAGGCGCAAGGGATTTCGCATCGAGCAGCTCGATCTCAGCGACAAGAGGCTGATTCAGCGCCGATTTCAGGGTGACTTCGCCCAACCCTAGCGCGTAAGCCATTTCGGAAGTCAACGCGGTAGCAGCCGCGATTGCCAGCACCAGATTGCGAACCCGAACCATTGATGTAATCCCTTGTTTTTTAACTTTCTCGGATTTTCGAGAGAGAGGCCATAATCACTGCCCATGCCGCCCGGATGGCGGCCCCCGTCAGCGACAAGCCTGTTAACACCGTCAGCTAGAATAGTTCTTTGAACTTTCAGTAAGTATCTTTTACAGATAGTGTTTTATCAACAACCGACCCGACCGCACCGCATTAAGCCTCAGGCCTTTTCGCACGTTATCAGACACAATCCACAATTTGACCTGCGCGCTGCCTAAGGTCAGGTCCCTGTCAGCGAATCCGCATTCTGGGCAGGATGGCGTGCACGTGACGTTAGCTATCCAACCTTCCGGCGCTGAACCGCGGACGTGCCGGACTCTATAGGAAATCAAAGCCCTTTCCGCCTATATCGGCCGCAGCCCGACGAACGTGAAGCACTTCTGTTCCATGCGTCACAAATCGCCGGCTTATTCCTTCTGGCAAAAAAAACGCCACGGCAATGCGTGGCGTTTTCATCTGACAAACTGAAACGAAGCTTAGCGCTCGAGCAGGATTCGCAACATGCGACGCAGCGGCTCGGCGGCACCCCACAACAACTGGTCACCCACAGTGAAGGCGCCAAGGTAGTGCGAGCCCATGTTGAGCTTGCGCAGGCGCCCCACCGGAACGGTCAGCGTGCCGGTGACGGAGGTCGGACTCAACTCCTGCATGCTGGCATCGCGATGATTGGGTACCAGTTTGACCCACGGATTGTGCTGGCTGATCATCCCCTCGATGTCCGAAATCGGCACATCCTTGTTCAGCTTGATCGTCAATGCCTGACTATGGCAGCGCATCGCACCGATGCGGACACAGATACCGTCGACCGGAATCGGACTCTTGAAACGCCCCAGGATCTTGTTGGTCTCGGCCTGTGCTTTCCACTCCTCGCGGCTCTGCCCGTTTGGCAGTTCCTTGTCGATATAGGGGATGAGACTACCAGCCAACGGCACGCCAAAATTATCGACGGGGAACGCCTCGGAGCGCTGGCAATCGGCAACCTTGCGATCGATGTCCAGAATCGCACTGGCCGGGTTCGCCAGGTCATCGGATACGGCGTCATGGATACTGCCCATTTGCTTGATCAGCTCACGCATGTTCTGAGCGCCTGCGCCAGAAGCCGCTTGGTAGGTCATGGCACTCATCCACTCGACCAAACCATTCTCGAACAAGCCACCCAGCCCCATCAGCATCAAACTGACGGTGCAGTTGCCGCCGATGTAATTGAGCGTGCCGGCATCGAGCTGATGGTCGATCACCTTACGGTTCACCGGGTCCAGGACGATGACCGCGTCGTCCTGCATGCGCAGGCTCGAGGCAGCATCGATCCAGTAGCCCTTCCAGCCCGCCTCGCGCAGTTTGGGAAACACCTCATTGGTGTAATCCCCGCCCTGGCACGTCAGGATTACATCGAGCGTCTTCAACTCATCGATACTGTAGGCATCCTTGAGCGGCGCAATGTCCTTGCCGATCGAGGGGCCTTGGCCGCCCACGTTGGAGGTGGTAAAGAATACCGGCTCGATCAGGTCGAAATCCCGCTCCTCCAGCATCCGCTGCATGAGCACGGAACCGACCATGCCGCGCCAACCGATCAGACCTACGCGTTTCATCAACTACACCTATATATGAAGTGGCCCGCCGTGCAGACCGTCAAAAACAGACTGTGCTTGCATGTTCGATGAGAGGTGATCCTCCCTCGCACGCCGGCGTCACTCAGCGTCACCACCTGACCGTCGCCCGCAAGCGTTATCGACGGCCCGGTGCAATGGGGCCAGAAAGATTACAGCTTCGCGAGCGCGGCGACTACCGCATCACCCATGGTTCGGGTATCGACCTTCTGGCAACCCTCGGACCAGATGTCCCCAGTCCGCAGCCCCTGGTCGAGCACATCACTGACTGCCCGCTCGATGGCATCCGCCGCCTGCGTCTGGCTGAAGCTGTAGCGCAACATCATGGACACAGACAGAATGGTCGCCAGCGGATTGGCGATGCCCTTGCCTGCGATGTCCGGGGCCGAACCATGGCAGGGCTCGTACATGCCCTTGCTGTTGGCGTCCAGCGAAGCGGACGGCAGCATGCCGATAGAACCGGTCAGCATGGAAGCCTCATCCGACAGGATGTCGCCGAACATGTTGTCGGTGACGATCACGTCGAACTGCTTCGGTGCCCTGACCAGTTGCATGGCAGCGTTATCGACATACATATGGCTGAGCTCGACGTCCGGGTAATCCTTGGCCACCTCCTGCACCACAGCGCGCCAGAGCTGACTGGACGCCAGCACGTTGGCCTTGTCCACCGAGCACAGCTTCTTGCTGCGTACACGCGCCATGTCGAAACCAACCTTGGCGATACGACGAATTTCGCTCTCGCTGTAGGGCAGCGTGTCGTAGGCCATGCGCTCGCCGTTATCGAACACCTTGTTTTCGCGCGGCTGGCCGAAATAGATACCGCCGGTCAGCTCACGAACGATGAGGATATCGAGGCCGGCGACGACTTCCGGCTTGAGGCTGGACGCATCGGCAAGCTGCGGATACAGGAGCGCCGGACGCAGGTTGCCGAACAGGCCGAGCTGCGAGCGAATCTTCAGCAGGCCACGCTCCGGACGGATTGCCGGGTCGATGCTGTCCCACTTGGGGCCACCAACGGCGCCCAGCAGGACGGCATCGGCAGCACGCGCGCGTTCCAGGGTCTCGTCCGCCAGCGGTACGCCATACTTGTCGATCGCAGCACCACCGAGATCGTCATAGCTCAGTTCGAAGCCGAGCTGAAACTTGTCGTTGGCCAGCTCCAGCACCTTGACCGCCTCGGCCATGATTTCCGGCCCGATGCCGTCACCGGGGAGAATCAGAATCTGCTTACCCATTGTGTCCTCAATTGGTTTTCATCGGTCGCGCCTAGGGGAAACGACCCGCTTTACTTATTGAACGGGCCACCGTGCGTGGACGGCGGCCCGTAGATCTGGCGAATGCGATGGTCTTGCGCAGCCGGGCAGAACCGCTCCCAGACCAGGCCGTTGCAATCCGTATCGCTGGAAAAACCTTCAACCCCATCGATCTCGAAACCCACATGGCGCAAGGTTCCGCCCTGCCCCGGCATCTCGTTGATGGAGAAATTCAGTAGTTCGGTGCGCCACATGGCGTATCGACCCGGCACCACCACGGTCGCGGCCTGCCCCAGGCGACGATCATATTCGGCGATCGACGCCTGCAGATCATCGACCGCCAAGGCGATGTGGAATCGTTTCATGCCACCACCTTCAGCGAATGGCACCGAAGAGCCAGGGCTGGCGCTGCCGATGACCGGTTTCGAAGGCTTCGATCGCCTCGGCGTCCTGCAGGGTCAGGCCGATATCGTCCAGGCCATTCAACAGACAGTGCTTACGGAAGGCGTCTATGTCGAAGGTGTACTGCTTGCCGTCCGGACGGGTCACCGTCTGCGCTGCCAGGTTGACAGTCAACTGGTAGCCCTCGGTGGCCTCGCACTGCTGGAACAGCTCGTCGACCTCCTCGTCCTTCAACACGATTGGCAGCAGGCCGTTCTTGAAGCTGTTGTTGTAGAAAATATCGGCAAAGCTCGGCGCAATCACCGTGCGGAAGCCATATTCATCCAGGGCCCAGGGCGCATGCTCACGCGAGGAGCCACAACCGAAATTTTCCCGCGCCAGGAGCACGCTGGCGCCCTGGTAGCGTGGGAAGTTCAGGACGAAGTCCTGGTTCACGGGGCGCTTGGAGTTGTCCTGGTTCGGCTGGCCGACATCCAGATAGCGCCACTCATCGAACAGATTCGGGCCGAAACCGGTCCGCTTGATGGATTTCAGAAACTGCTTGGGGATGATCTGGTCGGTGTCGACATTGGCACGGTCGAGCGGACAGACCAAGCCCGTGTGCTGGGTAAAGGCTTTCATTGCTGAGCTCCCGCATTGAGCAATTCGCGAACATCGACGAAGTGACCGGTGACCGCCGCGGCGGCCGCCATGGCCGGGCTCACCAGGTGGGTACGGCCACCCGCGCCCTGGCGCCCTTCGAAGTTACGGTTGGAAGTCGAGGCGCAGTGTTCGCCGCTGCCGAGCTTGTCCGGGTTCATTGCCAGGCACATCGAGCAGCCAGGCTCGCGCCATTCGAAACCAGCCTCGATGAAGATGCGGTCCAATCCTTCGGCTTCGGCCTGCTGCTTCACCAGTCCAGAGCCAGGGACCACCATCGCCTGCTTGATGGTCGCAGCGACCTTGCGACCCTTGGCGACTTCAGCCGCGGCACGTAGGTCCTCGATCCGCGAATTGGTGCAGGAGCCGATGAAGACGCGGTCCAAACGAATCTCGGTGATCGGCTGGTTCGCGGTCAGGCCCATGTACTTGAGCGCGCGCTCGATCGAACCACGCTTGACCGGGTCGGCTTCGGCGGCAGGGTCCGGCACGCGCTGGTCGACGGGCAGCACCATTTCCGGCGACGTGCCCCAGCTCACCTGCGGTTTGATTTGGGTGGCGTCGAGCTCGATGACGGTATCGAATACCGCGTCGGCATCGGATACCAGCCCCTTCCACAACGCCACTGCCCGCTCCCAGTCGGCGCCCTTCGGGGCGAACGGCCGGCCCTCGACGTAGGCGATGGTCTTCTCATCGACCGCCACCATGCCAACACGCGCGCCGGCTTCGATGGCCATGTTGCAGAGCGTCATCCGGCCTTCCATGGAAAGGTCGCGGATCGCGCTGCCTGCGAACTCGAGCGCATGCCCGTTGCCACCGGCGGTGCCGATCTTGCCGATCACCGCCAGGACGATGTCTTTCGCGGTGACGCCCGCGGGCAGCTGGCCTTCGACGCGCACCTGCATGTTCTTCATCTTCTTGGCGACCAGGCACTGGGTAGCGAGCACGTGCTCGACCTCGGAGGTGCCGATGCCATGCGCCAGCGCGCCGAACGCGCCATGGGTAGAGGTGTGGGAGTCGCCGCATACCACGGTCATGCCCGGCAGGGTGGCGCCCTGCTCCGGGCCAATCACATGAACGATGCCCTGGCGCACGTCGTTCATCTTGAACTCGAGGATGCCGAAGTCATCGCAGTTTTCGTCCAGCGTTTGCACCTGCAGGCGCGACACTTCGTCGGCGATCTGCTCGATGCCGCCCTTGCGCTCGCTGGCGGTAGTCGGCACGTTGTGATCCGGCGTAGCGATGTTGGCGTCGATACGCCAGGGTTTGCGACCCGCCAGACGCAGCCCTTCGAACGCTTGCGGCGAGGTCACTTCGTGAAGGATGTGCCGATCGATATAGATCAGTGAAGAACCGTCGTCGCGGCGCTTCACCTCGTGCATCTCCCAGAGCTTGTCGTACAGCGTCTTGCCGGCCATTGGATTTTCCTCATCAGTTCTTTGGGCATTAGCCCTGCTGCTTATGGGGTGATCCTATGGCCTGCGTTCGAATTACTCAAATTCATATTTTTCATCCAAAGCATTCCATGCTGGAATAGTCGCATCGACGGTAAGGGGAGACTTCGCATGGATCTGGCCAACCTCAGCGCGTTCATTGCCATCGCTGAAACCGGCAGCTTTTCACTGGCCGGAGAACGGCTTCATCTGACGCAACCGGCGGTCAGCAAACGACTCGCCTCGCTCGAGTCGCAACTCGCTGTTCGTCTGTTCGACCGGCTCGGTCGCGAAATCAGCCTGACCGAGGCCGGCCGTGCCCTGCTGCCCCGCGCTTACCAGATTCTCAACGTGCTGGACGATACCCGTCGTGCGCTGACCAATCTCAACGGGGACGTCAGCGGCCAGCTCTCGCTGGCGACCAGCCATCACATCGGCCTGCATCGCCTCCCGCCCTTGCTTCGCCGTTTCACCCGGTCTCATTCGAAGGTGAACCTGGACATTCGATTTCTGGATTCGGAAATCGCTTACGAAGAAGTGCTGCACGGGCGCGCAGAGCTGGCCGTTATTACGCTAGCCCCGCAGACGGCACCGCCTGTGCTGGCGTATCGCATCTGGGACGACCCGCTCGATTTCGTCGTGGCGCCGGAACATCCGCTGGCGCAAAGAACGGTAATCAGCCTGGAGGACATCGCTACCTTTCCGGCGGTATTCCCTGGCGAGAACACCTTTACGCACCACATCGCTCATCGCTTGTTCGAACAGAAGGGGCTGAAGCCGAACGTGGTGATGAGCACCAATTACCTAGAGACGATCAAGATGATGGTGTCCATCGGCATCGCCTGGAGCGTCCTACCTCGCACCATGCTGGATGAGCAAGTCGTCAGGCTACCGGTGCCCGGCGTACAGCTCGCGCGGCAACTGGGCTACATCAGTCACAGCGAGCGCACCCTGTCGAATGCGGCCAAAGCGTTCATGGGTTTGCTCGAGGAAGCCGCCATTCCAGCCGAGGGGTGAAAATGAAAAAAAGGGCGTCTTGCGACGCCCTCTTGGCAGGTCAGGCCTCTTCCAGCGCCAGGCGTTCACCGTTGATCGGGATACGCTTGGGCTTGGCCTCTTCCGGTACGACACGCTCGAGCTCGATGCTCAACAGGCCGTTATTGAGCGCTGCGCCCTTGACCTCGATGTGGTCGGCCAGGCGGAACGACAGCTTGAACGCGCGCTGGGCGATGCCCTGATGCAGATAGGTGACGTTCTCGCCACCGTTTTCCCGCTTGCCGCCGGTGATGGTCAACACGCCACGCTCGACCTGCAGGTCCAGATCGGATTCCTGAAAGCCAGCGGCTGCTACGATGATGCGGTACTCGTCATCGCCGTGCTTTTCCACGTTATAGGGCGGGAACGAACTGTTGGCGTCGTTGCGCAGGGCCGACTCGAACAGGTCGTTGAAACGATCGAAGCCAATGGATTGGCGGAACAAGGGAGCCATTGAAAAGTTGCTCATGGTGCTATCTCCTGAAATCAGCGAGTGTGGTTGCGGAACCCGAATTCGGCATTCCGTGATCCCCTAGATAAGCTCCACTCAACCTATTTCAAGACCGTTCGTCGGGAGTCATTTTCATGTCCAGAGTCATGTTGATCACCGGCGCCAGCCGGGGCATCGGGGCCGCAACTGCCCGGTTTGCGGCGGCGGAAGGCTATGCGTTGTGCCTGAATTATCGTCAGCGGCAGGACGCCATGGACGCCTTGGTCAAGGAGCTGCGCGCGGCTGGCACCGAGGTGATCGCAGTCCCGGCAGACGTGGCTGACGAACAACAGGTGGCGCGACTGTTCGCGACCCTGGACGACCAATTCGGCCGCCTCGATGTGCTGGTAAACAATGCCGGCATGCTCGAACGGCAGATGCGTCTCGAGCAGATGGACGCCGCACGTCTGGCGCGCGTCTTTGGCGTCAATGTCGTGGGCAGTTTCAACTGCGCGGCGCAGGCCGTGAAGCGCATGTCCACTCGGCATGGCGGACAGGGCGGCGCGATCGTCAATGTCTCGTCGATTGCGGCAAAGCTGGGAGCACCGAACGAGTACATCGACTATGCCGCCGCCAAGGGCGCGATCGACAGCATGACGCTGGGTCTGGCCAAGGAAGTGGCCGCCGAGGGCATCAGGGTCAATGCCGTCAGGCCCGGAATCATCGAGACCGAGATTCATGCCAGCGGTGGCGAACCTGGTCGGGTCGAGCGGGTGAAAGGCAGCGTGCCCATGGGGCGTGGCGGGCTCGCCGAGGAAGTTGCCGCGGCCATCCTCTGGCTCGCCAGCGATCGCGCCAGCTACACCACTGGCGCACTGCTGGACGTCAGCGGCGGACGCTAACTTGCCGCGTCGATGAAAGCCGGGCTGTCGACACCCAGCAACGCATCGAGGCGCTCGCAATCATTCTCGCGACGCAAGCGGGCGAACAGCTCCACCGCTTCCGGGTAGCTGCGCGTAAGCATGGAAAGCCACTGCTTGAGCCGCCCGGGTGCATAACGCGGAGACAGTTTGCGGCGCGCCTGCAGCCAGAAGTCAGCCAGCAACGGTTGCAGGTCCGCCCAGCTCATCGGCTCCAGCGTCTCCCCTCGCCTCGCCGCGGCGATCTGCAGCGCCAGGTCCGGCCGAGAGACCAGGCCGCGGCCGAGCATGATGTTCTCGGCCGCGCTGACCTCACGGCAACGCTGCCAATCCTCGACCGACCAGATATCCCCGTTCGCGTACACCGGAACGGACACGACCTCCTGCACCCTTGCCACCCATTCCCAGTGCGCGGGCGGTTTGTAGCCCTCGACCTTGGTTCGGGCGTGCACGACCAATTGCTCGGCGCCTCCCTCGACCAGCGCACGGGCGCAGTCGAGCGCGCCGTCAGGGCTGTCGAACCCCAGGCGCATTTTCGCCGTGACTGGAATGGATGAGGGCACCGAACGGCGCACCGCCTGCAGAATCGCGTGCAGCAGCTCCGGCTCCTTGAGCAGCACCGCGCCGCCGCGTGACTTGTTGACCGTCTTGGCCGGACAGCCGAAGTTGAGGTCGATGGCCGGCGCGCCGAGACTGCAGGCAAGCGCGGCGTTTTCCGCCAGCAAGACGGGATCCGAGCCCAGCAGCTGCACCCGCAGCGCGGTACCCGCACGAGTGGTAGCGCCGTGTCGAAGTTCGGGCGCGAGCTTGTGAAAGCTCGAGGCGGGCAATAGCCGATCCGACACGCGAATGAACTCGGTGACGCACCAGTCGACGCCGCCCACGCTCGTCAGGATGTCTCGAAGAATTTCATCGACCAGCCCTTCCATGGGCGCCAAAGCGATCTGCATCAGTAACGGCTCAGCCCGAAAAAGGGCCGCATTGTACGGGCCGACCGAGCGCTTGCACACGGCACACTTGCGCGGCTACTGCTCCGCTTCGTCGGAATCCTGGATAGAGTCGGTGCCGGTCGTAGCCCCCGTACCGCCAGTGGTACCGGTCGCACCGGTACCCATGGTGCCGAGAGCCGAGTCATCGCGAGGCGCTTCTTCGCGGCTATCGGTGGCGTCACGCTTCTCGACGCCAATACTCGAAGCCGGCTCTTCCATCGCTCCGGTACCCGTGGTCGACGGATTGGAGAGATCACCGTCGGCATCAGCCATCGCCAGGCCCGACAGCAGCAAGGCGCTCGCTGCCATTGCACTGATTCGTTTCATCGGTTTTACCTCCGTCAAGTGGGTCACTCGTCCTCGTCGCCAAGGGTCCGGCGCGGACGATGCTCCATGTCGGTGTCGGTATCGCCATGTTCAGGCTGCTCGTAGCGGGACTGTCCGCCGTCGCCGTCGCCCTCGGCCTCGTCATCCGGCAGCCGTTCTATTCCTTCGCCCGTGCCCATCGAGCCATTGCCCAGCGAGCGATCCGCGGGTGCCGGCCCCTGCTGCGCCAGGAGCGGGTCAACGCTTTCGAGCGGTGTGGCTACGGCCCATCCTGCGATCGTCAGCGTGCCGATCAGGCTAACCATTGATCTCGTTGCGTAGGTGCGCATCTCGCCTCCTTCAAACCACCTGTTTCAAGCGTTAGGCACCCCGCTACGCGAACAGTGCGCCAATCGGCACGGCCAGCGACCAGTGGCAGGGGGAACCCTCGGCGCCAAGAAGGGGTCCACTGATCGGGCCGCACGAATGCGGCTCGGCGTTCGATGATCAGCCGGCACCGGCAGAAAGGAATTCAAGATGATCAATCCCGCTCTGGTAATCGCTTTAGTCATTCTCGGATGGGGCAGTGCCGCCGTCGCCATGTTATGGGGCTTGCTGCGCGTCATTCGCCATCATTACCAAGGGCTCCCGCCGCAGGCCGAGAGCCGGCCCAGCCCGCGGAGCGAGCGGCATGAAGTCAAGGTTTCGCTAAGCGCCTGAAAAGAGTTCGGCTTTTTTCTTGTTCAGGGGTGACAGATCAGCGTAAAGCTGTAGAATGCCGGCCCACAGACGCGGGATGGAGCAGTCTGGTAGCTCGTCGGGCTCATAACCCGAAGGTCGTCGGTTCAAATCCGGCTCCCGCAACCAAATCAGAAAAGGGCCACTCGATGAGTGGCCTTTTTTCGTTCCAGCGGCTGACGAGTACCAGTGGGTTCCGCTAAACCCCTGAATCAAAAAGCCTATTTTTCTTTTATCGGTTGACAGTCAGCAGTCAGCCTGTAGAATGCCGGCCCACAGACGCGGGATGGAGCAGTCTGGTAGCTCGTCGGGCTCATAACCCGAAGGTCGTCGGTTCAAATCCGGCTCCCGCAACCAAATCAGAAAAGGGCCACTCGATGAGTGGCCTTTTTTCGTTCCAGCGGCTGACGAGTACCAGTGGGTTCCGCTAAACCCCTGAATCAAAAAGCCTATTTTTCTTTTATCGGTTGACAGTCAGCAGTCAGCCTGTAGAATGCCGGCCCACAGACGCGGGATGGAGCAGTCTGGTAGCTCGTCGGGCTCATAACCCGAAGGTCGTCGGTTCAAATCCGGCTCCCGCAACCAAATCAGAAAAGGGCCACTCGATGAGTGGCCTTTTTTCGTTCCAGCGGCTGACGAGTACCAGTGGGTTCCGCTAAACCCCTGAATCAAAAAGCCTATTTTTCTTTTATCGGTTGACAGTCAGCAGTCAGCCTGTAGAATGCCGGCCCACAGACGCGGGATGGAGCAGTCTGGTAGCTCGTCGGGCTCATAACCCGAAGGTCGTCGGTTCAAATCCGGCTCCCGCAACCACATAGGAAAGCCACTCTCAGGAGTGGCTTTTTTTTTGCCTCGAAATCACCCTCGCCTCGCCTCTCGCACAGGCCAATCGCGCGACTCAATGCAGTCCGATTAGCGACCACTAAATCGAACGACTTAGTTCCAAAAGCCGATTGCGTTTTTTCGCGCCTAGCTCGACGCCGCGTTTAATAATTCGCAGGCTTTTAGGCGCCAGCCCGACAAATCAAACACTTAAGCCAGCACCACCCCAAAACCCCAAAAAAAATTACCAACGGATATTGACGACCGTCATGTTCTGATTGATAACTGTGTCACACGAAATTACGAGACAGGATGTTTCACCGTCGCCCGCCCTGCCTAGGCAGAGGTGCCGCTGCGGAGGTTAGTTGCAGGGAAAGGCAGTCTCTACAGCGTCCTGGCTGTGCCGTCCTGATTCCGACACGTTGCAAGATCCTCGAATACCCAGCGAGTGCGGTAGCTTTGCCTGAATCGCCACAGGCCAGCATTTGCAAGGGCTACAGAGAGGTCACAGGCGCATCCAATCCAGACTTTGCCTCGACGAGGCAAGATGGCGGTAGCTTTACCCGCCGTAATAAAGACGTGCAAAACATTATTTGCTTTAAGTCGGTTACAACGAATAAGGCGCATTGAAGCGTCACGATATAAATACCTTAAGCGTGCGTGACCATTTGTATTCGACGACACCCTTGTCATGAATAACAGGAGCGCATTCGTGAGCCCTTCATTCCGCTATCCCGACATTGAAAGCCATGCACTGATTGCGCGCGAAATGAATAACTCCGGTTATTCATGTATCGCCAACTTCCTAACGTCTGAACAACTTTCTTCCCTGCGGGAAGTTGTCCAAACCGAGGCCACGAACCGCGGCGGAGAATACTTTGCACATCATGGCGGCGAGGTAATAAATCGCTCCCTTTTGGGCGTGCTAGGCGCATCGCCTGTCTTTCGCGAGCTGCTTTCTGGGCTCTATCGGCAGGGCACCGGTCGTACCGCCTACAGCGACAAAATTTATCAGGTGCTGCGGTGCGTACAGGGTGGTTCGGGACGCCGTGAATCCAATTGCTTTCATTACGACGCGAGCCTTGTGACTGTCCTCCTGCCCATCGAAATACCGCAACAAGGCACGCATCGAGGTGACTTGATCGTATTTCCGAATGTTCGAGGCGTGCGCTCGAGCGTCTTGTTCAACGTGCTGGAAAAGACGCTGCTGCAAAACCGTCTGACCCGTTCGTGGATCACAGCTGCCATTCGCCGAGGCTGGCTCAGGCCGAAAAAGCTCCAGCTGGTCCCGGGCAATCTTTATCTGTTCTGGGGTTATCGCAGCCTGCACGCCAACGAGCCCTGCGACCCCGCCGCCCGCCGGGCTACCGCCATCTTCCATTACGGCGACCCCCATGCCGGAAGCCTCGCAACCCGTCTGATCCTCAAACTGAACCAGCGCCGCGCTCGGCGCGCCACGGCTGCCAGCGCGCAGCGGGCTGCCTGACCGCTCCAGTGTGATAGCCATAGGGAGATCAAGATGATCAACGTCACCAAGGCCTACCTGGGCAACAGGTCTAAGTTTCTCGGCTACGTCGACAGCATCTACGAGTCCGGCTGGTTGACCAACCAGGGCCCGCTCGTGCGGGAACTGGAGGAACGGCTGCGAGATTATCTGGGCGTGCGAAACATCGTCCTGACCAGTAACGGCACCCTGGCGCTGCAGATCGCCTACCGCGCCCTGGGCTTGCATGGTGGCAGCGCCGTCACGACCCCCTTCAGCTTCGTCGCGACCACCAGCTCCTTGTACTGGGAAGGGGTTCGGCCGCTGTTCGCCGATATAGACCGCGCGACCTGGAATCTCGACCCAAACGCCATCGAAGCCAGCATTACCGATGACACGCGCGCGATCGTGGCCACCCACGTATTCGGTAATGCCTGTGATGTGGATGCGATCGACCGCGTCGCGGAGCGTCACGGCTTGAAGGTCGTCTACGACGGCGCGCATGCATTCGGGGTGCGCCATCGCGGAGCCTCGCTCTTCAGCCGTGGGGACATCAGCACCCTGAGCTTCCATGCCACCAAGCTGTTCCACACCATCGAGGGCGGCGCCATCGTGACCAACGATGACGCGTTGGCCGATCGGATTCGACTGCTCTGCAACTTCGGCATCGTCGATACCGACCTCATCGACGGCGTCGGCATCAATGCCAAGCTCAACGAATTCGCCGCGGCCATGGGGTTGTGCATCCTCGACGACATGCCGTTGATCCTGGAACAGCGCGCCGAGATCGCCGACCGCTACGAACGACGACTGGGCGGGCATTTCGACCTTCAACGGCAGCAGCCGGAATCGGAGCGCAACCACAGCTACTTCCCGATTGCCTTGGCCAGCGAGGCGCAGCTGCTGAGCTGTCGAAGTGCGCTCAATCGGCAGGGCATCAATCCGCGGCGCTATTTCTACCCCTCACTGGACACCCTGGATTACCTGCAACCGCAGCCAGCGCAGGGGGAATCGCGCAGCCTGAGCCGCCGCGTGCTGTGCCTGCCGATCTATCCCGGCCTACCCCTGCACGTGCAGGAACTGGTGATCGATACGCTGTTGGCACAGGTCATTCGACGCGAGCCCCAGCCAACGCCTGCGCACTGGCCCGGCGTCGCGCTCGCTGCGGGAAGGCAACGCGAGAAACTGGAGCTACTTGCGCGCTCGAAGACCTGGCCGGGCGTGACACCATGACCGACTCGCAAAAGCTGTCGATGCTGCGCAACACCGGCCTGAGCTATGCCGGGCAGGCCTATGCGCTGCTGGTCGGCCTGTTGATCCTGCCGTTCTACCTGGGTCATCTCGGTGCCGAGGCCTATGGTTTGATCGGCTTCTTTGCCGTCTTGCAGGCTTGGCTGCAACTGCTCGACGCCGGCCTCTCGCCGTCGCTGGTTCGGCAGCTGGCGTTTTTTCGTGGGTGTGCGAGTCAATCCCGGCGGGACCCACGCGCCGGTGCACTGTTGCGCTCGTTCGAAATTCTTTTCATGCCCGTCGCTGCGGCCGCTGTGCTTGTGATCGTCCTGGCGAGCGAATGGATCGCCCGACACTGGCTTCAGGCGCAGGCACTCAGCCATTCGACGCTGGTGCGCTGCATCGACCTGATGGGCCTGATGATCGGCCTCAAGCTCTACGCGACCCTCTACAAAAGCGGCCTGCAGGGCCTGGAACTGCATGCCTGGCTGAACGGCGCGA
This sequence comes from Stutzerimonas marianensis, assembly GCF_022810315.1. Taxonomy (NCBI): domain Bacteria; kingdom Pseudomonadati; phylum Pseudomonadota; class Gammaproteobacteria; order Pseudomonadales; family Pseudomonadaceae; genus Stutzerimonas; species Stutzerimonas marianensis. Next base: position 269,658 of record NZ_JALGRD010000007.1, on the reverse strand, counting down.
ACATCCTCATCGCCACGCTGCGCTATTTCGGCGGGTGGGTCCTGGTTGCCCATGTCAGCCAGGATCCGGTGGATTTCTTCCTGTTCCAGGCGACGGTGGCGCTGATCGAAACGCTGCTGTTCGCGGCGAAGGCCTACGCCCAGTTGCCCAATCCGGCGTGGTTCACGGGGTTCGACTGGAAGGTGGTGCGCCCTGTGCTCCCCTTCGCGGCCAGCATGTCGCTGACCTCGGTGCTCTGGATCATCCTGACGCAGCTGGACAAGGTGCTGCTGTCGAAGGTGCTGCTGCTCGAGCAGTACGGCTATTTCGCCCTCGTCGCGCTGATCTCGACGGGCCTTCTGACGCTGACCAATCCGCTGGTGCAAACCCTGTTGCCGCGCCTGACCATGCTGGTCGCCGAAGGCCGCATCCTCGACATGGAGCGGCTCTACCTCAACGCGACCCGGTTCGTCTGCAGCTTGCTGTTCCCACTCGCCGGCGTAGTGGCCTTTCACGCCGAGCCACTGATCTTCGCCTGGACCGGTGATGCGCAGGCTGCACAGTGGAGCCGAGAAGTTCTGCCCTGGTACGTACTGGGCAGCGCGGTGATGGCCCTGACCAGCTTCCCGTTCTACCTGCAGTACGCCTTCGGCCAACTGCGCCTGCATGTCTGGTTCAGCCTGGTATCCGCCGGTTTGAGTATCCCGGTGGTGGTTTACGCAGCCCTGTTGCATGGCGCGTGGGGCGCGGCGATCGCCTGGTTCGGATTGCGCATGCTGACATTCCTGGTCTGGCCTTCGATCGTTCACCGCCGCTTCGCACCTGACCTTCACAGGCCATGGGTGCAGGACCTGCTGCGCATCACCGCGATGACCGGATTGGGGTTGCTGCTCGGTGCGCCCTTCGTCGAGACCCTCGCCGGGGACGACCGCATCGATGCGCTGCTGGCGCTGGCCTTGAACGGAATGGCCTGCCTGGCACTTGTCACCTTCACGTCCAGGCCGGTCGTGCTGCGCCTGTATCTCCTGATGACAAAGTCGAGCCTTTAAATGGACACATTGAAAAGCGAAGAAGCCCTCATGGCCCGCTGGGATGCGCGACGCGAACCGCTGGTGAGCGTCATCTGCCTGGCCTACAACCACGCCGAGTTCATAAGGGAGACGCTGGATGGCTTTATCCGGCAGGAAACGGACTTCCCCTTCGAGGTGATCGTCCATGACGACGCCTCGACCGACAACACCGCGGCGATCATCCGCGAGTACGCAGCGCGTTACCCGCACGTGATCCGGCCCATCTACCAGCAGCAGAACCAGTACAGCCTGGGCGTGCCCTTCAGCACACGGCTGTTTGCCCAGGCACACGGGCGGTACATCGCCTATTGCGAGGGGGACGATTATTGGACCGACCCGTACAAGCTGCAGATTCAGGTGGACTTCCTCGAGCGGCACCCGGACTACGTCATCACCTATCACGACGCCTTCATGTTCAACGGCCAGGGTGTACTGCGCAGCCCGCACCTGCAGGGCCGCTATCGTCGTGATGCCAGCGCCCTAGAGCTGATGCGGGGCCGGCCGCTGTCCACACTGACGGTCTGTTTTCGCAACCTGATCAAGGAGCTGCCGCCCGAGCTGCATGGCGTCGAGGTGCTCGACATCTGTTGGTGGTCACTGCTGGGCGCGCACGGCAAGGGCAAGTTCCTGGCACAGATCCGGCCCGCCGCGTACCGCATCCACGAAGGCGGCATCTTTTCGATGCGCAGCAGCAAGCAGCGGATCCGCATGTCGCTGCACGCCTATTACAACCTGGCCCGCTACTACCAGCGGATCGGTGACCAGGCGCTTCACGACTATTTCCTGATTCAGGTGTTCTGCCACGCACTGGCGCTGATCTCACCACCGGCCAAGCTCGTGGCGCTAGGCAAGGCCCTGCAGAACACCAGCCTCAATCTCTTGCGCCGGCTGAGCCCGACCGCGTGATCGACGATCGATCGAGTACTACAAAGGATGGACCCGCAATGACCGCCATGCCCCGCTCACCCCTGGAATACGACGCGGACAATCGCATCGACCTGGCCCGCATTCTCCGTGCGGCCTTCGACAACAAGGCGCTGATCCTCTGCATCACCGGGCTGTTCGCGCTGCTCGGAGGTGCCTACGCCTTCGTCGCGACTCCGGTGTACCTGGCCAGTGCCATGATCCAGATCGAGCCGAAGAAAACCGCCATCACCGGCGTGCCGGAGATCGTGGCCAAGCCCGATTCGGTGTCTCAGGCGGTGACCGAAATCGAGTTGATCAAATCGCGCGCGGTGCTCGGACGCGCGGTCACCGAGCTCAAGCTCTACATCGACGCCAGACCCAAGTACCTGCCGTTCATTGGAGGCTACCTGGCGCGCCAGCACGACCCGCTGAAGGACGGCGAGCTGGCGGCCCCGTTGTTCGGTCTGGACAGCTATGCCTGGGGCGGCGAGGCGCTGGATATCTTCCAGCTGGACGTGCCGCCAGCCTACCTGGGCGAGAAGCTCGTCCTGCGCGCCGGGGACGACGGGGCATACAGCCTGTACGACGAGGATGACAGCCTGCTGCTAGAGGGTAAGGTCAAGGCCGCGGTCGAGCACAACGGATTCAAGGTACAGGTCGCCGCGCTCACGGCACGTCCGGGGACCAAGTTCGCCGTGGTGCGCAGCCGGCCGCAGACGACCGCGCTCGAGTACCAGAAGCGACTCAAGATCGGCGAGGCGGGCAAGAACTCGGGCATCATCTACCTGAACCTGGAAGACCCGGACCCGGAAAAGGCCAATCGCATCCTCGATCAGATCAGCCGCCTGTATGTGCGCCAGAATATCGAGCGCAGCTCCGCCGAGGCCGCACAACGCCTGGAGTTTCTGCGTTCGCAGGTGCCCGTAGTACGCAAGGCGCTGGAGAAGGCCGAAGCAGCGCTCAACGACTACCAGACCAGTGCCCAGTCGGTGGATATCAGTATCGAGACCAAGGGTGTGCTCGATCAGATCGTCGCCCTCGAAGCGCAGATATCCGAACACAACCTCAAGCGCACCGAATACAACCAGCTCTACACGCCAGAGCACCCGACCTATCAGACGCTGGTGAAGAAGATCAGCCAGCTGCAGGCGCAGAAAGCCGCTTTGATGGGCAGGATCGATACCCTGCCCAAGACCCAGCAGGACTTGCTGCGTCTGAAGCGTGACATGGAAGTCACCACCCGTACCTATACCCTGCTGCTGGACAAGGCGCAGGAACAGGACGTTTTGCGGGCTGGCACCATCGGCAACGTGCGAATCATCGACACCGCCTATTCCGTAGTCGAACGGCCGGCCAAGCCCGTCAAACCGCTGGTGCTGCTGGTAGCCATCGCAGCCGGGTTGCTGGCCTCGGCGCTGGTGATTCTTATCCGCCAGGTGTTCTACCGCGGTATCGAAAGCCCGGACGCGATCGAACACCTGGGCATCCCGGTCTATGCCGCGCTGCCGTACTCGAACAAGCAGGAGCCGCTGCATCGCCTGAGGAGGCTGCGCGATGGCGCCAGCAAGCTGCTGGGGGTGACAGACCCGGCTGACCTGGCCATCGAGTCGCTGCGCAGCCTGCGTACCAGCCTCAAGTTCGCCATGCTCGAATCACGCAACCCGGTGCTGGTCATCACCAGCCCAACGCCGGGTGCGGGCAAGTCATTCGTTTCCAGCAACCTGGCGGCGGTCGTCGCCAAGGCCGGCCAGCGCGTCCTGTTGATCGACGCGGACCTGCGCCGCGGCTACCTGGCGAGCCTGTTCGGCATCGCCCCGCGCGCCGGGCTCTCCGATGCGCTGGCCGGGGGGCTGAAGCTTGCCGCGGTGGTCAACCGCACCGACCAACCCAACCTGCACCTGATCGCGCGCGGCGCCTCGGCACCCAACCCGTCCGAGCTGCTCATGCACGACAACTTCGCCCAGCTATTGAAAGAGGCCGAGCGCAACTACGACATCGTGATCGTCGACACCCCGCCGGTACTCGCCGTGACCGACGCGGTGCTGGTCGCGCAACTGGCCGGCACCACCCTGCTCGTCGCCCGCTTCGGCCAGAGCACGCCAGGCCAGGTAGAGGCCGCCAAGCGGCGCCTGGCGCAGAACGGCGTGCTTGCCAAGGGGGCAATCCTCAACGGCGTGAAGCGTAAAGCCTCAAGCGGCGCCTACGAGACGGGTGCCTACGGTTACTACAGCTACACACAGAAGGCCTGAAGCCAGCGAGGGAAACGCCGTGTTCAGAACCGCCGCGATGATGCAACCCTACCTGTTCCCCTATCTCGGGTATTTCCAGCTGATCGCCGCCAGCGACCATTTCGTCCTGGGTGACGACCTGCAGTACGTCAAGGCCTCGTGGATCAACCGCAACCGGATATTGGTAAGCGGGCAAGCCGCGTTGATCACCTTTCCCCTTCGCAAGGGCGCTCAATCCGAGCGAATCAACCAGCGCTGGCTCTGTGATGGCTTCGAGCAGGAGGCGAACAAGATTCTGCGCACGTTGACGCTCGCCTATGGGCGCGCGCCATACCAGGCCGAAACCTTGCCGCTGATCACCGAGATCCTGCTGAACCCGGAGCGCAATCTGGCCCGCTTCATCGAGCACTCGATCCGTCGGCTTTGCGCCCACCTGCAGATCGAAACGCCGATTTCGCTGGGGTCCGAGATAGGCCTGCCTGAACGCATGGACAAGCAGGAGCGCGTGGTGCGCATCACCCAACGCCTGGGTGCCGAGCGCTACCTCAACCCCATCGGCGGACTGGATCTGTACTGCCCGTCGTACTTCGACGTGCATGGCCTGCAGCTTCGCTTTCTGCGCATGGACGACCTGACCTACCCGCAATTCGGTAAGCCATTCGTACCGGCGCTTTCAATCATTGACGTGCTGATGTTCAACGGCCGCGACGCAACGCATGCACTGCTCGGCCGCCATTCACTCATCGAGGGGCGCCCGCAGGCGCTCACCCTGCAACAGGCCTAGCGGCAAAAAACCAAGGACCGCACATGTGTTCAAGGAAAGACAGCACCATGAAAGCGCCGAGCAACGATACCCAGTGGTATCTCATCCAGACCAAACCACGCCAAGAGCTTCGCGCCGAAGAACACCTCCGGCGCCAGCACTTCGAATGCTACCTGCCGCAGAAGTCGACCGACGGCACGACGCGGGAGCCGCTGTTTCCCGGCTACCTGTTCATTCACCTCGACCGGCACCAGGACAACTGGTACCCGATTCGCTCGACCCGTGGCGTGGCCCGCGTGGTGGCTTTCGGGGGCGAACCGACGCCCGTTCAGGACGGGCTCATCGAACAGTTGCGCCAGCGCCTCGCCCAGCAGGAAAAATCGGCGAGCCAATCCTTCCAGCCAGGTGAGCGCGTGCAGATTCGCGGCGAGGGGTTCGAGGAGATCGAAGCCATTTTCCTGAGCAACGACGGTCAGCATCGCGCGGTGATCCTGCTGAACCTGCTCCAGCGGCAACAACGGGTCCGAGTGCCGAAGCATTACCTCAATTGCTGCAGCGCCTGCCGGGAAGGATGAAGGCATCATGAAGATCCTGCTGCTTCACAGCCTGTACCCGCCGCACATCGGTGGCGGCGCGGAAATCGTCGTGCGGCAACTGGCCGAGGGCCTGCACGCCCGCGACCACCAGGTCGTGGTATTGGCGACTGGGCCGGAGGCGGGCCTGCACCTCGAGGACGGCGACGGGCCGATGGTCTATCGCACCGGTTTGCACAATCTCTACTGGCATTACAACGAGCGCCGACCAAGCCGCTTGCTGCGCCTGGGCTGGCATTGGCGTGACCGCTACAACCCGGCAATGCGCGAGCCGCTGCGGGCGGTGATCGCTCGGCACAGGCCGGATGTGGTGCTGTGCAACAACCTCACCGGGTGGTCCGTCGCCGCTTGGGACGAGATCACCGCGGCCGGGCTGCCGATCGTTCAGGTCCTGCACGATCTCTATCTGCTCTGCCCGAAGGACACCATGTTCAAGAAGGGCCGCAGTTGCCAGGCGCCATGTTTCGCCTGCGCAGCGCTGCGCCGTCGCCATGCGACCGCCTCGGGCCAGGTCGCCGCGGTGGTTGGCGTCAGCCGCTTCGTCCTGGAGCGCCTGACCCGCCAGGGCTATTTCGCCGGGGCCGCGCAGCATGTGGTGCACAACTGCACGGACCTGGCGCCAGTCGCACCGTCGCCCGTTCCAGCCCCGCGCGGGCCGCTGCGTTTCGGCTACATCGGCACGCTGTCCGAGAACAAGGGCGTGCACTGGCTCATCGAGCAATTCCAGGCGCTGTCCATCGACGCCACGCTGAGCATTGCCGGGCGCGGCAAGCAGGAGGACGAGTCGGCCCTCAAGGCGCTCGCCGATCCGGCGCGGGTACGCTTTGCCGGTTACCAGGCGCCAAAGGCGTTCCTGCACGAAATCGACGTACTGGTGGTGCCTTCGCTCTGGGCGGAGCCCTTCGGACTGGTGGCCATCGAAGCCTGCTCGCAGCACGTGCCGGTGATCGCTACTGACATGGGCGGCCTCCCGGAAATCATCCAGGACAATCTCAACGGTCTGCTCTGCTCACCAGACGACCCGGATTCGCTAGGCCGGGCCATGCTGCGCCTGGCGCTCGACCGCAACCTGCGCGAGCGGCTGGCACGTCAGGCACGTGACAGCGTCGCCCCGTTTCTCGATATGCAACAGATGCTCGACCAGTACCAATCGATTCTGCAGGCCGCCCTGGCAGGCCGGAGGGTTCAGGATGATCACCCATACGCAGGCTACTCGGCGGCGCGTATCGAGCCCGCTGGCGATTGATAAACCGACGCTGCTGACCCTGATCGCCGCGTCGCTGCTGATCGGTGAAACCTTCGCCGGCGCACTTCGCTACTACCTGGACATGGCCGGTTTGTCACCCTTGCTCTATCTGCCCAAGCTGGCCTGCCTGGCCGCGGCCGCCTGGGAAGCGGTGCATGCCCGCCTCCGACCGGGCGTGTGGCTGGCGCTGCTCACCATGGCCCTGGCAAGCACTCTGGCCCTGCTGCACGGCGCCTCGCCACGCAATGTCGGTTTCAGCCTTTTCATCTACACGCCGCTGCTGTTCGGTCTGCTTTGTGGCCACTACCTGGAACGGCGCGTACGACTGCTGGCCGGGGTGATCGGCTTCTGCCTGCTGGCATCGCTGGTCGGGATCGCGCTCGACATGTACATCCGTGTGCCCTGGAAGGGCTACAGCTACATGCTCGGAGAAGTCGAACTGACGGCGAATCGCTCGTGGGGCTTCGGCACCGTCGACCGCCTCGCCGGCTTCGCCCGGATGTCCACCATCCTGGCCGTCATGATCGCGCTGTACAGCCTGTACCTTGCGGCCTTCATCAAGTCCAGGCTGCTCCGACTCATGCTCTATCCGGTGGCCTTCGGGGCGATCGTGCTCAGCACCAACAAGTCCACCGCGGTGGCCTACCTGCTGACGCTGATGATGCTGTTCCTGGCCGCCTACCGGGTGCCCACCGCCACGGCATTCCTGATCGCGGTGCTCGGCGGCCTGGCATTACCGGTCGCCAGCCTGCTGTTGAACATCCCGCAGAGCGAGGCCTACAGCGAAAGCCTCTTCGCCTCGTTCAACGATCGGCTGATCCACAGCTGGCCGAACTTCATCGAGGTGGTCCTGCATGAAGGCTGGGGATGGTCGGGTGCCGGCTTCGGCGCGGTCGGCAGCAGCGCCGCCGCCTTTCCGCTGAGCTGGCTGGAGCTGCTCGCCATCGCCGACAACACGGCGTTGTACCTCTGGGGAATGCTGGGTGTGGTCGGCGTGCTGTTCTACCTGCTGCTGTTTCCGCTGTTGCTGTGCCTGCATCGGCGCGGGCCGAGGATCCGCGACGCCCTGCTGGGCATGGTCTTTTGCAGCTGCCTGATCGGCTGGGCCACCGATGTGCTGGAGGTCGCCGTCTCCAGTCTGTTCATCGGCATGGCGATCGCCCATGTGCTGGCATCACAGCCGCAACCGGTCGCGCGGCCACAGGCCTCCATGACGCCGCTGATGCGGCACTAGACATATCACTACAAGGACGAAACCGATGGGCAAGCGCCTTCCTTTCGCACGCCTGGCTTCAACGCTGGTGCTCTCCGGTCTCCTGCTGCATTCACCGACACGTGCGGCCGAGGATTCCTTCATTCTCGGTGTGTGCTCGCACGATCTGCACCTGCGCGACCGCAGCGCGCAGGCGCCCTCGCTGCTGGCGGCCGCCGGAATCGGCTCGGTCAGGACCGACGCTCACTGGGCCTTTCTCGAGCGCACACGCGATCGGCTCGTGGTCGAGCCACACTGGAACGACTACCTGGCACGCAACGAAGCCCAGGGCCTGTCGACGCTGTTCATACTCGGCTACGGCAACCAGCACCACGGCGACGGTCAGAAGCCGCGCAGCGAGCCGCTGCGCGCCGCCTTCAACCGCTACGTGGGATTCGTGGCCGAGCAGTTCCACGGGCGGGTCCGGCACTACGAAGTGTGGAACGAATGGGACCAGGAAGCCCCCGACGACGTACAACTCGCGCAGGACTACCTCAGGCTGGTCGCCGATGCGGCTGGAATCATTCGTCAGCATGACCCGGCCGCAAAGGTCCTGGCCGGCGCGGTGACGACGGCCGGCATCGAATCCGGCTTCGCCTTGCGTCTGGTCGAATCGGGCGTGATGCAGTCGGTCGATGGGCTCTCGCTGCACCCCTACGTCCATTGCCGCGGTGAGGGCGACAACACGCCGGAAGCCTGGATCGAGTGGCTGGCGGACGTCGACCTGCAACTTTCCGCAGCGGCCGGTGAGCCCGTGCCTCTCTACCTGACCGAAATGGCCTGGCCGGCCCATCGAGGTGCCTGCGGTATCGATGAAGACCTGCAGGCGGCCTACCTCGCACGCAGCCTCTTTCTCAGCCGTACCCTGCCGAACATCCGCGGCTACTGGTGGTACGACTTCCGGAACGACGGCACCGATCCGCGCGAGCGCGAACACAACTTCGGCCTGCTCCGTCAGAACCTCGAGAAGAAACCCGCCTACGAGGTACTCGCCGCGATCAGCCCGATCGTCCGGGATTATGCCTTCGTCGGTTACGCCGACGGCTCTAGCACCAACGTGGTCATGTTGCGTTTCGCCAATGCCGAAGAAGAGCTTCTGGTCGCCTGGAGCACTGGCAAGGCGCGAACGGTACGGATCGACTCGGCTAGCCCGCCACCCGGTCCGCTCGAACAGCTCGATACGGCCAAACCGGAGCTCGGCCGATTCCGTAGCGGCGAAGGCTGGTCCTGCCTGGAGTCGGCCGATATCTGCACAGCCCAGATCGAGCTCGGTGCGTTTCCCCGAATCGTGCGCCTGGGCGCGCCAAGCCCGGGCGCCCTTGCCGCCCACGAACCTCATCTCACTTCCAGGAGGGACTCTCGATGATCGTGATCAATGCGCGTTTCGTGACCCAGCAAACCAGGGGGGTACAACGGTTTGCCGAGCAGCTGTGCCTCGAACTCAAGGAGCTGCGCAACGACCTGGTGTTCGTCGCGCCGGATGATGTACTCATGGAGCGCAGCGCCACCAGCCTGAAGGTGCAGCGCATCGGCCGTCATCGCGGCCATCTCTGGGAGCAGCTCGACCTGCCGTTATGGTTGGCGCGTCACGGCAGCCCGCCGTTGGTGTCGCTCTGCAACACCGCGCCTTTGGCATACGGCAACCAGATCGCGACCCATCACGACATCAATTACGTGCGTCATCCGAACAGTTATTCACCCCTGTTCAGGACGAGCTATCGCTACCTCACACCCCTTCTGCTCAAACGAATCAAGGCGCTGATCACCGTGAGCGAGTTCTCCCGTGGCGAAATCGCCAGTCATTACCGTTATCCCAAGGAGCGCATCTGCGTGGTCCCAAACGCGGTGGATGCGCGATTTCAGCCGTTCGCGGCCCAGGCGTATCGAAGCGGCACCACGCCCTACCTGCTGGCGGTTTCTTCCCCCAGCGCACACAAGAACTTTGCCCGGATGGTGGCGGCATTTCTGCGCCTGGACGGGCTGGACGATGTCGAGCTGCGGATCGTCGGTGATTCCAACCGCGTCTTTTCCGGCAGCGTATACACACCGCAAAGCAGCAAACGCATTCGCTTCCTTGGACGATTGTCGGACGAAGAACTGGTTGAGGCTTACCAGGGCGCAGCGGCCTTCGTGTTCCCCTCCCTGTACGAAGGCTTCGGCATTCCACCACTCGAAGCCCAGGCGTGCGGCTGCCCGGTGATCGCCGCGCGGGCAGCCTCGATTCCCGAAGTGCTGCGTGACAGCGCGCTGTATTTCGATCCGTTGGACGTCGCCGACATCGCCGATTGCATGAAGCGGATACTCCTCGACGAAACCCTGCGCGCCGACCTGCGTCGACGAGGCAAGCTCAACGTGGCGCGCTTCAGCTGGCGCGCCTCGGCAGGCCAGGTGTCCCGCCTGATCGATCGTGCCTTCAGCACCGTCGGCCAGGCCGAAGGGGACAAGACGCCGCCGTTTCCCCTGAGCCCGCCAGAGCGGTAGCGGGTACTGCACCGCCGCCGCGCAACATCGGCATCCTTTGCTCCACTTCCCCCTCCTTCCACCCTGACAGTGATAGGCCTACCTATGAAAATCGCCATCGTTCATGACTGGCTGGTGACCTTCGCCGGTGCCGAAAAGGTACTGGCCGGGCTGCTCGACATCTGGCCAGACGCCGACTTGTACGCCGTGATCGACTTCCTTTCCGACGAGGACCGCGCGCAGCTGGGCGGAAAGCGCGCGAACACGACCTTCATTCAGCAGCTCCCGAAGGCCCGGACGCATTACCAGAAATATCTGCCACTGATGCCGCTGGCCATCGAACAGCTCGACATGTCCCGCTACGACCTGGTGATATCCAGCAGCCATGCCGTGGCCAAGGGCGTGCTCACCGGCCCCAACCAGCTGCATATCAGTTACGTGCATTCCCCGATCCGCTATGCCTGGGACCTGCAGCATCAATATCTGCATGAAGCCAGTCTGGATCGCGGCCTGAAGGCGAAGCTCGCGCGCATGCTGTTGCACTACATGCGCTTGTGGGACCAACGCACCGCCAGCGGGGTCGACGAGTTCATCGCCAACTCACACTTCATCGGACGGCGCATCAACAAGAGCTACCGACGCCAATCGACAGTGATCTACCCGCCCGTCGACACTCGGCATTTCACGCTTCATACCGCCAAAGAAGACTTCTACCTGACCGCCTCGCGCATGGTGCCGTACAAGCGCATCCCGATGATCGTCGACGCCTTCGCGCGCATGCCCGACAAGAAACTGGTGGTGATCGGCACCGGGCCGGATATGGAAAAGGCGAAGGAACTTGCCGCACCCAACGTGACGCTGATGGGCTACCAGAGCTTCCCGGTCCTGCTGCATCACATGCAGCGCGCTCGCGCATTCGTCTTCGCCGCCGAGGAAGACTTCGGCATCGCGCCGATCGAAGCCCAGGCCTGTGGCACGCCGGTCATCGCCTATGGCCGCGGTGGCGTGCTGGAAACCGTGCGCGGGCTTGAGCACCCCGAGCCCACCGGAGTCTTCTACGGGGAACAGACGCCCGAGTCGCTGATCGCCGCGGTCAGCGAGTTCGAATCATGCGCGCATCACATCTCGCCAGCCCATTGCAGGGCCAGCGCCGAACGATTTTCAACCGAACGATTCAGGCAGGAGATCAAAAGCTTCATCGATAATCGGGTTCGAGAAGTTTCCATGCTCCAAGGACAGGACGTGCCGCTCGATCTGCCTGTGGTTTCCCCGGTCATCAGTTCACCGGTCTACCCAACCGCAGCGCCGCTCAAGCACGCCTGATTAGGACCGTATTTGACCTGCGAGGTTTCAAGGATGAACGCAACGATCTCAACCCAACGCATCCACGCCAGCTGCGCCCTGAGCATCGCGCTGCTGATCAGTGGTACCACCGTCGCCAGCCATCGCGTTGACCTCGCCCCCGGCGAGGCCTATCGCAACGGGTACGAGGAGATGACACCCCTTCGGGACGACTGCACTGGTCGTGCCGGCGCCCGCATCATCACCTTCGACCATGGCACGCGCCAGGCCGCGCCGGTCTGCTCGTCGTCCAGCCAATCCGCTCCGCCATCGACACCCCCGGTTCGCCTGGCACAGCCCCTGTCGGGCAGGCAGAGCTTGCGCTCCGGCGAACCCATCCGTTACTCGTTCTGATCCCGCGTCCAATGGAGGCGACCATGGATTACTCACAAAGCAGGCAGCAGCCGCTGGTTCTGGCCGACGGCTATTCGTACACGGAAATCTTTCCGGCGCCTGATACGCCGGACATGCCCGGTCACAGCGGGCTGACGATCCGCATCTTCCATGCATTGTTCAGTCCCGATGGCGAGGGCGATTGCGTCAGCCTTCAGCCAGCCACAGCCGCGCCGAGCCCGCTCGGCCCGTTCAGCCTGGCCGACGACGCCTGAGCTTCCCGTTTCACCCTCCCGCTGTTCTCCACTTCGCCGTACCGCCACGCCTGGTTGTCGCACGTCCAGACGTGGCGATGCGCGCCACTTCATGCGAGGCATCCGATGACTGCTCGAACGACAGTGGTGACCGTGACCTATGGCGACCGCCTGGGTTACCTGCAAGAACTGGTCGAGCGCGCCCTGGCATTTGCCGAGGTGCGTGACGTGCTGATCGTAAGCAATGCTGCGACCGCCTCGTTGCAGCCGTTGGGCGAACGCTGGCCCGGTCGCGTCCGGATCATCGAGCTGACGGAAAACACCGGCTCTGCAAACGGTTACGCCGTGGCGCTGCAAGCCGCTCTGGATGACGGCGCCGAGAATATCTGGATGATGGACGACGACAATGCGCCCACCGCCGCAGCCGTATCCATCCTTCACCGCGAGCTGGACAAACTGGGCCGACGACGAGGCCTGAGCCAGGTTGCGGTGCTTGGCTATCGCCAGAGCCAGCAGGCTGACATCGCCCAGGGTGTGCCGGCCCCCTTCATCCGCCAACCCCGTTCCAGCTGTTTCGGTTTTCACGTGGCGCACCTGCCGTACAAGCTCTGGCGCCGGCTGCCGGGAACGCAGCGTCGTTCCGCGCCACCGAGCAGCATCAGCCTACCCTTCGCCCCGTATGGCGGCATGCTCGCCCATCGCAGCCTGTACGAACGCATCGGCCTGCCCCGGCGGGAGCTGGTGCTCTATGTGGACGACACCGAGTACACGCGCCGTATCACCGCCGATGGTGGCGAGCTGTGGCTGTTCACGGAGGCGGTGATCGACGAGCTGGAGCAGTCCTGGAACATCAAGGCCCGGACTCGCAACATCTACGAAACCTTCCTGCTCGGTGATTCGGACTTTCGCGCCTATTACGCAGCGCGCAACCAGGCCTGGTTCGACAAGACCATCTGGGCCAGCTCACCACTGATGCATCGTGTGAACCGGGCCGTGTTTCTGTGGCTGCTGCGCCTGGTGGCGCATAGAAGTGACTGCCACCGACGCCTGGCACTGATCGAACAAGCCATTCGCGAAGGCGAACAGGGCCGCCTGGGCATGAGCGATACCTTCCCGTTGCGCTGATAACACAACCCTCATCGACCGGAGGGACTCCAATGCAGATCGCCTCATTACGGCGCGAAGAGAACAATTTCGATTTCCTGCGCTTCGTCGCGGCCTCGGCCGTGGTTCTTGGTCATTGCTACTGGCTGCTTGGCTCAGGCGAGGTCGAACCGGTGCGCCTGCTCACCGGCTCGCTGGATACGGCCGACATCGCGGTCAACCTGTTCTTCGTCATGAGTGGCTTCCTGATCGCCGCGTCCTGGCATAACAGCCGAAACGCGCTGGATTTCGCCGTCAAACGGGCGTTGCGCATCTTTCCGGCGCTCATCGCTTCGGTCTTGCTGACGGTGTTGATCGTGGGCCCGCTCAGCACCGGGCTGCCTTTGCGCGAATATCTTTTTCACGGGCAGACACTGCGCTACCTGGCGAACATGGCGCTCGTGACCGAATTCCATCTGCCCGGTGTGTTCACGGCCAACCCCTTTCCGCATACGGTCAATGGATCGGTGTGGACACTGCCGTACGAAACCTTGATGTACGTCTCGCTGATGGCGCTGGGGCTGCTCAACCTGTTCGGCCGTGTCGCGGTCGTCGGCCTCGTGTTAGCGCTCATGCTGGTGCATTTCCAAGTCGCCCCTGCCCTGGGCATGGACAGCGACATTCTGCGCAAGACGACGCGGCTGGGCATGTTCTTCTTTTCTGGCGCCGCCCTGTATCTGTACCGCAGGCACATCCCGTGGAACGGCGGGATCGCACTGGCACTGCTGGCGCTTACGGGGCTGACGGCCGGCACGGAACGGTGGCCGTTCGTTCATGTACTGACGCTTCCGTACCTGACGATCTACCTGGCGCATGCCAGGCTCGGGCGCCTGTCGCGCTTCGGCAAGTACGGCGACTTTTCCTATGGGATCTACATCTACAGCTTTCCGCTGCAGCAGTTGCTGGTGTACTGGCTGGGGGCAACCGTGCCGATTGGGATCTTCATGCTGTTGAGTCTGACGCTTGCCATTGCCTTGGCCGCGCTGTCATGGCACTTGCTGGAATCACCGGCGCTGCGGCTCAAGCGCTGGCTGCAAGGGCGGCGGGTCGAGTCCTCCACCGGCGGCGTGGGCACCTTGCCCTGAGCGCGCCGCTCAGGCCGATCCGCCAGACCGGGGTTGGCCAATCAGTGCACGAACGGTGGACGTCAGCCGCTCCAGCCCGGTGCCCTTGGCGAGGAAAGCATCGACCAGGTCACGCCCAGGCACCTGCTGGGGCATGGCCGCACTCATCATCAGGATAGGCACGGCGTCGTAGGCGGGATTGCGGCGGATGGCGCGAACCATTTCGACACCGTTCATTTCCGGCATCATGTAGTCGGTGATGATCAGCGCGGGCATTTCCTGCTCCAGCAGGGCCAGGCCCAGGACGCCATTGGCGGCCTCGACGACGCGATACCCCTCCTCTTCCAGGATCATCACCATCAGTTTGCTCAGACCGAGCTCGTCCTCGACCAGCAGCACAAGCGGCGCCAGCCCGTCCCGGCCGTTGTCACTCATTCCCTTCCCCTGCCGGCGACGGGCGGTGCGGGCGGCCTGTTATGACGCCCTCGGTCCCCTTCATCCGCTCGCCCAGGCGGAAGCCCCTCGCATCCAGGTGAAATTCATAGACATAAGGGTCGAAACCGCTCTCGCGCATCTTGAGAATGGCGAGCGTGCGGTAGAGCCGCGACTCGAGTTCGGCATATCGCAGCAAGATGATGTTCTCGGCAATCGCCGATACGGCCGTGAATTGAAGGCCGTGCTGGCCGCCAACGATCTCGGCAAGCTCGGCGGTGAACACCGTGGTCACCCCTTCGCAGCGCAGGATCGCCGTGAGCGTACTGAGGAAGCGCCCCAGCCGCTGCGAGTCAACCGAGGCCTGCTTGAACGCGTCCACACCATCGATGAACAGCCGCCTTGCACCGTGGCGGCGCACGGTTTCGATGATTTCCTCGGCCAGCTCGTCCTGCAGGAACTCGGTCGGTGAGTGATGGACCACTCCGACGACACCCTTATCGATCAAAGCGCCCAGCTCGAGCCCGAGGGCATCGGCGCGGCGGCGCAGACGATGCTCATCCTCGTAGAAGCCGAATACCAACCCGGGCTCCTCGACCGTGCTCTGGCAGATGAAGCTCAGCCCCAGCGTGGTCTTGCCCACGCCGGTCGGGCCAACCAGCAAGGTGGTCGACGAGTAGGGAATGCCTCCCTCGATGATCGCATCCAGCCCGGCGGCACCGGTCGACAGCCGCTGGTCTCGCATCTCGGCCGACTCGAGCTCGCCCGTAACGGCTTCCAGCCGTGGAAACACACGGAACCCGGCATTGGAAATGGCCGTCATGTGGCGACCGGCCACGAAGCCGCTGCCTCGGAACTTGCGCACCTGCAGATAGCGATAGGTGCGCGAGTAGTCCTCTTCGCTACCCAGCTGCAGCCAGCCGTCGACCATGGTGAATTCAGGGCTCCCCGAATCGCGCTTGCTGTTGGTCAGCAGCAGAATCGTGCAACCCACCACGTCGGCGTACACCGACAGGTCGTTGATGAATTCGCGGAAGGCCCGCTCGGAATGGGCGTTTTCCTCGAGGGCGAACAGCCCGTCGATGACGATCAGCGAGGCCTGCTGCCGTTTGCCGTTGCGGGACAGGTAACGCAGCACGCCTTCCAGGCCGTCGGTACGCAGGATATCGAAGGCGCTTTCATAGGTGACGGAGGTGCCGGCGTGACGGTTGTCCATGAACGCCATGTTCTGCAGGTGCCGCAACAACCGGTGATGGGTTTCGGCCAGCAGGGTCACATAGAGCGACCGCTCTCCCCGTGCCGCCCAGCTGTAGCAGATCTGATTGGCCAGGATGGTCTTGCCTTCACCCGGGCCACCCTGGACGATATACACCGCTCTAGGCAGCAGGCCACCCTCGAGCACGGCGTCCAGCCCGGGTACGCCGGTCGGGACACGCGCTGGCCCCGGTGGCACATGGGTATCGGTTTCGCTCACAGCAGCTACTCGTTTCGGTCAATAGGGCGCATGTTAGCAAATGTACCGCCCCCAACCCGGACGCTATCTACATTGGTCAACTGCGCAACGCCGACGTTCAGCGCGGCGAAGCCAACCGCACGTCCTGCCTGACGGCGCTCATTGGTCATGAAGTGAACAGCGGACTGGAGCCACCTGACCAAAACACCTACCATGCGCCGCGACCCCGAGGACAACAAAAACCCCCTATGCACTCAGCCCGCCTGCCGCGCCTGGACTTGCGCCGACTGATCATCCTGCTCGCCATGCTCAGCGGACTGGTCACGCTCAGCATCGGCTTTTACGCGAGTTACAAGGTGCAGCGCGAATCGCTCATCGACAGTACGCTGGAGGCGAACCGCGCCTATGCGGCCAAGCTGGCCAACAGTACGGAGCTGTTTTTCCGGGGTGCACAGCAGCAACTGTCGGTGAGTGCGGAAAGCCTCGCGGCGCGCTTCGATGACCGGACGTTGGCCAGGGAGACCGACCGCCTCCGGCGGCAAACCGACAGTTTCAACGCCGTGCTCATTACGGACGCCTACGGCGTGGTGCGTGCAACCGCGCCGCGATCCGTACGGCTGGTCGGGCAGAAGCTCGACTCGCCCGGCGCGCGCCAAGCGCTGCGTGAGCGCCGCCCCTTGATCAGCAGCCCTTACATGTCTGCCATCGGCGAACTGGTGGTCATGATCTCGCACCCGATCACCGCCGAGGACGGCACCTACCTGGGCTACATCGGCGGGGCTATCTACCTAAAGGACCGCAACATCCTCAACAGCCTGCTGGGCGATCACTTCTACCTCGACGGCTCCTATCTCTATGCCGTCGACCGGTCGCGGCGATTGTTGTACCACCCCGACCCTGCGCGGCTGGGCACAGTCGTGGGCGAGAACGAGGTGATCGACAAGGTGCTGCGCGGCGAGTCGGGCAGCCAACGCATCATCAACAGCCAAGGGGTGGACATGCTGGCCGGCTACGCGACCTCGCCGGCGTCCGGCTGGGGCGTGGTCGCCCAACGGCCGACAGCCGATACCCTTCACCCGCTCGACGGGCTGATGCTCAAGGTCCTGCGCGAGACGGCACCGCTCGCGCTGCTGACCCTCTTGTGTATCTGGGGACTCGCCAGGCTGATCACACGACCGCTGTGGCAATTGGCGCAGAGCGCCAGCGAAATGGATGCGCCTGAAAGCGCCGAACGCATCCAGCGCATCCGCTCCTGGTATTTCGAGGCGGCACAGCTCAAGCGCGCCCTGCAGTTGGGCATCAGCCTGCTCCACCAGCGCATCGGCAAGCTCAACCTCGACGCCCAGACCGATCCACTGACCGGTTTGCACAACCGCCGCGGCCTGCAGTTGGCGCTCGAGGCGATGGCCGCGGAGCGGCGCCCTTTCGCTGTGATTGCCCTGGATCTGGACCATTTCAAGCGCATCAACGACACCCACGGACACGACGTGGGCGACAACGTGATCCGTTACGTGGCGCAATTGATGACCGCCTGCTCGCGTGGTGCGGACGTGCTCTGCCGCAGCGGTGGCGAGGAGTTCCTGATTCTTCTGCCCGAGGCCAATCTGGAATCCGCCTTGCTGGTCGCCGAACGCCTGCGTCAAAGCGTCGAGCAGGACGACCTGCCCGACGTCGGTCATATCACCATCTCGCTAGGTATCGCGCTCTGGCCCTATCATGCCGAGCACATCGAGCGCACGCTCAAGCTGGCAGACGGAGCGCTCTACAAGGCCAAGCAACGCGGGCGCAACCGCTCGGAAATCGCCGAACCCGACGCGCCCAGGCCCGGCTGAGCGACGCGACGCCGTCACCCCGTCCGCCAGCCGACGCCTGGTCCGCAACAGCAGGTTCGAACGGACGCAAATCGCTGTATACTCCCGCGCCTTTTAAGCACGGTGTCCTGAGGTAACCCGATGAGCAAAGCTCCTACTGTCGGATTCGTTTCGCTTGGCTGCCCGAAAGCCACGGTGGATTCCGAACGCATCCTGACCCAGCTGCGCATGGAGGGCTATCAGATCGTGCCCACCTACCAGGACGCCGACGTGGTGGTGGTCAACACCTGTGGCTTCATCGACAGCGCCAAGGCCGAATCGCTGGACGCCATCGGCGAGGCCATCGCCGAGAATGGCAAGGTGATCGTCACCGGCTGCATGGGCGTGGCCGAAGACAACATCCGCAACGTCCACCCCAGCGTCCTCGCCGTGACCGGCCCGCAGCAGTACGAGCAGGTGGTCAACGCCGTGCATGAGGTCGTACCGCCGAAAATCGACCACGACCCCTTCGTCGACCTGGTCCCGCCGCAGGGCATCAAGCTCACCCCGCGCCACTATGCCTATCTGAAGATATCCGAAGGCTGCAACCACAGCTGCAGCTTCTGCATCATTCCATCCATGCGCGGCAAGCTTGTCAGTCGCCCCGTGGGGGACGTGCTCAGCGAGGCCGAGCGGCTGGTCAAGGCGGGCGTGAAGGAAATCCTGGTGATCAGCCAGGACACCAGCGCCTACGGCGTGGACGTGAAATACAAGACCGATTTCTGGAACGGCCAGCCGGTCAAGACGCGCATGCTGGAGCTCTGCCAGGCCCTGTCGTCGATGGGGGTGTGGGTTCGCCTGCATTATGTCTACCCCTACCCCAACGTCGATGACGTGATTCCACTGATGGCCGAGGGCAAATTGCTGCCCTACCTGGACATTCCCTTCCAGCACGCCAGCCCGAAGGTGCTCAAGGCGATGAAGCGCCCGGCCTTCGAGGACAAGACGCTGGCACGCATCAAGAAGTGGCGTGAAATCTGCCCGCAGCTGACCATCCGTTCGACCTTTATCGTCGGCTTCCCCGGCGAGACGGAAGAGGATTTCCAGTACCTGCTCGACTGGCTCACCGAAGCGCAGCTGGACCGGGTCGGCTGTTTCCAGTATTCGCCCGTCGAAGGTGCGCCGGCCGAAGCGCTGGGTCTGGAGCCGGTACCGGACGAGATCAAGCAGGACCGCTGGGACCGCTTCATGGCGCACCAGCAGGCCATCAGTGCCGCACGCCTGGAGCGCAAGATCGGCCAGGAGATCGAGGTACTGATCGACGAAGTCGATGAGGACGGCGCCATCGGCCGCTCCTATGCCGACGCGCCCGAGATCGACGGCATGGTCTACGTCGACAGCGACAAGCCGCTGCAACCGGGCGATAAGGTGCGGGTACGCGTCACCAACGCCGATGAGTACGATCTCTGGGCCGAAGCGATCTGAGCCAGGCCCCGGACACGAAAACGCCCCGCACATGCGGGGCGTTTTCGTTCCTGCGTGGCAAACCCTTCAGCCTCGCTGCGGCGGCCTGCGCACCGGCGCATCGCCGGCCACGTAATACTTCGCCGTGCTGCGCGGCAGCGGCTCTCGCCCACGAATGCGATCGGCGATCTTCTCGGCGATCATGATGGTGGTCGCGTTGAGGTTGCCAGTGATGATCTGCGGCATGATCGAAGCATCTACCACGCGCAGCCCTTCCACACCATGCACCCGCCCCTGCCCATCGACGACCGCCATGTCGTCCGTGCCCATCTTGCAGGAGCATGAAGGGTGGTAGGCCGTCTCGGCGTGCTCGCGGACGAAGGCGTCCAGGTCCGCATCGCTCTGCGCCTCGAGGCCGGGGCTCAGTTCGCGCCCTCGATAGGGATCGAGCGCCGGCTGGTTCATGATCTCGCGGGTCAACCGGATGCCGTCGCGGAACTCCTGCCAATCCTGCTCGTGCGACATGTAGTTGAACAAGATGCTCGGGTCGACCCGGGGATCGGTCGAGCGAATCTGCACGCGGCCCCGGCTCGGTGAGCGCATCGAGCCTACATGCGCCTGGAAGCTGTGTCCGTCATGGGCGTTGGAGCCGTTGTAGCTGACCGCCACCGGCAGGAAGTGGAACTGGATGTTGGGCCACTCGAACTCGTCGCGGCTACGAATGAAACCACCCGCTTCGAACTGGTTGCTGGCGCCGATGCCGGTGCCTCGAAAGAGCCATTCGGCACCGATCGCCGGCTGGTTCCACCACTTCAATGCCGGATAGAGCGAGACCGGCTTCGTGCACTCGTATTGCAGGTACATCTCCAGATGGTCCTGCAGGTTCTGCCCAACGCCCGGCAGGTCCTGCACCAGCTGGATGCCCAACCCTTTGAGCAGCGCGGCCGGACCGACACCCGAGCGCTGCAGCACCTGCGGAGACGCGATGGCTCCACAGCAGAGCAGGACCTCCCGTCGCGCCCGAACGGTCGTGGGTTGCTCACGGCCTTGCAGGTAAGTCACGCCGACCGCGCGCTTGCCTTCGAACAGCACCCGGTCCGTCACCGCATGGGTCAGGATCTTGAGGTTGGGCCTGTCCTTGGCCTGGTCGAGATAGCCGCGGGCGGTGCTGGCGCGGCGACCGTTCGGCGTGACGGTGCGGTCCATCGGGCCGAAACCTTCCTGCTGATAGCCGTTGAGGTCCTCGGTCTTTGGGTAACCGGCCTGCACGCCCGCCTCGACCATGGCATGGAACAGCTCGTTGTTGCCGGGCTTAGGGGTCGTCACGCTGACCGGGCCGTCTCCGCCGTGATAGTCGTTGGGGCCGGTATCGCGGCTTTCCGCCTTGCGGAAATAAGGCAGACAGTCCAGGTACGTCCAGTCCTCGAGGCCTGGTGCCTTGGCCCAGTTGTCGTAGTCCAGCGCATTGCCGCGGATGTAGCACATGCCATTGATCAATGAGGAGCCGCCAAGGCCCTTGCCGCGTCCACAATCCATGCGGCGGTTGTTCATGTGCGGCTCGGGGTCGGTCTTGTAGGCCCAGTTGTAGCGGGTGCCCTGCAAGGGATACGCCAGCGCGGCGGGCATCTGGGTGCGGAAATCCAGGCGGTAATCGGGGCCACCGGCCTCCAGCAGCAGGACGCTGACATCCGCATCCTCGGTCAGGCGTGCCGCCAAGGTATTCCCGGCCGAGCCGGCGCCAATGATGATGTAGTCGTATTCCATGGTTCCTCCTATAGCCCCGCCCGGCTCACCGCCGGGCGCGGGCGCCGCGCCTGTCTAGAAAACCGAGGCGAAGTCGCCCAGTTCCACCTGCACGGATTTCAACCGCGTGTAGTGCGCCAGGGACGAAATGCCGTTCTCGCGGCCAATACCGGACTGCTTGTAGCCACCGACCGGCATCTGCGCGGCCGACTCACCCCAGGTATTGATCCAGCAGATGCCCGCTTCCATCTGGTGAATGATGCGGTGAGCGCGGGCCAGGTCGCGGGTGACCACGCCGGCAGCCAGGCCGTAGTCGCTGTCGTTCGCGCGGCGGACCGCTTCGTCTTCGTCGTCATAGGTCAACAGGCTGAGGACCGGGCCGAAGATCTCTTCGCGGGCGATGATCATGTCATCGGTGCAATCGCTGAAGATCGTGGGCTCGACGTAGGCACCACGACCAAACTCGCCAGCCGTGGCGCGCTCGCCCCCGCAAAGCAGCCTGGCGCCTTGCGCCTTGCCCTTGGCGATGTAGCCGAGCACGTTCTGCATGTGCGCGAAGCTGACCATCGGGCCGAAGGTGGTCCGCTCGTCCTGCGGGTCGCCCATGCGGATGCGCTTGACCCGCTCCAGCAGCTTGGCCTCGAACTCAGCGAGCCGCTGACGGGGCACGAACACGCGGGTGCCGTTGGTACAGACCTGCCCGGAGCTGAAGAAATTGGCCATCACCGCGATGTCGGCGGCGCGATCGAGGTCCGCGTCGTCACAGACGATCAGGGGCGACTTGCCCCCAAGCTCCATGGTGACGTCCTTGAGCGACGACGCTGCGGCGCTGGACATCACCTTCTTGCCGGTTGCCACACCACCGGTAAAGGACACCTTGGCGATGCGCGGATGCTCGGTAAGCAGCGCGCCGATTTCCGCCCCGGTTCCGGTCAACACATTGAACACACCGGCGGGCAAACCCGCCTCGGTGAAGATTTCCGCCAGTTTGAGCGCGCTCAGCGACGTCACCTCGCTGGGTTTGAAGATCATCGCGTTGCCCGCCGCCAGAGCGGGCGCTGCTTTCCACAGGGCGATCTGGATCGGATAGTTCCAGGCACCGATACCGGCGACGACACCCAGCGGCTCGCGACGGGTATAGACGAAGCTCGTATCTCGCAGCGGTATCTGCTCGCCTTCGATGGCCGGCGCCAGCCCCGCGTAATACTCCAGCACGTCGGCGCCGGTGACGATATCGACGCTGCGGGTCTCCATTAGCGGCTTGCCGGTGTCGAGGGTTTCGAGCAGAGCCAGTTCGTCATTGCGCTCGCGCAGGATATCGACCGCCTTGCGCATCACACGGGCACGTTCGATGCCGGTGAACGAAGCCCAAATCTTCTGCCCCTTCTCGGCACTCTGGACCGCGCGCTCGAGGTCGGCAGCCGAAGCCTGAGCGACCTCCGCCAGGACTTCGCCATTGGCGGGGTTGATGCTCTCGAAGAAACGGCCGCCGCTTGCGTCGACGTAGGCACCATCGATGTAGAGTTGTTGCCGTGGGTAACGGGCCATGATGTACCTCTTGCGATGTCCGAACGGCCGGGCCGGGTAGGCCCTGCCGTGATGTGAAAGAAGCCGTGGCGTACACGGCCGGGATCAGTTGCCTGCGGTACCCGGCTCGGATGCGCCGTCCGACAGGGTGCCCTGCTCGCGCTGCAGATGCAGGAACTGCATGTGATGCTCGTAGTGGTCGAGGATGTCCTCGATCAGCTGGCGCTTTGAGTAGCCCATCAGGTCATAGCCCAGACTGCCTTGGCGCAGGTGCGCCTCGAGCCGGTAGTAATGGGCGCTGCTGCTGGAGGTGCGCACGGCAAAGGACGGCATGGCGCTGCGCAGCGGCCAGATCTGATAGGTGAAATCCAGCTCCGTGCCCAGGTTCACGTTGAGGATGAGATGTTCGTTGCCGGCCTCGCCTTCGATGATCTCCACCGGCACGCCCTTCTCGCCGAGCGCCTTCTGGATCTCTTCCATTGCCGGCCGGCAGGTCTCCTTCAGGTAGCGACGAATCTGCGACAGGCTCGGGAAACTCATGGCACGGGACAATCGCTGGCTCCAGTTCATGTGCGCATGCTCCAGCGTCGCGCGACCGGACAGATGCCCGGCCAGGCTTTTCTGGTAGCTGTCTGCCATCACACCTTCCACGTGCAGCGCCTTGAACAGGCCCACCATCATGAATACCAGCACGATGGAGAATGGCAGGCCCATGATCACCACAGTGCCCTGCAACGCGGTGAGGCCGCCGGCGATCAGCAGCGCCAAGGTCAGCACGCCGATGATCGCGGCCCACAGCACACGCATCCACACCGGCGCATCGCTGTTGGCATCCCTGAGAATCGAGGTGAAGTTCGACAAGACCAGCGACCCCGAATCGCCTGACGTGACGAAAAACACGATCGCCAGGATGGTGGCGACGGCGGTGGTCAACCCCGCCCAGGGGAGGCTTTGCAGGAAGAGATAGATGGATGACCCAGGGTTGGCAACTGCCTGTGCGCCGAACTCGACGGCACCGTTCATGACCATCTCGATGGCACTGTTACCCATGATCGACATCCAGGCCATCATGAAGGCCAGTGGCAGCAACAGGGTCCCGACGACGAACTCGCGAATGGTACGACCACGCGAGATGCGCGCCAGGAACAGCCCGACGAAGGGCCCCCATGCGATCCACCAGGCCCAGAAGAAGACGGTCCAGGCGTTCAGCCACTCGGTAGGCTGCTGATAGGCGTAGGTGTCGAACGACAGCCCGATGAAATTGGAGAAGTAGTCGCCGATGTTCATCACCAGCGCGTTGAGCAGGAAGGTCGTCTCGCCGGCGATCAGGACGAAGAGCAGGAGCAGCACGGCCAGCAGCATATTGAATTCGGACAACCGGCGTATGCCGCGCTCCACGCCGGTCGCGGCCGATATGGCGGAAAACACGACGATCAAAACCACCAGGACCGCCTGGGTGAAGGTGCCTTCGGGCACGCCGAAGATGTAGTTCAGCCCAAAATTGAGCTGGATGATGCCGATCCCGAGGCTGGTCGCGATGCCGAAGACGGTGCCCAGGACCGCGGCGGTGTCCACCGTATGACCGATCGGTCCGTAGATGCCCTTGCCGAAGATCGGATAGAGCGAGGAACGAATCGACAGCGGCAGTCCCTGGCGAAAGCTGAAGTAGGCCAGCGACATACCCACCAAGGTGTACACGCCCCAACCGGACAACCCCCAATGCAGGAAGGTCAACTCCATGGCGTGGCGTGCGGCCTGGATCGACCCACCCTCGCCCACTGGCGGTTCGAGGAACTGCGTAATCGGCTCGGCGATGCAGAAGAACAGCAGGTCGATGCCGATACCGGCAGAGAACAGCATTGCCGCCCAGGTCAGGACGTTGAATTCAGGCTTGGAATGATCCGGCCCAAGGCGGATCTTGCCGTAGCGGCTGGTCGCGATCACCACGACGAAGGTGAGGTAAGCCACCACGGCAAGGAAGTAGAACCAGCCGAAGGTATCGGAAATCCAGCCGAGTACCGCATTGATCACTTGCAATGCCGCGTCAGTGGAAAACATGGTCCACAGCGCGAACACCACGATCGCGATCGCTGAACTGTAGAACACGACCGGGTTGATGCGATCCCGGGATGAATCGTTATCGTTGGGTGAGAGCTCAGCCTCGTTCATCAGTTCGTTCTCCTGAACTTGTTCTGATAGTGGACATCGCGGCGCGATGGAGGTGGCAGACCTGGGCGCTGCCTGGAGGGCAGCGAAGGTCGCTGCCGAAAAGGGGTCGTACCGAAAGGCGGTACGCCGAATGCCGCCGAAGGTCGTCGCAACCTTGGCGCGGAAGGGGTTCAGCCATGCAGCCGTAAATCAAAAATAGCTCATCTTCTAAAAAAGGGCGGCCATCCTACACGAATACCTGCAACCCTGCACGCACGACCTCCATTACCTGTAGTGCTCAGACAACAAACGGTCATGTAAAGGACCTCGACGACCATCGCCTTCGCTAAGCTATAGCTCCCTCAATCGAATTCGCCGACATGCCCTATCGCGTCTCACCCATCGGTTTCGTGCGTTCGTGCTTCAAGGAAAAATTCGCGATCCCCCGCCAGCCTCATCTGGCGCCGGCCGCTCGGGGCGTGCTTGAACTCGTCGCTCCCTTCGATCAGGCCGTTGCGCTGGAAGGGCTCGAGCAGGTCAGTCACGTATGGCTGCTGTTCCTTTTCCACGAAGCACTGGAGGCGCAACCGCGCTTGCGAGTACGCCCGCCCCGCCTCGGCGGCAATCGCATGGTGGGGGTTTTCGCGACTCGATCGACGCATCGCCCCAACGGCATTGGCCAATCGGTCGTGCGGCTCGAAGGCGTCGAGCCCGGCCGGTTGCGCCTATCCGGTATCGACCTGCTCGACGGCACGCCAGTGCTGGACATCAAGCCTTACGTGCCCTATGCGGACGCCATTGCCGAGGCGCGTAACGAGCTCGCCGCAGAAGCGCCTGGCGCGATAGCCGTGCAGTGGACGGAAAACGCGCTGGCCCAGGCCAGGCAGCAGGCCGGGCGGCTCAGCGAACCACTGGTGGAACTGATCGAACAGTGTCTGGCGCAAGACCCACGCCCGGCCTACCAGGTGCCGCCCCCGGAACGCCGCTACGGCACGCGACTCTGGGACGTGGATGTCCGCTGGCATTACCCGGCCCCGGACAGGATCCGGGTGCTCGAGGTGGTGAAGGCCTGACCGGCTCGCGCCAGGGCGCCAGGGCGCGCGTCTATTTCGCAGGCGTGAGCAGCAACCGCTGGTTGCCGTAGACCTTGTCGAGGTTCTCCGCCTTGAACGGGAAGCTCTGGTATTGGCCCTTCAACCAGGCGTCGATGCCATCGGCGTAATGCGGACTTGCAGGATTGCCCGACTGCCCCGAGCTATTGAGCCCGAGCATCGGCTCCTCCCGACCGAAATCGACGATGATGCGCATGGCCGGAATCAGCCAGGTATCGAAATCCTCTCCCCAGCGGTAAGCCGAGACGTTCAGTGTGCTGTGGTCGCCACCAGCGGCATAGGGGCCACGGTCCAGATAACTGGCAATCGCCTTCACGCCGCTGCGCTGCCCCGCCGGCAGGTAAGGCGCAAGACGGGTGGTTTCCGTCTGCCAGCGGTAGGTGTGCAGCCCTCCCCACCGCCAGCTGGCGGGATCAGGTCCCTGCGCCCGCTTCATGTAGTCGACCGCGGCGGCGAGCGCGCGGGCCAGGATTCGCGGCTTGTCTTCCTGCTCGGGCGTCGAGACATCGTTCCAGAACGGGCTGTCGTCCCGCGCCAGCAGATGGTCGGCCTGCGCCGAGTAGGATGCGTTCGCCATCTCGACCAGGGCCTGCCATGCCGCCTCGGTATCAGGGCCGAGCTCGTCGAGGAAGATCGCACGGCCGGATTCGCTCAGAAAGGCCTCGTAGAGCGCCGCATCCGCAGAGTCGGCGGTGAGCGTGCCATCGAAGCGCAGCAGGCGCGCCAAGGCCAGTCGCGCGTCACCGCGCGCCGGCTCGGCTAGTGCATCGATCGCAGCCTCCAGCGGCTCGGCCATACCTGGCGCTTCGAACATCGCCTTCAACTTGGCCGCGAACAGGGTCGTCTGGTCGTACTGCATGGCCGTCGTGCTGCGGCCGTCCTGTTTGCCAGCGCCAAGCAACTGCTCGATGCGCTCGGCTCGCTCAGGGTAATACCAGGAATTGGACAGTTGCATGCCGTACCCCTTCGGCACGGTGCGATGGTTGGCCGTACCCAACCAGCCCTGCATCGGATCCTGATCGTAAGGGTGCAACATCGGATCGGCGAAGCCATCCCAGTCATAACGACCATCCCAGCCCGGTGACGGTAGCAGGCCGACGCCTTCGCGCCGATTCGGGAAGCGCCCGGTCACTTGCCATCCGATGCCCTGTTCGTCGGCAAACAGGATATTCAACGCCGCGGCGCGAATCTCGCGAGTCGCCTCGAACGCCTGGTCCACCGACTGCGCACGGGAAAGGTCGAAAAACGCATCCAGGGACTGGTCGCCTTCGAACGGAAGGCCTTTCAAAGCCACCCCATAACCAGTGCTCATCCGGAGCGGCTGCAGCGGATGCTTGCGCTCGCCCAGCACACTGTTGAGCAGCGGCCCGTTGCGGGTTTCGTAGATCGTTTCACGGACAGGACGCTCCCCCTTGATGAAGAAGGTCTCGTGGCGCTCACGCAGTGGCACCCACTTCCCGTCTGCCAGGTAACGCCACTGATTGCCCTCCTGCCTGACCTGCTCGAGGAACAGATCCTGGGTATCGCCCATGACCATCGTCATGCCCCAGGCCAGCTTGCCGTTGAAACCCGCGACGACCGCCGGAACGCCGGCAATGGTGACGCCTGCTGCCTGGAACTTCGGGGCCCTGATCTGCACGAAATTCCAGTATGAGGGCATCGATAGCGGTAGATGCGTGTCGTTGGCGAGCAACGGCTTGCCGCTTCGAGTGTTGCTCCCGGCGACGACCCAATTGTTGGAAGCGGCTACGCCGAGCATATTCAAGTCCGCGACCTGCTGGCTCGCGCCTACCAGCGCGGCAAGCCCAGGGATCGTGCCACTCAGCTCCAGCCCCTTCAATTTTTCCGCCTCCCCGACCGGCAGGGCTTCGTCCGGATACGTGGGTACGAGCCAGGCCAGACTGTCGCTCCCTACCTTCTGCGCCAGGACGAGCGAAGCAATCTCCTCCTGGAGATTCACCGACAGACCGAAATTGAGCAGGCAGAACACCAGTACCGAGTCCTCGGGCTTCCAGTATTCCGGCTGGTAGCCAGCCGCCGCGAGATCCATCGGCAGCCGGTCTCGGTGGCGGAAGAGATAGGCGTTGACGCCCCGGGCGTAGACCTCGAAGAATTTCTTCAGCCGTGGCGAACTGTCGCGGTACAGAACCGACGCGCTGTGCCGCAGGTTGACGGCCCGCATGAACCTGTCAACGTCAAGCATGCCGGGCCCCGCCATCTCCGACAGGCGTCCCTGGGCCATCAGGCGCAGGCTGACCATCTGACTCAGGCGATCCGTGGCGTGGATGTAACCCAGGCCGAACAGGGCATCGTGAAAGGTCGCCGTCTCGATCAGTGGCATACCCATCGCGTTGCGCCGGATGCTGACACTCTTGTCCAGGCCGGTGATCGCCTGGACACCCTGCGTCGGGGGCAAGCTGTCGCTGTAGCGACTGTCGAGATAAGCCTGGCAGCCCGAGAGCGCCCCCGTTGCCAGCGCAGCGCTTGCAAACAGGCGAAGCAGAACACACGGCAGACGCAGCGACATCGAGGACTCCTCGCAGGCGAACGATTGAAGAACGGAAAGGATAGATGCTCGGCGGGAGCGATCAGGCAGCCTGGCGGCCCTTCGGCAGGGCCTCATCGAGCAACCAGCGCGCAGATCGCCGGGCTTCCGCCTTGTGCTGTAACTCGAGCGCGCTGAACGCGGCTTCATGTCGGCGACGCTCGGCCCGGTCAAGAGCATTCCAGGCGGCGTGGGTCGGCACGGTAGCGGTCGCTTCGAACAACCGCTGGAAGACCTGGCAGCGCGGATCCTGGCCAAGCTGCGCATCGTAGTTGTCGAGCAGCACCTTGATGCGAATGGCTCCCTCGATCAACGGAACCTGCTCGTCGAGCAGGCTGCCGGCAAGAATGCGCAGATCCTCGGCCAGGGCAGCATGCTGATTGGCCTGCAACGCAGCCAATTGCTGCTCCCGCCGCCAGACCTTGCGCCACAGATAAAGCGCATAGCCCGCCAGTGCCGCGATGACCAGCAGGCCGACGATGAACAGGGTAATGGCCCAGGACGTCATCAGCGCGTCAGGCTCCGTGGCACTTCTTGAATTTCTTGTCGCTGCCGCATGGACAGGGGTCGTTGCGACCGATGCTCTTCAGGGGATTGCGCACGGGGTCGTGCCCATGGCTGCAATGCGGACCATGGACATGGTGGGCGTGGCCGTGCTCATGCTCGTGGTCATGGTTGCAATCGGGGCCGTGCACATGTGGCTGCTGGTTCATCGGTGTCGCTACTCCGGGATAAAGTTGCCGGGGATTATCTCGCCATTGGTCGAGATGTGCACGCCCCGTCCGAGCATCAGACCGGTTTTCAGCTCGCCGTCCAGCCGATAGGCAATCGGCCTGTCGGGTTTCTCGAGCAGGCGGACGATGTATTTCATGTGACGCCAGAGATTTGTGTGCACCGGCACTTCGTAGTATTCGAAACCGTGCGCGGGGATAGTCGCCCAGGCACTGGACTCACCTTTGGCCAGTTCGACGTCGTTGAGATGGACCCGGTAGACGAGGCCTCGGACCGGAAGACTCCGCTCGTTGGGGTTGTCGATACGAAAGCGAAGCATGAATTGCTGCTCAAGCAATCGCGCCTTGATGATCTCGACATCGGTCAACTGGACGTCAGGATCCTGGAAATCACTGGAAAACCAGGTGGAACAGCCCGCCGTGGCGGTTAGCAAACCCAGCAAGACCACAACTCTGGATATTCTTCTTATCGGCGCGTGGCACAGCATTCCGGTACTCCAAAGGACGACCAAGTGTAGCAAGCACCCCTTGGCCTGCAATGCACTGGTAGGCGAATTTAGCACGTCTGTGCTACGACTTTGCTACCGTCCTGCCCAGGTGGCGCGTGAAGCCAGCGCGCCACCTTCCGGGGCCTACTCACCCGAGCAGCGCACGCGCCAAAACTGCTCGAACCTTGGCGATTCCTTCCTTCAATGCAGCCTCGATCTCGGCCATGGTGATGATCCCGGTGGTCTTTCCCGCAGCCGGATTGACGACCAGCGCAAGGCAGACATACGGCAGGTCCAGCTCCCTCGCCAATACCGCTTCGGGCATCCCGGTCATACCGACGATGTCGCATCCGTCACGCTCCATCCGGGCAATCTCGGCCACCGTCTCCAGCCTCGGCCCCTGCGTGCAGCCATACACGCCATGACTGCTGAACGCATAGCCTTCGGCAGCCAGCGCGCCGATCAAGCGTTGCCGCAGCGCCTCGTCATAGGGATAGCTGAAATCGACGTGCGTGACGTGGTCGATGTCGTCCTGGAAGAAAGTGTGTTCGCGGCCGTAGGTGTAGTCGATCAGTTGATGCGGTACGCACAGATGGCCTGCCCCCATCGCGGCATGAATGCCACCGACCGCATTGACTGCGAGCACAGCGTCGGCACCGGCCTGCTTCAAGGCCCAGAGATTGGCACGGTAGTTCACCTGGTGCGGAGGGATGCGATGGGGGTGGCCGTGCCTGGCGAGAAAGAGGATGTCATTACCCGCGTACTGCCCCCTCAGGATGTCCGCGGACGGAGGGCCGTAAGGCGTTTCGATGAAGCGCGCTTCACTCAGGGTAAGGCCTGGCAACTCGGTCAGGCCGGTGCCGCCGATGATGGCGTGAACAGTCATGCGTTTTCCTTGGTTCAGGCAACGAGGCCTGCCGACTTGAGTGATTCAAGCGCGGCGAGCCAATGCGGATTCTGCTTGTATTCCAGCGAGCCAACGCACCGGCGGCGCATCGTCTTCAGTGCTGGAGGCGCTTGAACGCGCAGGCGCTGCAGTGCACTGAGCGCCAGTTCAGCCGCAGCGCGATCGTTGCACACAAGCCCCATGTCGCACCCAGCCCCAAGAGCGGCCTCGATGCGACTGGCCGCATCGCCGGCGACGTGCGCGCCCGCCATCGACAGATCGTCGCTGAAGATCACGCCGCGAAAGCCCAGCTCCTGACGGAGGATGTCCTGCAACCAGCGGCGAGAAAACCCAGCCGGTTGGTCATCGACCGCTGGATAGATGACATGCGCCGGCATCACGGCATCGAGCTCGCCGGCCAACTGGCGGAAAGGCACCATGTCCTGCTCGCGGATCAGGTCCAGCGATCGTTCATCCACGGGGATCGCGACATGCGAATCGGCCTCTGCCCAACCATGCCCCGGGAAGTGCTTGCCGGTGGTTGCCATGCCGGCCCGCCGCATCCCCCGCATGAATGCGCCTGCAAGCT
Source organism: Stutzerimonas marianensis (assembly GCF_022810315.1). Lineage (NCBI taxonomy): Bacteria > Pseudomonadati > Pseudomonadota > Gammaproteobacteria > Pseudomonadales > Pseudomonadaceae > Stutzerimonas > Stutzerimonas marianensis. Next base: position 238,118 of record NZ_JALGRD010000007.1, on the reverse strand, counting down.
TGCTCGTTTGCACCGCATCACCGCCGAACGAGCGGGCACCAATGACCGCGCTGCGCTGGTGATCAAGATCCAGTACCGGCGCGAAGCTGAAGTCGAGCCCCACCGCGAGCACCTCGGTGGCCATGACCCAACCACAGGTTTCGGCCAGCTGCGCCGCATCCTGACGGCCAGCGAAGTCGCCCATCGCCGGCAGGCGCACGACATCACGGCGCAGCCTCTGGACGCGCCCGCCCTCCTGATCCACAGCCAGAAGCAGATCCGGCCGAATCGCGCGAACCGACCTCGAAAGCTCCGCGACCTGACGAGGGTGTTCGATATTGCGGGCAAACAGGATCAACCCGCCGACCTCGGGCTGGCGCAGCAGGTGACGATCCTCGGCACTCAACCAGGTGCCTGCGATATCCAGCATCAATGAACCAAGCATTTACGACGTCAATCCTTCATCGAGCACCGCGCTTGCCCATTCCGGACGGGCCGCCTCTTCGATATGGACCTCACAACCAGCGGGCACCAGGGGAAAGAGAGCGAGCAAATCCGCGTTACGCAGCCTGATGCAACCGTGAGATAGCGGCACGCCCATGGGCTCGGTATCAGGCGTGCCGTGCAAATAGATGTAGCGGCGAAAGGTATCCACCGCCCCAAGACGATTGAAGCCGAGCTCGCAACCGCTGAGCCAGAGAATCCGGGTCAGGATCCAGTCTCGCCCGGGGTACTGTTCGTGCAATGCCGGCGTCCATACTTCTCCGGTCCAACGCCTCCCCCGTAACACAGCCCCAAGGGGCAAGCCTTCACCTATACGGGCGCGGACCCGGTGACGCCCGCGAGGGGTACAACCGGAACCATTCTGCTCGCCTACCCCGTTACGGGCGGAAGATATTGGCAAGCGCACACGCAGCCGCCCGCCCGAGAAGCCATAGAGCCGCTGGTCAGCGATGGAAACATGGAGCAAATCGAGTGTAAGCATGGGCCGGTAGCTTAGCCGATCGACCGCGGACGGTGAACTCAACCCTTGGCAGGCATCGCCAGCGCGTTGCGCCGTGCGATGGGTTGAGCTTGCGCCAGCGTCGCGTCGAGCCCGCCTGAATCGGCTCGCATCCCCGCAGCGAGGAACGGCACCATCATCCGCATGACCTGCTCGATCGACGTCTTCGCACCGAAGTCATTCTCGGCGATGGCGCGAAGCGCCTTGATCCCGGACATGCTGAATGCCGCCGCCCCGAGCATGAAGTGCACCCGCCAGAACAGCTCGATGGGTGGAATCGCTGGCGAAGCTTCGTGCACGCGCATCATGTAACGACGGAACACCTTGCCGTACATGTCTTCCAGATAACGCCGCAGATGCCCCTGGCTCTGGCTGAAGGACAAGCCCAGCAGCCGCATGAAGATCGACAGGTCGTCACCGCTTCGGGGTTTGACCGCCAAAGCCTGCTCGACGAGGATTTCCAGCAGTTCCTCCAAGCTATCGGTCTTGTCAGACTGGGCTTCACGCCGGTCCAGTTCTCGCTCCAGGCTGGCACAGAACGGACCGAGAAACCGAGAGAAGACCGCCTGGATGAGGGCCTTTTTGGAGCCGAAGTGATAGTTGACCGCCGCGAGGTTGACCCCCGCCTTGCTGGTGATCAGGCGAAGCGATGTCTCGGCGAAGCCTTTTTCCGCGAACAGCTGTTCCGCCGCATCCAGAATCCGCTCGACTGTTTCCGACTGCGCCATGCCCTCTCCCGAACACCAAACAAGTGTTTGAAACTTACGTTTCGGCCCGAACCAAGTCAACCTGAAACCGCCGTGGGCCCGGGCGCCATGTCGGAAAGCTTGCATCATGCCCGCGCCCGGCTCAACCAAACAAGGATTGCCAAGGTCAGATCACTGTATATAATCCCAGCACCTGTATAAAAGAACAGAGCCCATCATGATCAAGCTGACCCCGCGGCAGTCGGAAATCCTTGCCTTCATCAAGCGATGCTTGGAAGACAACGGCTATCCGCCGACACGCGCTGAAATTGCGCAGGAGTTGGGCTTCAAATCACCGAATGCCGCCGAGGAGCACCTCAAGGCACTGGCCCGCAAGGGTGCGATTGAAATGACGCCAGGCGCATCCAGAGGCATCCGGGTGCCAGGCATCGAACCGGCAGCCGAGGAGAACGGGCTTCCCGTGATCGGTCGTGTCGCGGCAGGTGCCCCCATTCTTGCCGCGCAGAACATCGAAGAATCCTGTCAGATCAACCCTGCATTTTTTCATCCCCGTGCCGATTACCTGTTGCGTGTACGCGGCACGAGCATGAAGGACATCGGCATATTCGACGGCGACCTGCTCGCGGTGCATACGACGCGTGAAGCGCGCAATGGTCAGGTGGTCGTGGCACGCCTGGACGATGAAGTGACCGTCAAGCGCTTCAAACGAGAAGGGAACAAGGTATGGCTGCTGGCTGAGAATCCTGAGTTCGCCCCTATAGAGGTCGATCTCGAACAGCAGGAACTGGTGATCGAAGGCTTGAGTGTCGGCGTGATTCGCCGTTGAAGGAGAGGTTTATGCAGTATCAACCACTACCCGTTGCAGGCAACCCACCGCAGCTCTCCCTGTTCGAAGGACTCCTTTCGCAGGGCATCACACCGTTCGTGAGACTCGAACAGGCAAACGCCGCCGTACAACCCGCCGAGGAACGCCTCAGTGAGATGACGCTGACAGGCAGCGACATTCACTGTCGCTTGCTGATCGCCCCGATTCTGCGCGATCTGAGCCAAGCCATCGATACCCGCTGGCTTACGCTGATAGCGCCGCCAGGCTCGCTGTCGAACAGCTGGCTGAAGGAAAGTGGATTCAATCGCGACCGCATCCTGCTGTTGCCCGCCCGGGCGTCTCAGACCGCCCTTGACCTGGCTTGCAAGGCACTGATGTCCGGCTGCAGCCATACGGTGATCACCTGGTTCGATCGACTGGATCGTGCCAGTCGCGCCAGGCTGCGCACCGCAGCCGAACAGGGCGCCGCCCAGAGTCTGAACATCAGAATGGCTTGAAGCCTGAAGACACCGGCACAGGGATGTGCCATCGATACACGCCGGGCGCAACGCCCGCCGCTCAATGCAAGACGCGCGGAGCCTCTTCCTGCTCCAGCTCTCCTTCCGACATCCGACCTGCCATCTGTACGCCCACATTGAACATCGCCTTGGCGATTTCGACGTGTTGCCCCTGCAGGAAGGCCTTGGCGTCGTCGGAAAAATCCAGCGTCACCAGCACCCCTTCGTCATCGGCGCGACGCAGCACGATGCTGCCATCGGGAAGCTCGACGATTTCCAGAAATGAGGTTGGCATAGGACTGGCTCTCTGGTGAAAGGCGGGCATTGTAACAGCCACCGACATGACCGCCAGCCTTTATGGCTTATGCAGCCGCCCTCGCCCCGCCCACACGACGGGTGCATCAGATCGTCAAGGGCAAGTACGATGACCGCCCAGCCGCGAGAGCGACGCCGTCTCCCGAAACCATCAATGATCTCCAAGACTTACCTGCTTACCGCACTTGCCATGTTGGCATTCGCCGGGAATTCCCTGTTGTGCCGTGTCGCCCTGCGCGACACCAGCATCGACCCGGCGACGTTTACCCTGTTGCGCCTGGTGGCAGGCGCTGGCGTTCTGTGGCTGATGGTTCGTATGCGCGCGAAGGCGGATTCGTGCGCGGGTAGTTGGCGGGGCGCGCTCGCCCTGTTCGCCTATGCCGCGGCGTTCTCCTATGCCTATGTGCAACTTGATGCCGGCGCGGGCGCATTGCTGCTGTTCGGGGCCGTTCAGCTCAGCATGATCGCCTGGGGCATGCTGAAGGGGGAGCGCCTGGCACCGATGCAAGTCGCTGGCATGCTGTTGGCGACAGCAGGCGTTGCCGCCCTGCTGTTACCGGGTGCTCGCACCCCGCCGATGACGGCATCGGTGCTGATGATGGTCTCGGGAATCGCCTGGGGCGCCTATTCACTGATGGGCAAGGGGAAACCGAACCCGCTGGCGACGACGGCCGGAAATTTCATCCGGGCGACGCCAATCGCGACGGTGATGTGCCTGGCTGGAGCTGCGACGCTGCGATGGGACGCAACAGGTGCGCTCTACGCGGTAGCGTCCGGCGCGCTCACCTCCGGCATCGGCTACGCCATCTGGTATGCCGCGCTACCTGGACTGAGCGCCGTTCAAGGTGCCAGCGTGCAACTGAGCGTGCCGCTGCTTACAGCGCTCGCTGGCAGCCTGTTGCTGGGTGAAAACCTCACCGGACGAACCCTGGTCGCGGGCATCGCAATCCTCGGAGGCATCGCCCTGGTGCTGAGTACGCGTCGTCAGGTTTGAACCTGGCGTCACGCCGCCCCTACCACTCGGTCAATGCCTCTCGAAAGCGCAGCGCCAGGCCCTTCAGGTTTTGTCGCCAGCTTTCGATCTGCTCACGCGAGAGGGCATGTTCCTGTTCGTCATCCACACGGACGGCTTCGATCAGCGGCAGGCTCGGATCGATCTTCGCTTTCGCCGGGGCGCGCGGCGGCTCGAACAGCCGGCCATGAGCCCCGAGCAGCTGCGCCAACCAGGTTTCAGGGTTGCCCGCGAGCTCCATCAGCTCGGCAAACTCAGGGCTCGGCGCGGTCTTGTCCAGCTCCAGCATCGCCTCGACACGCGGCGCGCGGGCATTGGGTAAGCGGTAATAGCCTGCAATTTCGTGGCACAAACCAAGCAGGGCGCCGTAGAGGTGAAAAAGACTGGCTTCCCGCTCGGCCTGGATCAGCCCGGGTGCGTTCAACCCGAGACTTTCCTCGGCGCGTCGCCAGCTCTCCAAGGACAAACCGGCAAAGTAGATCTTCTGGTTGGTCCGCGTATAAAGCTCGTGCGCCATGGCGTGCTCTCCACTGGATTGAAGATCGAGTCGGTACCCGTCCGGTAACCGACTCGAGGGTGTCACTTGGAACTGCTCTTGTCTTCGACTTTCCACTTACCGCCATCGTAGAACGCTTTCCAACCGGTCGGTTTTCCGTTGACCTCCGATTGGACGTATTGCTCCTTGGTCTTGCGGCTGAAACGGATGACCGCAGGGCGGCCTTCCGGGTCCTGCTGGGGCGCATCGAGCAGGAAGTGATACTTGGGGTCGATTTCGTCCCTGTGCGGAAGCAACTCCTTGACCAACGGAGCGCGGGTTTCGCGATTCTTCGGGAACTGGCTCGCCGCGAGGAACAGGCCGGACGCGCCATCACGCAGTACGTAGGTATCGTCGACCTTCTCGCATTTGAGCTCCGGCATCTTTACCGCATCCATCTTCGGCGGCGCCGCTTCGCCGTTGCGCAACAACTTGCGGGTGTTCTTGCACTCGGCATTGGTGCAGCCGAAGAATTTGCCGAAACGGCCGGTCTTGAGCTGCATCTCGCTGCCGCACTTGTCGCATTCGAGGCTCGGGCCTTCGTAGCCCTTGATCCGGTACTGGCCTTCCTCGATCTCATAGCCCGTGCAGTCCGGGTTGTTGCCGCAGATATGCAGCTTGTGCGTTTCGTCCAGCAGATAAGCGTCCATCGCCGTGCTGCAGATCGGGCAACGATGCTTGCCGAGCAGGACACGGGATTCGGACTCACCCTCATCATCGGCGGCGATCTCATCGCCCGGAATCAGGTTCACCGTTGACTTGCAACGCTCCTTCGGCGGCAGGCTGTAGCCCGAGCACCCCAGAAAGACGCCAGTCGAGGCGGTTCGGATCATCATCGGCCGCCCGCACACTTTGCACGGAATGTCCGTCGGGGTGGGCTGGTTGGCCCGCATGCCGTTCTCACTGCCCTCGGCAAGCTCCAGCTTGTTGCGGAAGTCGCCATAGAACTCGTCGAGTACGTGCTTCCACTCGCGCTCGCCCTGGGCGACGTCGTCGAGATGCTCTTCCATGCCGGCGGTGAAGCCGTAGTCCATCAAGTTATTGAAACTCTCGGAAAGCCGTTCGGTAACGATGTCGCCCATCTTCTCGGAATAGAAGCGGCGGTTGTGCAGGGACACATAGCCTCGGTCCTGGATGGTCGAGATGATCGCGGCATAGGTCGAAGGGCGACCAATGCCACGCTTTTCCATTTCCTTGACCAGGCTGGCTTCGGAGTAACGCGCCGGCGGCTTGGTGAAGTGCTGGCTCGGGTCGAGCTTGATCAGCTTCATCCCGTCGCCCTTGTTCATGTCCGGCAGGACGTCGTCCTCTCCGCTCTTGCTCTGCTGGGGCATGACCCGGGTATAGCCGTCGAACCGTAGGATACGGCCCTTGGCACGCAGCTCGTAGTTGCCAGCGGCCACGGTCACGCTGGTCGATAGATACTGAGCCGGCGGCATCTGGCAGGCGACGAATTGGCGCCAGATCAGATCGTAGAGCCGTTCGGCATCGCGCTCCATGCCTGACAGCTGGTTCGGCCGCAGATTGACGTCCGATGGCCGGATGGCCTCGTGCGCCTCTTGCGCGCCTTCCTTGCTGGAGTAGAAGTTGGGCTTTTCCGGCAGGTACTTGTCACCGAACTCGCCTTCGATAAAGCCACGGACCATGGTCAGCGCATCGGCGGACAGGTTGGTCGAGTCCGTTCGCATGTAGGTGATATAGCCGGCCTCGTAAAGCCGCTGCGCCATCATCATGGTCTTTTTCACGCCGAAACCGAGGCGGTTGCTCGCCGCCTGCTGCAGCGTCGAGGTAATGAACGGAGCGGAGGGCTTGCTGCTGGTGGGCTTGTCTTCACGCTTGGCCACGCTGTAGGTCGCGCCCTTGAGCTGCTCGAGGGCGGCCATGGCGTGACTTTCGTTAAGCGGCTTGAAGGCCTCGCCATTCTCACGGGCAACTTCGAAGCGAACCTTGGCGTTGCTCGACGTGGCGAGGTCAGCGTGGACTTCCCAGTATTCCTCGGGGACGAAAGCGCGAATTTCACGCTCGCGCTCGACGACCAGCTTCACGGCCACAGACTGCACCCGGCCGGCAGACAGGCCTCGAGCGATCTTGGCCCAGAGCAGCGGCGAAACCATGTAACCGACTACACGATCGAGAAATCGACGTGCCTGTTGCGCATTGACCCGGTTGATGTCCAGGTCGCCCGGCTGGGCAAAGGCTTCCTGGATCGCTTTCTTGGTGATCTCGTTGAACACCACACGCTTGTAGCGGCTGTCGTCGCCGCCGATCGACTCGCGCAGGTGCCAGGCAATGGCCTCCCCTTCCCTATCCAAGTCGGTCGCGAGATAGATGGTGTCGGCTTCCTTGGCCAGGCGACGCAGCTCGTCGATGACCTTTTCCTTGCCGGGTAGGATCTCGTAGCGGGCCTTCCAGCCATGCTCAGGATCGACGCCCATCCGTGCGATCAGCTGACGCTTGGCCTTTTCCTTCGGCGACAGCGCAGGCGCCTCGGCTGCAGCCGCCTTGCCCCGCTTGGCTGGCTCGCGCACGGCAGAGCCGCTGGTAGGAAGGTCGCGGATATGGCCGATACTCGACTTCACCACGTACTGGTTGCCCAAATACTTGTTGATTGTCTTGGCCTTGGCCGGTGATTCCACGATGACCAGCGATTTACCCATGGAGAGGAAGGTTCCTGAATCTAGAGATGGCTTGAAGAATTGATCTATGGCGATGTCGCCGCCGATCGGTACCGCAGAAAGAAGCGAAGCAGGCCTTTCCAGCGCTGCAGTGGGGCATCGGGATGCCCCGGAAATCTTCCATACCCACTGCGAAATCCCTTGGCAGCACCGCTGCCCGGTGGGTTTTGTCACCTGTTCCAGCAGACCGCGACGACACGCGCTCTCCTGGAAAAGCACCGCTATATATAGTGGCGAGAGACGCGAGGTCAAGCACGAGGGTTAAGCCAACCCCCATCCACGCGCCTCAAAACCGGCTGGGTTCGGCTTCGATCAGCGCAAATCGCGGCAGCGTCTCGCCGTCGACCTCGACCGTTTCGATGAACATCGAAAGCGGTCTTACCCACAGCCCGTAATCGCCGTAAAGCGCTTGGTAGAAAACCACCGGCTCTTCGGTCTCCGAATGCGTGGCCACCGCATAGACCCGGTACTCCGGTCCCTTGTAATGGCGATAACGGCCTGGCGTAACCTGCATCTGACCCCTCCCCGTCCCAGCGGCGCTTCAAAAAGAAAACCGGGGCGCGTGGGCCCCGGTCTTCGCCTTTCAGACAGCTTAGACGCGTTCGAACACCGTCGTGATTCCCTGACCGAGACCAATGCACATCGTGGCCACGCCGAGGGTTCCACCTTTCTGCTTCATCACGTTCAACAGCGTGCCGGAAATACGCGCTCCGGAGCAACCGAACGGATGGCCCAGCGCAATGGCACCACCGTGCAGGTTGACCTTGTCTTCCATTTTGTCGAGAAGCTTGAGGTCCTTGAGCACAGGCAGGGCCTGGGCCGCAAAGGCTTCGTTCAGTTCGACGAAATCGATGTCGTCCATGGTCAGACCGGCGCGCTTGAGCGCCTTCTGGGTTGCCGGCACCGGACCATAGCCCATGATCGCCGGATCAACGCCTGCCAGCGCCATGGAACGGATCACGGCCATCGGCTGGATGCCCAGGTCCTGCGCACGTTGCGCCGACATGACGATCATGCAGGATGCACCGTCGGTGATCTGTGACGAGGTACCGGCGGTCACGGTGCCGCCCTTCGGATTGAAGGCCGGCTTGAGCTGCGCCAGGCTTTCCAGGGTCGTGTCCGGGCGGATGGTTTCGTCGAAGTCGAACACCTTCAGGAAGCCGTCCTCGTCGTAGCCTTCCATCGGGATGATTTCATCCTTGAACATGCCCTCGACCGTCGCCTTGTGCGCCAGGCGGTGCGAGCGCTCACCAAAGGCGTCCTGCTGCTCGCGGGTGATGCCATGCATCTTGCCGAGCATCTCGGCGGTCAGGCCCATCATGCCGGACGCCTTGGCGGCATACAGCGACAGCTGCGGGTTAGGGTCGACGCCATGCATCATACCGACGTGGCCCATGTGCTCGACGCCACCGACGACGAACACATCGCCGTTGCCGGTCATGATCGCCTGGGCAGCGGTGTGCAGGGCGCTCATCGACGAGCCGCACAGGCGACTGACGGTCTGCGCGGCGCTGGTGTGCGGAATGCGGGTCAGCAGCGACGCCATGCGGGCGATGTTCCAGCCCTGCTCGAGGGTCTGGTTCACGCAGCCCCAGATCACGTCCTCTACTTCGGCCGGATCGATCTTCGGGTTGCGTGCCAGCAGGCCATCGATCAGGTGCGCTGACATGGTCTCAGCGCGCGTATTGCGGTGCATGCCGCCCTTGGAACGCCCCATCGGGGTACGGCCGAAGTCGACAATCACGACGTCTCTTGGATTCAGGCTCATGAATTCTCTCTCCCTCGATTAACCGTAGAAGCGCTGGCCGTTGGCGGCCATCTCACGCAGCTTCGCGGTCGGGTGGTACAGCGGGCCCAGGTCGGCGTACTTGTCGGCCATCGCGACGAACTCGGCGACGCCGATCGAATCGATGTAGCGCAGCGCACCCCCACGGAAGGGTGGGAAGCCGATGCCGTAGATCAGGCCCATGTCGGCTTCGGCGGCGGTTTCGACGATCTTGTCTTCCAGGCAGCGCACGGTTTCCAGGCACAGCGGGATCATCATGTAATTGATGATGTCCTCGTCTGACAGCTCGCGCGTCTCGGCAACGATCGGCTTGAGCAGCTCGTAGGCCTGCGGGTCGACGACCTTCTTCGGCTTGCCCTTCTTGTCCATCTCGTAGGCATAGAAGCCCTTGCCATTCTTCTGGCCGAGGCGGTTGGCGTCGTACATGACGTCGACGGCGGTGCGGGTATCGTCCTTCATGCGATCCGGGAAGCCTTCGGCCATCACGTCACGGCCGTGGTGGCCGGTGTCCATGCCGACGACGTCCATCAGGTAGGCCGGGCCCATGGGCCAGCCGAACTTCTCCATCACCTTGTCGGCACGAACGAAGTCGACACCGTGGGCGATGGCGCGGGCGAAGCCGCCGAAGTACGGAAAGAGCACGCGGTTGACCAAGAAGCCCGGGCAATCGTTGACCACGACCGGGCTCTTGCCCATTTTCTTGGCGTAGGCAACCGTGGTGGCGATGGCGGTTTCGCTGGTCTTCTCGCCGCGGATCACTTCCACCAGAGGCATCATGTGCACTGGGTTGAAGAAGTGCATGCCGCAGAAGTTTTCCGGACGCTTGAGCGCCTGCGCCAGGTAGCTGATGGAGATGGTGGAAGTGTTGGAGGCGATGATCGCGTCTTCGCGCACGTGGCCTTCCACCTCGGCCAGCACGGCGTGCTTGACCTTCGGGTTCTCGACCACGGCTTCGACGACGATGTCGACATTGCCGAAATCACCGTAGGACATGGTCGGGCGGATCGCGTTGAGCGCCTGAGCCATCTTGTCAGCGGTCAAACGGCCTTTTTCGACACGCTTGCCGAGCAGCTTGGAGGCTTCGTCCAGACCCATCTGGATACCCTCTTCGCGGATATCCTTCATCAGGATCGGCGTGCCCTTGACGGCCGACTGGTAGGCGATACCGCCACCCATGATGCCGGCGCCCAGTACGGCGGCGAGCTTCACGTCACGCGCCTGCTTGTCGTACGCCTTGGCCTTCTTCTTCAGCTCCTGGTCGCTGAGGAACAGGCCGACCAGACTTTGTGCAACCGAGGTCTTGGCCAGCTTGACGAAGCCGGCAGCCTCGACTTCGATGGCCTTGTCGCGGCCGAAGTTGGCGGCTTTCTGGATGGTCTTGATGGCTTCGACCGGAGCCGGGTAGTTCGGGCCAGCCTGACCGGCGACGAAGCCTTTGGAGGTCTCGAAAGCCATCATCTGCTCGATGGCGTTGAGCTTGAGCTTGTCCAGCTTCGGCTGACGCTTGGCCTTGTAGTTCAGCTCGCTGGAAATGGCGCGCTTGATCAGATCCAGTGCGGCGGCCTGGAGCTTGTCGGGAGTCACGACGGCATCGACCGCGCGAACCTTGAGCGCGTCTTCGGCACGGTTTTCCTTGCCCGAAGCGATCCACTCGACGGCGTTGTCCACGCCGATCAGGCGTGGCAGGCGTACGGTGCCACCAAAGCCCGGGTAAATGCCCAGCTTGACTTCCGGCAGACCGACCTTGGCGGTCGTCGACATGACGCGATAGTCCGCCGCCATGCACATCTCGAAACCGCCACCCAGGGCGATGCCGTTGATGGCGACCACGGTGGGTACGCCCAGGTCTTCGAAATCGCTGAAGATCTTGTTCGCTTCGAGGTTGCCGGCGACCAGCTCTTCATCGGGCAACTTGAAGTTGTCGACGAACTCGGTGATGTCAGCACCGACGATGAATACATCCTTACCGCTGGTGACGATCACACCCGTGACCGAAGCGTCGGCCTTGATGGCGTCGACGGCCTGGCGTAGGTCGTTGAGAGTGAGACGATTGAACTTGTTGACGGACTCACCCTTGAGGTCGAAATTCAATTCGACGATGCCACTCTCAAGAGCCTTAACCGTGATGGCTTTACCTTCGTAAATCATCAACTGATCTCCAGGTATGGAAGCTGAACGTTACGCGTCGCACGTCTTCGACCCCGAGGCCGTCACCGATTCGGAAGCGACACCCGGAGAAACGACACCCACCGACACGATAATCCGGGCAGACGGCGTTTGCAGGGCAAACGCTCGATTCATACGCCCGTTTGATTTGGGTGAGCACACCTTCATGGAAAAGCGATCCATTGTCAATCAGCGCCATGCGCTCGCCAGCTCACCCGCCAACCAGACCGTTAAGACTAGTCGACGGCGTGACGGTGCGATTCGAACCGGCCACCGATACCCATCAAGCACCATTCACATTCCTGATCCGCTACACCCAACCCGCTGAACCTGCCCCGCTCAAGGTCGTCACAGAAGATGACGTGCCGAGTACACTGCGCGCCTGACCTTTTCAGCACCGCCTCGCCGTTTCTCCGCGAGGCGCCCAGGAGTATCGAATGCCCGCCCCTATCGCCCGAGTCGACCAAGGCCGCGATCCGTACAAATGGCTCGAGAACCGCGACGCCCAGGACGTTCTGGACTACTTGAAGGCCGAAAACGCCTATCTGGAGGAACAACTGACTGATCAAGCGGATCTGCGTGAAACGCTTTTCCAGGAGATCAAGCGCCGCATCCGCGAAACCGATCTTTCCCTGCCCTCCCCCTGGGGCCCGTGGCTGTACTACCAGCGCACCACTGCGGGGGATGAGTATCCGCGACACTATCGCTGCCCGCGCTCGCTGGATGGTTCGCTGACCGTCGATGAAAACGCCGAACAGCTGCTGCTCGACCCCAACGAACTGGCCGGTGGCGGCTTCCTTTCGCTGGGTGCCTTCAGCGTCAGCCAGGACCACAGCAAGCTCGCCTACAGCCTCGACCGCGAGGGCGACGAGATCTACCGGCTCTACGTCAAGGACCTGGCCAGCGGCGCGGTCACCGAGCTGCCCTTCGACAACTGCGACGGCAGCATGACCTGGGCCAACGACAGCCAGACCCTGTTCTACGGCGAGCTGGACGAGACCCACCGCCCGCACAAGATTTACCGCCACCGCCTTGGCGATACGGACAGCAGCGAGGTTTATCACGACCCGGACGGGCGCTTCTTCGTGCATTGCTACCGCGCCAGCTCCGACCGCCAGTTGGTCATCCTCTCCCACAGCAAGACCACCAGCGAAGCCTGGGTGCTCTCGGCGGACCAGCCGGAGGGCAGCTGGACCTGTCTGGCACCGCGCCAGGAGGATCACGAGTACTTCCCCGATCATGGCCTGTACGAAGGCCGGTGGCGCTGGCTGATCCGCAGCAACCAGGCGGGCATCAACTTCGCCCTTTATCACGCCAGCGAGGCCGAGCCAGGCCGCGAGCACTGGCAGGAGCTGGTCCCGCATGACGACGCAGTGATGCTCGAGGATGTCAGCCTGAACGCCGAGGCGATCACCCTGACCCTGCGCGAAGGCGGCCTGCCGGTGATCGAGGTGCGGCCACAGGGCGTCCAGCCCTATCGCCTGCAGTTGCCCGATGCGGCCTACAGCCTGCACGTGCAGAATTCGCTGGAATTCAACAGCACGGTGATCCGCCTGCGCTACGAGGCGTTGAATCGCCCGGCGCAGATTCGCCAGCTGACCTTGGCCGACGGCACGCAGGAGGTGCTCAAGGAGACCCCGGTGGAAGGCCCGTTCGATGCCGATGCCTATGAAAGTCGGCGCATCTGGGCCACCGCCCAGGACGGCACGCAGATTCCCATCAGCCTGGTCGGCCGCTGCGACAGCTTCGGCAAGCCCGCACCGCTCTACCTCTACGGCTACGGCGCCTACGGTCACAGCCCCGACCCCTGGTTCTCCCACGCGCGGCTGTCGCTGCTCGACCGCGGCTTCGTCTTCGCCATCGCGCATGTGCGTGGCGGCGGTGATCTGGGCGAGGCCTGGTACCGCGCCGGCAAGCTGGAACACAAGCCGAACACCTTCAACGATTTCATCGCCTGCGCCGAACAGCTGTTGGCCGATGGCTACACCACGTCGCCACGCCTGGCCATCAGCGGCGGTAGCGCCGGTGGTCTGCTGATCGGTGCGGTGCTCAACCTGCGTCCGGAGCTGTTCGGTGCGGCGATCGCCGAGGTGCCCTTCGTCGACGTGCTCAACACCATGCTCAACGCCGACCTGCCGCTGACCGTGACCGAGTACGACGAATGGGGCGACCCGAACCAGCCCGAGGTGCACGAACGCATCCGCGCCTACGCGCCCTATGAGAACGTCCGGGCCCAGGCCTATCCGCCACTGCTGGCCGTGGCCGGCTACAACGACAGCCGTGTGCAGTACTGGGAGGCTGCCAAGTGGGTCGCCAAGCTGCGCGCCACCCGCACCGACAACAATCTGCTGTTGCTCAAGACCGAATTCGGCGCCGGTCACGGCGGCATGAGCGGCCGCTACCAGGCGCTCAAGGACGTGGCGCTGGAGTACGCCTTCGTGCTCAAGGTTTTTGGCCTCACCGGGGCCTGACGCCTTTAGCGCGCAACAGCCGCAGGTCGGGGCGCCACCGGCGCACGGTCGGTCCGGCGGAACGAGGCGCCGGGCGGGACGGTCATCTGTTCACATCACAGCGGAGTGAACGGCCATGAACCTGAAATCCATCAAGCAATCGTCACAGAACGTCCACGGCTGGGAGCGAGCCGCCTCTATTGCCGGCGGGCTGTTCTTCCTCGGCAAGGGATTGAGCCGCGGCGGAATCGGCGGTCTGCTACAAGTCGCAATGGGCGGTATGGCGCTGGCGCGCGGGGTGACCGGCCATTGCGAAGCCAAACGCGTGCTCTGCGAACTCGACGAGCATTCGAAGCACGCCGAGGGTCGCTCGCACCACATGCCGTTGCACCGCAGCGAATCGGATCAGCAGCAACTCCAGCGCAGCGCACAGGCGGCTACGGAGACGGCGACCGTCACAGGCAACGATTCACTGCGCAACCCTCCGACCGGCGTCTGAGCCTCGGCCAGGGCGGGGTCACCAAGGACGCGGCTCGACGATAAGCGCGGCGCGTTCGCCAACAGCCACATCGGCCAGCGGGAACAGGATGTGATCGTGCGGCCCTTCGGCGACCCAACAGTGCGGACCATCCTCGGCCAGCAGCATACCTGGCGGCAGCGGCGTGAAGTTCTCGATATCGTCCGGCACGTGCAGCACAAAACGCTCGCTGCGCTTGACGATCTCTCGCGCAAGGCGATACGCCTGAGGGCGTATACCCGCCAGCCCTGCCGGGACGGCCGTCGCCTCGATCCAGCCTTGTGCAGCGTCGAGCAGCCGATCCAGGCAGGCCGGCCAGGTGCCGTCCGGCGCCTCGGCAACTTCCAGCGTGAACGCCTCCGCGCCATGGCGGGTGGCGGTGTGGGCACTGAAGGTGGCGGACGGCCGCTCCTGAACGAGTACGGCATCCACCGCCGCCTCGCCCAGCCGCCACAAGCTCTGCGGCGACACCGACCGGTCGGGAACCCAGGGGCAGACTGCGAACTGCGGTAACCGTGATGGCCGCATCGCCGAATGCAGGTCGTAATGCCAGCGAGCCCGGCCAGGCGTCCGGTAGAACTCGGCCGCCGCCCGCTCGAGCAATGCCGCCCGATCGGCCTCCCACCCGGTTTGTCCGGCATGAGCACCGCAGAATAGCCGATTCAGATCCTGCCCCACCCGACGAACGCCACGACGCATCGCCGGCGGATTGCAGAGCAACAAGAGCAGGCGCGCCCGAGGACGGATGTCGCCACGCTCCAGCCGTTGGATCAGCTGGTCGAGCAAGCGGATCGGTACCACCTCACATCCGTGCACGCCGGCGGACAGCACCAGGTCAAGCCCAGCGTCCTCGGCCGCGACGGGCATGACCTCGACGACACCCTCCGCCAGCCAGCGGACCCGCGCCCCGCTCGGGGTGCGCGCTTCCTTGGCCACCGGCTCTTGGCCGGCCAGCGTCAGCGCGAGGAAATCCGCGAGCAACGGCACGATGGATCAGTGATCGCAGTCAGGGCCGTGCACATGGTCATCAGCCGCGCGCTCGACCGGCTCCATCTCGAGTTCGAGACTGACCAGGTTCGTCGCCAACGGCCGCAGGAGCAGGTTGGCATACTCGGTATCGCCATCTTCGACGTCCACGCCGATCATCAGCTGGTTGTTGCCGACCTGCTGGATCCAGACTTCTCGGCCCTGCCACATGACGGCAAAGCGGGTGCAGGACGTTTCCAGCTGGGTTCCATCGACGTCTTCCAGGATCAGTTGCAGGCTATCGCTCATCACAGTTCGTCTCGTTGGAGGGAAAAGAGGGGCGCCGGAACGCCCCGAATGTTCAGGCCTGCGCCAACTTGGCCGCAGCTCGCTCGAAGCGGGCCAGGCCTTCGGCGATGTCGGCTTCATCGATGACCAGGCTCGGCGCAAGGCGGATGACATCGGGCCCAGCCTGCAGAATCATCAAGGCTTCCTTCTCGGCCGCATCGAAGATCTCCCGCGCGCGACCTTTCCAGCTGTCGTTCAGGACGCAGCCGATCAACAGCCCCATGCCACGCACCTGATCGAACAGCCCGTGGCGCTTTCCGATCTCGAGCAAGCCGCTCTTGAAGCGCTCATGACGTTGTTTGACGCCCGCCAGCACCTCCGGTGTGTTGACGATATCGACCACCGCCTCAGCCACGGCACAGGCCAGCGGGTTGCCGCCGTAGGTGGTGCCGTGTGTCCCCACGCTGAAGTGCTTGGCCACTTCATTCGTGGTCAGCATCAGGCCGATGGGGAATCCGCCACCGAGGCTCTTGGCATTGGTGAGGATGTCGGGTGTCACGCCGTAGTTCATGTAGGCATAGAGTTCGCCGGTGCGGCCCATGCCGGTCTGCACTTCGTCGAAGATCAGCAGCGCGTTGTGCTTGTCGCACAATTGGCGTGCACCCTCGAGATAGGCTTTCTGCGCAGGCAGTACACCGCTTTCGCCCTGGATCGGCTCCAGCACCACCGCACAGGTCTTGGCGGAAATCGCCGCTTCCAGCGCCGCCAGGTCGTTGAAGGGCACATGGCTGATGCCCTCGATCTTGGGCCCGAAGCCGTCGGAGTACTTGGGCTGACCGCCGACCGTCACGGTAAAGAGCGTACGGCCATGAAAGCTGTTCACCGCGGAAATGATCTCGTACTTCTCAGCGCCGAACCGGTCGTGGGCGTAACGGCGGGCCAGCTTGAACGCCGCCTCGTTGGCCTCGGCGCCGGAGTTGCAGAAGAACGCGCGGTCGGCGAAGGTCGCGGCGACCAGTTTCTTGGCCAGCCGCAGAGCCGGCTCGTTGGTGAAGATATTGGAAATATGCCAGAGCTTCGCGGCCTGCTCGGTGAGCGCCGACATCAATGCCGGATGGGCATGGCCCAACACGTTGACGGCGATACCGCCGGTGAAATCGATCAGCTCGCGTCCGCTCTGGTCCCATACACGTGACCCCTCGCCTCGGACCGGAATAAAGGCGGCCGGCGCGAAAGTGGGAACAATGACCTGGTCGAAATCGGCGCGTTCTACCGGGGTGTGCGGGACGGACATCAGGGCTCTCCTGCGATGAAAAATGAAAACGCCCCGCCATGGCGGGGCGTTGCTCGCGCAGTTTAAACGCAGGGCTTGCGGAATGGACGGCCCGGCAAAAATTCTCTTGCCGCGTCCCACGATCCGTCAGGACAGCGCATGCTGGCGGTCCAGCTCGATGGCCTTGTCCAGCGTCTCCAGCAAGGCCTTGCGAACCTTCAGTTTGGTGTTTCGGTGCGCCGTCATGTTGATCTTCTTCAGCTGCTCGGCGGTTGCCCGGGCGACCGGCATCAGCTCACCCACTGGCACTACGCGGTCGAGGAAACCCGCATCGACGGCACCCTGCGGGTCGAAGATCTCGCCATTGATGACCGAACGATGAAACGCCGACTTGCGCAGCCGGTCGCGCGCCAGTTCGATGCCAGCGTGATGCATGGTCATGCCGATCTGGACTTCGTTCAAGCCGATGTGAAAGGCCCCCTCGACGCCAATTCGATAATCGGCGCTCAGCAACAGGAATGCACCCTTGGCAATGGCATGGCCCGGGCAAGCCAGAATGATGGGAAAAGGATGGGCCAGCATGCGGCGAGTGAAGGTGGAGCCGGTAGCGACCAGCGAAATCGCAGCCTCCGCACTGGATGTCATGACCTTGAGGTCGTAGCCACCCGAAAGGATGCCCGGCTGGCCGGTAATGATCACCACCGCACGATCCTGCTCTGCACGATCGAGCGCAGCGTTCAGGGCTTCGAAGACCGCCGGGGACAGGGCGTTGACCTTGCCGTTGTTGATCGTCAGCGTGGCGATACCATCGTCGAGTTCGTAAGAGACCAGATCACTCATGGCGCGGATTCCTTGTTAGAAGTCGCCAGACGTTAACCAGCGAGGATCGGCAGGTAAAGCGCGGTGACCGACCGCCCGGTCACGCCGGCGTGATCCCGGCTTGGAAAAAACCGAAGAGAAACGACGCCCTAGTGGGCTTCGGCCGGTTCTGGCTCGAGCTCCAGGACCGCAAGCAATTCCGGGTGGAGGATGCACTGCAGCTGCGGATCGGACACGAACAATCCGTACGAACCGTCGGACAGCCCGCTGCTGATGCGATAGGGCGTGCCGTCTGCGTCGACGGTCAGTTGCGCCAGGTCCAGATAGCGCGGCTCGCAAGGCAGCTTGTCCGCGTTACGCAACACCACCACCTTCGGACGCAAATGCAGTTCCGGGTGCTTTTCAAGCACCAGAGCCACCTCGCCGGTGTGCAGCTCCACCAGGGTTCCGACGGGAAATACGCCAAGCCAGCGAATGAATTCCTGAACGAGTGCCTCGTCGAACTGCTGGTCAGCACCGCTGCGCAATATGTCATAGGCCACCTGGATCGGCCGGGCATTGTCATAAGAACGGTGACTGGTGATGGCATCGAAGGCATCGACGATGGTGATTACACGAGTGACAAAGGGAATCTGGTAGCGGTCTAGCCCCTGTGGGTAGCCACGCCCATCCAGGCGCTCGTGGTGCCCATGCGCGGCCTGCACCGCTGCCGGCGGAATGTCAGCCTGAGTGCAAAGCGCCTGGTAGCCGAATGCAGGGTGTTGCTTGACGTGCTCGAACTCCGCTTGGGTGAGCTTGCCAGGCTTGTTCAGCACCATCGGGTCAATCTTCATTTTGCCGACATCGTGGAGCAAGCCGGCGATGCCGAGCAGCTCGACCTTCTCGTCGGTCAGGCCCAAATGCGCGCCGAAGCCCATCGCAAGGATCGAGACCGACAGGCAGTGCAGGCTCGTGTAGACGTCCTGCGACTTCAGTCGCGCCAGCCAGAGCATGGCACTTTCATTGCGCAGCATGCTCTCCAGATTGCGCTTGACGAGCTGCTGGCACGCCTTGGTATCGATCGCGCGCCCCTGCTGCACGTCGAGCAAGACCTGATCGAGCACCGTCACGCTGTTCTGGTAGGCCTCGTGAGCTTCCTGCACCTCGAGTGACAGCGGAATGCGGTTGAGTTTGCGGGTTACCTTCAGTGGCGTCGCCGACGGCACGACCAATTGACCCTGATCGACCAGCACACGGCGGGTGTCGTCGACGAACACGTAATCGCAGCGTTCTCGCACCGCCTGGATGTGCTCAGGTTTGAGCAGCGGAAAGCCCTGGAAAAGAAAATCTGTCTGGCGCCACGGACGATCCAGCTCGCAAATGAACATGCCGAGTTCCAGGTGGCTGACGTGCAGCCGCCGCTTGGTCGGAACCAGCACCGCATCCGGGCGCTTGCGCTTGCTTTTGAATAACTTCATCGAAGCCTTTCCCGGCTTTTCATATTCTGGTGTCGCCATCAGGCCGAGCAACGGACACCCACGAGACTTCAGAACCCTAGAATATGCGTAGGTTCCCTGAACACGGCCAAATTGCCAGTATTTAAACTGCCGCTTAACCGCATGAAAAAACTCAAAAACTTTTTGCCATTGGCGAAGTGTTCGGCTACATTAGCGCGCCTCGACGGACACCAGCTGTCCTCGAGATCCGGTGAGGTGTCCGAGCGGTTGAAGGAGCACGCCTGGAAAGTGTGTATACGGGAAACCGTATCGAGGGTTCGAATCCCTCCCTCACCGCCAGACCCATACAAAGCCCCGTCATCCGGGGCTTTGTCGTTTCCGGGCCAGGCAAAGTGCCCTTCACTGCTCGCGCTTGCGCCTCAGTTGCCGCCCGACGCCCCGAGGCTCGTGCCCCCGGGCCCTGCGTTCCCGTTACCGCTGGATGTTCCGATTCCACCCGCTGGCGCACCACCCGCCGACCCGGCGTTTCCATTTGCACCATTACGGGGACTGGATTCGCCCGGCGTACCGGTCGTCGTGGACGTCCCTGGACCGGTTGTCGAAATTCCCGGACCGGTCGTCGTGATCGGCGAATCCTCCGCGCCGGGCTGGGCGGGATCCGGATCGCCGACCGGGTCATTGCTCAACCCCGGCGTGGCGCCCGACTGCTGTGGCGAGGCAGCACGCGGTCCGATGGCGCGGTTCGACGGTACCGCACCGGTGTCGGGCGCCTGCTCCGCCTGGCGGGCTGCCTCCGGCTCGCGGATGGCATTGATCTCGCGCCCGGTCTCACGCCTTTCGGCTTCCATTCGCGCACCAATGCGGTCGCGCTCCTGCTGGAGCGTCAGGCCCTCTTCCTGCGCCGCGGCCTGCCCGGCGGCAATAACGGTCAGTAGCGGGATCATCAGGTATCGAGTCATGTCGTGCCCTCTCTTTTCGTCGGCTTGTCTCTGATGGACAACCGGGAGCCCGATGGGTGCGCGATACCTGCTGCTGAAACGATGGTCCACATATTGCTTTGTTTTTTTCAGGAACGAAGCTGACCACACCTGCGTGCAGAACCATGCGACCAGGGCCCTCGACAGGGGCGCCTGCGTCATCCTCATGCAGCGCGTTCCCATCATCACAGCCATCAAGACGCGGCTCCCATCGACGTCCGCGCCTGACAACAACAAGGCCGCCATCATGTTCAAGCACAAGAAAATCAGGCAGGCGACCCTGATCCTGATCGCCACGGCAGTGGTGCTCATCCTTCCCAACCTCAGCCGACTGATAAGCTGAGCGCGATCCAACGTCCGAGGAGCAAGCGCCATGCACCGACTCTTGATCGCACTGATCGCCTTTGCATCGCTGGCTAGCGCCGGGCAGGTCGACCAGTCCGCCGCGCTCCGTGCACTGCAGCAACCGGACGCGGTCCTTATCGACGTGCGAACCGAGCAGGAGCATGCCCAAGGCGCCCTACCCGGTGCGACACGCATCGAAACGGCAGATCTGGCCGAACGCATCGCCAGCATAGTGCCCGACAAGGGCACCCCGGTGGTGCTCTATTGCCGCAGCGGCAGCCGTTCCTCCGCGGCACAGGACCTGTTGCGCGAGATGGGCTATGAAAAGGTCTACAATGCCGGCGGTTATGAGGACCTCAAGGGCATTACCCCGCCCCGCTGACGCTCGGGGCGTGCCACAGCGTTTCGCTTTCGAGGCGGCTAATCGGGAACTAATGCGCGACCGTGACTACTGAAAAGAGTCATCGCTCTTAGACCGGAGGCCTCGTTAGATGAATTGGGACCAGATGCTGAACGAACAGCTGTGGATCAACATCGCCATCATCCTTGGCGTTACCGTCGTCAGCTACCTGGTCCTGCAGACCGTGCTGCGCCTCATCACCAACCGTTTGAGAAAGCTCGCCAAGGGCTCGCGCAGCGGTTTCGCCAGTATTGCGGCGGAAATGCTCAGCCGCACCAGCCATGTCCTGCTGATTGCCCTGTCGCTGCTCATCGCCCTGAAGGTCGTGCAGCTGCCGGACCGCTGGGAATCGGCCATGTCGCATGGCTGGTTCATCGCCTTGGCGTTCCAGATCGCGCTGTGGATGGATACCGCCGCGCGCCTGTGGATGGAAAGCCTGACGCGCGACGGCAAGGCACGCAACCCGGTCACCACGACCATCATCGGCATCATGATCCGCATCGTCATCTGGACGATGATGCTGTTGTCGATCCTGGCCAACCTGGGGGTGGATATCACCGCCATGGTCGCCAGCCTGGGCGTGGGCGGCATCGCCATCGCCCTGGCCGTACAGACGCTGCTCAGCGATATCTTCGCGTCGCTGTCGATCGGCGTGGACAAGCCCTTCGAAATCGGTGACTTCGTCGTATTCGGCTCGGTTGCGGGCAACATCGAGCACATCGGTCTGAAGACCACCCGCATCCGCGCGCTGAGCGGCGAGCAGGTGGTTTGCGCCAACGCCGACCTGCTCAAGCAGACCCTGCACAACTACAAGCGCATGAATACCCGACGGATCGTGTTCAAGTTCGGCATCACCTACAACACCCCATCGGACAAGGTCCGCGAAGTCGCCGCGCTGGTGAAGCGCATCATCGATGGTGTTGAAAATGCCAATTTCGACCGGGCGCATTTCTTGGCCTTCGACGACAGCCAGCTGACCTTCGAGGTCGTCTATATCATGCAGGTCTCGGACTACAACAAGTACATGGACGCCCAGCAGGAGATCAACCTGAAGCTGCTCGACGGCATCCGCGAGATGGGCGTGCAGTTCGCCTTCCCGACCCGCAGCGTCGAGTTCATCGGTGGCAGCTTCCCGGAACTCAGCGTCGCCGGCGTTCCAAAGGAAACGCCGGCCGCCAACCAGCAGCAGAGCGGTGACGCGCGACTGCAGCCCAATGCCTGAGCATGACGGCGGCTGGCCCGCCGCGCGCTCAGTGCGACCGGATCTTTTTGTGCGCCTCGATCAGTTGTGGCACCACGCCCGGGTCGGCCAGGGTGGAGACATCGCCCAGCGCGTCGAAGTCGTCGGTCGCGATCTTGCGCAGGATGCGCCGCATGATCTTGCCCGAGCGCGTCTTGGGCAGGCCCGGCGCCCACTGGATCACGTCCGGTACGGCGATCGGACCGATCTCCCGCCGCACCCACTGCTGCAGCTCCTGGCGTAGCTGATCGGAAGGCTCCTCGCCTGCGACGAGCGTCACGTAGACATAGATCCCCTGCCCCTTGAGCGGATGCGGCACGCCAACCACCGCCGCCTCGGCGACCTTGCGGTGCGCGACCATTGCGCTTTCGATCTCGGCCGTCCCCATGCGGTGACCCGAAACGTTGAGCACGTCATCCACCCGGCCAGTGATCCAGTAGTAGCCGTCCTCGTCCCGCCGCGCGCCATCTCCGGTGAAATACATGCCGCGGAAGGTCTTGAAATAGGTGTCGACGAAGCGATCGTGGTCACGGTAGATGGTACGCATCTGCCCCGGCCAGGAATCCAGAATCACCAGATTGCCCTCGGTCGCGCCTTCGAGCAGGTTACCAAGGTTGTCCACCAGGCCAGGCACCACGCCAAAGAAGGGTCGCGTCGCCGAGCCGGGTTTGAGTGCAGTGGCGCCCGGCAGCGGAGTGATGAGGATGCCGCCGGTCTCGGTCTGCCACCAGGTATCGACGATCGGGCAGCGCGATTTGCCTACCGTCTCGTAGTACCAGTGCCAGGCCTCCGGGTTGATGGGTTCGCCCACCGAGCCCAGCAATCGCAGGCTCGAGCCATCGCCGCCTTCCATCGCCGCAGCGCCCTCGGCCATCATCGAGCGGATCGCTGTCGGCGCGGTGTAGAGGATGTTGACCTTGTGCTTGTCGATGATCCTCGCGATGCGAGTGACGTCGGGGTGGTTCGGCACGCCTTCGTACATCAGGGTGGTGGCGCCATTGGCCAGAGGCCCGTAGACCAGATAACTGTGGCCGGTGATCCAGCCCACATCGGCCGTGCACCAGTAGACCTCCCCGGCCCGGTAGTCGAACACTCGCTCATGCGTCAGCGCAGCGTAGAGCAAGTAGCCGCCGCAGGTATGCAGCACGCCCTTGGGCTTGCCGGTGGAGCCGGACGTATAGAGGATGAACAGCGGTTCCTCGGCACCCATCTCCTTAGGCGCGCAGACGTCTCCAGCGACGCGCATCAGTTCGTCGTACCAGATGTCACGGTGCGGGTGCCATGGAATCGGGTTGCCGGTACGCCGCACCACGATGATCTTCTGTACACAGCTGGTCTGCGGGTTGGTCAGGGCCTCGTCGACGTTGGCCTTGAGCGGGACGATCTTGCCGCCGCGCAGCCCCTCGTCCGCAGTGATCACGACCTTCGAACTGCCGTCGATGATGCGCCCGGCCAGCGCTTCGGGCGAAAAGCCACCGAAGACCACCGAATGGATCGCGCCGATGCGGGCACAGGCAAGCATGGCCACCGCCACCTCCGGAATCATCGGCATATAGATGGTCACCACGTCGCCACGGTGCACGTCCTGCCCACGCAGGGCGTTGGCGAACTTGCTCACCTCGTGATGAAGCTCGCGATAAGTGATGAGGCGGTGGTCCGAGGGGTCGTCGCCTTCCCAGATGATCGCCACCTCGTCACCGCGCTTGTCCAGATGGCGGTCCAGGCAGTTGGCCGACACGTTGAGGGTGCCGTCGGCGAACCACTTGATGTCCACGTGGTGGTCATCGAAGGAGGTCTGTTTGACTCGTGTGAAGGGCTTGATCCAATCGAGGCGCGCGGCCTGCTCGCGCCAGAAGCCGTCGGGATTGACCACCGACTGCTGGTACAGCGCTTTGTAGGTGGCCTCGTCGGTCAATGATCGGGCGGCAACTTCCGGGCTTACGGGATACAGGGACGCAGCACTCATGGCAGTACCTCACTCGTCGGTCTCGTTATCTTTCGAATAACCCCTGTCCTACAGGCGAACCATACGAATCCCAACCAAGCGCCTGGCAGACATCATCTTCGAGCTACGCGGGGCTACCTTGTTCCACCGGGCATCGCCCGCCGGCCTCCTGCAAGCATAGACGCTCCTTCGAGGCTGTACTTCCCGCCGCAACGGCTGTCATAGCTCCAATGCCCGATCGCCACGACAGACATGACCATGCCAGCTACGTCCAACATACTCTTTCGCCTGTTCAAGAGAATCGCCGCCAGCATCGCCTTCTATCCGGTGATGATCTCGGCGCTCTATGCGCTGATCGCTGCAGCCATACTGGGGTTCGAAGCCACGCCACTGGCGGGCTCGCTGGCCGAGCACCTGCCCTCGGGCCTGAAAGACCCCGACACGGGACGGGAAATACTCGGCACACTGATCACCAGCATCATCTCGCTGATGGTGTTCAGCTTCTCCATGGTGATGGTGGTGCTCAACGGCGCGGCAGCGCGCCTGACGCCACGCGTCCTGCCCGGGTTGATCAGCGACACGCGCAACCGTGTGATCCTCGGCATCTACCTGGGCAGCACGCTCTACTACCTGCTGATGATCAGCGTGATCAATACGAACGAGCCGCCCAGCATCCCATCGGTCGGCCTGGCGCTCGGCCTACTGATGGGCATCCTCAACCTGGCGATGTTCGTGGTCTTCATTCGCTCGGTATCACAGTCGATCCAGGTCGACTGGGTGCTGAACCAGCTGTACGAAGGCGCCTACGCCAACCTCGAAAAGCGCAAGAAACGCCTCGCGCGGGCGCAGCCCTTCCCGGCTGCGCAGGACTGGTGGTGTCTGCCGGCCGCGACGCCGGGCTACCTGCGTTCGGTCAATGAGCAACGCCTGGGGGAGCTACTGAGCAAGCGCGGCCTGATCGGGGCGATTCAGGTCGAGCCCGGCTTCTTTCTCGTCGAAGGGCACCCGCTGATCAGGTTCAGCGAGCCGTTGAACGAACAGGAGCAGGCATGGGCGCTCGACTGCTTCGACTTCCACAACAGCGAGTTCGCCGATGCCAACGTCTCCTACGGCCTGCGGCAGATGGCCGAGATCGCGGTCAAGGCAATCAGCCCGGCGATCAACGATCCGGGATCGGCGATGCGTGCGGTCAATCTGATCGGTGTCCTGCTGCAACGAATCGGCGGCGTTCCGCCATACGATGTCGGCTGTTTCGACGGAGGCACGGCGCGCCTGTTCTATCCGCAACTGGCCATGCAGCGCATGCTCGAAACCGTGATCGCGCCCATTCGCGTCTACGCCAGCCAGGACCCGCTGGTCATGATCACGCTTTTGCAGTGCATGAAGAATGCGCTGCACGACAGCCCGAGCGACGAGCAGATCGAGGCGATCCATGACGAAATCCGCGCCTTGCGCGACCAGGCGGATGCCGAGGTGAGCAACTGGCGTGACCGCCATGCGGTGAACGATGCCATCGAGCGACTGCTCAAGCTCGAGGGGCGCAAACACCCACAGGTGGCGCGAATCCCGGTCGACTCCCATCACCCCGGCTGAAAGCACCGCCCCGGTGGGGCGATGCGCACGAGGCCGGTCAATCGCCGGCGTTGGCGGCCTCGGCGGCCTTGATCAGGTCCGGGCCGATCTCGGCTTCATATTTCGTCCAGGCCGGACGCACCGCATCGCGCCAGGCGTTGCGCTGCTCTTCGGTCAAGACCAGGATCTCGCTCTTGCCGGTGTCGAGAATATCCTGACGCGCCTTGTCATTGAGGGCCTGCGCCTGGCGATTCACCTCGGTGGTGACCTCGTCGATAATCGCTTCCAGCTCGGTGCGCACCGGCGCGGGCAAGCCGTTCCAGAACTGGGTGTTGGTAATGAGCAGGTAGTTGCCGATGCCGTGGTTGGACTCGGTCATGTACGGCTGCACTTCGAAATAGCGCTGGCTGTAGATGTTCGACCAGGGGTTGTCCTGTGCATTGACCACGCCGGTCTGCAGCCCCTGATAGATCTCGGCAAAGGCCATCTTGCGTGGTACCGCCCGCAATGCCGTGTACTGCGCGGCCTGCAGGTCCGACGGCTGGACCCGGAACTTCAACCCCCGCGCATCGCTCGGCTCACGCAGCGGCTTGTTCGCCGTGAACTGACGCATCCCGTTCAGCCAATAGGCCAGACCCGTGATGCCCTTGTCCTCCATGGATTTGAGCATTGCCTTGCCCTTGTCCGACTGCTGGAAGCGTTGCGCGGCCGCCACGTCATCGAACAGGAACATCAGGTCGAACAGCTGCAACTGCTTGGTGTACTGCTCGAGCTTGGACGGGGCCGGGGCGAGCATCTGCACCTCGTTGAGCAGCAGCGCTTCCATTTCCTTGCCATCGCCGTAGAGCGAGGAGTTGGCGTAGACCTCTACCTTCACCTCGCCGGGCAGGCGCTCCTCGACCAGCTTCTTGAACAGAAGCGCGCCCTTCCCCTTCGGCGTGCTGTCGGCGGTGATGTGGGAGAACTTGATCAGGATAGGGGCGTCCGTTTGCGCTTCGGCCTGGGCGCTGAACACAGCGCACAGGGCCGAGGCGGCCAGCAAACGGGTGACGCTGCGCAGAGAAAGTCGTGCCATGGGAAAAGCTCCGTCTTGTAGTTGTGGTGAGCTGTGTACGTTCGGGACTCTACGCGGCACCGTTTCGGGCCGAAATTCATATTTGACCAAGCACGGCTTCGCCCATCGCGAAGGCACCAGGCTGCAGCGCGCAAGATCAGTCGCTCCCTTCGCGACTGGTGAGGTGTTCGAGCATTTGCCGGGCCGTTACCGACAGGGCTTCCAGATTGCGCACGCCGATCTTCAGTTCACGCCGCGCCCAGGGATCGGTCAGCGGGACCACCGCCACGTCCAGCACCGGCAGGTAGTTGCGCACCACCTGCTCCGGCAGTACGCCGATGCCCATGCCGGTGTGGATCATCCGGCAGATCGCCTCGAAGCTGCGTACCTGAATACGCAGCCGCAGCGGCGTGCCCAGCTGCAGCGACGATTGATGAAGCAGTGCGTGCAGCGAAGCATCCTGCTGCAGGCCAATAAAGTCGTAGCCGACCGCCTCGCGCAGTGCGAGCGCCGGCTGGCCGGCCAAGGCGTGACCGCGCGGCGTCACCAGCACCAGTTGGTCCTGCCGGTAGTTGAAGACCTGCAGATCCTCCGCGGCCATGTGCCCGGCGAAGATACCGATGTCCGTGAGGCCCTCGCGCAGCGCGCGGAGGGTGTCGCTGCTGACGCGTTCCTCGAGGTCGATCTTCACCTCGGGATGGCGCCTGGCAAAGCTGCTCAGATCCTCAGGCAGAAACTCGATCACCGCCGAGGTGTTGGCGTGGATGCGCACGTGGCCTTTGACGCCCTGGCTGAATTCACTGAGGTCCGCGTCCAGTTGCTGCAGACTGTCGAGCAGGTTGCGCGCATGGTGCAGCAGCGCATGGCCGGCCGGGGTCAGCTCCACACCCTTGGGCTGGCGATAGAGCAGGCTGACCCCGAGCTGCCCTTCCAGGTCACTGACGCGCTTGCTCACGGCCGCCAACGCCAGGTGCTCGCGCTCGGCGGCTCGCGTCAGGCTACGCTCGTCGGCGATCGCCGCGAACAACCGCAAGGTGACGAAATCGATTCGACGCATAGGGTGCTCCCTGTTCGTGACTGGCGAAGCGCCAACCATAAACTGCCTTACGCGTGGCGACATCTTGATTTCTGCCTTCGCGATAGGCGAAGCCACGCTTGGTTATCGAATAATTGTCCGTTGGCGCGCGCTCGGTCATCCTGCGTCCCACAGAGCTACCGGCACAGGTGTTGTGATGAACCAGAAGAACGAAGACAGCATGCCGCTGCAAGGCCTCAAGGTCATCGAGATGGGCCAGCTGATCGCCGGCCCCTTCGCCAGCAAGATGCTGGGCGAATTCGGCGCCCAGGTGATCAAGATCGAACCGCCGGGCATCGGCGACCCGCTGCGCAAGTGGCGCAAGCTGAAGAACGGCACCTCGCTCTGGTGGCACGTGCAATCGCGCAACAAGCAGTCCGTGACGCTCGACCTGAAGGCGCCGGAGGGTCAGGAGATCGTCCGCAAGCTGGTCGCCGACGCCGACGTGCTGGTCGAGAACTTCCGCCCCGGCACCCTCGAGGGCTGGGGTCTGGGTTGGGAGGAGCTGTCGCGCCTCAACCCGCGGCTGATCATGCTGCGCATCTCCGGCTATGGCCAGACCGGCCCCTATCGCGACCTGCCAGGCTTTGGCGTGATCGGTGAGGCCATGGGCGGCCTGCGCCATCTGTCCGGCTACCCGGGGCAGCCGCCGGTGCGGGTCGGCGTGAGCATCGGCGATTCGCTGTCCTCGCTGCATGGCGTGATCGGTGTGCTGCTGGCGTTACAGGAGCGCAACCGCAGCGGCAAGGGCCAGGAGATCGACGTCGCGCTTTACGAATCGGTGTTCGCCATGATGGAAAGCCTGGTGCCCGAGTACGATGCCTTCGGCTATATCCGCGAGCCGGCCGGCAGCGCCCTGCCCGGTATCACGCCGTCCAACTCCTATCGCTGCAACGACGGCACCTACGTGCTCATCGCCGGCAACGGCGACAGCATCTACCGGCGCCTGATGCAGCTGATCGAGCGTCAGGACCTTGCCGACGACCCTCGTTTCGCCCACAACGACGGCCGCGCGCAGCACGCCGACCTGATCGATGCCGCGATCGGCGAATGGACGATCAGGCACAGCCGCGACCAGGTCATCGAAGCGCTCAAGGCCGCACGCGTCCCGGCCGGCTACCCCTACAACGCCGCCGACATCGTGAAAGACCCTCACTACCTGGCGCGACAGATGATCGAGCAGGTCGAGACCAGCGCCGGCCCACTGAAGGTGCCAGGGGTGCTGCCCAAGCTCAGCCGCACGCCGGGTCGCATCGGCCACGGCGGCCCGGACCTGGGCGAGCACACCGACGACGTGCTGGCCGGGCTCGGTCTCACCGACGAGCAACGCCAGGGCCTGCGCGAGCGCGGGATCATCTGAACGCCACGCAGGCTGGACAACGCGAAGCGTGTCCGCCTCCGAGGCAACCGAAAAGGTGGATGGATGAAGCGTCATCCACCCTACGAAACCCAGGATTCAGTTATGAACAAACGCCTGTATATCCAGGATGTCGCCACCCGCGACGGCTTCCAGATCGAGCCGGCCTTCGTGCCCACCGAGGACAAGATCGCGCTGATCGACCGCCTTTCCGAAACGGGATTGGCGAAGATCGAAGTCACCTCCTTCACCTCGCCCAAGGCCATTCCCAACCTGCGCGACGCCGAAGAGGTCATGCGCGGTATCCGCCGGGTGCCAGGCGTCGAGTACACCGTGCTGGTGCCAAACGTGAAGGGCTGCGAGCGCGCCCTGGCCTGCGAGGTGGACGAGATCAACCTGGTGATGTCGGCCAGCGACACCCACGGCCTGGCCAACCTGCGCATGACGCCCGAGCAATCGCTGGAGCAGTTCAAGGCGATCATCGAGGTCACCCGTGGCAGCCCGGTGTTCGTCAACGCCTCGTTGTCGACGGCCTTTGGCTGCCCGTTCGAAGGCGAGGTCCCGCCTGCCCGGGTCATGGCGCTGGTGCAGCAGTTGCTGGATATCGGCGTGCAAGGCGTGACCCTTTGCGACACCACGGGCATGGCCGACCCGGCGCAAGTCGAGCGCCTCTGCCGAGACGCGCTGCGCCGCTGGCCAGAGGCGGTGTTCACGGCGCACTTCCACAATACCCGCGGGATGGGCCTGGCTAACGCCCTGGCCGCACTCAACGCCGGCATCGACCGTTTCGACGCCTCGCTCGGCGGCCTCGGCGGCTGTCCTTACGCGCCGGGTGCCAGCGGCAACATCTGCACCGAAGATTTGGTGCACATGTTCCAGCGCATGGGGCTCGACACGGGGGTCGACCTGGACCGCCTGCTGCAATGCGCCGCCGACCTGCCGCTACTGGTCGGCCACGACGTGCCGGGCGCCGTGCTCAAGGCAGGCACGTCGGACCGGCGCTATCCGAAACCTGCATGGATGGAGGGTTGAAGCGCTTGCGAAGGCGACTCAGGCGCGGAGCTAACCGGAGCCCTTCGCCACGCCCCTTCGGCGCCGCCTTCTCGCAAGACCCGCTCTTGCGGGTAGGCCTGCCCCAAGCGCGAACCGGGCTTGCGAACGAATCCGAAGCCGCCTGATTGGCGGCGGCCGCCTGTACGTCGAGTTGACCCGACGGCAAACAAACTGACCAAACGCGTCAGCCCGCCTCGCACGCCCCTTCTCCGACGGAGCCCAGCCCAAGGGTCGGCTTCGTTAACCCCTTCACCTTCCCGCCATCCCGCCCGCGCCCCGCGTCACAAAACCGACTCCACCAAACGCTCATGCCAACAATATGGCGCATCGGTTGCTTCCTTCAGCGCAATGACAAGAAGCAAGGGATCGGCACCGATGAGCAAGCGCAACAGATCGAACCTCAATCTCGGCCTCAGGCTCACCCGCAGGACGCTGCTCGGTCTGTGTATCTGCACGTCGGCCTATGGAACGCCGCTGCCCCCGGCGGAACTGATGCCGGAGATCCAGCAAGAGTTCGTTCGCTTGTACGAGCTGCCGGATTCCCTGCTGCGTTTGCAGGTCGAGCCCGCGCTGGAGATTTTCCCCGAGTACCGCAGCACGCTCGTGCAATACCTGGCCCAGCAGGCGAGCCCGGAACGGCAGGCGCTCCTGGCGGACATTGCCAAGGCCAACGAGCAGGAACGCCTGGCCTGGTTCCAGACACCGCGGGGCCGTGGCCTGATCGCCGCAAGCACCGTGGCGGGCACGGCCGTACTGGCCGCCCACCGCGACTCGGGGAGCGACCGACCTGCACCTCAGGACAGCGCCAAACCGACACCTGAACCGGAGCCGACACCAACACCGAGTCCGGAACCCACACCGCCCTCGACACCCGATCCAGAACCGAGCCCAGACCCGACCCCCGATCCGACCCCTGAACCGGATCCTCAGCCCGATCCCGTACCTGAGCCGCCCCGGCTTGCCGTGCCGGATGACTTCCGGACGGCCGAATTCAACCGCGCCAATCATCTCTCGATACTCGGTGCCGACTATGCCTACGCCCGCGGCGCCACGGGCGAAGGTGTGGTCGTCGCCGTGAAGGACACCGGAGTCGATATCGACGCCCCGGAGCTTCGCAACCAGATCGCCCCTGGCGGCGATTACGTCACCGACGGTGGCGAGCGGATGTCCGATACCGGCACCCACGGCACCGCGGTCGCCAAGGCACTGGCGGCGGAGAAGAACGACTCGGCCGTGCACGGCGTCGCCTATGACGCCAAGCTGCTGCCCATTCGAGTGCTCGGCTCCGGCGCGCTGAGCGACCGCGACCAGGTGGCCCGGGAGATCCAGTACGGCGCGCGTGTCTCCAACAACAGCTGGAGCCTGACACGCAAAGGCGGCGGCACGTCGCGCATCGAGGACAACGCCGACGGCGGCGCCTGGGTACGCGATCACTTCGGGCCGATCTACCAGCAGGGCGTGGATGCCGGCATCGTGTATGTCTGGGCGGCTGGCAACAGTGGCGACAGCCAGCCGAGTTCACTCGCCGCATTGCCGGTTCTGGTTCCAGGGCTGCAGGGGCAATGGCTGGCCGTGGTGGCGGTGGACAACCTCGGCGAGTCGGCGGGCAGCATTTCCAGCTACTCGAACCGCTGCGGGGACGCGGCGGCCTGGTGCATCGCCGCGCCCGGGCAGGTCGTGGTCGATGTCAGCGCCGATGGCCAGCCGCAGTGGGTCGCCGGCACGTCCATCGCCGCGCCGCAGGTCAGCGGCGGTGTTGCCCTGTTGATGGATCGCTTCCCGACCCTCAGCCCCGAGCAGATCGTCGAGCGACTGCTGGTCTCGGCCAGCAAGACCGGGCCCTATTCCAACCAGGCAGTCTATGGCCAGGGCCTGATGGACCTGAATGCGGCCACCCAGCCGATCGGCGCGCTGATGATCGAAACCAGCAGCGGGCGGATCGTGCCCTTCAGCGCTGCAGTGCTGTCGGAAAGCTCCGCGATGGGCAGCGCGATCCGCGACTCGCTCGCCAAGGTCAGCCTGGTCTTGAAGGACAGCCTGGATGCGCCTTTCGTGTACAGCGGCACCATCCTCAGTGCCAACACCCAGGCCGAACGCACCCGCCTCGACACAGACGGCTACCTGGCGCGCTTCGATCAGGAATACCGCACACAGTCCCTGACCATCGAAGGTGGCCTGCGCCTGGACTATACGACTGGCAGCGAAGGCAGCGGACTCGGGGCGCTTGGCGAAGTCCAGGCCTGGCAACCCTTGGGGTCCGATCTATCACTGAGCGCCAGCTTCAATACCGACCCGTCTTGGAACCAGGGCCTGCAGAGCCTGGCTCCGACGTTGAAATACGCCAGCCTGACACGCGCCTTCGGCAACCCTTACCTGAGCCTGGACGAGCAAGCCAGCGGCGCCGGCATGCACTGGCAACTGGGCAAGGGATGGCAGGGTGGCCTGCAGATCCAGGCGGGCAAGGCGCCGCAGCACTTCGCCGAGCGCAAGGCCTCCGCGTTGCAACAGAGCGTGCAGACCGAATGGGGCTACGTCGCGCCGTCAGGCCTGGCCGCCAGCGTGCAGCTGGGCGTGTTGAACGAAGCAGACCGCCTGCTCGGTACGCAAAGCGAGGGTCTGTTCGGCGACGCGCAGGCGCGGACGCTATTCAGCGGCCTGAACCTGGCGCTGCCGTTGAATGACGATTGGCAGCTTTACGGACGGTACAACCGGGGTCGGACGCGGCTCGCCAGCTCTGGCTGGATGGACGCCGGACGCCTGAACAGCGACAGCTTTACCCTCGGCATCATCGGCCGGCCGGCTTCCGGCTGGCAGCTGGGCGCCCTCGCCTACCAACCCCTGCGGCTGAGGGAGGGCAGGCTCTCGACCACATTGCCGACCGGTCTGAACCGGGACAACAGCGTCGTCTGGAACCGGGTCGACCTGAACCTGGACGCAAACGGCCATCACATGGAGTACGAGATGTTCTTCCGCTACGACCTGCCGGTCTGGGCGATCACCTTCAAGGGCAGCTTGCTGCGCATCGAGGATTACAACAACGAAACGGGCAACGATGACCTGATGCTGATGCTCAACGCCGGCATGACCTACTAGCCCGCAGCGTTCCGCACCACGGCCACAGATGCCCGGCGCGAGGCCGGGCACCTGGCGAATCAGCGCTGGTTCGCCGCTTCAGCTGCCTGGATCAGATCAGCCCCGATCTCGCCCTCGAACTTCGTCCACACCGGCCGCATCGCCTCACGCCATTCGGCGCGCTGCTCCGGGGTCAGCTCGATGATCTCGGTCTTGCCGGATTCGGCGATGGCGCGCTTGGCCTTCTGGTTGAGTTCGTCGGCCTGGCGGTTCACCTCGACCGTCACCTCGCCCATGATCTTTTCCAGCTCGCTGCGAACGTCCTCGGGCAGGCCGCGCCAGAACTGGGTGTTGGTGATCACCATGTAATCGATCAGGCCATGGTCGGACTCGGTGATGTACTTCTGCACCTCGTGCACCTTCTGGCTTTCATAGTTCGACCAGGTGTTCTCGGTGCCATTGACCACGCCGGTCTGCAGGCCCTGATAGACCTCTGCAAAGCTCATCTTGCGCGGGTTGGCACGCACGGCCTTGAACTGTTCCTCCAGCACCTGCGAGGCCTGCACGCGGAACTTCAATCCGCGGGCATCCTTGGGTTCGCGCAGCGGCTTGTTGGCCGACATCTGCTTGGTACCGTTGTGCCAGTAGGCCAGCCCGGTGATGTTCTTGTCTTCCATCGAGGTGAGCAGCGCCTTCCCTTGCGGGCTGCTCTGAAAGCGATCGGCCGCGGCCAGGTCGTCGAACAGGAACGGCAGGTCGAATATCTGGATGGGCTTGGCGTAATGCTCGAACTTGGCCAGCGAGGGCGCCAGCATGTGCACGTCGCCGATCAGCAAGGCCTCCATTTCCTTGCCGTCGCCGAACAGCGACGAGTTCGGGTAGACCTCGACCGTGACCTTGCCCGGCAGGCGCTCTTCGGCCAGCTTCTTGAACAGCAGGGCACCCTGCCCCTTCGGTGTGTTATCCGCCACCACGTGCGAGAACTTGATGGTGATGGGCTCCGCCTGGACGAGCCCGGCGATGGACAGCGAAAGCGCGCAGGCGATCGCCTTGAATGTGTTGCTCAGCATGAAAGTACCCCTCTTGTTTTTGTCGGTTGGTACGTTGGCGGGCGGTGTGGGCGGTCAGGGGACCGCTTGCCCGGCACGTTGCAGCAGGCGACGGGCACGGCCGATGACGGGCGCATCGACCATTTCTCCGTCCACCACGAAGACCCCCTCGCCGGACGCACCGGCGCTGAGGACGCGTTGCGCCCAGGCCAGTTCGTCGACGCTGGGCATCAGCGTTTCGTGCACCACAGCCACCTGGCTGGGATGAATACAGAGCACCCCGCCGAAGCCCATGTCGCGAGCATCGGCGGCGAACCGGGCAAGTCCCGGCAGATTCTTGATATCGGGGAAGACGCTATCGAGCGGCGCCGCGAGACCGGCCAGGCGCGACTGCAGCAAGAGGCCGTAACGGGCCTGGTCGAGTATCCGCTCCGCCGCGGCGGTACCGCTGGCCAGCCCCAGATCCAGGCCCAGGTCAAGCGCACCGAAGGACAGCCGCTCGACCCCATCGGCGGCCGCAATGTCACCCAGCGCAGCCAGCCCACGCGCGCTTTCGATGATCGGCCAGACGGGTTTGCCGGACGCCGCGGCGACGGCCACCTGCGCCGCGCTTTCAGCCTTGGGCAGCAATACGCCGATGACGCCGGCGCGCGCCGCGCAGAGCTTCAGGTCTTCGGCCTGCTGGACGTGCCCAGCCGCATTGATGCGTACGAGCACGCGGGCTTGCGCATCGCTGGCGAGCAGGCTGTCGAGCTGCTCGCGCGCCTGCGCCTTGAGGGGTTCGGCAACGGCATCTTCCAGGTCGACGATGACCGCATCGGCGCCGCTGGCCAGCGCCTTGGGAATCCGCTCGGGACGGGTTGCCGGGACGAAAAGTGCCGTGCGAATGGTGCCTGTGTTCATGGCGCTCCCTTCTGATCTGTGGACGCAGCCGCGCCCGGTATTGCCGGGCATCCAGGCGCAAGCCTGCGTGCGGCCAGACGGTGTCGCCGCGCAACGCGGCAACGGGTCGCCCGCCGGCTTGCCGTGCAAAGCAGCGCGAGGCGGTGACCGGTCGGGCGGCTCACACCGCCCCCTGGTCATGCAGTCGGCGGATATCCTCGGTTGCATAACCCAGCTCGGCCAGCAGGCTGTCGGTGTGCTGGCCCAGTGCGGGGATCGGGTCCATGCGCGGGGCGAAGGCACTGTTGCGCCCCGGCGGCAGCAGCGCAGGCAGGCGACCGGTCGGGCTGTCCACCTCGCTCCAGCGCTGGCGGGCCTTGAGCTGCGGATGCGCCCAGACACCGGCCATGTCGTTGACATGCGCATTGGCGATGGGCGCAGCATCCAGCCGGGCGATCACCTCCTCGGCGCTCAGGTGGCTGAACGCCTCGACGATGAGCGCACGCAATTCGGTGCGATGCTCCGACCGCCGGGCGTTGCTCGAAAAGCGCTCGTCCTGCGCCAGTTCCGGCTGCAGCAGCACCTTGTCGCAGAACGCCAACCACTCGCGCTCGTTCTGCAGGCCGAGCATCACCGTGCCGCCGTCGCCGGTAGGGAACGGGCCGTAAGGGTAGATGGTGGCGTGGGCGGCGCCGGCACGCGGCGGCGGCGTCGCGCCCTTGTAGGCGTAGTACAACGGGTAGCCCATCCACTCCACCAGGCTTTCGAGCATGGAAACGTCGACGCGGCTGCCCTCGCCCGTCTTATCGCGCAGCATCAGCGCCGAGAGCACGCCGGTGTAGGCGTACATGCCCGCGGCGATATCGGCGATGGAGCAGCCGGCCTTGGCCATCTCGGTCTCACCCGGCCCGCCGGTGACGGAGAGAAAGCCGCCCTCGCTCTGGATCAGCAGGTCGTAGGCCTTCTTCTGCTCGTAGGGGCCGCCCTCGCCGTAGCCGGAAATGTCGCAGACGATCAGTCGCGGGAAGCGCTCGTGCAGCGCCTCGAAGGAGAGCCCCATGCGCGCGGCGGCGCCCGGCGCCAGGTTCTGCACCAGCACGTCGGCCTTGGCCAAGAGCTGGTCAAGGACCTGGGCAGCGGC
The DNA here is from genome assembly GCF_022810315.1 of Stutzerimonas marianensis. Lineage (NCBI taxonomy): Bacteria > Pseudomonadati > Pseudomonadota > Gammaproteobacteria > Pseudomonadales > Pseudomonadaceae > Stutzerimonas > Stutzerimonas marianensis. The sequence continues at coordinate 201,706 of NZ_JALGRD010000007.1, read as the reverse complement.
TTCCTGCTTCACGTCCAGGCTCAGGCTTTCCTTGGAGCGGTTGGTCCAGACGAAATGCGAGGCCAGCCCATCGACCCGCTCGTCGTAGCCGCGGGCGAAATCCCCGGCACCGGGCCGCTCGATCTTGATCACCCGTGCGCCGAGGTCGGCCAGCTGGCGCGTGCAAAACGGCGCGGCGATGGCGTGCTCGAGACTGACCACGGTGATGCCATCGAGTGGGCGGGGTTTGACTTGGGTGTCGTTCATGTTCGGTTCCTGCAAATTCGGCGTAGGGTGGAAATCGGCGAAGCCATTTCCACGCGTTTGTTCCAGCCCCTGAGGCTCTGGCGCCACTTTGGTGGATGAGGCTTCGCCGCCATCCACGCTACGTTCAGGCCAGCGCGTCCAGCCGCTGCAGCTCGCGCAGGCGCCAGACCGTCTCGATCAGCGCGCCCGCCTGGTCATCGCTGCGCGCCGCGGAGAACTGCACCAGGCGGCGGAACTTGTCCTCCAGCTCGGCGCGGCTCAGCGTGTTGCCCGGGTCGCCCTTCGGCTCGTCGATGGCGCCGTGCAGCGTGCGGCCATCGGCGGTGGTCACTTCGACGCGACCGAGCCAGCGTGCCGGGTAGGCGCCGTCCACCTCGGGATCGAGCGTCATCGAGACCTTCTCGCGGAACTCGCCGACGCGCGGGTCGCTGAGCGCAAGACTGTGGAATTCGGTCAGGCCGGCCTTGCCGTACAGGGCGATCAGCCCCAGCACGGTGCCCATTGAGAACTTGGCTTGATGCACCGTCTGCGGCACCGTCACGCGGCCGAGCACGTCGATCGCGCCCTGGTGCACGCGGGTGGTGACCGAGGCGATGTCATCGGCCCCGAGCCCTTCGCGCTGCATCAGCGCCAGCAGCGCATCGGCCGCCGGGTGGGTATGCCGGCAGGAGGCGTGGAACTTGAACGAGGTTTCCGCCAGCGCCCAGCGGCTGCCGAGCCGGTCGGACAGCTTGCTCGGCTCGGCATCGCGGGACATGCCCGCGGCCATGCCCTGCTCGCCTTCGAGGATGTCTTGCGCGCCGGTCAGGCCATCGGCGGTCAGGTAGGCGGCGAGCAGGCCATCGGCAGCCGCCTTGGCGGTGTGCAGCTGCTTGGAGTCCGCCGCGTCACGGAGAAACTCCCACAGCCCCGCCGCTTGCGTACCGGCGCTGCCGAGCAGATGGGTGAACTGCTGCTGGTCGAAATCCATCAGCTTGCCAACGGCCACTGCCGCGGCCAGGGTGCCGACCGTCGCGGTGGTGTGGAAGATGCGGTAATGCGAGCGGCCGAGGAACTCGCCGATGCGGATGCCCGCCTCGTAGCCGGCCACCGAGGCCACCAGCATCTCGCGGCCGGACTTGCCGAGATCCTGCGCCGCCGCCAGCGCAGCGGGAAACACCACGGTGGCCGGGTGCAGCACGGAGCTGTTGTGCAGGTCGTCCTGCTCCACCAGGTGCGAGCTGGCGGCATTCACCAGCGCGGCGAAATAGGCCGAGCTGCTCTGGCCGTTGACCAGAATGCGCGCCGGCCCGTTGGCCGGGCCCATCTTCTGCGCGTAACGCTCGAACAGCGGAATCGGATGCGAGCCGGCGCTGGCCAGGGCTGAGCCGAGCCAGTCGAGAAAGAGGTCTTCGGTGCGGGCCAGCACCGGTTCGGGGATCTGCTCGTAGGCAAGCCCGGCGAGGAATTCGGTCAGGGCACGGGTGTGCTGGCTCATGCGTTGGGCTCCAGCGGATTCTCAAACGGATTGGACAGTTCGATGAGGTTCTGGTCGGGGTCGCGCAGGTACACCGAGCGGATCGGTCCGGTCGCGCCGGTGCGTTGCACCGGACCTTCGACGATGGCGACCTGCTGCGCCTGGAGGTGGGCGATCACCTCGGCCAGCGGTGTGGCAACGATGAAGCAGAGGTCCGCCGAACCCGGCGTCGGCCGATCGGCCTTGGGCTCGAATTCGCGCCCGGCCTGGTGCAGGTTGATCTTCTGGTTGCCGAAGGCCAGCGCCTTGCGCCCTTCGCCGAAGGTCACCGCCTGCATGCCGAGCACGCGGGTGTAGAAGTCGATCGTTGCCTCGAGGTCGGCGACGGTCAGCACCAGGTGGTCGAGATGGCTGATATTCATGACGCACTTCCCTTTTTCGTAGGGGTGGAAATCGCGAGCATTTCCACCACCCGTGTCGCCTGTTCGATGCGTGGAAAAGGCTTCGCCGTTTCCACCCTACGTCTGGCTCCGTTAAAACGAACGCGGCAGCTCGAGCAAGTGCTCGGCCACGTATGACAGGATCAGGTTGGTGGAGATCGGCGCCACCTGGTACAGCCGCGTCTCGCGGAACTTGCGCTCGACGTCGTATTCGTTGGCGAAGCCGAAGCCGCCGTGGGTCTGCAGGCAGGCGTTGGCCGCCTCCCAGCTGGCCTTGGCCGCCAGGTACTTGGCCATGTTGGCGGCCGCCCCGGCATTGCGCCCGGCGTCATACTCGTCGCAGGCGCGCCAGCGCATCAGGTCCGCGGCCTCGATCTCGATATGCGCTTCGGCGATGGGGAACTGCACGCCTTGGTTCTGCCCGATGGGCCGGCCGAATACCACACGGTCGCGGGCATACTGCGCGGACTTCTCGACGAACCAGCGGCCATCGCCGATGCACTCGGCGGCGATCAGCGTGCGCTCGGCATTCAGACCGTCGAGGATGTAGCGAAAGCCCTTGCCCTCCTCGCCAATCAGGCTACTGGCGGGAATCTCCAGGTTGTCGAAGAACAGCTCGTTGGTCTCGTGGTTGACCATGTTGGCGATCGGCTGCACGGTCAGGCCGTTGCCGATGGCCTCGCGCAGGTCGACGAGGAAGATCGACATGCCCTCGGACTTGCGCTGCACCTCGGCCAGCGGCGTGGTGCGTGCCAGCAGGATCATCAGGTCCGAGTGCTGGATGCGCGAGATCCACACCTTCTGCCCGTTGATGACGTACTTGTCGCCCTGGCGCACGGCGGTGGTCTTGATCTTGGTGGTGTCGGTGCCGGTGGTCGGCTCGGTGACGCCCATGGACTGCAGGCGCAGCTCGCCGCTCGCCAGCTTCGGCAGGTAGTAGCGCTTCTGCTCCTCGCTGCCGTTTCTGAGCAGGGTGAACATGTTGTACATCTGCCCATGGATGGTCCCGGAATTACCGCCGCAACGGTTGACCTCCTCGAGAATCACCGAAGCCTCCGCCAGACCCAGGCCGGACCCGCCGTATTCTTCCGGGATCATCGCCGACAGCCAGCCGGCCTCGGTCATGGCGGTAACGAAGGCTTCCGGGAAGCCCTTTTCCTCATCGATCTTGCGCCAGTATTCGGCGGGAAATTCGGCGCAGAGGGCGCGCACGCCTTCGCGGATGAAGCTCAGCTCTTCGGTCTTGTTCGGGTTCATCTCGGTTCCTCAGAAAACGGGTGATGTCGAGTGGCTTGCCTCTCCCCCTCACCCCAGCCCTCTCCCTCCGGGAGAGGGGGCTGCATTCGCGTTTGGCTGGACTGCCTGGTAGCGCACTCAGCTTGAGTCTCACCAGAATTTTTCCGCGGGACGACTATCACCTTCGCCCCTGACCACCCCGCAGATGCAGTCCCCTCGCCCCCTTGGGGAGAGGGTTAGGGTGAGGGGGCGGTGTCCCGCCATACACCTCAGTCGAATTCCACTTCGGCTTTCTGCGCCAGACCGTTGTGGTCGCCGGCCCAGAGTTCGGCCTTGCCCGGCGCCACGATGCGCCCCCCCACTTCGAACGGATGGGGCACCACCAGCGGGCGCAGGCCGCGGTAGGCGAAGCGGCGCAGGCGGGCGTCGGGATTGGCGCGACAGAAAGCACGCAGGTTCAAGGTGGCGATCAGCGGGCCGTGAACGACCAGGCCGGCATAGCCCTCGGTCTCGGTGACGTAGGGCCAGTCGTAATGGATGCGGTGACCATTGAAGATGACCGCCGAATAACGGAACAGCAGCGTCGGCGTGGGTGTCACCGCCTCGCGCCAACCGCCAGCGACCATCGGCTCGTCGCTGCGGGTCTTCGGCGGGCTCGGCTCGCGATAGACGATGTCCTGCTCTTCGCGCACGGCCAGGCGTCCGTCCTGCAGGTACTCGTGCTGCACGGTCACGAAGAGGAGCGCACCCGTATGCCCGCGCTTTTCTTCGATGTGCTTGATGGTCGACACACGTGTCGCCTCGGCGCCGGACACCAGAGGCTCGATGAACTCGACGCGCCCGCCGGCCCACATGCGATTACGGTTGTCCGCCGGAGGCAGGAAGCCTCCGCGTGCCGGGTGGCCGTCCTCGCCCAGCCCCTTCTCGGGCAGCGGCTCCTGGAAGAAGCACCACTGCCAGAGCGGCGGCAGCGCCTCGCCATGGGCCGGCGTGGGCTCGCCCAGCGTCGCGGCAATGCGCATCAGGAGGTTGCGGCTCAGCTGATCATGAGCTTCTTCGGTGCGGCCTATCCAGGCGGTAACGTCGGTCATTGCGGCTTCCGGCTGAGTTGTTTTTGCCAGCATGCGCCGGGCTCCGCATTCTGGGAATTTGCATTTACCGACCCCGGCGTTCGGCTATGCTGAACGCCACCACGCTCACCGAGCCCTGCCATGCACTTCGATCTAGCCGACCTGCGCCTGTTCATCCACGTTGCCGAAAGCCCGAGCCTGACCCAGGGCGCGCGCCGTGCACACCTTTCACCGGCGGCTGCCAGTGCGCGCATCAAGGCCCTGGAAGCCCAGCTGGACAGCCGGTTGCTGTACCGCGACAGCCGTGGGGTGGAACTGACGCCGGCCGGCAAGAAACTGCTGCAGCACGCGCGCCTCGTCCTGCGGCAGGTCGATTACCTCAAGGGCGAATTCACGCGCTATGGCGCCGACTCGGCCGGGCACATCCGCATCTTCGCCAACACCACGGCCGTCACCGAATTTCTCCCCGAAATCCTCGCCGGCTTTCTCGCGCAGCGGCCGGGCGTGACCGTCGATCTCCAGGAGCGCCTGAGCCGCGACATCGTCCGTGGCGTACTCGACGGCAGTACGGATCTGGGCATCATTGCCGGTCCGGTGCAGGCGCAAGGGCTGGAAGTGCTGCACTTCAGCACTGATCGGCTGGTGCTGGCCGTGCCGGTCGATCACCCCCTGGCAAGCGAGCCGCGCGTCGATCTGGGGCGCACGCTGGCCTACCAGCACATCGGCCTGCACGAGGGCAGCACCCTGCTGACCTTCCTGCGGGACCAGGTCGACAAGCTCGGCGCGACGCTGTCGCTGCGCATCCAGCTGTCGAGCTTCGAGGCCGTCTGCCGCATGATCGAGGCCGGGGTCGGCATCGGCATCATTCCCGAGTCGGCCGCCAGACGGCACAGCCGCACGATGCGCCTGGCGCTGGTCGAACTGGACGAACCCTGGGCCATCCGCGAACGCAGCGTGCTGGTCCGCGAGCTCGACGCCTTGCCCGGCAGCGTGCGCGCGCTGATCGCCGCGCTCGTGCCGGGAAGCACTTGAACCGTTGCACCACGAACATTTGCGCGCCGCCACTGCCGAAACCCCTACGCCCCCGCCAACCGGACGCTCGCATGGCCACACCGAACAATCGCCTGTTTCGCTTTTACCAGCGCATCATCAGCAGCATCGCCTTCTACCCGGCACTGATCACACTCGGCCTGGTGCTGCTGTGTCTCGTCAGCATCTGGCTGGAGATGACCTACCTGCAGGCCTACAAGGAGGACCTCAAGCTCGGCCTGGTCAACAATGCCGAAAACGCTCGCCTGATCCTCGGGACCCTGGTCGGCGGCATCGTCTCGCTGATGGTGTTCAGTTTCAGCATGGTGATGGTGGTGCTCAACGCGGCGTCCTCGACACTCTCGCCGCGTGTCATCCCCAGCCTGATCAGCAGCCGCAACCACCAGTTCATCCTGGGGATCTACCTGGGCACCATCATCGATTCGCTGCTGCTGATCCTGACCATTCAGGAAGGCGACGACATCAACGTTCCCAGCCTCGGCATCTTCCTCGCGCTGGGCCTGGGCATCATCAGCCTCTGCCTGTTCATCAGCTTCATCCGTGAGATCTCGCAATCGATCCAGGTGGATTTCATCCTCAACAACCTGTTCAAGCGGACTCTCAAGGAGCTGAAGCAGATGCAGGACAGGTTCAACAGCCTGAGCGAAGCGCCGCGCTGGCCGGATGACACCGGCTGGCACGTGGTGCGCTCGACCCGTGCCGGCTACTTCAAGGCCTTCAACAGCGAAGCGGCCAAGGGGTTGCTCGCCGAGCACGACCTGCACATGACCATCGAGGTCCACAATGGCTTTTTCGTGATGCCCGGCCACCCCCTCTTCCGGCTGAGCCGCGAAGTCGACGACGAGGTGATCGAGACGCTGCTCGATGCCTTCGACTTCTACATCGAGGAGTACGCCAACCAGCACTACTTCTTCGGCTTCAAGCAGATCACCGAAATCGCCGCCAAGGCGCTGAGCCCTGGCATTAACGACCCGGGAACAGCGATCAAGGCCATCGACATGCTTGGCGTGCTGTTCGCAGAACGCCTGAAGCTGCCCGAGTTCGACGTGGCCTGCGAGCCCGAGCAACCCCCTCGCCTGTTTTTCAGGGAACTGGATCTGGAGCAGATGCTGCTGGCCGTACTGGGGCCGCCGCGCCACTACGGCGGGGCGGATACGCAGATCGTCCTCAGCCTGCTGCAGTGCTACAAGAACCTGCTGTTCTGCGAGCCGGGACCTGAGACCGAAGCCGTCCTGCTGGCCCATGCCCAGGCCGTCCTCAACCAGGCGATGGACAGCATCAGCCAACAACCCGACCGGGACGCCATCGACGCCGCGGTGGAACGGCTCAACGGCGCAATCAACCATCACCCGCCCCTGGAAAAAACGTCGGCTGCGGAATCCTGACCGGGAAAAACTGCCCAAGCAGCAACGGGCAAGCCCCAACGAGGCGCATCGCCCACACCGGCTCGTCCTGGCCCGCCGCGCGCAAATCGGCAACCGATCAGGACAAGGGCGGGTTGCCATCACCGTACTACTTGCTTAGGGTTGTTCGTCATGAAGTCCTTGATAGCCCCCATCAGTTCCCTGCTGGGCGGCGTGGCATTGCTCCTGCTCGGCCACGGCCTGCTCAACACATTGCTCACCTTGCGCGGCGTCGCCGAGGGGTACTCCACCGGCCTGATCGGCCTGCTCATGTCCGGCTACTTCGCCGGCTTCCTGGTCGGAACCTGGCTCGCCCCCTCACTGATCCGCCGGGTCGGGCACATTCGTACCTTCGCCTTCTATGCTGCCCTGGCCTCGGTGGCGGCGCTGTTGCACGTGATCATCGTCAACCCCTGGGTCTGGCTGGTGCTGAGGGTGATGTACGGTATCGCCCTGGTGACGCTGTACATGGTGATCGAGAGCTGGCTCAACGCACAGGTCAGCGGGGAGAAGCGCGGACAGGTATTCGCGGTGTACATGGCCGTCAACCTCGGCGCCCTGGCCGCGGCCCAGCAACTGCTGAGCCTGGACAGCCCGATGAATTTCACCCTGTTCGCCCTGGCCGCCATCCTGATCAGCGCCGCGCTGATGCCGATCACCCTGACCCGCCAGGCACAACCCGCCCAACCGGACATGCCCCCCACCGACCTCCTGCAACTGGCGCGCATCGCGCCGCTGCCATTGATGGCAGCGGGCATTTCCGGCCTGACGCTTGGTGGCTTCTGGGGCCTGGCACCGGTCTACGCCTCGCAAAGCGGCTTCGATGCTTCCGGGGTCGGCCTGCTGATGAGCGTGACCATCCTCGGCGGGGCCGTGCTGCAATGGCCGATCGGTCTGTTTTCCGACAAGCATGACCGCCGCCTGGTATTGCTCTGGGTGGTCGGCATCGGCGCGGTGCTCGGCGCGGTGATGACGCCGCTCACCTCCGGCCCGCTGCTGCTGGGCATGATGTTTCTCTGGGGCGGCCTGGCCTTTTCGATCTACTCCATTGCCGTGGCGCAGATGGTCGACCAGCTGCACCCGGATGAAATTCTCTCGGGCTCCAGTGGCTTGCTGCTCGCCAACGGCTTCGGTGCTGCCTTCGGCCCGGTCGTGGCCGGTGGCCTGATGAGCTTTTTCGGGCCCAAGGCGCTGCCGGTATTCTTCGCCGTGACGCTGGCCTTCCTCGCGCTCTACTCGTACTTCCGCTCGCGGCGGGTCTTCGACCTGGTCACCGAGCCACATGGTCACTTCACCCCCATGCTGCGAACCAGCCCGACCGTGTTGGAGCTGATGCCCGACACCCCGGAAGGCGAAGTCGCCGAAGCGGACATTCTCGACCAGGGCCAGACCCCGCGAGAGGGCGACGAGGTGCTCGCCCAGCCACGCACCGGCACGCATTGATTCGGGCGCAACCGCTGGTGTTCAGTAACCGGCCGGCTTCGTCGCCGGCCGGTGTCAGTAATCGACCTTGCCGCGCCCGGCCTTGATGACAGCACGCTTGTTCTTGCCTTCCAGACGCCGGGTCTTGGAGCCCAGCGTCGGACGGGTCGGTCGCCTGGCCTTCTCCACCTTCGCCACGCTGCGGATCAACGTCACCAGGCGCGCCAGGGCATCGGCCCGGTTCTGCTCCTGAGTGCGGTATTGCTGCGCCTTGATGACGATCACGCCGTCGCCGGTGATGCGGCTGTCGCGCAGCGCCAGTAGGCGATCCTTGTAGAAATCAGGGAGGGACGAGGCCCGAATGTCGAAGCGCAGGTGCATCGCACTCGACACCTTGTTCACGTTCTGCCCGCCGGCGCCCTGGGCCCGGATAGGGTTCAGCTCCACCTCCGCATCGGGAAGCTGCACGCTGTTGGAAATCTCGAGCATCGGTTCTCTCGCAAGTGGCAGGCGGCCATGCTGCGTCATAAGTGACTGGATGGCGAGCCCGACGACTGCACGACGCATCCGACACGTTTTCTCAAGATTTGCCGGGGCGGCAAGCGAACCGGTTCGGCTACTGTATTCGCTCGCAACAGACGGAACCCAACATGGATTCGATCACTCAGGCCCTTCTCGGCGCCACCGTCCAGGCCTCCCTACTGGGGCGCTGGCAGGGTCGGAAGGCGCTGCTCTACGGTGCGGCACTCGGCACGCTGCCGGACCTCGATGTCGTCCTCGACTTTGGCGATGCCATCGCCAACATGACCCACCACCGCGGCTTCAGCCATTCGCTATTCGTCCTCAGCCTCGTCGCCGTCGTGCTGACCTGGCTGACGCGACGCCTGCGACCCGACCCGCGCTACAGTTCGAACCGGCTGCTGTTGACCGTCTGGCTGGTGCTCATCACCCATGTGCTGCTCGACAGCTTCACCAGCTACGGCACGCAGCTGTTCTGGCCGCTCACCACGCCGCCGGTGGCCTGGTCGAGCGTCTTCATCATCGACCCGTTGTACAGCGTCCCGCTCTTGCTCGCGGTGCTCATCGGCGCGTTCGCGGGGCTGCAGGGGCGTCGGCAAACCCTTGCCATAGCCGCCCTCTCCGTCTCGACGCTGTACCTGGCGACCACTCTGGCGGGCAAGCAGATGGCGGAACGGCGCGTCGAAACCGTTCTGGCCGACCAGGGCATCCAGGCCGAACAGCTGTTCAGCACGCCGACCCCGTTCAACAGCCTGCTCTGGCGGGTCATCGTCATCGAGGGCGATGACTATCACGAAGCGCTGGTCAGCTGGTTCGACCGCCAGCCACCGCAACTGGTGCGAATCCCCCGCGGCACGGCGTTGGCGAGCGTGCTCAGCGAGTCACCGCAGCATGCTCGGCTGACCTGGTTCACCGGCGGCGTGATGCGCTACGACGAGATAGACGGTCGCCTGTTGGTGACCGACCTGCGCCTGGGCATGACCGGCTTTCATCCCTTCCGCTTTCCGATGGCCGAACGAAACAGCGAGCACTGGAGGCTGATCCCCTTCGTGGAGCGCCTGCCAGCCGAACGCGGCGATCTGGACCGTCTCAAGCAGATCTGGCGGCGCATCTGGGGCCAACAGCCGCCTCTCCCTCTGGCCGAATGGGCAGCCGAACTGAACAGACGCTAACGGCCACGGCGCGTCTGCCAGCGCCCCAGGCCGTACAGCAGCGCCCCCAGCCCCATCAGCAGCGCCGCACGCAACCAGGTGCCGGCACTTTGCTGAGACAGCAGCAACAGACACGACAGGATCGCCAGCACCGGCAGCGCCGTCGGCGTACGGAAGTGCGGCGTGGCGACCCTGTCCCTGCGCAGCATCAACACGGCCACGTTGGTCGCCATGAACACGAACAGCAACAGGAGCACTACCGTCTCGGCCAGAGCCCGCAGGGTTCCCGTCACGGTAAGCACCATGGCCAGCAGCGTCGTGACGAGGATCGCCAGCCAAGGCGTGCGGCGCTCGGGCAGTACACGAGTGAGGAAGGTCGGCAGCAGGCCTTCGTCCGCCATCCCGTAGGCGAGGCGGCTCGACATGATCATGGTCAGGAGCGCGCCGTTGGCGACCGCGACCAGTGCCACCGCCGCAAACAGCCAGTCCGGCACGCGGTAGCCGGTCGCACGCACCACATCGAGCAGCGGCGCCGAGGACTCGGCCAGCACCGCCGGCGGCAGGACCGCCGTCGCGGCCATGCCGACACCCACGTAAACCAGCCCCGCCACCAGCAGCGCGCCGAACAGCGCCCGTGGGTAGTTGCGCTGCACATTGCGCACCTCTTCCGCGACATTCGCCGAAACCTCGAACCCGACGAAGGAATAGAAGGCGATGAGCGCCGCTCCCAGAACGGCGATGGCCGGCGAAACATCCGGCGCGAACTCGAGCACTCGCGCCGGCTCGCCCGCCCCGCTCATCAGGAAGCGGGCCGCCAGCAGCACCACGAACAGCAGGCCGGATACCTCGATCACCGTCATGACGGCATTCGCGCCCAGCGACTCCCGGATGCCACGTGCATTGAGCAACGCGACGATCGTCAGGAAGACCAGCGCCGTAGGCACCGCTGGCGTGTCGAGAAAGGCGCTCAGATAGTCGCCGGCAAAGGCCAGCGAAAGGCCCGCGGCGCTGGTGACCCCGGCTGCCAGCATGCTGAAGCCAACCAGAAACGACAGCAGCGGGATGCCAAAGGCACGCTCGGCGAATACCGCCGCACCGCCGGCCTTCGGGTACTTGGTAACCAGTTCGGCGTATGACGCCGCGGTGAGCATCGCGAACCCCAGCGCGACCAGCAGCGGAACCCAGACCGCGCCGCCAGCCTCCCCCGCAATCTTGCCGACCAGGGCATAGACACCGGCGCCCAGTACATCGCCGAGAATGAAGAGAAACAGTGCGGGACCGGTAATCGCCTGCTTAAGCCGGGACTCACCGGCAGCCGACACCGAGGTCTTCATGAAGGGAATGCCCCGGCGGGGCTGATACAAGCAAGCGACAAGGAGTTCAAGCGAGGCTCTCCAGCACGTACGGCACAGGCCGCGTTAATGTCTAGAGCCGTGGAGTCTCGCTGGAGTTCAGGTCGCTGGATGACAGGCAGGGCCGCGGCCGCGGATTGCCCAATGACGGATCGTCTTGTGGATGCCCTGCCGCCGTGGGCGAACGCTTTGTGCCGCAGCCTATTTCGCCTCGCCGCGAGGGCGCGCCTCCCCAGGCGTGCCCTCAGGCAGAGGCACATCAGGTGCGGAAGCGCGCCACCAGACCCTGCAGTTCGACCCCCAGGCGCGCCAGCTCGGCACTGGCGGCAGCGGTCTGCTCGCTACCGCTGGCGCTCTGCTCGCCGATATCGCGCACTCGGGTCACGCTCTCGGAGATGTTTTCGGCAACCGCGCTCTGCTGCTCGGCCGCCGCGGCGATTTGCTGGTTCATCTGCTCGATGGTCGACACCGACTCGGTGATGCGGCCCAGCGCGCTGCCCGCCTCGTTGGCCAGCTCGACGGTGTGCTGCGTCAGGTCGCGGCTGGTCTGCATCTGCTCGACGGCCTTCTGCGCCACGCGCTGCAGATTGCCGATGAGCCCCTCGATTTCTTCGGTCGAGTCGTGGGTGCGGCGCGCCAGGGCACGCACTTCGTCGGCGACCACGGCGAAACCGCGGCCTTGCTCTCCGGCACGTGCCGCTTCGATCGCGGCGTTCAGCGCAAGCAGGTTGGTCTGCTCGGCGACGGCGCGGATCACCTCGAGCACGGTCCCAATACGACCGCTCTCGGTGTTCAGCTCTTCGATGGCATGCGCCGAGTGCTCGACTTCGCCGGACAGGTTGCCGATCTGGCCGATCGCCTCCTGAACCACGCGATCACCCTGACGTGCCTGCTGGTCAGCTTCTCGCGCTGCGAAAGACGCCTGCTCGGCGTTCTGCGCGACCTCCTGAACCGTGGCAGCCATCTCGTGCATGGCCGTGGCGACCTGCTCGGTCTCGACGCGCTGTTTCTGCACGCCAGCACTGGTTTGCGCAGTTACGGCCGACAGTTGCTCGGCCGCGGTCGCGATCTGGCTGACGCTGCCGCCGATCCGGCCGATCAGGCCGCGTAGGCTGTCGGTCATGCCATACATGGCCTGCTGCAGCTGGCCGAGTTCATCGCGCCGGCTGACCTTCTGCGACTGGGTCAGGTCACCGTCGGCGACGCGCTGCGCCAGCTGAACGGTATAGCGCAGCGGCACGACAATCATGCGCGAGATGACGGTTGCCGCAGCGATGCCGATGGCCACCGCCAGAAGGCTGATGACCGCCAACAGCATGTAGGCGTTGCTGCGCTGGGCCTGCATGGCTTCAGAGGCATCGGCCAGGGCTTCGTCGGCGGTATCAAGGATGCGTTGGGCCTGGTCGACCATGTCCTTTTCCAGGGCAATGCGCGAGGCGCGGCTGTTGCGGAACTCATCAAAGGCCTGCTTGTAGCTGGCCAGGGCGGCGAGCGCGCCATCCATGGTGGTCTTCTGCTCGTCGTTGAGCCAGGTCTTCAGGCTGCTGCCGATGGTGGTCACGTCCTGGTAGGCTTCGTTCCAGCTGTTCACGGCCTCTTCGGAATTGTTGCCGATGAACACGCTTTCGAAGGTGCGCAGGTCGAGAATCTTCTTCGTCAGGCCCGAGGCCGCCTCGGCGATGGTCAGCGGATCGCTGCCCTTGAGCCGGTCGCCTTCCAGGCGCAGCACCCGTACGGCGTCGTACATGTCCAGTTCGATGTATTCGAACTCTTCGCGGCTCTTCTGCGCCGCCTCGGCCATGCGCTCGCGCAACTGGGCGCCACGGTCGATCAGCTGGCCGTATTCGGTGAATTCTTTGGCATATTCGGCGGCATCGCCACGAATCCGCTGCAGCAACTCCTGTTCATGCTCGGCGGAGCGCTCGGCGAGCTCGTCGACCTCCTGGTTGAGCAGCTCCAGGGTGCTGCGCAAGGCATTGGCGGAAGCCTCGTTACGGTTCAACGCATAGTCGCGCTCCAGCCCGCGGGCTTCAAGGATCGCCGCATTGATGCGCGACAGCTGATTGGTCTGGTACGAACGCGAGAGGATCGAGTCCACCGCATAGAAACCGGTGCCAGCGACACCCAGGGTCAGCAACAGGACCATGGCGAAGCCGAACAACAGCTTCTTGCCGACGGACAGGTTGGCGAAGAGATCGAGGGACTGCATCTGAAATTCCTAGCTTGAGGGAGGCGCACCCATGGAAGTCGGCAGGCGACGACGAAAGTTGAACGCGAATTCAGACGAATTTAATCAAGCTTTGATGACGAATTGCCAGCACGCAGTACAAGGAGGCCGGTGCGCCATATGAATCCTGGCGTCAGGCGAGGCTCAATGTTGCTGGAGATGCCCGTAAAGCCTGGCGTAGAGCCCGCCGTCGGCAATCAGCTGTTGGTGATCGCCCTGCTCGGCGATGCGCCCGGCATCGAACACCAGCACCCGGTCGGCCTGCTTCACTGCCGACAGGCGGTGGGCAATGATCAGGGTGGTACGCCCCTGCAGGAACCGATTCAACCCCTGGTGAAGGGCGTACTCCGTCGCCGCGTCCAGCGCCGAGGTGGCTTCGTCGAGGATCACGACCTTCGGCTCGGCCAGCACCATGCGTGCCACGGCCAGACGTTGCCGCTGCCCCCCGGAAAGACGGACCCCGGAACGGCCGACGATGCTGTCCAGCCCGGCGGGCAGTTGTCGAATGGTATCGGCCAACTGGGCGATTTCCAGCGCATGCCAGCAGGCCTGATCGTCGCGTTCGCGCCCCATCAGCAGATTGGCGCGAACGCTGTCGTTGAACAGCGCCGGATGCTGCAGCACCACGGCGACGTTGTCGCGCACGGTGCCCAGGCCGATGTCCTGCAAAGGCACCCCACCGAAGCGAATCTGCCCGGCCTGAGGCTGATAGAGCCCCAGCAGCAGTTGCACCAGAGTACTCTTGCCGCCCCCGCTGGCGCCGACGATCGCGACTTTCTCGCCAGCCTCGATCCGCAGGTCCAGCCCCTCGAGCACAGGCTCGTCCTGGTAGGAGAAGCAGAGGTTGCGCACTTCGATCTCGACGGTGTCACGCCCGGCAAAGGGATCCTGTCCGCCGGCGTACTGCGGCTCATCCGCGCGCGCCAGCAACTGATTGATGCGGCCCAGCGCCCCACCGGCGGCGTAGTAGGCGTACTGCAGGTTCAGCAGTTGTTCGACGGGGCCGATCATGAACCAGAGATAGCTGAACACGGCGAGCATCTGGCCGATCGAGAGGTCCGAGAGCAGTACCGTGAGCATCGCCGCGGCACGGAAGATGTCGATGCCGAACTGGAACAGCAGGCCGCTGGCGCGATTGGAGGCATCGGTCTTCCACTGCGAGGCCACCGCATGGTCGCGTACTTCCCGCGCGCGCAGGCCGAGGCGACCGAGGAAAAAACCCTGGCGATTGCCGGCGCGCACTTCCTGAATGGCGTCGAGCGTTTCGGTGAGTGCCTGGGTGAACAGCGAAGTGCTGTCGTTCTCGAGCTTCTTGAGGTGCTTGACGCGCTTGCCCAGCTGCACCGTGGCGTAGATGACCAGCGGATTGAACAACAGGATCAGCAGCGCCAGTTGCCAGTGCATCCAGATCAGGATCGCGGCGGTACCGGCGATCGACAGCAAGGCCACGAGCAGCCGGCTCAGCGTCTCGCCAATGAATTTGTCGATGGTCTCCAGATCGGTGACCAGATGCGCCGCGACCGTACCGCCACCGAGGCTTTCATACTCGCTCAGCGAGATGCGCTTGAGCCGCTCGATCAACCGGATGCGTACGCGGTAGACGAGGTCCTTCGATAAACGCGCGAACAGCCGCGCCTGCAACACGTTGAAGACCAGCGCTGACGCTCGGAGCAGCAGCGTCACGCAGAGCATCAGGGCGATGTAGCCGATCGCCGTCTGCAAGCCCACCGGCAGGAAACGGTCCATCACGCGCAGCGCCGTGTCGCCCTGCCCCAACAGCACTTCGTCAACAAGCAGCGGCAGCAGCAAGGGGATCGGCACGCTGCACAGCGTGGCCAGCACCGCCACCAGATTGGCCAGTATCAGCGACCGGCGATGGCGCAGCGCGATGCGACGGATTTCCGCCCAGCTGAGCTGATCAGGCATCCAGGTTGTGCTCCAGCCAACGGGCGAGCAACGGCGCCAGGGCATCGAGCGGCTGGTAGCCATTGGTGACCAGGGCGAGCTGCCCCGCGTACTCGGCCAGCAGGGTCGGGAAGCCTGCGATGCCGAGGTTGCGCGCCCACTCGAAATCCGCGGCGGTTTCGTCGCGCGCCGGTTGCGAGCTGAACTGTTCGGAGAACTCGATTCGCGGAATGCCCGCCGCTTCGGCCAGCTCGAGCAGTTCGGGCGGCAAGGTCACGTTGCGCCCTTCCACATAGAACGCCCGCTGGATCAGGCCGGCCAAGCGCCAGGCGGACGGCGGATCGAGTCGGCGGGCGGCAACCAGCGCTCGACAGGCCGGCTCGGTGTCATACACCAGTCCTTCGGGCAAACCGGCGGCGAAATTGAACGGCTGCCCGGTCGCCTCATGCACCGCATGCCAATAGGACGCGGTGCGGTCGCGGCCGGCCTGATCCATCGCGGTGAGCTCGTGCCGCAGGCCACCCACGACCAGATCGGTGCGCACACCCAACGAACCGGCCTGTGCCATGAGTGCCTCGACGACCGGGGCAAATCCCCAGCACCATGAGCACATCGGGTCCATCACGTAGATCAGTCGAGTGCTCATGGCGGCTCCGGTAGGAAGGGGTGGGATCAGGCGTCCTGCTTGCGATAGTTGTAGCCGATCGGGTGCGGCTGATTGCGCTTGAGCGCAAGCTCGATCTGCTTCTGACGCTCGCGCGCGCTGGTGCGGGTCTTTTCGCTGAGCGTATTCCAGCAGTGCGGGCAACTGATGCCGGGCACATAGTGTTCCGACTGGCGGTCCTGCGCGGACACGGGTGAGCGGCAGGCATGGCACTGGTCGAAATCGCCCTCGCTGAGGTCGTGACGGACCGTCACCCGGTTGTCGAAGACGAAGCAGTCGCCCTTCCAGCGGCTCTGCTCCTTGGGCACCTCTTCCAGGTACTTGAGGATGCCGCCCTTGAGGTGATAGACCTCTTCGAAGCCTTCCCCGAGCATGTAGCTGGAGGCCTTCTCGCAACGGATGCCGCCGGTGCAGAACATCGCGACCTTCTTGTGCCGGGCCGGATCGTAGTGCGCCTTGATGTAATCGGGAAACTCGCGGAACGATTTGGTCTGCGGGTCGATCGCCCCGTCGAAGGTGCCGATGGCGACCTCGTAATCGTTGCGGGTATCGATCAGCAACACTTCGGGGTCATCGATCAGCGCGTTCCAGTCCTGCGGTTCGACATAGGTACCGACGCGCTGGTTGGGGTCCACCCCTGGCACACCGAGGGTGACGATTTCCTTCTTCAGCTTCACCTTGGTGCGGTAGAAGGGTTGCTCGTCGCAGTACGACTCCTTGTGGTCGATATCGGCCAGGCGTGGATCCTGACCGAACCAGGCGAGCAGCGCATCGATGGCTGCGCGGCTGCCGGATACCGTACCGTTGATGCCTTCTTCGGCAAGCAGCAAGGTGCCCTTGATGCCATTGGCTTCGAGCAGCGCGAGCAACGGCTCCCGCAGCGCCACGTAGCCGGGCAGCGAAACGAATTTATAGAGCGCCGCAACGACGATCTTCTGAGTCATGGAAACATCCTGCAGTAGTCACCCACGCAAAGGGCGGACTGAGAAAAGAAAACCGGCCATATGGCCGGGCGCGGATTCTAGCAAAAGGCAGGAGCAAGCCGAAGGCACCCTACTCAAGGCTTAGCGGCCAGCCTGCCCGTTGAGCCGCCCCGCAGTCACCCTCACAGATCGTGTTTGCTCCCGCCCCTGCAAGTCGGCGAGTCCGGTGCGCTGCCCTGCTCGGCCCATTCGGCCGGCGTGTAGGTGTGCAGGGCCAGGGCGTGGATCTGCTGCATCAGGTCGCCCATCGCCGCGTAGGCCTTCTGGTGACGCTTGACCGGGTTCAGCCCGGCAAACTGCTCGCTGACGATCACGGCCTTGTAGTGGGTTTCCTGCCCGCGGCTGTGCATGTGACTTTCGTCGAGCACCTGCAGATACACGGGGGCCAAGGTGGTGTTCAGGGTGGTTTCGATGGTTGCGAGTTTGCTCATCGCAGGCATGCTCCGTCAGGGCTTGTTGGGGGCGAGTTCGGCGGTCATGTCGGCCAGCAGCTTGTTTACCTGCGGTACCGCACTCTCCAGCTTGGCCTGGGTCACCTGCGCCGAGCGGGCGTTGAGTTGCGGCAGGCGGCTGAGCATCTTGCGCCCCAGATCGGATTGGTAGAAGGCGTTCAGTTCCCCCAGCTCCTGTTCGGTAAACGCCTCGGTGTAGAGCGTGACCAGATCCGGCTTGACCTTTTCCCAGCCGATCGCCTGATCCAGCGCAGCGTCGGCCTGGGATTGATAGCGCTCCAACAAGGCGCGCTTGTCTTCCGGCGCACCGGCCTGGGCGAAGCGTTCGGCAAACATCTGCTGGACCTGGGCATAGACCGGCACGGACAGGCGATCGGCATTGACCAGTTCCAGGAACTGTTCGGCACGCGCCTGATGGGTCGCCTGGTCGGCGAGGGCTTGTCCGCTGAACAAGGGAATCAGCAGTGCGCTACAAAGGCCGACTGTACGAACGAAGGGCATGGGGAGATCCTTGTGACTGGCAGATGGATTCGACGGCATTCTGCGCGCCCGGCCCGGATCGCTCAAGAACGACGGCCAGGCGGATTGAACCTGTGCCGTCGAGCGGAAACCTAACAGGCATATCTCAGTGATGGAGCAGCCCATGACACGCACCGAAACCGACAGCCTCGGCCCGGTCGAAGTACCGGAACAGGCCTACTGGGGCGCCCAGACGCAGCGTTCGCTCGGTAACTTCGCCATCGGCGACCAGCGCATGCCGCTCGCCGTCTGCCATGCCCTGGCCCTGATCAAGAAGGCGGCGGCACGGGTCAACGATCGCATCGGCGACTTGCCGCCCGACATCGCCCGGCTGATCGAGCAGGCCGCCGACGAGGTCCTGCAGGGCCAGCACGACGACCAGTTCCCGCTCGTCGTCTGGCAGACCGGCAGCGGCACCCAGAGCAACATGAACGTCAACGAGGTGATTGCGGGGCGGGCCAACGAACTTGCCGGCGGCAACCGCGGGGGCAAGAGCCCGGTGCACCCCAACGACCATGTCAACCGTGCGCAGAGTTCCAATGACTGCTTCCCCACGGCCATGCACATCGCCGTCGCGCGCGCCATCCACGCCGATCTGCTGCCGGCGATCGCCGAGCTTTCCGGTGGGCTGGCCGAACAGGCGGCGCGCCATAGTCACCTGGTCAAGACCGGCCGTACCCATATGATGGACGCCACACCGGTGACCTTCGGCCAGGAGTTGTCGGCCTTCGTCGCCCAGCTCGATATCGCCGAGCAGGCGATCCGTCAGGCGCTGCCGGCGGTGTTCGAGCTGGCCCAGGGCGGGACCGCCGTCGGCACCGGCCTCAACGCACCGCATGGCTTCGCCGAAGCCATCGCCGCGGAGCTCGCTGCGCTGTCCGGCCTGCCGTTCGTGTCCGCGCCGAACAAGTTTGCGGCGCTCGCCGGGCATGAGCCGCTGGTGGCGCTGTCCGGTGCGCTGAAAACGCTCGCTACGGCCCTGATGAAGATCGCCAATGACCTGCGCCTGCTGGGCTCCGGCCCGCGCGGCGGCTTCGCCGAGGTGCGTCTGCCGGCCAACGAGCCCGGCAGTTCGATCATGCCTGGCAAGGTCAACCCGACGCAGTGCGAGGCGTTGTCGATGCTTGCCTGCCAGGTAATGGGCAACGACGTCACCATCGGATTCGCTGCCAGCCAGGGCCATCTGCAGCTCAATGTCTTCAAACCGGTGATCGTGCACAACATGTTGCAGTCGATCCGACTGCTGGCCGATGGCTGCCGCAACTTCAACACCCATTGCGTCGTCGGCCTGGAGCCGGACGCCGGACGCATGGCCGAGCATCTGGAGCGGGGGTTGATGCTGGTTACCGCGCTCAACCCGCACATCGGCTACGACAAGGCCGCCGAAATCGCCAAGAAGGCCTATGCCGAGGGCAGCACGCTACGCGAAGCCGCACTGAGCCTGGGCTATCTCACCGATGAAGAGTTCGATCAGTGGGTGCGGCCGGAAACCATGCTGGGAACCACGCCACAGGGTTGAGCCCGGACGCCCTCGCCGTTGCGGCGAGGGCGCAACCTGCACGACGTCTCGCGACGTCCAGCGCGTTGCTGCAGGACGCCCGACCTCAGAGCGCCGCTTGAAGCCAGGCGCTGTCGTTAGCGCACCGCCTCGAACAGCCCCGATGCGCCCATGCCACCCCCGACGCACATGGTCACCACGCCGTAACGCAGGTTGCGGCGTTGCAGTTCGCGGATGAGGTGGCCGGCAGTCCGCGAGCCGGTCATGCCGAACGGGTGACCGATGGAGATCGAGCCACCGTTCACATTGAACTTCTCGTTGTCGATCTCCAGGGTGTCCCGGCAATACAGGCATTGCGAGGCGAAGGCTTCATTGAGCTCCCAGAGATCGATGTCAGCGACCTGCAGCCCGCGCGCCTTGAGCAGGCGCGGCACGGAATAGACCGGCCCGATACCCATCTCCTCGGGCTCGCATCCAGCCACGGTAAAGCCGCGGAAGAAAGCGCGCGGCTTGAGGCCAAGTTCGAAGGCCTTGTCCAGGCTCATCACCAGCGTCATCGAGGCGCCATCGGACAGCTGCGAGGCGTTGCCCGCCGTGACGGACCCGTCCTCGGCGAACACCGGCTTGAGTGCAGCGAGGTTTTCCAGCGTGGTATCCGGCCGGTTGCAGTCATCGCGATCGACCACACCTTCATGCTCGGTACGCGCGCCGGTGGCCTTGTCCTCGGTGTAGTAGCGCACGTTCATCGGCACGATTTCGTCCTGGAACAAGCCCTCGGCCTGCGCCCTCGCGGTGCGCTGCTGGCTCTGCAGCGAATAGGCATCCTGCTGCTCGCGGGTGACACCGTAGCGCCGCGCGACCAGCTCGGCGGTCTGGCCCATGCTGTGGTAAAGGCCGGGGACGCGCTCCTGCAGGATCGGGTTGTAGAGGTTGTCGGTGTTCTTGCTCTTGGCGGTCAGGGTGATGGACTCGACCCCACCCGCCACGATGATGTCGCTGCAGCCGGAGGCGATCTGGTTCGCCGCGATGGCAATGGATTGCAAGCCGGAGGAGCAGAAGCGGTTGAGCGTCATGCCGGCACACTGGATGCCCAGCTTCGAGAGCACCGCTACGTTGCGCCCGATGTTGTACCCCTGCGCGCCCTCGTTGGAGCCCGCCCCCACGATGCAGTCCTCGACCAGCCGGGGATCGAGGTCGTTGCGCGCCAGCAGCGCGTCGACGCAGTGGGCCGCCATGTCATCGGGGCGGGTCATGTTGAACTTGCCACGGAAGGACTTGGCCAGGCCGGTCCGTACGCTGTCGACGATCACTACTTCACGCATGGCATACCTCGAAAAGGTGGCGGACACCGCGCGGCACCGCGACGGTCCGTCTGTTGAAGGATGACTGGAGCATAGTGGCAGCCCACTGCCCTGCGCGACGACCATTCAGCACGGATATGGCCAACCATGGCAGCTTGCCTCAGCCGTCCTCGAGCGCCGCCTGCAGCCGATCATTGAGGGTGCGCAGCACCTTGACCCGGGCGAAGCGCTTGTCGTTGGCCTCGACCAGCGTCCAGGGCGCGATCTCCGTGCTGGTGCGATCGACCATGTCGGCGACGGCGTGATCGTAGTCGTCCCACTTGTCGCGGTTGCGCCAGTCTTCCTCGGTGATCTTGAAGCGCTTGTGCGGCGTTTCCTCACGCTCCTTGAAACGCTCCAGCTGGGTATCGGCATCGATGGACAGCCAGAACTTGACCACCACGATGTCGGCGTCCACCAGCTGCTCTTCGAACTCGTTGATCTCGGTGTAGGCCCGCAGCCATTCGTCCGGCGAGCAGAACCCCTCCACCCGCTCCACCAGCACCCGGCCGTACCAGGAACGATCGAAAATGGTGAACTCGCCGCGCCCCGGCACGTTACGCCAGAAGCGCCACAACCAGGGCTGCGCCAGCTCGTCCTCACTCGGCGCGGCGATCTGCACGATGCGATACAGTCGCGGGTCGAGTGCGCCGGTGACGCGACGGATGGCGCTGCCCTTTCCGGCTGCGTCATGGCCTTCGAACACGGCCAGGACGCCGCGCTTGCGCATCCTGCGATCGCGCAGCAATTGCGAAAGGCGCGCCTGCTCCTGGACCAATTGTTCCTTGTACGCGTCCTTGCTCAACCGCTGGTCGAGATCGAGGCTGCCGAGCAGGCTGCGCCGGTCGAGGTTCAGCTCCACCGGGGCGGTGTGGGGTTGCACCGTCTGCTGCTCGTTGGCTTCGAGCGCGGCATGAAGCCCCTCGAGCAGAATGCGCCCAGCGGTCAGGCTGCGGTAACGCTCGTCGCTCCCCTCGATGACGTACCAGGGTGCGAAGTCCCGACTGCTGCGCCGCAGCACCAGTTCGCCATAACGCACGAACTTGTCGTAGGTCTTGGATTGCTGCCAGTCCAGCGGGCTGATGCGCCAGCTATGCAGCGGATCGTCCTTGAGCGAGTCGAGGCGCTTGAACATTCGCTTCTTGGACAGGTGGAACCAGAATTTGAAGATCAGCATTCCCTCGCTGCAGAGCATCCGCTCCAACCGCTGGGCCCGGTCGATCGCCAGCGCCAGCTCGGCCTTGCTGATGCGGCCATGCACCCGATCCTGGAGCATCTTGCTGTACCAGTTGCCGAAGAAGATGCCGGTATGGCCCTTGGGCGGAAGTCGGCGCCAATAACGCCAGGCCAGCGGTCGAGCGAGTTCCTCGTCGGTCGGCACATCGAAACTGTCGACCCGAATCAGGCGCGGGTCCATCCACTCGTTGAGCAACTTGATGGTCTCGCCCTTGCCGGCACCCTCGATCCCGTTGATCAGGATCAGCACCGGAAAACGCGCCTGATCCCTCAGTCGGTACTGGGCCTGCAGCAAGGCCTCGCGCAGGGCCGGAACCTCGGACTTGTATGTGTCCTTGTCAATGCTGTGGCCAATCTCGGCGGATTCGAACATCGGATACTCCCGGCAGGTAACGGCGTAACCCTAGCAGTTGGCAGGCGGGCCTGCTGCCGCGAGGTGCCCCTGGGCTTGCGTGAACGAACGCGCCCTGCCGATGCGACAAAGCGCATCCGCCCGGGGTTTCCGCCGGCTGGTAGAATTCTGGCCTTTCGCTTCAGGACGCGCCCGATGCCCGCCCCCACCAACGCCGATTTCCAGCATGCCGAACTGGACTGGGACGAGAACGGCCAGCCGCAGTCTCGCCGTTACGGTGACGTCTACTTTTCGCGGCTGTCCGGCATCGAGGAGACGGACCATGTCTTCATCCGGCCGAATCGGCTCGACGCGCGGTTCGCTGCTCTGCAACCGGGTGAACGGTTGGTGATCGGCGAGACCGGTTTCGGCACCGGGCTCAACTTCCTCTGCGCCTGGCAGGCGTTCGAGCGCCACGCGCCGGCTGGCGCTCTGCTGCACTTCATCAGCGTGGAAAAGCACCCGCTGACCGCCGGCGACCTGCATCGGGCGCTGTCACTCTGGCCCGCGGTCGGGCCACAGGCCACGGCGCTGCTGGCACAGTACGTGGCCATCAATCCGGGCTTCCAACAGCTGCGTTTCGGGTCCGTGACACTGACACTGCTGGTTGGCAACGCGCTGGAAACGCTCGGCCAGCTCGACGCCCAGGTCGACGCCTGGTTCCTCGATGGCTTCGCCCCGTCGAAGAATCCGGACATGTGGCAGCCGCCGCTGTTCGAGCAACTGGCGCGTCTGAGCGCCCCCGCCGCCACGCTGGCGACCTTTACCAGCGCGGGCGCTGTGCGCCGTGGTTTGCAGGCGGTGGGCTTCGAGGTCGAACGCATCCCCGGCTTCGGCCACAAGCGCGAGAGCCTGCGCGGAACCCTCCGTACCGACCTCGGTGCGCTCCGTGGCACGTCGACAAAGCCCTGGTTCGCCCGTCCAAAGCCCCGGGTCACGCCGCGCAAGGCCCTCGTCATCGGCGCCGGCCTGGCCGGCTGTGCCAGCGCGGCGAGCCTGGCGGCACGGGGCTGGAATGTCACCGTGCTGGAGCGCCATGCCGAGATCGCCGCCGAGGGCTCGGGCAACCCGCAAGGGGTGCTGTACCTGAAACTCTCTGCTCACGCCACGGCACTATCACGCCTGGTGGTCAGCGCGTTCGGTCATACCCGACGGCTCCTGCAAGGGCTGGAGCGGGGGCGTGACTGGGACGACTGCGGCGTGCTGCAACTGGCTTACGACGACAAGGAAGCAGCGCGCCAATCCGAACTGGCCGAGGCGTTTCCAACCAGCCTGGTTCGCCAGATCGACTGCGCGGAAGCCGAGCGACTGGCCGGCGTGGCGCTGGGCCGCGGCGGGCTGTTCTTTCCCGAAGCGGGCTGGGCGCACCCGCCGGCGGTCTGTCGCGCGCTGGTCGAGCAGCCGGGAATCACCCTGCTGCGTCACCACGAGCCGGTCGAACTGCGCCGCCAGGGCGATACCTGGCAGGCCATTGACGGCACCGGTGTGCTGGCCGAAGCCCCGGTGGTTGTGATCGCCGGAGCCGCCGAAGCCGCGCGCTTCAGCCAGGCGGCCTGGCTGCCGCTCAAGCGTATCCGTGGCCAGATCACCGCCCTGCCGGCCACCGAGCGGAGTACCGCCCTGGGGACCGTGCTCTGTGCCAAAGGCTATGTCGCACCGCCGCGCGACGGCGTGCACACACTGGGCGCCAGTTTCAATTTCGCCGCTACCGATCCCGCGCCGAGCGACGCCGAACACCGCTCCAACCTGGCCATGCTCGAAGAAATCTCCGCGGAGCTGAGCGATCGCCTCGAAGCGGCCGGTCGGCCGGTGGCGGAGCTTGAAGGGCGTGTTGCCTTTCGCTGCACCAGCCCGGATTACCTGCCGATCGTGGGACCGCTGGCCGATCCGCAGCAATTCGCCAGCCAGTACGCGATTCTTGGCAAGGACGCCCGGCAGGTGCCAGACGTGCCCTGCCCTTGGCAGGACGGGCTCTACATCAACACCGCTCATGGTTCACGCGGCATGATCACCGCCCCGTTGTCAGGCGAGCTGCTCGCCGCCTGGATAGACGGGAGCCCACTGCCCTTGCCGCGGGACATCGCCGACGCCTGCCACCCGAATCGCTTCCTGCTGCGCAAGCTGATCCGGCGCAGCGAATGAGACGCGTGGCCCGCATGCGCAGGCGAGCTAGCCGCGACGGAAGGGCTCGTCCCAGAACGGCCGATTGATCTCCGTCTCGATGTCGGCGTGGCTGAGCCCGATGTCCTTCAGCGCATGGTCGCTGAGCGCGGCCAGCTGCCGGCGCTGACGCGAAAGCGCCGACCAGCGTTGCAATTGACGGCCAACCGCACGCGCGACGGCCAAAGGCGAGCTCAGGCGCAGGGAGTTGAAACGATTCTGGACCAAGGTTTGGCTTTTCATGACGCACCTCCTGGGGGATGGCGTCAGTCTCTCGCCCGGCTTATGATCAATCCAACGAATGTTTCTGATGGTGAACATCTCGGAGATTGATGGATGGCCAACTACCCCAGCATCGACGCAGAACTGCTGCGCAGCTTCGTCGCCATCGCCGATCACGGCGGTTTCACCCGGGCGGCAGAAGCCGTCAATCGCACCCAATCGGCGATCAGCATGCAGATGAAGCGGTTGGAAGAGGACGTGCTGCAGCGGCCCCTGTTCGAGCGTGACGGGCGCCAGGTCCGGCTCACGGCCGAAGGTCAGGTGTTGCTCGGCTATGCACGGCGCATCCTCAAATTGCACGGCGAGGTGCTGACGACGCTACGCGAGCCGCACATGGTCGGCTCGGTGCGCATCGGCACGCCGGATGACTACGTGATGCGCTTTCTGCCGGTCGTCCTCTCACGCTTTGCCCAGGCCTATCCGCTGGTCCAGGTCGAGGTGCACTGCGAGCCGTCGTACCAGCTACTGCAACGGCGCGACCTCGACCTGACCATCGTGACTCGCGAGCCGGGTACCGAGATCGGGCAGCTGCTGCGCCGCGAGCGCTTCGTCTGGGCCGAGGCGCCTGGCTTCAACACGCATGAACAACGTCCGATGCCACTGGCGATGTTCAACACCGAGTGCTTCTGCCGCGCCTGGGCCTGCAACGCCCTGGACAGCCGGGACATCACCTACCGGGTCGCCTACACCAGCCCGAGCCTCTCGGCGCTGATGGCCGTCGTCGGCGCCGGGCTGGCGGTAACGGCGCAGTTTCAGAGCCTGATGTCATCGGACATGCGCATCCTCGGCGAAGCCGAAGGCATGCCCGAGTTGCCGCTGAGCAGCATTGTGCTGCTACGCAGCGAGCGCAACCCGTCGAAAGTCAGCGAAGCGCTGGCCGAGCATATCGTCGAGGGCTTCAGGCTTTAACGATCGCCTCGCCCAACCACGCCCCAGCGCGGTGCATTCGGACCGGAAACCTGAACTCACCCGCCGCTCGCCAGTCACACCCTCATTGGCAAAACCGGTAAGGATCCTATGTGCGGCATAGCTGGCGAACTTCGTTTCGATAACCAACCGGCCAATCTGGCCGCGGTTGAACGCATCACTCAACATCTCACTTCACGCGGCCCGGACGCCTGCGGCTTCAACAGCCAGGGACCGGTCGCGCTCGGCCATCGCCGACTGAAGATCATGGACCTGTGCGAGGCCTCCGGCCAGCCGATGATCGACTCGGCGCTGGGCCTGTCCATGGTCTTCAACGGTGCCATCTACAACTACCCGGAGCTGCGCGCCGAACTCGAGGCCCTGGGCTACAGCTTTTTCTCCGGCGGCGACACCGAGGTGTTGCTCAAGGGCTTCCATGCCTGGGGCGAAGCGCTGCTGCCACGCCTGAACGGCATGTTCGTCTTCGCCATCTGGCAACGCGACGTGCAGGAGCTGTTCGTTGCGCGCGACCGCCTGGGCATCAAACCGTTGTATTTTTCGAAGACAGACGACCGCCTGCGCTTCGCCTCGACGCTGCCGGCGCTGCTGCAGGGTGGCGACATCGCGGGCGTGTTGAACCCGGTCGCGCTGAACCATTACATGAGCTTCCACGCCGTGGTGCCGGCCCCGGATACCCTGATCGCCGGTATCGAGAAGCTGCCGCCGGGCACTTTCATGCGTGTCGATGCCAAGGGCAAAACCAGCCAGCACCGCTGGTGGCAACTGGAATTCGGCGCGCGCGAAGACGAGCAGCACTACAGCTTCGAGGACTGGCAGGAGCGCACCCTCAGCGCCCTGCGCCAGTCCGTCTCGCTGCGCCAGCGCGCGGCCGTGGATGTGGGCGTGCTCCTCTCCGGCGGGGTCGACTCCAGCTTGCTGGTCGGCCTGCTGCGTGAAGCAGGCGCGGCCGACAACCTGCTGACCTTTTCGATCGGTTTCCAGGATGCCGGCGGCGAGCGGGGTGACGAATTCAAATACTCGGACCTGATCGCCAACCATTACCAGACACGGCACCACCAACTGCGTATCCAGGAGAAGGAAATTCTCGAGCAGTTGCCAGCCGCCTTCCGTGCAATGAGTGAACCGATGGTCAGCCATGACTGCATCGCCTTCTACCTGCTGTCACGCGAGGTTTCCAAGCATTGCAAGGTGGTTCAGAGCGGCCAGGGTGCCGACGAGTTGTTCGCCGGTTACCACTGGTACCCTCAGGTGGATGGCGCGCAGGATCCGGTGGCGGCCTATCTCAAGGCATTCCGCGACCGCAGCTATGAGGAATACACCGAAACCATGCAGGAGCAATGGGCGCAGGGTGATTTCTCCGGAGAGTTCGTGCGCCAGCACTTCGCCCAGCCCGGCGCCGACGCGGCTGTCGACAAGGCGCTGCGCATCGACAGCACCGTGATGCTGGTGGACGACCCGGTCAAGCGCGTCGACAACATGACCATGGCGTGGGGCCTGGAAGCACGTGTGCCCTTCCTCGACCACAACGTGGCCGAGCTCTCGGCGCGTATCCCGGCCAAGTACAAGTTGCCAGACGGCGGCAAGTACGTGCTCAAGGAAGCCGCGCGCAAGGTGATTCCCGCCGAGGTGATCGATCGGCCGAAGGGCTATTTCCCGGTTCCGGGGCTCAAGCACCTGCAGGGCGACACGCTCAACTGGGTGCGTGAACTGCTGACCGACCCCAGCCAGGACCGCGGCCTGTACAACCCGGCCATGCTGGACAAGCTGCTCAACGACCCTGAAGGCCAATTGACTCCGCTGCGCGGCTCGAAGCTGTGGCAACTGGCGGCCGTCAACCTCTGGCTGACGGAACAGGGTCTATAAGAACCGATCATGTCGCCGTGCGCCGCACGCCGGGGTCGTACCCGATGGCGGCATGACTAGCTCGAAGGAAAGCACCATGCAGAAGTCTCAGGCTTACGGACAGCGCTTGTTGCGCGGGCAAACACCGACCTACGAACGGCTGCAGGCGCGGCTCGCCGAAGATGGCCAGGGTGAGTCCCAGGGCCCCGTGACCTTGCACTGCGGCTGGGGCCGCATCCTTATCGGTCACACCTACAGCGACCCGGCAGACCTCGCCGCCGACCTTCTTCACGAGCAGGCCGGCGAGCGCGACATCGCGCTCTACGTCGCGGCGCCGCATCAGGTACTCGCATACGCCCCGCAGCAGCTCTTCCTCGACCCCTCCGACACCTCGCGCATCTGGTTCACCGATTACCGCCCCGCGCGCCGTAGCTTTCGCGGTTTCAGCATCCGACGCGCCCAGAGCGAGGCGGACTGGAAGGCGATCAACTCGCTCTACCAGTCCCGGCACATGCTGCCGGTCAATCCCGAACTCTGCACGCCGCGAGAAAATGGCGGACCGGTCTACTGGCTGGCCGAAGATGATGATTCCGGCCACGTCATTGGCAGCGTGATGGGCATCAACCACCACAAGGCCTTCAACGACCCGGAAAACGGCTCGAGCCTGTGGTGCCTGGCCGTTGCGCCAAGCTGCACCCGTCCGGGCGTGGGCGAAGCCCTGGTGCGCCACCTCATCGAGCACTACATGGGACGCGGCCTGGCCTACCTGGACCTGTCCGTGCTGCATGACAACAAGCAGGCCAAGGCGCTCTACGCCAAGCTGGGCTTCCGCGACCTGCAGACCTTCACCGTCAAGCGCAAGAACAGCTTCAACCAGCCGCTGTTCCTGGGCCCGGGGCCGGAAGCCGAACTCAACCCCTACGCGAAGATCATCGTCGACGAAGCCCGGCGCCGCGGAATCGAGATCCACATCGACGATGCCGAAGCGGGGCTGTTCACCCTGACCCAGGGCGGGCGAAAGGTGCGCTGCCGCGAATCGCTGTCCGACCTCACCTCGGCGGTCAGCATGACCCTCTGCCAGGACAAGTGCCTGACCCACCGCACCCTGGCCCGCGCCGGGCTCAAACTGCCGGCGCAGCAGCTTGCCGGCGCCCCCGAAGACAACGCCGCATTTCTCGAAGCGCACGGCAGCCTGGTGGTCAAGCCGGTCGACGGCGAACAGGGACACGGCGTGTCGGTCGACCTGCGCACCGCGGCCGACGTCGAAGACGCCATAGCCCGGGCCCGCCAGTTCGACCAGCGTGTCCTGCTCGAAAGCTATCACCCGGGCCTCGACCTGCGCATCGTGGTGATCGGTTACGAGGTCGTGGCGGCGGCCATTCGCCGGCCTGCGGAAGTCGTGGGCGATGGCAGCCATAGCATCCGTGAACTGATCGAGGCGCAGAGCCGACGCCGACAGGCAGCCACGGGCGGCGAAAGCCGCATTCCGCTGGATGACGAGACCCAGCGCTGCATCTGCGACGCCGGCTTCGACTACGACAGTGTCCTGCCCCAGGGCCAGCACCTCGCCGTGCGGCGCACCGCGAACCTGCACACCGGCGGCACGCTGGATGACGTGACCGACCAGTTGCATCCCGAACTCGTCGATGCCGCCGTACGCGCCTCACGTGCTCTGGACATTCCCGTGGTAGGCCTGGACCTGCTGGTCAAGGCCGCGGATCAGCCCGATTACGTCTTCATCGAGGCCAACGAGCGCGTCGGCCTGGCCAACCACCATCCGCAGCCGACCGCCGAGCGCTTCATCGACCTGCTGTTTCCGCTCAGCCACAACGCCAGCTAGGTCAGCCCCTCGTGCCGGGGCGGGAGCGTCGCCCCGGTGCCCCGCCTCGCCAGCGAGGCGAACACGGCCCGACCCCATTCACTGACGCAGGGCGGCAGCCTCAGGTGTCGCCAAGGAGAGATCATGACTGCCAAGCTCCCCGAACCTGATCTGAACTACCTGCAGCGCGTGCTCCTGGAAATGCTCGCAATTCCGAGCCCCACAGGCTTTACCGACACCATCGTGCGCTACGTCGCCGAGCGCCTGAAGGAGCTCGGCATTCCCTTCGAGCTGACCCGCCGCGGCACCATTCGCGCCACGCTCAAGGGACGCCGCTACAGTCCGGACCGGGCCATCGCCGCGCACCTGGACACCATTGGCGCCATCGTCCGGGAGATTCAGCCAAGCGGTCGCCTGGGGTTGTCCCCGGTGGGCTGCTGGTCGAGCCGTTTCGCCGAAGGCAGCCGCGTCAGCGTCTTTACAGACAGCGGCGTGTTCCGCGGCAGCGTGCTTCCCCTGCTCGCCTCGGGGCATGCCTTCAATACGGCGGTCGATGAAATGCCGATCAGCTGGGACCATGTCGAGCTGCGCCTGGATGCCTTCACACAGAGTCGCGCCGACACCATCGCCCTGGGCATCAACGTGGGCGACTTCGTCGCCTTCGATCCGATGCCCGAGTTCACCGACAGCGGCTACATCAGTGCGCGCCACCTGGACGACAAGGCCGGCGTCGCAGCCCTGCTCACGGCGCTCAAGGGCGTCATCGAAAGCGGCCGCGAACCGCCGATCGACGTCCATCCGCTGTTCACCATCACCGAAGAAACCGGCTCCGGTGCAGCCGGCGCCCTGCCCTGGGACGTCAGCGAATTCGTCGGCATCGACATCGCCCCGACCGCCAAGGGTCAGGAGTCCAGCGAGCATGCCGTGACGGTCGCCATGCAGGATTCCGGTGGCCCCTATGACTTCCATCTCTCCCGTCACTTGCTCAAGCTCGCGACTGGCAACGAAATCCCGGTGCGCCGCGACCTGTTCCGCTACTACCACAGCGACGCACAATCGGCGATCGCCGCCGGCCACGACATTCGTACCGCCTTGCTGGCCTTCGGTTGCGACGCCACCCATGGCTACGAGCGCACCCACATCGACAGCCTGGCCGCCATGACACGCCTGATCAGCGCCTACCTGCTCAGTCCGCCAGTGTTCGCCAGCGACGCGCACAGCAACAAGGATTCGCTGGAAAACTTCAGCCATCAGCTCGAGCACGTCACGCAAATGGAAAACGACACCCGGGTGCCCGCCGTAGACGAGATCTTCGAACGCCAGGGCGAGGAACCGAACAGCTGACCGCTGCGTTTCATGACCGGCTACCAACTTGACGTAATTGCCGATTGCGAGGCGGCCTGGATCAGGGCAAAGTCGCAGGCATCCGAAAAACCAGTCTGCCCGCCATAGCCGGGCACAGGCGTTCGGGCTTGCCTTTCGAGAGGGTGGTTCGCGCCCGGCCATACCGGTCGGCGCGGCCGATCGGCCAGCCTGGCGCATACCCGGGTTAGTTCATGCTGCTGCGTCTTTGCCTGGCCATCATCCTGTATTGCCTGTCGGGGTCGATCTGGGCGTTTTCCGCCGTTCCGATCGAATCCGACAGCTTCCGTGAGCCTCTGGGCAAATGGACCTACTTCCTGCGTGATCCCAGCGCGGAGCTGAATGCGACCGAGGTGATGGCGCTGCCGGAGAAGGTCTTCGAACGCGTATCGGGCGAGCACGCCAACAAGGGCAAGAACGGCGCCGTCTGGTGGTTCAGGGTGCAACTGGACAACCCGCAGTCAACCTCGGTGTCCGGCCTGTTCGAGATCAACTATCCGCTGCTCGACGACATCGAACTCTACCTTCAACACCCTGACGGCACGCTGAGCCGGCAGCGCTCCGGTGACCAGCACCCGTTCGGCGAGCGTGCGGTCAAGGTGGCGAACTTCTGGTTTCCGGTGGACCTCGAACCCGGCGTTTCGACGCTCGTACTGCGCGTGAAAAGCACCAGCACCCTCTACGTGCCCCTGTATTTCAGCACCTATGCCGCCAATGCGGCGGCCTCGGAGAACAGCTCCACGCTAGCCGGTGCCTTCTACGGCGTGCTCTTCGCGATGTTCTGCTACAACTTCTTCCTGTTCCTCTCGCTGCGAGAGCCGGCCTACTTCTGGTACCTGGTCTACAACCTCAACGTAGGGCTCTTCGCGCTCAGCTTCGATGGCATGCTGGTCAAATGGCTGACCGGCGCGGGCGGCGCCGTGGCGATGGGCATCTACGCGCTGATGCTCAGCCACTGTCTGGTCTCGATCCAGTTCAGTCGGCACTTCCTTCACACCCAGCAGTACTTCCCCCGCCTGGACCTGATCCTGCGTATAGCGCTGCTGCTGTCGCTGGGCGCCCTGCTTTCGGGTTTCGTGCTCGACCTGCAGGTCTGGAGCGTCCTGGCCAGCGTGATGGTCATTTCCTCGTCGATCGGCCTGCTGATCACCGGCGCGTTCGTGTGGAGTCGCGGCATTCGCTACGGCCTCTACTACACGCTGGCCTGGGGCGTTCTGCTGGCCACCTTCGTCATCGTCACGGCCGGCTCGCTGGGCTTCAACCTGGTCGGTCTGTACGGCGCACCGGTAGTCAAGATCGGCATTGCGTTCGAGCTGATCACGCTGTCGATCGGCCTCGCCGACCGCATCAACCTTCTCAAGGAAGAGGGTTTCCGCTCCCGCCAGGCCGCGGCGCGCGCCGAAAGCGAGAACCAGGCCAAGAGCCGCTTCCTGGCGAAGATGAGCCACGAGATACGCACCCCGCTCAACGGCGTACTGGGCATGCTGCAGCTGCTGCGTGAAACCTCGCTGGACCGCAAGCAACGTTTTTACCTGGACACCATCTCCAGCTCCAGCGCATCGCTGATGGCGGTGATCAACGACATCCTCGACTATGCCCGCATCGGTGCCGGCAAGCTGGTGCTCGAGGACATCGAATTCGACCTCGAAGAGCTGATTTCCGAAACGCTGAGCCTGCTCACGGCACAGGCGCTGGAAAAGCAGCTCGGCCTGCATGTCAGTCTCGCCCCCGGCGTGCCGCGCCACGTACGTGGCGACCCGACACGCCTCAAGCAGGTGCTGATGAACCTGTTGAGCAATGCGCTGAAATTCACCGAACGCGGCTGCGTAGTGCTCGAGGTCGACACCCAGGGCCCTGCCGACTCCCGCAGCCTGGTATTCGCCATCACGGACAGCGGCATCGGCATGCGCGCCGACGTGCTCAACCAGTTGTTCGTGTCCTTCAGCCAGGGCGATTCCAGCACCACGCGCCGCTACGGTGGCAGCGGTCTTGGCCTGGTGATCAGCAAGGAACTGGTGGAAATGATGGGCGGCCAGATCGGCGTACAGAGCACACCTGGGCAGGGTAGCCGCTTCAGTTTCGACATTCCCTTGCGTGAGGCCAGCGCATACCAGGATCCGCTTCGCCCCCTTCTCGAAGGCCGTACCGCGGTCCTGGCTTCCCAGGATGCCGCCGCGCTGGGCGCGATGAGCCAGCTGCTGTCGCGCTGGGGCATGCGCGTGGTGCGCTGCGACGAGCCGGCTGGCCTGGCGCGTCACCTGCGGGAGCAGCCCGCCGCCCCGCTGCTGTTGATCATGGCACCCTGGCCCGGCAGTCCCAAGGAGTGGCTGGCCTCGGTGAACGAGCAGCTCCAGCCGCAACAACCAGCCATTCTGATCACGCCGCCTCAGGTCACGCCGATACTGCCTGCCGCCAAGGTGAACCTGTCCAGCCTGCACCAGCCACTGCTGCTCGGCGCCCTGCGCGAGGCCCTGCACCGCCTGTACGCGCCCATGAGCGCCTCGCCATCCTTCAGTGACGCACGGCACGCCCTCGCGGCACAATCGCCCCGCATCCTCACCGCGGAGGATAACCCGGTCAGCCAGATGGTGGTTTCCAGCCTGCTGCGCAAGAGGGGCTACGAGGTGCTGATCGCCGAGAATGGCCGTCGGGCGGTCGAAGCCTACAGCGAGGATCCGGCGGCCATTGACCTGATTCTGATGGACTGCGAAATGCCGGAGGTCGATGGCTTCGAAGCGAGCCGCAGGATTCGCCGGCTCGAGTCCGAACGCGGCCTTAAGCCCGTCCCCATCGTGGCCCTGACGGCGCATGTCCTCGAGGAGCACCGTCGCCTTGGCAGCGAAGCCGGCATGAACGACTTCATCGGCAAGCCGCTGGACAGCGAGCAGCTTTACGCCTGCCTGGACCGCTTCCTCGAGGCCAGCCCGCAGGGCTCGCTCACTCCCGACCTGCCCCAGCCGACCTGACCCCATGCTTATCCCACACGACCAGCTCGAACCCGACACCCTCACCCGTCTGATCGAGGACTTCGTCACCCGCGACGGCACCGACAACGGTGACGAGACACCACTGAACACAAGGGTCGAACGCGTGCGTCACGCGTTGGAAAAAGGCCTGGCGGTCATCGTGTTCGACCCCGACAGCGGGCAATGTCAGCTGGCACTGCGCCGCGACGTGCCGCGCGAATGGCTCGGCGACTGATCAACCCAGCACACCGCCGTCTCGCTCCCAGGCACAGCGCATGCGTACGTCGTGCTGGCGAGGGCTGTGGCTGCCACTCTCGGTCTCCCAACGGAAGGTGTGTGAGCCGTTGAGCTCGGTCTCCAGGTGCACCACGGCACTGGTCCAGTAGAGCTCGTCGAGCAGCGCCTCGAAGCGGCGGACCCACAACGACCACTCGTACTCGACGGCGCGATAGCTGGCGCCGAAATGAATGACCTGGGTCTGGTACAACCCCTCGTCCGTGCAGAAGGAAAACATCTCCCGGCCGATGAAGGGCCAACCCTCCCCTTGAGGCAGCTTGCCTAGCGCGCGGCGGTTGGCGGCGCGACGCCGGCGGCACTCGTCGAGGTCGGCGGCCGGCCAGTCACGAATGCTGCCGTAGACGATGGATTCCTGCTCCACAGGCTGCTCTCCGGGCGAAAGGCCGGACATGTTCAACCAATTCGGCGCGCGGTGCCAGCCTTCTCAACGGCTCTGGAACGCGCCACACATCGAAGCGGTGATCTGCGCCACAGCGCTCAGTCAGCCTGGTTCGACAACGTGCGCCGAGGGGCCAGGCGCAGCGCGAGCACTGACATCACGGCAGCAAGCATCGCCAGCACCAGGAAGGGGCCTTGGTAACTGCCTGCCAGGTCACGCCCCATTCCGGTCAGCACCGGTGCGAAGCAGGCCAGGCTATAACCCGTGCATAGCATCATGGCGGTCAACCGGCTGACCGCCAAAGGCGTGCTCGCCTCGTACATCGGGAGCACCAGGGACATCGAAAAGGTACCGTTGAGCGCCACGCCCAGCAGCATGCACACCAACAGCGGCTGCACCTGAGGGAGCAGCGCGATGACTAGCAACGCTGCCGTCGCCAGGGTGCTGCAGGCGGCCATCATGAGGTGACGCTTGCCGAAGCGCTGCGCCAGCCATGGCATCAGGAAGGCACTCGGCAAGCCGATCAGCATGAAACCGCTGAAGAAGGCGTTGCTCTGTGCGGCGCTGAAGCCCGCTTCGTGATAACGCGCCACGAGCCAGGTCGCCAGGGCGTAGAACAACCCGGCCTGCAGCGCGAAATAGATGCTTACCAGCCATGCACGCGGCTCACGCCAGGGCAATCCGCCACTGCGCTCGGCAGTCGGCTCCGGCCGGTTGGGCAGCCGCGTCCACACCAAGAGAGACAGCACGGCGGGAACGGCCCATAGCGCCAGACCCCACGGCCAGCGCTGCCCGAACAGCTCGGTGGCCGGGGCGGTCAGCACCACGCCAAGCGTGCCCCCGACCGCCATGCTCAGCGAATAGAACGCAGCCGTCCGCCCGACACTCTCGAGGAAGTAGCGCTTGATGAAACCCGAAATCAACGGGCCCGCCACAGCAATGCCGGCACCGACCATGGCTGCGGTCAGTATCAGCAACCAGGGGATGTCTGCGAGAAGGCGCAACAGCAGCGCCAGGGCGATCAGCCCGAGGCACAGGCATAGGGTTCGCTCCAGACCGAAACGAACCGCCAGGCGTGGCGCCAGCGGCGCCAAGAGCCCCATCAGCAGCACCGGCAATGCAGTCGTAAGGCTGACCAACCCGCGGCTGAGATTGAGGTCGGCCGCGATCCGCTCGATCAGCGGGGCGAACGAAGTGATACCGGGGCGCAGATTGATGGCGGCGAGCACCAGGGCCAGCATGAGCAGCCAGCGGGCGGGATTGTTCACGATCGGAAACCGGCAGCGAAACGGGACTGGCACCCTACTCCCGCTGCATCGGCTCCGGCAAGGCTTTTGGACCTTTCGGTCAGGTTTTGCTCTTGTTGCGCTTCTTTTCCGCCAACAGCGCCATCTCGTCGTAGATCGCCTGGGGGTTCTGCTGCTTGATCTTCCAGGCCATGCGTCCCTCGTCGTGCGGCAGGATCATGAACACGCCCTCGGCGACCTGGCGATGGATGTAGTCGGCGATGTCCGCGGCGGTAATGGGCGAAGCCTCGAGCAGCTTGGCGATCTGCGCCTTCATGTTCGGCGTGGGGCCGCGGTAGGAATCCATCAGATTGGTCTGGAAGAACGACGGACACACGACGTGCACACCGATTTCCTGCTGCTTGAGTTCGACCAGCAGGCTTTCCGATAGGGCTACCACGCCCGCCTTCGCCACGTTGTAGTTACTCATCCCCGGCGCCTGCATCAGCGCGGCCATCGAGGCGATGTTGATGATCCGGCCCTTGCTCTTCTGCAGCAATGGCAGGAACGCCTTGCACCCCTTGACCACACCCATCAGGTTGATCGCGATTTGCCAGTCCCAGTCCTCGAGGGACAACTCTTCGAAGAAACCACCCGAGGCCACACCGGCGTTGTTGACCACCACGTCGATTCCGCCCAGCTTGCTTTCGCACGCCTGGGCCAGGGCGGTCAGCTGGCTGTAATCACGTACGTCGCAGCGCTGGGTGAAACCGTCACCCCCGGCATCGCGCACCGCTTTCAGCGTTTCGGCCAGCCCCGCCTCGTTGACATCCGAGAGCGCCAGTTGCCAGCCCTCGCGCGCCCAGCGCAGCGCGATTTCACGTCCCAGGCCGGAACCGGCGCCGGTGACCATCATGCGGTTGTGCATCGTTTGTAACCTTTTGTTCATGGGGTTGCGACGAGTCTAGCGAAAGCCGCAGCCGCGACCGGCCTCCATCGAAATGCTGAATGACGGCCCTGCTCCGCCCCCAATCTGCTGGCCGGGCCATAACGAAAAAGGCAGCCCGAAGGCTGCCTTTTTTGACGACGCGTGGCGATCAATGAGCGACCGCACCGCTGGCGCCGAGGCCCGTCTGCGAACGGATGAACTGCGGGAAGAAGCGTGCACGCTCCTCGGCAGCGGCCTTCGACTTGTCGGTGACCGAGAAGAACCAGAGGCCAAAGAAAGACGCGATCATTGCGAACAGCGCCGGGTACTTGTACGGGAAGATCGCCTGCTCGAAGTGCAGCACATCGACCCACACCGTCGGACTCAGGATGGTCAGGATCAGCGCCGTAGCCAGCCCCATCGAGCCGCCGATCAGCGCGCCACGGGTGGTCAGGTTCTTCCAGTACATCGAGAGGAACAGGATCGGGAAGTTGCAGCTTGCCGCTACCGAGAAGGCCAGGCCCACCATGAAGGCAATGTTCTGATTCTCGAAGGCCACACCGAGCAGGATCGCCAGGATGCCGAGCGCCAGCGTGGTGCGCTTGGTGACCTTCATCTCGTCCTCTTCCTTGGCCTTGCCCTTCTTGATCACGCAGGCGTAGAGGTCATGTGCCACGGCCGATGCGCCAGCCAGGGCCAGGCCCGATACCACCGCCAGGATGGTGGCGAAGGCTACGGCGGAAATGAAGCCGAGGAACAGGTTGCCGCCGACCGCCGTCGCCAGGTGGATCGCGACCATGTTGGTGCCGCCGATGATGGCGCCGGAGGCGTCCTTGAAGCTCGGGTTGGTGCTGACCAGCAGGATCGCGCCGAAGCCGATGATGAAAGTCAGGACATAGAAGTACCCGATGAAGCCGGTGGCGTAGAACACGCTCTTGCGCGCTTCCTTGGCGTCGGCGACGGTGAAGAAGCGCATCAGGATATGCGGCAGCCCCGCCGTACCGAACATCAGCGCCAGGCCGAGGGAGATCGCGGAAATCGGATCGGACACCAAACCGCCCGGACTCATGATGGCCTGGTGGTTCGGATGCAGCGCAACGGCCTCGGAGAACAGGCGACCGAAGTCGAAGCCGACGTGATACATGACCATGATCGCCATGAAGCTTGCGCCGGAGAGCAGCAGCACCGCCTTGATGATCTGCACCCAGGTGGTGGCGAGCATCCCGCCGAACATCACGTACATCACCATCAGCACGCCGACCATGACCACCGCGACCAGGTAATCCAGGCCGAACAGCAGCTGAATCAACTTGCCGGCACCCACCATCTGCGCGATCAGGTAGAAGGCCACGACGATCAGCGAGCCGCAGGCCGAGAGGATGCGGATCTGCGTCTGGCCCAGGCGGTAGGAGGCGACGTCCGAAAAGGTGAACTTGCCCAGGTTGCGCAGGCGCTCGGCCATCAGGAACAGGATGATCGGCCAGCCGACGAGGAAGCCGATCGAATAGATCAGGCCGTCGTAGCCGCTGGTGAAGACCAGTGCGGAAATGCCCAGGAAGGACGCCGCGGACATGAAGTCTCCGGCGATCGCCAGGCCGTTCTGGAAACCGGTGATGCTGCCGCCGGCAGTGTAGTAGTCGGAGGTGGACGTGTTGCGCTTGGCCGCCCACTTGGTGATGCCCATCGTGAAGACGATGAACACCACGAACATCGAAATCGCGGTCCAGTTGGTGGCCTGTTTCTCGACGTCCCCGGTCAGGGCATCGGCGAACAGCGCCGGAGCAGCCGCCATCAGGGCGGCCGCGGTCAGCAAGCGTGCAAGCATGTTATTTCTGCGCCTCTTGGAGGATGTCCTGGGTGATGCGGTCGAATTCGCCATTGGCGCGTTGGACGTAGATGCCGGTCAGCACGAAGGACAGGAAGATCAGTCCGAGGCCCGCCGGGATGCCCCAGGTGGTGACGGCACCGCTGCTCAGCGGCGTGCCGAGCACG
The DNA here is from genome assembly GCF_022810315.1 of Stutzerimonas marianensis. Lineage (NCBI taxonomy): Bacteria > Pseudomonadati > Pseudomonadota > Gammaproteobacteria > Pseudomonadales > Pseudomonadaceae > Stutzerimonas > Stutzerimonas marianensis. The sequence continues at coordinate 162,966 of NZ_JALGRD010000007.1, read as the reverse complement.
GCAGGGTCGAACGCAATGATCAGGATGAAGGCGAAGTAGGCTGCCAACATGATGGTGGCCAGCATCCATGCAAAGCGGTTGCGCTTGGTTACCAATTCCTTGAAGCGCGGGTCGGCGTCGATCTGCCGGTACAGGTTTTCGTTGTTCATTGGATGGTCTCCACACGATCACTGCCCGCACATGCAGGCAGGCGGCTACTTTAGTACCGCCAAGCCCGAACACCACTCGACCATGGTCGGCTACTCATTCGCGCAAAGCACCGGAATAGAGCCTTCGCAGCGTCATTTTGCCGCACCCTGACAGCCATAGACCGACACTATGCAAATCATGCAAGACACCCATTTCACAGCCTTGCTCAGGACGGCCAGACTCGCTTGCAACAGAGAACGATTCCCGTTCGTCAGCGGAGCTCATGATGACCAAGACCGTCACCTTTACCCTGATGCATTTCTGCATCGCCTTTTCGGTGACCTACGCCCTGACCGGTAGCGTGGCAGCCGGAGGCCTGGTCGCCGCAATCGAGCCGCTGTGCAACTCGGTCGGTTTCTATTTCCACGAGAAAATCTGGCAGCGCTTCGAAAAACGTCCGTCGAAAAAGAAGGACATCCCGCCGCACGCCTGGCTCCACCATCAGGCCTGATCGCAGCCCGCAGCCCGCTGTCGGAGCGCTCGCCGCTCAGCTAAGATGCGCCCCCCGCCCCCCTGCAGATCGCTGAGATGACGTCGCGCGTGCGCCCTACCCTGCTGCCTTTCGGCATCGCCTGCCTGTTCACCCTGATCGCACTCAGCAGCTTCTGGTACAGCCTGGGTCGTCCCGTCGACCTGGCCGACGCCAGCGCGCCGGGCGCGCGACTCCAGTGCGTGTCCTACAGCCCATTCGCGAAGGATCAATCGCCCTTCGATCAGCCGTTCGAGCTGCGCCCGGAGCGCATCGATGCGGACCTGGCCCTTCTGGCCAAGCGCTTCGGCTGCGTGCGGACCTACTCCATGATCGGTCTCGAAGCCGTACCGGCGCTGGCGCGCAAGCACGGTCTTAAGCTGCTGATGGGCGCCTGGGTGAGTGCCGACCCTGTCCAGACCCGCGCCGAGATCGATGCCCTGATCGCCAGCGCCAATGCCAACCGAGACGTGGTGGACGCGGTGATCGTCGGCAACGAGGTATTGCTGCGCAAGGAAACCACTGCCGCTCGGCTGGTCGCGCTGATCGAAGAGGTTCGTGCCGGAGTCGAGGTCCCAGTGACCTATGCCGATGTCTGGGAGTTCTGGCTCCGACATCCTGAGGTGGCGCCAGCGGTGGATTTCCTGACCATTCACCTGCTGCCTTATTGGGAAGACGAACCTGCCGGCATCGAGCATGCGCTTCGGGAAGTCGCCGAGGTGCGTCAGGTTTTCGGCAACCGCTACGCACCCAAGGACATCCTGATCGGTGAGACTGGCTGGCCAAGCGAAGGGCGCCAGCGCGAAACCGCGGTGCCCAGCCGCGTGAACCAGGCGCGTTTCATCCGCGACTTCGTGCACCTGGCCGAAGCCAACGGCTGGCGCTACAACCTGATCGAAGCCTTCGACCAGCCCTGGAAGCGCGCCAGCGAAGGTGCCGTGGGCGGCTATTGGGGGCTGTTCGATGCCGACAGGCAGGATAAGGGCATCCTCGCTGGTCCGGTGTCGAACCTGCCGGGCTGGCCGCTCTGGCTGACGATCAGCCTTGTCGCCTGGGGGGGCGCGCTGACCATCGCCGGTCTTCCGACGCGCCTCCGTTCCGCCACATTGCTGCCGGTCGCAACCGCTGTCGGGGCCGCATGCATGGCCCTTTGGCTGGAGCTTGGCGAGATCACCAGCCGCCATCTGGGCGAGTGGCTCTGGACGGGCGCCTTGTTGATGCTCAACGCCGTCGCGCTGGCGCATGTGGCGCTAATGCTCGGGAGCGAAAGCACCTGGCGCCGCCGGGCACGCGCCTGGCTGGACGGCAAGGCCGGGTTGATCCTCCTGGCCACCGGCTTCGCCGGGGCGGTCATGGCGCTGGCCTTGGTATTCGATGCGCGCTATCGCAGCTTTCCGAGCGCCGCACTGCTGTTCCCGGCGCTGGTCTACCTGGCCCGCCCTGCCATCGCGTCACGACGGGAAACCACGCTGCTCACCGCCTTGGTCGCGGCCTGCATCGCACCACAGCTTTATCAGGAAGGGGTGGAAAACGGGCAGGCACTCGGCTGGGCCCTGGTCTGCCTGCTCGTGACGCTGGCGCTTTGGCGCAGCCTGCACCAGTCGAAGCGGCAAATCGCTATCGCGACGACCGATATACGCAACCAGACGGCCTAAGCATGGTCAATGGTTAGCGCGGCACGCGGCGCCCTGACCAGTCGTAGCGCCGCGATGACCACTGCGAACACGGCCAGGCTGGCGCTGTAGAGGACCAACGCGGGCACTGCCAGGAGCAGTCCCAGCGCTGCCAGCCACCAACCGGTACGCCGCGGCAGGAAGAATGCGAGCAATGCGAGGCAAAGCGCCGACCAGGCCAAAACCCGCATATGAATGAGCCAACCGAGCCCGGCCCGTAGCTGGCATGCCCAGTGGGAGGCGGATTCGGCGCAGAGCCCGACCCAGCGAGGATCTTCCATCAGCGCAAAACGAACTTCGTAGCTGGTGGCGGTGCAGGCCACCAGCAGCAGGACCAGCATCAGCGAAGGGGAAAGGCGCAACTTGGAGGCTCCACGGCTCGGGCGGCGCTCAGCATAATCGAGCCCGACGCGGTTGCAAGCGGCAAACGCAATGATGCGGGCGCCGGCCGAGCGTATTGGACACCAGAGGCAACCGAGGAACACGACGATCGAGCCCATACCGCGTTACCTTCATCCGGGCCCACCGCCCCACCTATCCGCCATCCGGAGAATATCCATGCGATTGTCGCTGTGCCTGACGGCCCTGCTCGCGCTGCTGAGCCTGCCCGCCCTCGCGGCGGACATCAGCGTTGAGGACTATGGCTACCCGCTGAGCAACCCTTTCGAAGCCACCATCGCCACGACGCCCGTCGAGCTGCGCGCCGAAACGCCCACCGACGATGACATCGATCAGCGCGATTACAGCCTGAGGTTGCGCCCCGAGCGCGAGTTCATCCTGCCGGACAATTTCTGGGCGGTTAAGCGCCTGACCTACCGGCTGGCTCGCCAGCCCGGCCCGGCCCCGCTGATGTTCATCATCTCCGGCACCGGTGCCAGCTACTCGGCCGGCAAGAGCGAAACACTCAAGCGGATCTTCTACGGTGCCGGCTATCACGTGGTGCAGCTATCGTCGCCGACCAGCTTCGACTTCATCGCTTCGGCGTCGCGCTACGCCACGCCGGGCTACAGCCCGAACGATGCCAAGGATATGTACCGCGTGATGCAGGCGATCCGGGCGCAGCAGCACGAGCTGCCGGTCACCGGCTTCAACCTCGTCGGCTACAGCCTGGGCGCACTCAATGCCGCGTTCGTCAGCCAGCTCGATGAAACCCGGCGCAGTTTCAACTTCGATCGCGTCCTGCTGATCAATCCCCCGGTCAACCTGAAGACATCGGTCGACAATCTCGACAAGCTGGTACAGACCCGCGTCGCCGACGTGGACAGCACCACGACCTTCTATGAACTGATCTTCGAGAAGCTGACGCGCTATTTTCACCAGCAGGGGCGGATCGACCTGGACGCCGCGCTGCTCTTCGACTTCCAACGGTCGGACCTGCGGCTGACGGACGAACAGATGGCGATGCTGATCGGTTCGGTGTTTCGCTTTTCCGCTGCGGATATCACCTTTACCTCCGACCTGATCAACCGGCGTGGGCTGATCGTGCCGCCGGATTACCCGATCAACGAAGGTACCAGCCTTGAGCCGTTCTTTCGCCGCGCCCTGCTCTGCGACTTCGATTGCTACCTGACCGAGCAACTGATCCCGATGTGGCGAGCCCAGACCGACGGCGGCAGCCTGACGCAACTCGTTGATCAGGTCAGCCTCTACGCCCTCGAGGACTACCTGCGCAACAGCCCCAAAATCGCCGTGATGCACAACGCCGACGACATCATTCTTGGCGCCGGGGACCTCGGCTTCCTGCGCCGCACCTTTGGCGAGCGCATGACGCTCTATCCGCGCGGCGGCCACTGCGGCAACCTCGACTACCGCGTCAATGTTCAACACATGCTGGAGTTCTTCCGTGGCTAGACGTCATCTGCTTGCCCTGCTGCTCGTTAGCGGCATCGCCCATGGTCAGACGCCGTCCGCCGACGAAGACGGCTTCACTCATCCCCTGCGCCAGCTCGAATTCAACCCGGGCCTGGACCAGCGTGAATTCGAGCGCGCCACCTTCGATGCGCTGAACATCTATGACCCCTGGGAGTCGTTCAATCGGCGCATGTACTACTTCAACTACCGCCTCGACCAATGGGTGATGCTGCCGGCGGTTCGGGGCTATCGCTATGTCACCCCGAGGGTCGTGCGAACAGGCGTCAGCAACTTTTTCAACAACCTGGGCGAAATCCCGACGCTGTTCAACAGCCTGGCGCAACTGAAGGGCGAGCGAGCCATGACCACCACGGCCAGGCTGCTGTTCAACACCATCCTCGGGGTCGGGGGCATCTGGGACCCGGCGACGCGCATGGGCCTTCCGCGCGCGCGCGAGGATTTCGGCCAGACATTAGGTTTTTACGGTGTGCCTCACGGCCCCTACCTGATCCTGCCCGCACTGGGCCCGTCGAACCTCAGGGACACCACCGGCCAGGTTGCGGACTTCGGCATCGAGCGCCAGGTGGACTACTTCAGCTATGCCGAGGCCAGCGGTGGCGAGTTCGGTCTTACCGCGCTGCGCCTGATCGACATCCGGCACACCACCAGCCTGCGCTACGGTCAGTTGAACTCGCCCTTCGAGTACGAAAAGGTTCGCTACGTCTACACACGTGCACGGGAGCTGCAGATCAGCGAATGATCGAAACCATCGATGCTTCCCATCCTGATTTCGCATCATCACATCGACAACCCAGCGCTAAGCTCCGCACATCAAGTAGAGGAGTGACACCATGTCCTTGCGCGAAGTGATAGCCACCCATACCGGCCGTGCCACCTCCGACGGCGCTGGCGTCAGCCTGACCCGCGTCTTCGGTGGCGCCGAACCGGAACGGTTCGACCCGTTCCTGATGCTCGACGAGTTCGGTTCGGATGACCCGGACCAGTACATTGCCGGCTTCCCGCCGCATCCCCACCGTGGCTTCGAGACAGTGACCTACATGCTCGAAGGCCGCATGCGCCATGAGGATCATCTGGGCAACGTCGGACTTCTGGAAAGCGGTGCCGTGCAGTGGATGACCGCTGCACGCGGCGTGATCCACAGCGAGATGCCACAGCAGGAGCACGGCGTGATGCGCGGCTTCCAGCTCTGGCTCAACCTGCCGGCGAAAAGCAAGATGAAGGAGCCCGACTACCGGGACTACGCGCCGCAGGACATCCCCCGTATCAAGCTGCCCAATGGCGTCAAAGTCGTCGTCATTGCAGGCACCTTCTCGGCGGAGGGCATCGAGCAGGCCGGCGCCGTCCAGCGTCCCGACACCGAGCCGCAGCTCTTCGACCTGACTTTGCCGGCCGGCGCGGACCTCTCGCCGGACATTCCGAAGGGCCACCGACTCCTACTTTATGTTTACGAAGGCTCGCTGGTTGTCGCGGGCAAGACGGTCGACACCCGCCAGCTGGCACGGCTGAGCGACGAGGGCGAGCTCAGGCTGTCGAGCGACACAGGGGCGCGGGTCCTGCTGATCGCCGGACGGCCGATCGGCGAACCCATCGTGCAATACGGCCCTTTCGTGATGAACAGCCGCGACGAAATCGAACAGGCGCTGCGCGATGTTCGCGACGGCGTCTTTACAAGCTGAGCGGCTTCTTCGGTAGCTTGCGGTACAGGTTCGGCTCGCCTTCCGGACGCGTCTTGAAGCGGCGGTGGGCCCACAGGTACTGCTCCGGATGCTGGCGAACCGCATCTTCGATCCATTCGTTGATGCGGCGGCAATCGGCCTCTTCGCTCTCACCTGGAAAGTCCGCCAGCGGCGCGTGAATCACCATTCGGTAACCGGAACCATCGGCCAGGCGCACCTGCGTATAAGGAACCACCTGCGCCCGGCCCAGCCGTGCAAATTTGGTCGTGGCCGTCACGGTCGCCGCGTTGATACCGAACCAGGGCACGAACAGGCTCTGCTTGCGGCCGTAGTCCTGATCCGGCGCATACCAGATCGCGCGCCCGGCGCGCAGCGCCTTGAGCATGGCCCGTACGTCTTCCCGCTCGATGGCACTGGCATCCAGGTTGTGACGCTCGCGGCCGCGCCGCTGGATGAAATCGAACAGCGCGTTCTTGTGCTCGCGGTACATGCCGTCGATGGTGTGGCGCTGGCCAAGCAGTGCGGCGCCGATTTCCAGTGTGGTGAAGTGCAGCGCCATCAGGATCACACCCTGCCCGTCGGCCTGGGCGCGCTGCAGGTGCTCGAGCCCTTCGATATGCGCCAGGCGCTGCAGCCGCGCGCGCGGCCACCACCAGCTCATGGCCATCTCGAACAGCGCGATGCCGGTCGAGGCGAAATTTTCCTTCAGCAGCGCTTCGCGCCGCACGTCGCTCAGTTCCGGAAAGCAGAGCTGCAGATTGCGTCGGGCGATGTGCCGCCGCGAGCGCGCCCCGCGGTACATGATCGCGCCCACCATACGGCCCAGTACCAACTGCACCCGATAGGGCAATTGGACCAGCAGCCACAACAGGCCGAGCCCCAGCCACAGCAGCCAGAAACGCGGATGAAGAAAGGAGGCACGGAAGCGGGGACGATCCATCAGCAAGCTCGAAGCAGTCAAAACGCACATTCTAGCGGCAAAGTTACCGACGCTGCCGCCGCCACTCGATGCATGGCCACGTTACGCTTGCCTTGCCCGGGGTTGCAGGGCGCCGCCGCCCCCGCTATAAGTCCTCGCCATTTACCGCAGCAGGCAGACCATGAGCCAAGCCGACTCCAACGATCAAACGCCCGTGTTCCAGCTCAAGGGCAGCATGCTCGCCATCACCGTGCTGGAATTGGCACAGAACGACCTGGAACGCCTCGACCAGCAGCTGGCTCTCAAGGTCGAGCAGGCACCTGACTTCTTCAACAACACCCCGCTCGTACTGGCGCTGGACAAGCTCGCCGCCGACGCCGCACCGGATCTGCCCGCACTGATCGCGCTGTGCCGCAAACACGGCCTGCGGACGCTGGCCTTGCGCACAGGCGACCCGCAGGTCCTCGAAGCCGCGAGCGGGCTGGACATCCCGGTATTGCCACCTTCCGGCGCGCGCGAACGCAAGCTGGATATCACCAAGGCAGCGGCCGAGGCGCCCAAGCCGGCAGAGCCGGTCTATCGCCCGACGCGCGTCGTGACCACGCCAATCCGCGGCGGCCAGCAGGTCTACGCCCAGGGCGGCGATCTAATCGTGCTGGCCGCTGTCAGCCCCGGTGCGGAACTTCTCGCCGATGGCAACATCCATGTGTACGGCCCGCTGCGCGGGCGGGCGCTGGCCGGCATCAAGGGTGACGCCAACGCTCGTATCTTCTGTCAGCAACTGGCTGCGGAAATGGTCTCGATCGCCGGCCAGTACAAGGTTGCCGAAGACCTCCGGCGAGACCCGCTATGGGCTGAAGCCGTACAGATGAAGCTATCCGGCGACGTGTTGAACATCACCCGCCTTTAACGGATACTGCCGCAATTTTTCAAGCACCAGAACGGGCAATCCCGAAGCCAAATCGGCTCGGGACCCGACCTCCATTTTAGGGTGAATCACCTTGGCCAAGATCCTCGTAGTCACTTCCGGCAAGGGTGGCGTCGGTAAAACCACTACCAGCGCCGCCATCGGTACCGGCCTCGCTCTGCGCGGCCACAAGACCGTCATCGTCGACTTCGACGTCGGCCTGCGTAACCTCGATCTGATCATGGGCTGCGAGCGCCGCGTGGTGTACGACTTCGTCAACGTGATCCAGGGCGACGCCACGCTCACCCAGGCCCTGATCAAGGACAAGCGCCTCGAGAACCTGTATGTGCTGGCCGCCAGCCAGACGCGAGACAAGGACGCACTGACCCAGGAAGGCGTCGGCAAGGTGATCGACGAGCTCGCCGAGAACTTCGAATACGTCATCTGCGACTCGCCCGCAGGCATCGAGAAAGGTGCCCACCTGGCCATGTACTTCGCTGACGAAGCGATCGTCGTCACCAACCCCGAAGTATCCTCGGTACGTGACTCCGACCGCATGCTGGGCCTGCTGGCCAGCAAGTCGCGCCGCGCCGAGAACGGCCAGGACCCGATCAAGGAACACCTGTTGCTGACCCGCTACAACCCCGAGCGTGTGGTCAAAGGCGAAATGCTGGGCGTCGAGGACGTCGAAGAGATCCTGTCGATCCGCCTGCTGGGCGTGATTCCGGAATCCCAGGCTGTGCTGAAAGCATCCAACCAGGGCGTACCGGTCATCCTCGACGACCAGAGCGACGCCGGCCAGGCGTACAGCGATGCCGTCGATCGCCTGCTGGGCAAGGAAGTCAATCATCGCTTCCTTGATGTCAAGAAGCAGGGCTTCCTGCAACGGCTGTTTGGAGGCCGCGAATGAACATCCTCGACTTCTTCCGCGAACGCAAGAAGAAGGAAACGCCAGCTAACATCGCGAAGGAACGCCTGCAGATCATCGTCGCTCACGAGCGCGGCCAGCGGACCCAGCCGGACTACCTGCCGGCCCTTCAGAAAGAGCTGGTCGAGGTGATTCGCAAATACGTCAACATCGACAATGACCAGGTGCAGGTCGCCCTCGAAGATCAGGGCAGCTGCTCGATTCTCGAGCTGAACATCACCCTGCCGGACCGTTGACGGACCAACCTCGCAGTTGATCGGCGACCTGGCAGTGCCCGGTCGCCGATTTCGTTTCTGGAACCCACATGCCCCTGAGCAACATCCAGATCGTCCACCAGGATCCCGCCCTGCTGGTGATCAACAAGCCAACCCTGCTGTTGTCCGTACCCGGCCGAGCGGAGGACAACAAGGACTGCCTCATCACCCGGCTGCAGGAAAACGGTTATCCAGAGGCCCTGATCGTGCACCGCCTGGACTGGGAAACGTCCGGCCTGATCGTGCTGGCTCGCGACGCCGACAGCCATCGCGAACTGTCCCGCCAGTTTCACGACCGGGAGACAGAGAAGGCCTACACCGCGCTGTGTTGGGGCCAGCCCGAGCAGGACAGCGGCAGTATCGACCTCCCCCTGCGCTATGATCCGCCGACCAAACCCCGTCACGTCGTCGACCACGAACTCGGCAAGCACGCCCTCACCTACTGGCGGGTCCTGCAACGCCATGAGTACTACAGCCGGGTCGAGCTGACGCCGATCACAGGTCGATCTCATCAGCTACGCGTTCACATGTTGTCGATCGGCCATCCCTTGCTGGGTGATCGCCTCTACGCCCACGAGCAGGCCCTGGCCGCACACGGGCGACTTTGCCTGCACGCCAGCATGCTATCGCTGACCCACCCCCAGACTGGCGAGCGTCTGCGCTTCGATTGCCCGGCGCCCTTCTAGCCTGAGCGCCTGCACTCAACATCCCCAGAGCGACGCAGTCATCCAAGCCGGTCAACGGACGCAAGCCTGCTCACCAACAAGGAAAGCGTATGGCCTGCGTTCAGTCGTCGCGAGACGCTACCGAGGCCATACGGCAGGCGTCTAATCCGATAAACTTCCCAGCCTTGCAGCCAGGAGCTCCCCATGCGCGACGAACTCAACCAGGGTCTGATCGACTATCTCAAGGCGTCCCCCACGCCCTTCCATGCCACGCGCAGCCTCGCTCGCAGCCTTCAGGCAGCCGGTTTCAGGGCGCTGGATGAGAAGGAGACCTGGCAGACCGAAGCGGGCGGGCGCTACTACGTGACGCGTAACGACTCGGCAATCATCGCCTTCCAGCTGGGCACCAAGCCGGTCACCGAGCATGGCGTGCGCCTGGTCGGCGCGCATACCGACAGCCCCTGTTTGCGCGTCAAGCCGCAGCCGGAGCTGCAGCGCCAGGGCTTCTGGCAACTGGGTGTGGAAGTCTACGGCGGCGCCTTGCTCGCCCCCTGGTTCGATCGCGACCTGTCCCTGGCCGGGCGCGTCACCTATAGCCGCGACGGCCGGATCGAAAGTCAATTGATCGACTTCCAGCTGCCCATCGCAGTGATCCCGAGCCTGGCGATCCATCTCAATCGCGAGGCCAATCAGGGCTGGGCGATCAATGCGCAGAACGAGTTACCGCCGATTCTGGCCCAGGTCGCCAGCGAGGAACGACCGGACTTTCGCGCCTTGCTGGCCGACCAACTGAGCCGCGAGCACGGCTTGGTCGCCGATGTCGTGCTGGACTTCGAACTCAGCTTTTACGACACCCAGCCAGCCGCCTTGATCGGCCTGAATGGTGACTTCATCGCCGGTGCACGACTGGACAACCTGCTGTCCTGCTACGCCGGCCTGCAAGCGCTGCTGCGTGCGGGACGCGAGGAAACCTGCGTGCTCGTCTGCACCGATCATGAAGAGGTCGGCTCGACGTCCATGTGCGGGGCCGACGGCCCCTTCCTGGAGCAGGTGCTGCGCCGGGTGCTGCCCGAGGGTGACGGTTTCCAGCGCAGCGTCAACCGGTCGCTGCTGATCTCCGCCGACAATGCCCACGCCGTGCACCCGAACTACGCCGACAAGCACGATGGCAATCACGGCCCGAAGCTCAATGCCGGCCCGGTGATCAAGGTCAACAGCAACCAGCGCTACGCGACGAGCAGCGAGACGGCTGGCTTCTTCCGTCACCTGTGCCTGGAAAACGAAGTGTCGGTCCAGAGCTTCGTGACCCGCAGCGACATGGGCTGCGGTTCGACGATCGGGCCGATCACGGCCAGTCAGCTCGGTGTTCGCACCGTCGACATCGGCCTGCCCACCTTTGGCATGCATTCGATCCGGGAACTGGCGGGCAGCCGTGACCTGGCACAGCTGGTGAAAGTACTCGGCGCCTTCTATTCGAGCGCCGAGCTGCCCTGAGTCACTGGCGCGTCAGAGGCTGTCGTCGATGACCAACGCCACCTTGCCGGAAATCTGATTACTGGCCAGGGCGGCGAATGCAGCCTCGACGTCCCCGATGGGAAAGCTGCGCTCCAGTCGGGTGGCAAGGGTTCTGTCGGCAAACAGGAGCCAGGTTTTTTCCTGCAGTTCCGCCAGCAGCGCTGCCTTGTAGTCCGCATCACGGCTACGTAGGGTCGAGCCGATCACCTGCACACGCTTGGCAAGCAGGGCTGCCAGATCCATCTCGGCCTTGCGCCCGCCCATCAGGCCGATGATCACCCAGCGGCCGTCGGTCGCCAGCAGCTGGCTGTTGAGCGCCGCGTACTTGCCACCGACCGGGTCGAGAATCATGTCGAACGGTCCGAAGTCCTTGAGCGCATCGAGTGCCTCCTCACGCAGTACACCGCCCTGCGCACCCAGCGACTCGCAATAGGCCAGCCGCTCCGCCGACCCCACGCTGACCCAGCAGGGGTTGCCGAAGACCTTGCAGAGCTGAATGCCGGCCGATCCCACGCCGCTGGCCCCAGCATGCAGAAGCACCTTTTCACCAGGCTGGATATTGCCCAGGCGGAACAGGTTCAGCCAGGCGGTCGCATAGACCTCCGGGATGACCGCAGCTTCGGTCAGCGAAAGCCCTTCCGGCACTGGCAGTGCATGGCGACCATCGACCACGACCTGCTCCGCCATACCACCGCCGGCCAGCAGGGCACACACCCGGTCGCCGACCCGGTGTGTTACACCGCTGCCGACCTCGGTGACCACACCGGCGCACTCCAGTCCGAGGATATCGGTGACGCCGGGCGGTGGCGGATAAAGCCCCGCACGCTGCAGCAGATCCGCCCGATTGAGGCCGGCAGCCGCTACGCGAATGCGAACCTGACCCGCACCACATTCAGGCGCGCTGCGCTCGGTCCACTCAAGCTGCCCTTCGATGCCTTGCAATGCCTTCATGCTGCCTCCATAGTGGTTCGTACCTGTGCCCGCCCAACCGTTTCTCGCTGGCGATGCAGGCTTTTTGATAGATCGCCGGACTAGGCTACCTGCCGTTTCCCCCGCGTGGAACCTAGGCAGGGCTCGCAGTGCCTCAGGGTAACGCTGTCCTGCAAGTGTGACGCGCGATCTGTCACGCACGCCAGCGGGCAGTTACCATCGGGCTGTTGTTATCCCCGTCGGACATCACGTCCCGGCCCCTGAACATGATGGCCCTATATGCGTTATAACCAAGCCACGCGCCGCCCCTTCGACCTTAAACGCAGCTTGACTGCTGGCGTAGTCGCCCTGCTCCTGGGCTTCCAGGCGTCGAGCGCCCTGGCCAAGCCCTCCGAGGGACACGACTGGGATTACCTCCAGCCTGATCGCGACCAGGTGATCGCCAGCCTCAATATCGTGGAGCTGCTCAAGCGGCATCACTACAACAAGCCCCCTCTGAACGATGCCCGCTCGGCGAAGATCTTCGACAGCTACATCGAAATGCTCGATCCATCGCGCAGCAATTTCACCGCGGGCGACATCGACGAGTTCAAGGCCTGGCGCAACCAGTTCGACGACTTCCTGCGCAACGGCAATCTCGAACCCGGCTTCGCCATCTACAAGGTTCAGTTGGAGCGGCTTCGTAGCCGACTGCAGTACGCCTTGTCGCTGTTGGAAAAAGGCGTCGACAGCTTCGATTTCACCGTCGACGAAGAGTTGCTGGTCGACCGCGAAAACGCCGCCTGGCCGAAGGACGAAGCCGAGCTCGACGACCTGTGGCGCAAGCGCGTCAAGGACGAGATCCTGCGGCTCAAGCTGGCTGGCAAGGAGCCCAAGGCGATCGAGGAGCTGCTCACCAAACGCTACAGGAACCAGCTATCGCGGCTCGAACAGACCCGCGGTGAAGACGTGTTCCAGGCCTACATCAACGCCTTCGCGCAGTCCTACGATCCTCATACCCAGTACCTGTCGCCGGACAACGCCGAGAACTTCGACATCAATATGAGCCTCTCCCTCGAAGGCATAGGGGCGGTTCTGCAGAGCGACAACGAGCACGTCAAGGTGGTGCGCCTCGTCCCGGCCGGTCCTGCCGAGAAGAGCAAGCAGATTGCACCCGCGGACAAAATCATCGCTGTAGGTCAAAGTGACGACGAAATGGTCGACGTGATCGGCTGGCGACTCGACGAGGTGGTCAAGCTCATCCGCGGACCGAAGGGCTCGGTGGTTCGCCTGGAGATCATTCCCGCCAGCAACGCGCCGAACGACCAGACCAGCAAGGTGGTCGCCATCACGCGCGAAGCCGTCAAACTGGAGGAGCAGGCCGCGAAGAAATCCGTGCTGAACCTCTCTCATGAAGGGCGCGACTTCAAGCTCGGCGTGATCGAGATCCCCGCGTTTTATCTCGACTTCAAGGCGCTCCGCGCGGGCGACAAGGATTACAAGAGCACCACTCGCGACGTGAAGAAGCTGCTCACGGAGCTGGAGGATGAACAGGTCGACGGCGTCGTGATCGATCTGCGTAACAATGGCGGTGGCTCACTTCAGGAAGCCACTGAGCTGACCGGGCTGTTCATCGACCAAGGACCAACCGTCCTGGTCCGTAACAGCGATGGTCGCGTGGACGTGCTGGCGGACGAGCAGAAAGGCGCCTTCTACAAAGGCCCGCTGGCCGTGCTGGTCAACCGGCTGTCCGCCTCGGCCTCGGAGATTTTCGCCGGCGCCATGCAGGACTACCATCGGGCACTGATCCTCGGTGGCCAAACCTTCGGCAAGGGTACGGTGCAGACCGTCCAGCCGCTCAATCATGGCGAACTCAAGCTGACCCTGGCCAAGTTCTATCGCGTGTCTGGCCAAAGCACCCAGCACCAAGGCGTGATTCCAGACATCTCTTACCCCGCCAACGTCGACACCAAGGAAATTGGCGAAAGCGCCCTGCCCGAGGCCATGCCTTGGGACAGTATTCGCGCGGCGATCACACCGGATATGAATCCGTTCAAGCCCTTCCTCGCCGAGCTCAAGGCCCGTCACGACAAGCGCACCGGGGACAATGCGGACTTCGTCTTCACCCGGGACCGGCTGGCGCTCGCCCAGGAACTGGCTCATGAAACCTCCGTAAGCCTGAACGAGGAAAAGCGCAAGGCGCAGCAGGAGCGCATCGAACAGCGCCAACTGGCCCTGGAAAACGCGCGACGCCAGGCCAAGGGGGAGGAGCCGCTGGCCAAGCTGGAAAGCGAGGATGAAAACACGCCGCATGAGGACGAGAAGCTCAAACCGGAAGACGATGCCTATCTCACCGAAAGCGGGCACATCCTTCTGGACTATCTCGGGCTGGAACACGCCATGGCGAAAAACAACGCCGCGGAGTAATAGCCAAACGATGTCATCAAAGTGACATCATTTGCGTCGTAAATACGAGGGCCGCACATGCGGCCCTTCGCATTTCCACGCATACGAGACGATCATGACCGTCACCGAGCAGTTGAGCACGCTGGATGGCATCCTGGCTCACGGCGACATCACCACCCTGTTCCAGCCCATCGTTTCGCTCTCGGGCCGCTCCATACTCGGCTACGAAGCCTTGACCCGAGGGCCGTCAAACACCTCCCTGCACTCCCCGATCAACCTGCTCGCCGCGGCCCGCCATGCCGGGCGCCTCAACGAGCTCGAGATGACCTGCCGCGCCTGCGCCTCACGCCGCTACAGCCAGCTCGAGCTGCAGGGCAAACTCTTCCTCAATGTCTCGCCTGAAACGCTCCTCGACGTGACTCACAAGCCGGGGCGAACCCTCGAACTGCTGCAGCAGTACGGAATCACCCCATCGCAGGTCGTCATCGAACTGACCGAGCAGACCCCCACGGATGATTTCGAACTGCTCGATGCCGCACTCCACCACTATCGCGACATGGGCTTTTCGATCGCGCTCGATGATCTCGGTGCGGGCTATTCCAGCTTGCGCATGTGGTCAGAACTGCGGCCCGATTACGTCAAGATCGATCGGTACTTCATCGATGGCATCCACCGGGACGCCGTCAAACGTGAGTTCGTCGGCTCGATTCTCAAGATCGCGCATGCTTCCCGGGCGCAGGTGATCGCCGAAGGTATCGAGCTGCGCGAAGAGCTACGCGTGCTGGCCGATATGGGGGTCGACCTGGTTCAGGGGTACCTGCTCGGCAGACCCGAGGAGCAGCCGGACGCCGACGTCGCCAAACTGTTGCCGTCCAACCCCGAGCGCGATGACTCGCTCAGCGACGAATCGGACCTGTCGGTGCTCGTCCTCAAGCAAATAGCCGTCGCTGAAACGAGCCCGATCGCCGATGTATTGGCGCTGTTCCGCATGCAGGCCAACCTCAACTCCGTTGCGGTGTTGGATGATTTGCAGGTACCGGTCGGCATTGTCCATCGCAACCTGCTGTCCGATGCGCTGCTCAAGCCATTCGCAACCGACCTGCTCGCCCGCAAGCCGATCAGCCGGTTGATGAGCCATGACTTCCTCGCCGTGGAGCTGAACCAATCGCTCCAACAAGTCAGCCGTCTGCTGACCAGCCGGGCGCGGCAGCGTATCGAAGAAGACTTTGTGATCACAGAGCACGGCCGATACCACGGCCTCGGACGGGTGATCGACGTGCTCAAGCTGATCACTGAAATGAAGATCCAGCAGGCCCGCCACGCCAACCCTCTGACCCTTCTGCCCGGCAACGTGCCGATTCAGCAGTGCTTGACGCGCCTGTTACGGCAACGCCGCGAAGCGGTGGTCTGCTATGTCGATATCGACCACTTCAAGCCTTTCAACGACATCTACGGATACGCCAAGGGCGACGAGGTCCTGCTGTGCCTTGCGCGCTGCCTGAATGAACAGATCGACCCCGGCTGCGATTTCGTCGGCCATATCGGAGGAGACGATTTCCTGCTGGTGATGCTGTCGGACGATTGGCCGAGCAGGATTCAGCGATTGTTCGACGCCTTCGAAAAACGCTGCATACCTTTCTACCGAAACGAGCATCTGGCGGCTGGATGCTTCATCGCCGAAGGACGCCAGGGAGGTGAACAACAATTCTCCTTGCTCTCGCTATCCATCGGCGCCGTACACCTCACCCCAGGCAGCGCCGAGGACCTGGACGCCGATCGCCTTGCAGCACTCGCCTCAGAGGCCAAGCGCAGTGCCAAGCAGAAGCCTGGTTTCAGCCTGCACCTGATCGGCACGCAGCCACCGACCTCCCCTCCTCAAAGCCCGACACGCGCCGCGCTGGCTCTGTAGCGCTCTGCCAAATCCTTGTCCGCCTCCAGGCCGTGCCCACCGGCCTGGTACAGCTGCGCCAGGCGGGTCGCCGCCAGCGGATGGCCCGCCTCGAGCGCCAACTTCCACCACCGAGCAGCCTGAGCACCATCAGGTCCGTGCGAAGCGTCCTCGCTCAGCGCGACGACGCCCATCTGATAGGCTGCCTTTGCATCGCCCGCCTCGGCAGCCAGGCGCAGCAAACGGATACCCTCTCGCTTGGCGCCAAACCCCTGCCCTCGAAACAGCAGGATATGCCCATAGAAACTTTGCGCCGAGCGGTCCCCTAGCGCTGCCTTGCGCGCGAACTGCCCTTCCATCCAGCGCCAGATCTTCGGCTGCTGCACCGCCCAACGCGACGCCATCAGCTTTCGCGCAACCCAATAGCCAAGACGCGCACGTAGCTTCAAGATCATTACGGAACCTCGGGATAATCAAACTCGAACACCCTGGCCACCTCCCCGGCGTGCCATGACGCAGCGACCGGGCCATCCACCGGCCCCGTAAAGCGGCCTAGCCGCCTGGCGCATTCGAAGAATCCGGTGCGAGGCAGCCGGCTGGCGCCCTGACTGATCACCAGTGCACTGCGAAGCGGGCGATCGGCACGCGCATCGAGCGCAGCGAGATGCTCCAGGGCTGCCGTTAGCGTCTGCATGGCTGGCGTGGGTAACTGGAGCCGCTCGACGAGGGCGCGATAGGTCACCAGATGACGCTGCCGACGGGCTTCCGACAGCTCGTGAACAAGCGCTTGCCAATGTGATCGGCTGATCCGGATCGGCGAGGAGGAATCGCTCACGCTTGAGGCTCCCAGCCATCGACCTGCAGCGCCCGCGCCAGCGCGCTGCGTATGGCATCGCCCGGATCGCGCTCTCCGGTCTCGATCAGTGCGAGATAGGCCGGGCTGATCCCCACCGCTCGCGCCAGGTCGGCCTGGCTGAGCTGGCGCGCTTCGCGCAATCCGGCGAGCTCGCTGAATGAAGGCTTATTGATGGATTTCGGCCTAGCGATTTCCGCCGCCTGCCCTGCGGCGGTCAGCAGGGCCTGGTAGTCGTCCCAGGGCAACACTGCATACTCGGGTGCCCCATCCCGCATGATGACCTGCACGCTCATCCGCTCTCTCCGCTGGCTGCCTTTCGAAGGGCGGATATTAACAGCCTAGGCGGTCGGTTTTAGCCAAGAAGGCCTCACTTGAGCAATACGAAACGCCATCGATTTATCGGCAAGTTGGGATTAATCCCTGCAGATCGGTGCGCGTTAGCGGCGTCTTGTTGGGCTCAGCTCATCCTCGCCCAGCGAACCATCTGCCTCCGGCATGCGCTCCAGCTCTTCACGGACAGTGGCGGGTTGCCGGTCTCGCCACTGACGAAACGCATCAAGCTCACCGGACCATTTGCGCATCACCCAGCCCAGCACGGCCAGGTCGTCAACGAAGCCCAGCCCCGGTATCCAGTCCGGTATGGCGTCGAGCGGCGAAAGGAAATACAACAGCCCAGCAACCGCCGCGACCAATGCCGGGCGACTGACGGCCCGGTATTCGCCGCGCCACCAGGCGACGCAGAGCGCCTGCAACAGGCTGAGATCCTCGCGCAATCCCTTGAGCAGCCCGCCTTTGGAAGAGCGTTTCCGTGCGACGGCGACGAGGACCGCCGGCAAGCGACCCCGAGCCAGCACGCGCCGGGCCAATGGCAGGTACTTGAAGAACATCCAGGGTGCAGCCATGGCTCGAATCCTCGCAAAGTGCCGGCCCGTTTGGGCTGGAAGGTTTATCCACAAAACCTGTGGGTAAGTCTGTGTGCAGCGTCTGGATGGTTGCCGCCAACGCCCGTGGCGCGGGCCCTCTCTACGGATCGACGGCTTTTTGCTCACCCCTAATATTGCTCTATGAATCAACGACTTATCGGAAGCCAAAAAAGCACAGCGCGTGTTGGAATGACCGAAAGTCGAAGCGGAAGCGAATGTGCATAACCAGCGCCTGTCAATCCCTTTCTGATGCGATTTTTGCTTCCTACCAGCGGGCCATCGTGAACGGCCGTTCTAACAACGACAACGGATACGCATCGCCGGTTCGCAAGCCCAGGGGGCGTACGGCAGAAACAAAAAAGCCGGTCAGATGACCGGCCTCTTGATCGGGTCCCGCTTCAGTTGACGCTGAGCTTGGCGCGATTCTTTTCCAGGGTGGCCGCGCCGATGCCCTTGACTTCGAGCAGCTCGTCGACCGCGGTGAAGGGGCCGTGAGCGTCGCGATAATCGACGATGGCCTGGGCTTTGGTCGCGCCGATGCCGGCAAGTTCGCGGGTCAGCGTATCGGCATCAGCGGTATTGAGGTTAATGGCTGCCGCCTGAGCGACAACGGAGGCTGGCTTGGCCGGCTGCGCGTCGGCGGCACTGGCACCGACCGAAACGCTGGTGAACAACGCAAAAAACGCAGCAGTCAGGAAAGACTTGGTCATGTTTCACATCCTTTTGAAGTTCGGTATAGACCGGCGCGGTACTCCATGCGCCGCCCGGTCACTCTAAGTATTGAGCGAGCCAAGTCAAACCGAGTGTCCCGTTATGTGAACCATTGCAAACGCGAAAACGGCCTTGGCAGCCGTGCTCTGACCGATCGGCGCGTTATTCCCGGCGGGTCGCAGCCTGTATCCGGCGCAGCGACGGGCGGAAGCGCCAGTTATCTCATGACGTTGAACAGGCTTAATCCGGATATCTTCACGTAACTCTGCTGCGCAGCTTCCAGGACGACCGTCTGCAGGGACAGGCGGGAAAGCGCCTCGGCGTAGTCCAGCTCACGCAGCTCGGCCTGGACACCCTTGTTCACCAAGGAAACGTCCTGGTTATCAGTCTGAGTGGTTTCGATGACGTTCAAGCGCGCCCCGATGTTGCCGCGCGCCGCATCGACAGTGACCATGCCGTGATCGAGGTTGGTCAGGGCAACGCCGACCGCATCGCGCACACCGTTATTGCCCGTGGCCGGATCTTCAAGTGCCTTGCGCAGGTTAGCGACGGTGTCCAGCACGCCCTGTTTTTCCTGGCCAGTTCGCTGAAAGGTGAAGGTCTCACCGCCTGCGGGAACACCATCGATATGGATCGTCATGCCGCGAAACACCAGCTTGTCGCTGGAGGTGTCGTCTTCGTCGAGGCGGCCGCTCTGCAGCGCTACAGTGCCACCCACCTCGTACACCTCGTACGCCTTGGGATCGGTCGGATCGAAGCGCACCTCGAAGCCCGCCGCCGGGAAGTCCGTCGCGGCAAACGCGACTTCATCCTCGACCAGTGGCGCCGAGAGCCGCACCGCCGGCGCGCTGATGCTGCTGGCGGCCGGAGTCATCGACAGCCGGCCGGCATTCGTCACGGACTGGAACACGGACTTGCCGTTGTCACTGATCGGAATGCTCAGGGAGCTGGCAATCTGCAGTTTGCGCTGCCCCTCGTCACCCTGATAGCTGTAGCTGCCGTCTGCCGCGCGAACGAACGGCTGGGTCTTGCCCTGGAAACCGGAGAACAGGTATTCGCCGCGAGCATTGCGCGTGTTCATCAATGCCAGCAGTTCATCTTCGCGCTCGCCCAGTTCCGCTGCGATGGATTTCCGGTCTTGCGGGTCCAGCGCGCCATTGCCTGCCTGGACGGCCAATTCCCGCACACGTTGCAGCACGGTGTTGACCGAGTTGAGTGTCACCTCTTCCTGGGTCAGGCTGTTCTTGGCCGCCGTCAGGTTCGAATCATATTGGCTCAGCACGCTCTGTTGCTGCTCGAGTTGGAGCAGACGAACCGAGGCGACAGGGTCGTCCGCCGGCGTGAGAATCCGATTGCCGGTGCTGATCTGCTCCTGGGTGCGCGTGGCGTTGGCATAGTTCCGCTGGATGCCGGATACGCCGTTATTGAATGCTTGCAGGGTCGAGATGCGCATAAGCCGGCCTTATTACCTGAAGGTGCTGATCAATGTATCGAACATCGTGCGGGCAACTTGAATGATCTGGGCAGACGCGTTGTAGTACTGCTCGAACTTGATCAGGTTCGCCGCCTCTTCGTCGAGGTTGACCGCAGACAACGAATCACGATTGTCCGTGGCCTGCTTGAGGATCGCGCCGGTCGCCTCGCTGTCCATTCGTGCCTGCGCCGTCAGAGTGCCGACACGCTCGACCAGCTCGCCGTAGCCATCGGTAAAACTCTTGCCGGACCCCGGTACGCTCGGGTCTGCGCCGATGGTCTGCTTGGTCTGGAGATTGACCATGTTCAACGCGTTGCGGTTATCCGAGACGCCATTGGTGTTGAAACCGATGACGAAGGTGTCGCCATCCTGCGGACGGCCGCTGACAGTGAACGTGAAGCTGCGCCCATCGATCTCGATGGCGAGTTCATTGGCCTGCCCAGGCGTGAACACCGCGGGGCTGACCTGCGTCACTCCTGTTCCCGTAATGCTCGGCGGCGTGCCGGCGTTGTAGGTCAGCGTGATGTCGCTGCCCAGCGCTGCCTTCAAGGCAGCCATGTCGACACTGTCGGTCGTGCCAGGCTGGCTGATCACACCGGTCCCGACGTTCTGCAGGTTGCTTTCCGCCCTCACCGGCGCGGCGAACGCCAGCTGGTCGGCCTGGTCCAGCACCACCTTGATGTCCGTGGCGCCCCGTCGGGTCGGCTGCAGAGAAAACCTGTCGCCAGCGTTCGGCGCCCCGCTGATGGCGACGGTGAACCCCTGGTCCTTGCCCGCACTGTCGGCGAAGCTGAGATAGGCCGGCGGGCCGGCATTCTGCGTGACGGTGATGTTCGCACCGTCGCTCAGGCGTCGAGCCGTATAGTTCGTGCCGTCGAACTCCATGCGATAGTCGCTGATGGTCAGGTTCTGGGTATCGGTGATGCGCAGGGACGCATCGGCGGTCGAGGTGTTGCTGCTGAACGGCGTCGCACGCAGCCCCATCAGCGAACTGGAGTTGTAGTCGCCGAACAGCGCCGTTCCGACCTGCCCCTTCAGGTCAAGCCCCTGGATCTGCTGCGAGTTGACCTGGTCGCTCACCGCCAGCGCCAGCCTGCCGAGCGAATTCAGGGTCGGGTCGAGTACTTCTTCCCGATAGCGAATCAGCCCGCCCAGCTCACCGCCGGTAATCTGCGAAGTAATACCCTGACGCGAGCTGCCGCTGACGAACTGGATCTCGTGCCGATTGGGATCGCTCTGACCGGGGACCACTTCCAGGCGGCTGACCGTGCTGCCGACCACGAGCGGCTGCCCTGTGCCGACGGAAACGTTGAAGGTGTTGTCGTCCTGCGGCGTAACGGTCACGCCGATATAGGTCGACAGCTGGCGCACAGCCTCGTCGCGCGCATCGAGCAGGTCGTTGGGCTGCTGCCCGTTGGCCGCCGCAATGGCGATGGCATTGTTCAGGCTGCCAATGCTGCCGGCCAGGCGATTGACCTGGTCGGTCACCGCAGCCATCTGCTTGTTGGTGAAATTGTTCTGCTCGGTCAGGCGATCCGACACGGTATTGAAGCGGCGCGCCAGGCCTTCGGCTTCAGCCAGCACGAGCTGACGCGCCGGAATGTTGGCGGGATCTTCCGCCGCGGTCTGCAAAGCCGAGAAAAACTTCTGCAGCGACGGCGTAATGCCCGTGGTACTGCCCGCCAGCAGGGAGTCGAGCTGGTCGATCTGGCTCTTGTACGCCTCCACGTCGCTGCTCAGCGACGTGCTGCTGCGCAGCTGGGCGGTGAGGAATTCGCTATAGCTGCGCCGGACTTCCACCAGCGTCGTGCCCGAGCCGACGTAGCCGGCACCGCTGAACTGCGGCGTGCGGGTCGCTTGCGACGCATCCTGGCGGCTGAAGCCGGGCGTGTTGACGTTACTGATGTTGTGACCAGTGATCGACAGTTGAGTCTTGCTGGCACTCAGGCCAGACAGGCCTATGTTCAACAGGTCAGCCATGATTAGCCTCTAGTCCGCGTCGTCGGCGCCGTGCTGGCGTCGGCGATAGTCTGATAGGTCTGCACCTTGCGGGCGATCTGGTTGATCTTCCGCGCGTATTGTGGGTCGGTGGCATAGCCGGCCCGCTGCAATTCTTTTACGAAGCGCTCGGAGTCACCCGAGGTGCTCGCCACCTGGATCGCGGGCTTGTAGCGGTCGTTGCTCTCAAGCAGCCGCACGTAGTCGTTGAAGCTCTGCTCGAACGAGTCGTAGGCGCGGAAGCCGGCGACCTGCTTGGTCGCCTTGCCGTTGACATATTCAGTGGTGGTGACCTTCGCCGACTCGCCTTGCCAGCCGGTGGCCTTGATGCCAAACAGGTTGTGGCTGTTGCTGCCGTCTTTCTGTTTGATCATCGACTTGCCCCAGCCAGTCTCCAGCGCAGCCTGTGCCACGAGGAAACGCGCTTCCACGCCCAAGCGCTTGGCCGCTTTTTCGGCCATCGGCAGCATGGTCGCGATGAATTCAGCCGGCGAACTGAAGCGTGTCTTGCTCGGCGCGCTCGGTGCGCTCGCCTCGACGCCATTGACGGTCAAGGGTGCCTCGACAGGTGCGGCAAAAGCGGTGGCGGGCTTCCAGTCAAGGTCGACCAGAGGCTGTACCGTTCCGGCCTGGGCTACCTGGGTGGCCTGTTCGGTCGGCGTAGGCGCCATCGCAACGTCCGCCGGGCTGCGCTCCGTGAGCCGGCCAGGCAGCGCCAGACGCCGCTGATTGAGCATCTGCACGTCGTTACGCGCCGGGTCGACCTTGGCGACAGCGGCGTCGGGGCTGCTCGACCACTTGGAGCCTTGCGTCTGGGCGACCTGGGCAAAGGGGTTGGGCTTCTCGCTGGGCGCCTGCTGCTTGCTGAGCTGGCGAATCAGCACGTCGGCGAGGCCGATGCCACCGCCCTCCTTCGACAGCGTGACCGACAGCTGCTGGTCGTGCATGTCCTGGTACTGCTTGCTGGCCTGGCTGTTGAATGGATTGTCCTGGGACATGACTTCAGTGGCCGACCGCATCGACTTGAGCATCTCGTTCATGAACAGGGACTCGAATTCCTGGGCGACCTTGCGCACGTTCTCGGCGCTGTCGCGGTCCTTGCCCACCTTGAGCTGGTTCAAGCGATTCAGGTCGGAGTAGCTGCCACTGTCAGGCGTACGCCGAGCCGTTCCCAGACGATTTTCCATGTCCCGGTCCTCAGATCACGATCAGGTCTGCTTGCAGCGCACCGGCCTGTTTGAGCGCCTCGAGGATGGCCATCAGGTCACTCGGAGCCGCGCCGACCTGGTTCACCGCGCGCACGATCTCGTCGAGCGTCGTACCCGGGGCGAACTTGAACATCGGCTTGGCTTCCTGCTCGGCTTTCACCTTGGAGTTCGGCACCACCACGGTCTGGCCGTCGGACAGCGGATTGGGCTGACTGACCTGCGGATCCTCGGTGATGGTCACGGTCAGGCTGCCGTGTGTCACGGCAGCCGGCTGCACGCGCACATTCTGGCCAATGACGATGGTGCCGGTACGCGAGTTGATGATGACCTTGGCGACCGCCTGGCCGACGTCGACCTCAAGGTTTTCCAGAATCGAGAGGTAATCGACGCGCTGGCTCGGATCGAGCGGCGCGGTGATGCTGATCGAACCGCCATCGAGCGCCTGGGCCACGCCCGGACCGAGCAGTTCATTGATGTGATCGACGATGTTCTTGGCCGTGGTGAAATCGGGGCGGTTGAGGTTCATCGTCAGGGTGGTGCCCTGGTTGAAAGCGCTGGGTACTGGGCGTTCCACGGTGGCACCGTTGGGGATACGTCCGGCCGAAGGAATGTTGACGGTGATGCGCGAGCCGTCGGCACCGCCTGCATCGAAACCACCGACGACCAGATTGCCCTGGGCAATGGCGTAGACGTTACCGTCGATCCCCTTGAGCGGGGCCATGAGCAGGCTACCGCCGCGCAGACTCTTGGCGTTGCCGATCGACGATACCGTGATATCGATCGTCTGACCGGGCTTGGCGAAGGGCGGAAGCTCGGCATGGATCGATACCGCCGCGACGTTCTTCAGCTGCACGTTGCCGCCCGCCGGCACCTTGATACCGAACTGCGCCATCATGTTGTTGAAGGTCTGCACGGTGAACGGGGTCTGGGTGGTCTGGTCACCGCTGCCATTGAGGCCGACGACCAGGCCGTAACCGATCAGCTGGTTGCTGCGCACGCCCTGGATGCTGGCGATGTCCTTGAGGCGCTCGGCATGCACCGGCGCGCCAGCCAGACACAGCAGAGCCATCAATAAGAAGCTGAACACTTTCATAGCCGACACCTGCTTAGAACGGCCACAACGGGCTGATGAAGAAACGGTCCAGCCAACCTGGCTGGCTGGCATCGGCGAAGGCGCCGGTGCCGGAATAGGTGATGCGGGCGTCGGCAATGCGGGTCGAGGGCACGGTGTTATCGGTCGCGATATCGTCCGAGCGCACCAGGCCAGCGATGCGTACCAGCTCGTCGCCGGTGTTGAGCGTCATCCACTTCTCGCCACGAATCGCCAGAATGCCGTTGGGCAATACGTCCGAGACGGTCACGGTGATCGAGCCGGACAGGCTGTTGCTCTGCCCTGCCTGGCCGGAACCGGAGGTGTCACGTGACGCGTCGTACTCGGCGCCCAGGCTCATACTGTTGCCGGTCAGCGGGTTGGCCATCGAGACGGCGCCGCCGAACAGCGAGCCGAGACCGATATTGGCCTTGCTCTCCTTGGAAATCTTGGAGTTCGAGTTCTTGCTCGCCTGGGTCTTTTCGTTGAGCGTGACGGTGATGATATCGCCGACCCGATAGGCCTTCCTGTCGTCGTACAGATTGGTTTCGAAACCCGCCTGGTAGATCGCCCCGTTGTTTTGCGCAGCCGGCAGCGGTGTGCGTGGCAGCACCGGCGCGTAGTACGGATCGTTGGGTTTCGGAGCCGGCGCCATGCACCCGGACAGGATCATGGCAGGCACCAGCGGCAGGACATTCAACAAGCGACGCATATTCACCTCAATCCAGCGGCTGACTGCTGTTACAGCTGCTGGGTAACGAAAGACAGCATCTGGTCGGCCGTGGAGATGACTTTCGAATTCATCTCGTAGGCGCGCTGGGTGGTGATCATGTTCACCAGTTCCTCGACGACGCTGACGTTGGAGTTTTCCAGTGTGTTCTGCAGCACGGTGCCCAGGCCGTTGAGGCCCGGCGTGCTGACCTGCGGCGCGCCACTGGCGGCGGTTTCAAGGAACAGGTTGCTGCCCATGGCCTGCAGACCAGCCGGGTTGACGAAGTCAGCGGTCTGGATGTTGCCGATCACCTGCGGCGCCGGATTGCCGAGCGTCGTGACCGAGACGGTGCCGTCCTCGCCCACGGTGAAGGTCTGGGTTTCCGGCGGCACGACGATGGCGGGCTCCAACGCGTAGCCATTGGAGGTGACGATCTGGCCATCGGCGTTCAGGTGGAAGCTACCGTCACGGGAATAGGACACGGTGCCGTCGGGCAGCAGGACCTGGAAGAACCCGCGACCATTGATGGCCATGTCCAGTGGCTGCTCGGTGGTTTGCAGGCTGCCGGTGGTGAACTGCTTCTGCGTTCCGACGATGCGCACACCGGTACCCAGCTGCAGGCCGGACGGCAATTCGCTGTCCTGGCTGGACTGGCCGCCGGGCTGGCGACGGATCTGGTAGAGCAGGTCCTGGAACTCGGCACGGTCCTTCTTGAAGCCGGTGGTGGACACGTTCGCCAGGTTGTTGGAAATGGTGGTCAGGTTCATGTCCTGGGCGGACAAACCGGTCTTACTCACCCACAGTGCTGGAAGCATGGTCTTCTCCTCGCGTGCCGGGAATCAGGCACGCCGCCTAGTTTGTTAGCTGTTCTGCAAGACTCGGGCCGCTGCGGCACTGTCTTCTTCGGCCGTGCGCATCATCTTCACGTGAAGCTCGAATTGCCGGGACAGGGCAAGCATCGAAGTCATCTCGGCGACGGCATTGACGTTGCTCGCCTCGAGGAAGCCGGACGTGACACGGACCGCGGCATCAGCCTCGACAGGCTGGCCGTCCTTCATGCGGATCAATCCGTCGGTGCCCTTCTCCAGTTGCTTGGGATCGGGGTTCACCAGCTTCAGGCGATCGACCGTCACCACTACGTTCGGGTCTTCACCGAGCGCGCGAATGCTGATGGAGCCATCGGCGCCGATCTCGACCTTCTCCTCCGGGGGCACGGCGATCGGCCCCGCATTGCCGAGCACCGGCAAACCATCGCCGGTGCGCAGGATGCCCAGGGTGTCGATGTTGAGGCTGCCGGTGCGGGCATAGGCCTCGCTGCCATCGGGCGCCTGTACCGCGATCCAGCCCTCGCCTTCGACGGCAACATCGAGATCCCGGCCGGTCTCTTGCAGGGTGCCGGCGCTGAAATCCGTGCCGGGTCGCTCCGTCATCGCATAGACGCGAGCGGGGAACGTGTCGCCGAATACCTGCATCGAGCGGGCCTGCTCGAAGTCGCGCCGGAAGCCGGTTGTCGAGATGTTTGCCAGGTTGTTGGCGTGCGCCTGCTGAGCGCGCGCGTTCTGGCTCGCACCCGTCATCGCTACATAAAGCATCTTGTCCATCGAACCTCCGAAACGCGCTGATTGACGCGTAATGACTCTTCAGAAGCTTAAATAGCAAGACGCATGCCACCGCAGCCAATCAATCTAAACGGCTGAAATAAAAGGATTTTTATATGAAAAAAAAGGCCCCGAGGGGCCTGAAGCTGGCGAGGCGGCAGTTTCCCGCCGCCCCGCTGTCAAAGGATGGACGCTTAGCGCAAGTTGATGATCGTCTGAGTGATGGCGCTTTCGGTCTCGATGGTTTTTGCGTTCGCCTGGTAGTTGCGTTGCGCCACGATCAGGTTGACGAGCTGGTCGGACAATTCAACGTTCGAATCCTCAAGCGCGCCGGCCTGCAGCGAACCCAGCGTACCGCTACCCGGCGGGTTGCGAACCGGCTCGCCCGATTCGAACGATTGCACCCACTGGGTCTTGCCGACAGGCGTCAAACCTTGAACGTTGGCGAAGTTCGCCAGGATGATCTGCCCCTGCACCTTGGATTGTCCGTTGGTGTAGCGCGCGAAAATCTCGCCGGTCTCGCTGATCTCCAGGCCCGCCAGTTCGCCGGTGGTGTAGCCGTCCTGGCTGACACTGTTGACGGCGAAGGCGCTGGCGTACTGGGTCGAGCCTCGCATGTCCAGCGTCATGTTCAAGCCGGCCGCCGGCGCTGCATTGTTCAATGACCACGTACCGTCGGTATTCTTCACGGCCGGCTGCCAACCGGTAATGGCAGAGGTGCCACTGGCCGGATCGATCAGGGCGCCGGAGGGGCTGAACTGCAGCGCCGTGGTTGCCGGCGCGGTGCTATTGACTGGATCGGCCGGATTTCGCCCGTCGACCAGGACGTGCATCTGCCAGGTATTGGCGGTGCCGGTCTTGACGAAATACTGAGTCATGACATGGGCGTTGCCCTGCTCGTCATAGATATTGGTCGAGGTGGACGAGTTGTAGCTCAACGGATCGGACGGATCGAACGGCGTGTTGACCGGCTCGGTGTTCGTCGAGTTCAGGTTGAAGCCTTGGGTGACCTTGGTCGTGGCCTTGGGCTCCTGGCTGGACGTCTGGATCTTCAGATCGCTGACCTGTCCCGTGCGGATGTTGCCGTTGTCATCGACGCCATAACCTTGCAGGTTGTAGCCGAAGTTATCGACCAAGTTGCCCTCTTTGTCCGTACCGAAGTAACCGGCACGGGTATAGCTCAGCGCACCGTTGTTGCTGACCTGGAAAAAGCCGTTGCCGTTGATCGCCAGGTCGAGGGCATTCTGCGTGTAGTTGATGTTGCCCTGGTTGAACTGCTGGGAAATGTCGGACAGCAGAACGCCGCTGCCGACCGGATTCTTGCCGGAGCCCAGCATCGAGGCGGCATACACATCGGAAAACTCCGCACGCGACTGCTTGAAGCCCACCGTGCCCGCGTTGGCGATGTTGTTACCGGTGACGTTGAGGTCTTTGCTGGCGGCGCGCATGCCGCTGAGGCCGATATTGAACGACATGAAATGCTCCTGTGCCGGGCGTGCCGGCGGTTACTGGCCGATGACCTGGACTTGCGACAGCGCGATGCTGCCGACACCGGCCAGGTTGAGCATCAGCTCACCGCCGTTCTGTCCGAGTGTGACGCTGTCTACGTTGGCGGGAAGCAGGGTGTACAGCCCCTTGGTCTCGCCCTGGTAGGTCGCTTGTGCTTCGAATCGGTAGGTGCCCGGCGGCAAGGTTTTGCCGCTCGAGTCCTTGCCATCCCACATGAATGAAACGTTGCCCGCTTCCTGCTGGCCCATGTTGATCCGGTTCACGACCGTACCGGCACTGTCGTAGACGTTTACCGATACGTTGCTGCTGGTGGTGGGCAGGACCAGGCTGGCCTTGAAGGTCTCGCTGGTATCCACGACGGCTTTGTCGGTCGGCACAATGACCTTGCGACCCACCAGGGACGAGGCCTGGAGTGCCTGCGAGGACTGATAGCCGGACAGCATCGTCTCGACGCTGGAGTTGAGCTTCTCGACCCCTTCGACCGTACTGAACTGGGCCAACTGGGCGATGAACTCACCGTTCTCCTGTGGCTCCAGGGGGTTCTGGTTGTTCAGCTGCGTTACCAGCAGCTCGAGGAACTCGTTCTTGCCAAGGTCGTTACTCTTAACTTCCCGATCCTTGATCTGGTATTGGTCGAGCACCGAGCCCGTACCGCTGACACCGTTAGTCGTCGTCATGGCGATCTCTCGTAGGGATTACTGACCCAGGGTCAGGACTTTCTGAAGCATGCTCTTGGCCGTGTTCATCAGCTCGGCATTGGTCTGGAACGAGCGGCTGGCCGAGATCATGTCTGCCATTTCTTCGACGACGTTGACGTTCGGGTAGTACACGTAGCCGTCGGCGTTCGCCGCGGGATGGTTAGGCTCATAGCGGGCCTGCAGCTCGCTCTGATCCTCGACGATGCCAAGCACCTGGACACCAGCGCCTGCCTGATCCTGCTCAGCGAACAGCGACTCATTCGGCGCGCCTCCGGCCTGCTGCAGCATGGTGGCGAAAACCGGATGCCGCGCACGATAGGTCTGGTCGACGCTGGAGGACACCGTCTCGGCGTTAGCGATGTTGCTGGAAATGGTATTCAGCCGAGTGCTCTGGGCACTCATGCCGCTGCCGGCGATGTTGAAGACGTTGCTAAGGGACATGGGAAAACTCCTCTTATTCGCCGCGCAGGGCGCTCATCAGCCCCCTGAACTTGCTGTTGAGCAATGTGAAGCTCGCCTGGAAGTCGATGGCGTTCTCGGCATAGGCGGCCTGCTCCACCTGAGCGTCGACGGTGTTCTGGTCGAGCGAGGCGTGCGCCGGCGTACGGAAACGCAAGCCGGGATCGGCGATTTCCATCCCCTCGGCGGCGATATGCTTGCTGTTGGTGACGTTCACCCCGAAATGCCCCTCGCTCTTGCTGTGCTGGGCGGCCAGCACAGCGCTGAAGTCGAGGTCACGGGCCTTGTAATTGGGGGTGTCGGCGTTGGCGATGTTGTTGGCCAATACCTCGGCGCGCTGCGCGCGAAAGCCGAGCGCCTTCTCGTGAATGCCAAGTGCCTTGTCGAAACTGATGCTCATGATCTGGACCTTTGCCGGATACAAGTCTGCGTGACAGAGCTTCAGCAAAGGTCGTGCCATTTATTCAAGGCACTGAATTGCAAGGGTTTCAGGAAGAGTACGCCTACTCAGGCGTCAAAAGCGGCAAGGTTTTTCCATCCTCCTTGCCGCTATCTTGTTGCGCAGCGACAGAATTCTGCCGCTCGGAGGTCGGCTATTTGGCCTTATAAATGATGCCGGGGCTGCACTGCACCATCTGATACAGCTCCGGCAACCCGTTCAGCGCTTCGGATGCGCCGAGGAAGAGGTAGCCACCTGGCTTGAGGGTGGCATGAATGCGGCGGAGGATGTCTTTCTTCACATCCGCAGAGAAATAGATGAGCACGTTCCGGCAAAAAACCACGTCGAACTTGCCCAGCGCGGCATAGCTGTCGAGCAGGTTCTGCACGCGAAACTCGACACGGTTGCGGATTGCCGGCTTGACCCCCCAGCGCCCGGGCGCTTTCACATCGAAGTACCGCTGGAGACGATCACTGGACAGCCCTCGCGCGATTGCCAGGCTGTCGTACTCCGCGGCCTTGCTCGCCGCCAGCATGGCGCCGGACAGCTCGGTTGCGACGATCTGTACCGATAGTTTCGGCTGGCTGGGGCTGTTGCGCTCGTATTCGTCGATTGTCATCGACAACGAATAGGGTTCCTGCCCGGAAGAACACGCGGCCGACCAGATGCGCAAGCGCTGGCCCGGCGCGGCTTTGAGCAGCTCCGGCAAGATGCGGCTCTTCATGACCTCGAACGGATAGGTATCACGAAACCAGAGCGTCTCGTTGGTCGTCATGGCATCGACGACCTGTTCGCGCAGTCCACTGCGAGGTTGAGCCTGGATCTTCCTGACCAGGTCACCGAGAGTCTTGAGACCTTGCTGCTCCATCAGCTTGTTGAGCCGGCTGGACACCAGGTACTGCTTGTTGTTGCCCAGCAAGATGCCGCACGTCTTTTCCAGAAACACCCGGAACTGATCGAAATCCAGATCACCTGACACTAATCACGCCCCTCAGGTCGTCTTGTTGAGAGGCTTGCGCCTCATTTCCCATCCGTCAACCGGACACGCTCGATCACCCGGTTCGCCAGATCGTCTGGTTGGAACTTGGCGAGAAAGTCGTCCGCACCGACGCGCTTTACCATCGACTGGTTGAAGACACCGGAGAGCGAAGTATGCAGGAGAATATGCATGTCCCGCATGTCCGGGTCCTGGCGTACCTCGGTTGTCAGGGTATAGCCGTCCATTTCCGGCATTTCGATATCGGAAATCATCATCATGAACTCGTCGGACGGCTTCTTGCCCTGCGCGACGAGCCCTTTCAGGTAGGTCAGCGCCTGACGACCGTCGTTGTGCGCAACGACTTCGATACCGAGGTTCTGTAGACAACGGATAATCTGTTTTCGCGCAACGGATGAATCATCGACGATCAGTACACGGCACAGCGATGCCTTGGAGTGGGTTTCCTCGTCGGTAATGCTGACCGAGACGGTTTCCGACACCGGCGCGACCTCAGCCAGGACCTTTTCCACGTCGATGATCTCAACCATCTGGCTGTCGACATGAGTCACGGCCGTCAGGTAATGATCCCGTCCAACGCCCTTGGGCGGCGGCAGGATGTCTTCCCAGTTCATGTTGACGATGCGCTCGACCGAGCGAACCAGGAAGCCCAGCACCTTGTTGTTGTACTCGACGATGATGGCGAAGCTGTTGGTGATGTCCTCCAGCGCCGGCTTGCCCGTGGCACGAGACAGGTCCAGGATCGAAAGCGTGCTACCCCGAATGTTCGCCACCCCCCGGACCACCGAGCTCGAGCGGGGCATGACGGTCAGCTTGGGGCATTGCAGGACTTCCTTGACCTTGAACACGTTGATCCCGTACAGCTGCTTGCCATCGAGCCTGAACAGCAACAACTCCAGACGGTTTTGCCCCACCAGCTGCGTTCGCTGGTTTACGGAATCCAATACACCGGCCATGCCAGGTTCCTCTTGCTTGCCACATCGGCACTGAGACAGTTTAGAAGCCGGAGCATGACGGCACGCCCCTTGCTTAGTGTTGGTCATGAGCGAACTAATGACTTTTTTCCGGCGTTTCAGCGTTGCTTTCGGCGCAATCCTGCTACCGGCCTTGAGCGGGTTGAGCCAGGCTGCCCAGACAACGACCGCAACCCGGCCCGAACAACTTATCGACGAGACCCACGCCTTTCTTGAGCGTGAGGTGACGGAATACCTGCAGCGTAGCCAAATCCAGGCGCGCTACCAGGTGCAGGTCAATCGCCTCGACCCTCGCCTGCGCCTGGCAGCATGCGATCAACCGCTGGCCGCACGCCTGGAAAGCCCGGCACAACCTGTTGGCCGAACGACAGTCCGGGTGAGCTGCGAAGGCTCGGCGCCCTGGTCGGTCTTCGTCCCCGCCCAGGTTCATCTATACCGTGAGGTCGTCGTCACGCTGCGCCCGCTCAAGCGGGACAGCATCATTGATGTAACCGATGTAACGCTGGCTGAACGGGACGTGAGCCTCCTCAATCAGGGCTATCTCACGGCAATCGATCAGGTTGTGGGCAACAAGCTGACCCGTCCTGTCCTCGCCGACCAGGTCGTACCGCCAAGCTACGTCTCGCTCGCGGAGGTGGTGCGCAAAGGTGATCAGGTCGTGATCAGCGCGAAAAATTCGGCAATTAATGTCAGAATGCCGGGCGAAGCGTTATCCGATGGTGCTGTCGGCAGCCAGATCCGGGTCAAGAACCAAAGCTCTGGCCGCGTGGTCAAGGCCCGAGTGACAGGGCCGGGTCAGGTGGAAGTCATGATGTAGTCACCTCGATAGCGCCCTGCCAAAAAAACGCTAAAGTTTTGTCATGGGTTGCCGAAAAGCAGGCAAGCGACCTGACTTATTCGAGGTTCCATCATGGTTATCGATTTCAACCGACCAAACGGGCCGGCCACTCCGCCCAACAGCGGGCGCACCAGTGGTGTTCAGAACGCCGAGCGGCCCTCCGCTACACAAACTCCAGCAGCCGATGCCAGCAAAGGCGCCTCCAGTGCAGCAGCCATGGGCGAAAACGTCCAGCTCAGCCCTGAGGCTCAGCGTCTACAGCAGGCAACGGAGAAAATGAACCAGCAACCGTCTGTCGATCAGGCGCGTGTCGCTCAGATCAAGCAGGCCATCGCCGATGGCAGCTATCAGGTCGACAGCCAACGCGTTGCGTCCAAGCTGCTGGCTTTCGAAAGCCAGCGCTGATTGACACGCCGGCGGCAAGGCTATCAGGGGCAGCTATGCAAGACACCGAGCTACTCTCCCAACTCGCAGAAGACATCGGCAACGCGCAACGGCTTCTTGATCTCATCGATCAGGAATACCAGGCGCTGGCCGAGCGCGACCTTGCCGGCCTAGAGACCCTGCTGACTCAGAAACAGACGACCCTGGCCCTGCTCGGGCAGCACGGCGCCCGTCGTAGCCAGGGACTCCGTCAAGCAGGCGTGACGAGCGATATGGACGGCATGAAGGCCTACGCCTCCCGCTCAAGCTGCGGCGCCGGCTTGCTCGATAACGCACGGCAGCTCGAGGAGCTTCTGGAGGCCTGTCGGCAGTCCAACGAGCGCAACGGCAAACTCATTCGCGCCAACCAGACGGCAGTAGGCGGCATGCTGCGCATCCTGAAAGGCAGTGCTGACACGCCAGATCTATACGATCGCCGTGGCTCAGCCTCGAAAAGCACTTACCACCGCCCACTCAGCCAGGCCTGAAACCAAACGCACAGGCTTTTCGTGGGCCAAGTGCTATCATTGCGACCTTCATCTCGCCAGGTGCCGGAGAGCCAAGCAAAGTGTCCAGCCTTTTTGTCGAGAACGACGGTCCGCAGCCTCCGCAAATGCTGAAGACACCCGTAGAAGTCTACGCAAACCTACGATTACTTCAGGAAAACCGTACGCCTTTGCTGATTCACTTCTCCGGACGCAACGCCCGTTATCAGACCTACGTGGTCGAGATCAGTCAGGAAAAAGGCTGGATCGCGCTTGATGAGCTGGTCCCCAACGATGGCGAGCGGTTACTGCTCGCGGGCGAACCTTTCTCGGTAGAGGGTTTTCATGAAGGCGTGCGCATCGCTTGGCAGAATGCGCTACCCACCCATCCTGGAGAGCTGGACGACGCGCGCTGTTACTGGATTGCCGTCCCCACCGAGATGCTTTATCACCAGCGCCGCAATGCCTATCGCGCGCAACTGTCCGGCCCTGCAATCAGCGTTACGCTGAGCGGCAAAGCCATCAGAAAGCCGCTGGATGGTCGACTGCTGGACATGTCGGCCACGGGCTGCAGGATCAGTATGAGCGGGCAGATAGCAAGTGGCCTGCAGACTGGCCAGGTCTATGACCTGTCAGCCGCCCTGCCTATCGGCAACATCACCACCGCGGTCGAGCTGCGACACCTGTCCTACGATGAGAAGCTGGACCTGACCTTTTGCGGCCTTCGGTTTCACCGCCTCGGCGGCCTTCCACAGCGCAACATCGAACGCTTCGTCTATCAGCTGCAACGTGAAGCACGTCGCGACCAGGTATCCGACCGTTTCAGCTGATCTGCCCTGACAACAAAAAGGCCCTGCAGCTTGACGCCGCAGGGCCTTTTCTCGTTCTGTCGTCCTACCGTTTGCTCTGTGAAAGCCGAAGCAGTTTGGAGAAGGCTGGCGTCCCAGGCGAGGTTCGAACTCACAACCTTCCCCTTAGGAGGGGGATGCTCTATCCAATTGAGCTACTGGGACAAATCGGGGCAGCATCTTAGCTGCCCACGCTCACTTTGTCACATGCCATCCATGGGCAAGTTCGCAACCCTAAGGCGAGCCGGGAGCTGGTTCGCGTACAGCATCTGGCGGTCAGCATTGCAAAATGCAATTAGCCTTCAGGTTGACCGTGCAAAGCGCACTACCCAACAACGCAGCGACCTTCGCAAGGTATTGATATTAAAAAGGTTTTTCTAACAAAAGAACTGGCACAGCGCGTGCTATGTAAATGGCTATCCGCAACGCGAAGGAGACGCCCATGCAACGCCCGGCTTACTTGCTCAGCACATCGATACTGATCGCTGTTGCCGCTCTGGAGTTTCACGATCTCAAGTCGGAAAGCGGTACTCGACTTTCCAACGCATCGGCGCCACAGCCTTTGTCGGTTGATCGGCCTGCCTATCCAGCTGCACAGACTATCAATCAGGTTCAGGTCAGCGCTCCGGCACAACCACAGCGGTGGGTATTCTAAGGACACGCGAATCGCCATCAGGTTCTATCAGGGAAAAAACCATGTCGCTTTTCACGCTCTTCTGTCTGATTCTCAGTAGCACCTTCGTTGCGCTCTCTCTTACCATGGACCCCAGCGGCACTTGGGATCTAGCCATCAAGGGCGGCGCCGTCCTGTTCGGCATCCTGTTCCTTGCTTCGCTCTTCGTAGGGCGAAAAATCAAGTTCGATCCTGTACTGCGCTAGTAGTAGGACGCAGTCGAGGTTCAGGACAGGGCGCGTATCACACTACCGGCATCTTGCCATCACAGACTACTTTACTGTCGCCGTGTACGTCGTACAATTGGCGCCATAAAGCCGTCTAGCATCTTTTTTGCAGGTCGCGGAACAGCAGGCGCTGTTCGGTTGTCAGACCGTGACTAGAACGGCAATGAGCCACCATCGTCCACCTGACTAACCGGTTTACTATGCGCCCAATGAAGCAGGCAGTTTATTCCAGCCGTACGGCTGACAAATTCGTGGTTCGGCTACCTGACGGCATGCGCGAGCGTATTGCAGAGGTCGCGCGCAACCATCATCGCAGCATGAATTCTGAAATCATCGCGAGACTGGAACAGAGCCTTCTTCAGGAAGGGGCGCTGGACGATGACTTGAACATGCGCCTGGACAGCCCGGAGCTGACGCTTCATGAACGCGAATTGCTGCAGCGTTTTCGCCAATTGGCTCATCGACAGCAGAACGCGCTCATTGCGTTGATTGCGCAGGACACCGAGGCGGCTCGCGACGAAGAATAAGAAACAGCTACTACCACCCTGCTCGCGCGCCCTTCGAAAAAACGCCTCGATCTATCGAGGCGTTTTCGTTTTGACGTTTTGCAGCGGCGGGATGAGCGGCCCGTGTCGCGCTCGACACGGGCCTGAGTTCAACCGACGAAGTTCAAGAGAATGCCTGCCGCTACGGCTGAGCCGATAACGCCGGCAACGTTAGGCCCCATCGCGTGCATCAGCAGGAAGTTCTGCGGATTGGCTTCCAGCCCGACCTTGTTCGCCACACGAGCAGCCATCGGGACGGCCGAGACCCCCGCTGCGCCGATAAGGGGGTTGATCTTGTTCTTGCTGAACAGGTTCATACCCTTTGCCATCAGCACACCCGCTGCGGTGCCCCCGCAAAATGCAACCATCCCAAGCACCAGGATGCCGAGCGTCTTCATTTGCAGGAAAGCGTCGGCCGACAGCTTCGAGCCTACTGTCAAACCGAGCGCAATGGTCACGATGTTGATCAGCGCGTTACGTGTCGTGTCGGCTAGACGCTCCACCACACCGCATTCACGAAGCAGATTGCCGAAGGCGAACATACCCACCAGCGGAGCAGCATCTGGTAACAGCAAACCCACCAGAAGGGCCAGCATCAACGGGAAGACGATCTTTTCGACCTGCCCGACCGGCCTCAGTTGCTGCATGACGATCATTCGCTCCTGCTTGCTGGTAAGCGCACGCATGATCGGAGGTTGGATCAGCGGAACAAGCGCCATGTACGAGTACGCCGCCACAGCGATCGGACCGAGCAGGTGAGGCGCCAATTTCGCCGTAACGAAGATCGACGTCGGGCCATCAGCACCACCGATAATGGCAATGGATGCCGCCTCGCGCAGCGTGAACTCCATACCCGGGATACCCGCTGCCGCCAAAGCCAGCGCACCGAGCAATGTCGCGAAGATGCCGAACTGCGCGGCCGCGCCGAGCAGCAGCGTCTTGGGGTTGGCCAGCATCGGTCCGAAATCCGTCATGGCCCCTACGCCCATGAAGATGAGCAGCGGGAACACGCTGGTCGGCAGCCCGACTTCATAAAAAAGATGCAGGATGCCCGCACCCTCGGCCATGTTCGCAACCGGAATATTGGCGAGCACCCCACCGAAGCCGATCGGAATCAGCAGCAACGGCTCGAACCCTTTGCGGATGGCCAGGTAGATCAGTCCCAGACATACGACCATCATCAGCAACTGGCCCGGTTCCAAGTGGTACAGACCCGTGCTTTGCCACAGCTTGAGCAACTTATCCATGTTGCTCCCCTTAGGCGATGGTCAGCAGGCAATCGCCTACAGCCACCGCATCACCGACCTTCACATTGATACTGGAGACGGCGCCTGCCTTGAAGGCTCGAATCTCGGTTTCCATTTTCATGGCTTCGAGGATGATTACGACGTCACCCTCCTGCACCGCCTGCCCTGGCTGCACCAGCACTTTGAAGATATTGCCCGCAAGGGGGGCAGGTTGTGGTTCACCCGTACCAGCGGCCGGCGCGGCAACCGGAGCCGCAGCCACGGAGCCGGCCGCACCAAGCGGCTTGATGCCGTCTATGTCGCCACCCTCGTTGACCTGCACGACGAAAGATTTGCCGTTGACCTCCACGGTGTAGACGCCCGGCTCGCCCGCGTCGCGCGGTGTGGACGGCTCGCTCCCCGGAGTCGGTTCGAAGGCTGAGGGGTTGTCGCGGTTTTCCAGAAACTTCAATCCGATCTGCGGAAACAGCGCATATGTCAGCACGTCGTCGATATCGTCAGCAGCCAGCCGGATGCGCTTCTCCTTCGCGAGCGAGCGCAGCTCATTGGTGAGCTTGTCCATTTCCGGCTGCAGCAGATCGGCGGGACGGCAGGTAATGACCTCTGTACCTTCGAGCACACGCGCCTGGAGTTCAGCGTTGAAGGGCGCCGGGGCTGCACCATATTCACCCTTGAGAATGCCTGCGGTCTCCTTCGTGATCGACTTGTAGCGCTCCCCGGTCAATACGTTGATGACAGCCTGTGTTCCGACGATCTGCGAGGTGGGTGTGACCAACGGAATGAAACCAAGATCCTCGCGTGCGCGTGGGATTTCGGCCAGCACCTCGTCGAACTTGGCGAGCGCACCCTGCTCCTTGAGTTGGCTTTCCATGTTGGTGAGCATGCCGCCCGGCACCTGCGCGACGAGGATGCGCGAATCGACGCCTTTGAGCGTTCCCTCGAATTTCGCGTATTTCTTGCGCACCTCACGAAAGTAGGCGGCGATCTCTTCCAGCAGCTCGAGGTCAAGCCCGGTATCGCGCTCGGTACCTCGGAAAATTGCGACAACCGATTCGGTAGGCGAATGGCCGTAGGTCATCGACAGCGAGGAGATTGCCGTATCGACATTGTCGATACCCGCCTCAACGGCCTTGACGATCGCGGCGGTCGACAGCCCAGCGGTTGCGTGACACTGCATGTGGACAGGAATGGCCAGGCTCTGCTTGAGACGCGATACCAGCTCGTAGGCGGTGTAGGGGGCAAGAATACCGGCCATGTCTTTGATCGCGACCGAATCGGCACCCATGTCTTCGATCTGCTTGGCCAGATCGACCCACATCTCCAGCGTATGGACCGGGCTGGTCGTGTAAGAGATGGTCCCCTGGGCATGCTTACCATGGCGCTTGACGGCACGCAGCGCAGTTTCCAGATTACGCGGGTCATTCATCGCATCGAAAACGCGGAACACATCGACGCCATTGATCGCGGCGCGCTCCACGAATTTTTCTACCACATCGTCCGCGTAGTGCCTGTAGCCCAGCAGATTCTGCCCACGCAACAACATCTGCTGTCGCGTATTGGGCATCGCCTTCTTGAGTTCACGGATGCGCTCCCATGGGTCTTCGCCCAGGTAACGGATGCAGGCATCGAATGTCGCCCCACCCCAGGACTCGACTGACCAGAAGCCGACCTGATCGAGCTTGGCAGCGATGGGCAGCATGTCCTCCAGCCGAACCCGGGTCGCGAGAATGGATTGATGGGCATCACGAAGCACCACGTCGGTGATGCCGAGCGGTTTGATTACAGGGTTCATCGAGGGAACTCCGGGTCAACCGCGACGGGCGCGGTGCTGATGGATGGCGGCCTGGATGGCGGCAAGGATATCGGCGTCGATTTCTGGCGCTGCGCCGGGTGCGGGCGTGCTCGGCTGAACGCTTGGTGTCGTATCGAAGCGAGCAACGATCGAGGACATCAGGCGTATGCAGACAATCAACAGCACGAGAAAGATGAAGACAGAACCAAGGCCGAACAGCATGAGTTCGACACCTTCGAGCAGGAGTTCGCTAGGGGTCATCGGGGTTCCCTTTAGATCAGCAGCTCGAGCCGCCTGTTATTCGTGTCGGTGTTCAAGGGCTTCGCCAAGAGCGAAACCCGCGAACAGTAGCCCGAAAAACGACGCCAAGGCAAACGACAAGGAGCCACACCCCGCGCCCATCAGAGGAGAAAAAGCGTCGCCAGGCCGAGAAAAATGAAAAAGCCGCCACTGTCGGTAACCGCGGTGATCATCACGCTCGCGCCCAGCGCTGGGTCGCGCCCAAGCCGGGCCAGGGTCACAGGGATCAAGACGCCCATCAGCGCGGCGAGAAGAAGATTGAGCGTCATGGCCGCCATCATTACCAGACCGAGCGACCAGCTCCCATACAGCCAGTACACGACAAGCCCTATGACGCCGCCCCATATCAAGCCGTTGAGCAAGCCGACCCCCGCCTCCTTGCGCAACAAGCGCGTACTGTTACCGGTGCCCAACTGATCCAGCGCCATGGCCCTGACGATCATGGTAATCGTCTGATTGCCCGAGTTCCCGCCGATACCTGCGACGATAGGCATCAAGGCCGCCAAAGCGACCAGCTTCTCGATCGAACCGTCAAACAGGCCAATCACGCGTGACGCAACGAACGCCGTAATCAGATTCACCGCGAGCCACGCCCACCGGTTGCGCAGCGACTTCCAGACCGAGGCGAAGATATCTTCCTCTTCGCGCAGACCGGCCATGTTGAGCACTTCGCTCTCGCTTTCCTCGCGAATCAGGTCGACCATTTCGTCGATGGTCAGACGCCCGATCAGCTTGCCACTCTTGTCCACGACCGGCGTCGAAACCAGGTCATAACGCTCGAACGCCTGAGCGGCTTCGTAGGCATCCTCATCCGGATGAAAAGTCACCGGATCGCTGGCCATCACTTCAGCGACCTGCTTTTCCGGATCGTTTACCAGGAGCCGCTTGATCGGCAGCACGCCCTTGAGCACGCCGTCGTAATCAACCACAAAGAGCTTGTCGGTATGCCCCGGCAGCTCTTTCAGGCGACGCAGGTACCGCAAGACGACTTCAAGACTGACATCCTCACGAATGGTCACCATCTCGAAGTCCATCAGTGCGCCGACCTGATCCTCTTGATAGGACAGGGCCGAACGGACACGCTCACGCTGCTGCGCATCGAGGGTTTCCATCAGCTCGTGGACAACGTCGCGCGGCAGTTCGGCGGCCAGATCGGCGAGCTCGTCAGCATCGAGCTCCTTCGCCGCTGCAAGCAGCTCGTGATCGTCCATGTCCGCTATGAGCGTTTCGCGAACA
Organism: Stutzerimonas marianensis; assembly: GCF_022810315.1. Lineage (NCBI taxonomy): Bacteria > Pseudomonadati > Pseudomonadota > Gammaproteobacteria > Pseudomonadales > Pseudomonadaceae > Stutzerimonas > Stutzerimonas marianensis. The sequence continues at coordinate 122,436 of NZ_JALGRD010000007.1, read as the reverse complement.
GCGTCCGACACCTCGAGGAGGATATCCCCGTCGCGTTCGGACTTGACCAACTGCCAGACCGTCAGACGGTCATCGAGCGGCAGCGCTTCGAGAATGTGCGCGATATCGGCTGGGTGAAGCACCTCGAGCCGGCGCTGCAGTTCGACCAGGTTCTGGCGATGCACCAGCTGATCCACCAGCTCCTGATGCTGCCCCTCCTGGCTCTGCCGATGAGCCAGATCCTCCACGATCTTGTGCCGATGAAGCAGCTCAACGACTTGTGCCAGGCGATCCTGGAGACTTTCCTGCGGCTTCTTTGCTTCTACTTCAGTCATGGCGCACTCCACCCCAGCGGCGGGCATGCGCCAGGGTTCAATCATTCGATACGCGATCAGCTAGCGGAAAATTGGTGTATCTACTGGGTAAGTCCATGAGGGGAATCCACAAACCCGAACGGGCGGACGGCGGCATATTAACACTGCGCTGGCCAGTTCAGCCCATGAAATGCAAGGCCATACAGGCCTTTGCATCGGGACGCCAGGACGTTATGTCAGGCGTCGTCACTGTCGACGCCTTCACGTTGAGAGAAGACACGGCAGCACGCGCAGATTTTGTCGGTTAGGCTGTCCGTTCACACTCGTCAAGGAGGACGACGGCAATGAAAGCCATGGCTACGGCGTGCTTCTGCGCCTTGCTGATTAGCCCACCATTCCTGAATGCCGCAACGGTTTACCGCTGCGTTGACAGTGCCGGCCACACGACGTTCACCCGCCAGGGCTGCCCCTCTGACCAGGCGCTCGCCGTACAGGATGCCCGCAACCCGACGCCAAGTACGAAAAGGATGACACCCCTCGCTGAGCCAAGATCCATCCGAAACCCGCCAGCGAACAGGACAGTCGTGGTTGTTGGCGAGCGTGACGATGGCTGCGGTAATCAGGTAACCGGCCAGGCACGGCGCAACGCCATCATCTCCGGCAAGGTTCAGCAAGGCATGACCCAGACGGACGTGGAAAGCGCCTTGGGCAAGCCGGACGGCATCACGCGCCGCAACGGCCAGGTTCAGTATCGTTACCTGAATGAACGAGGCAGCAGGCAGACTGTCAGCTTCGATGAGCGCGGCTGCGTCAGGAAGTGATTCATACGGAAACGAAAAAGGGCCTGCATCGCTGCAGGCCCTTCCGATTTTGGCGCACTCAGGAGGATTCGAACCTCCGACCGCTCGGTTCGTAGCCGAGTACTCTATCCAGCTGAGCTATGAGTGCGCTGAGGGTGCGCATTATAAGTTCGCGATTCTCTCGGTCAAGCTGTTTGCTTAGTGATTTTCACCACATCCGCGACAACCAAAACCATCACGACCAGACTATGCAAAATGGCGGAGAAGGGGGGATTCGAACCCCCGACACCCTTTTGAGGTGTACTCCCTTAGCAGGGGAGCGCCTTCGGCCACTCGGCCACCTCTCCGCAACACGGGGCGCATCATACCCATCTTTACCCCGTTTGCAAAGCCAAAAATCAAACAAAATTAATGGTTTGGTTCCGAGTCCTTCTCTTTCTGGATCCGCTGGTAAATCTCCTCTCGGTGCACAGCGACCTCCTTGGGAGCGTTCACTCCAATGCGCACCTGGTTTCCCTTGACACCCAGTACGGTGACAGTCACATCGTCACCCACCATCAGGGTCTCTCCGACCCGGCGAGTCAGAATCAGCATTCCTTTCTCCTTAAAAACGGATTCAGTTCAGTAAGCAGTCTGCAAAGATAAAGACGGATAATGTTCCGTAAGACATTGAGCCTAGAGCGTTTCACCAGCTATTGACCAGCTACCGAGAGCCTAAAGTTCCTTTTTCACCAGCCGAATCGACAGAAGGTGCCGACTTGACCCGCTCTCTCGCATGATCACTCCACTTTCCCGGCCGGAGCGTCCAGTTCGAACGCCGTGTGCAGCGCACGTACCGCCAGCTCCAGGTACTTCTCCTCAATGACGACGGACACCTTGATCTCTGACGTCGAAATCATCTGAATGTTGATATTTTCTTTTGCCAGCGCTTCGAACATGCGGCTCGCGACACCCGCGTGCGAGCGCATCCCCACGCCAACGATGGACACCTTGGCGATGTCGGTGTCACCAATCACCTCGCGCGCTCCCATGTCACGCGCAATGCCTTCGAGTACCTGAAGCGCGTTCTGGTAGTCGTTGCGGTGCACGGTGAAGGTGAAGTCGGTGGTGTTATCGTGCGCCACGTTCTGCACGATCATGTCGACCTCGACGTTGGCCGCGCTGATCGGGCCGAGGATCTTGAACGCAACACCGGGTGTATCCGGCACCCCACGGATGGTCAGCTTGGCCTCGTCGCGGTTGAAAGCGATGCCAGAAATGATGGGCTGTTCCATGGATTCCTCTTCATCTAGGGTAATGAGGGTTCCCGGACCCTCCTGAAAGCTGTGCAGCACGCGCAGCGGTACGCTGTATTTGCCGGCGAATTCCACGGCACGAATCTGCAGCACCTTGGAACCCAGGCTCGCCATCTCGAGCATTTCCTCGAAGGTGATCTTGTCCAAACGCTGAGCCTTGGCCACGACCCGCGGGTCCGTGGTGTAGACGCCGTCCACATCGGTGTAGATCTGGCATTCGTCAGCCTTCAACGCGGCCGCGAGCGCAACGCCGGTGGTGTCCGAACCCCCACGCCCCAGCGTGGTGATGTTGCCGGCCTCGTCGACGCCCTGGAACCCGGCCACGACCACGACGCGGCCCGCCTTGAGCTCTTTGTGAATGTTCTGCGCGTCGATCTGCAGGATTCGCGCCTTGGTGAAGGCGCTGTCGGTAAGGATGCGCACCTGATTACCGGTGTAGGAAACCGCGGGCACGCCGATCTTGATGAGCGCCATGGCCAGCAAGGCGATGGTGACTTGTTCGCCCGTCGACACCATGACGTCCAGCTCGCGGGCAACAGGCTGCTCGCTGATTTGCTTGGCCAGGTCGATCAGCCGGTTGGTTTCGCCGCTCATCGCCGAAACCACCACGACGATATCGTCACCGTTGTCGCGGAATTTCTTGACCTTCGCGGCCACCTGCTCGATGCGCTCGACGGAGCCCACCGAGGTACCTCCAAACTTTTGTACGATCAACGCCATTTCATCGCCGCCTAAGCCCATCACGGGCGCTCATTGATACTTTCAACCCCAATCGGCCCACCCTTCACCCCGGCTGTCCGACCAACTGACGTCATCGGCCCTCGACGAACGACCGGACCAGTGTCAGGGCCTCGTCCAGCCGACTCGCGTCGCTGCCGCCGCCCTGGGCCATGTCCGGACGACCGCCACCCTTGCCCCCTACCGCCGCCGCAGCCTGTTTCATCAGCTCACCTGCCTTGAAGCGACCCGTTAGATCCTGGGTCACACCGGCCACCAGCACGACTTTTTCATCCTGAACACCACCCAGCAGGATGACCGCGCTCCCCAGCTTGTTCTTCAACTGATCGACCAGCGCCAGCAGGGCCTTGCCATCGAGCCCGTCCAGCCGCGCCGACAGCACATGCACTCCGCTGACCTCTACCGCTGATGCGGCGAGATCATCACCCGCCGCACTGGCGGCCTTGGCCTTCAGTTGCTCGAGCTCCTTTTCCAACTGGCGATTGCGCTCCAGCACACCATTCAGCTTGTCGACCAGCGTGTCACGAGTGCCCTTGACCAATGCCGCGGCTTCCTTCAATTGCTCTTCGGCGTCGTTCAGATACGCGAAAGCAGCCTCGCCAGTCAGCGCCTCGATTCGTCTGACGCCGGCCGCCACGCCGCCTTCACTGACGATCTTGAACAGGCCGATATCGCCGGTTCGCTTGACGTGCGTTCCGCCGCACAGCTCAACGGAGAAACCGCCCCCCATGGTCAGTACACGAACCTGGTCGCCATACTTCTCGCCGAACAGCGCCATCGCGCCCTTGCGCTTGGCCGTTTCGATATCGGTTTCCTCGATTTCCACCGCAGAGTTGCTGCGGATCTCGGCATTCACCTTGTCTTCCAGCGCCTTGAGCTGCTCAGGCTTGATGGCCTCGAAGTGGCTGAAGTCGAAGCGTAGACGCTGACTGTCTACAAGCGAGCCTTTTTGGCTGACGTGTTCGCCGAGAATCTGCCGCAGCGCCGCGTGCAGCAGGTGCGTTGCCGAGTGGTTGAGCGCCGTGGCCTGGCGCACCGAGGAATCGACGGTCGCTTCAATGGTCGCACCGACTTCGAGCCGACCGCGGTCCAGAATACCGTGATGCAGAAAGGCGCCGCCGGCCTTGCTGGTATCACGCACATCGAATCGCAACCCTTCGGCGGACAGGAAGCCGCAATCACCGACCTGGCCACCCGATTCGGCATAGAACGGGGTCTGGTCGAGCACCACTACGCCCTCCTCGCCTCCAGCCAGGTGCTGTACGGCCATTCCTTCCTTGAACAACGCGAGGACCTTGCCTTCCCCATGGGTGCCCAGGTAACCGGTGAAGCGCGTCTCCCCCTCGACCTTGACCAAGCTGTTGTAATCCATGCCGAACGCGCTGGCCGAGCGAGCACGCTCACGCTGCGCCTGCATTTCACGCTCGAAACCTTCCTCGTCCAGGGTCAGTTCGCGCTCGCGGGCAATGTCGCCAGTGAGGTCGACTGGAAAGCCATAGGTGTCGTAGAGCTTGAAGATCACCTCACCCGGAATGACCTTGCCTTCGAGCTCAGCGAGGTCCTGCTCGAGAATCTTCAATCCCTGCTCAAGCGTCTTGGCGAATTGCTCTTCTTCGTTTTTCAGCACGCGCTCGATATGCGCCTGCTGGGTTTTCAGCTCGTTGAAGGCGTCGCCCATCTCTGCGACCAGGGCGGCAACGATCTTGTGGAAGAAGCTGCCCTTGGCCCCCAGCTTGTTACCGTGCCGGCAGGCGCGGCGGATGATGCGCCGCAGCACGTAGCCGCGGCCCTCGTTGGACGGCGTCACGCCGTCAGCAATGAGGAAACCGCAGGAGCGGATATGATCAGCCACGACCTTCAACGACGCCTGGCCTTCATTACCGCAACCGATCGCCTCGGCAGAGGCATTCAACAGACGCTGGAACAGGTCGATCTCATAGTTCGAATTGACATGCTGCAGGACGGCACTGATGCGCTCCAGGCCCATGCCGGTGTCCACACTCGGCGCCGGCAGTGCATGCAGCACGCCGTCAGCGGTTCGATTGAACTGCATGAACACGTTGTTCCAGATCTCGATATAGCGATCACCGTCCTCTTCAGGCGAACCCGGCGGGCCACCCCAGATGTGCTCGCCGTGATCGAAGAAAATCTCGGTGCACGGGCCGCAAGGGCCGGTGTCGCCCATGGCCCAGAAGTTGTCGGATGCATAGGGCGCACCCTTGTTGTCGCCGATGCGAACCATGCGCTCAGCCGGTACCCCAACCTCCTTGGTCCAGATGTCATAGGCCTCGTCATCACTCGCGTAGACGGTAACCCAGAGCTTTTCCTTCGGCAGGTTGAGCCACTTTTCAGAGGTCAGGAACTCCCACGCATAGGCGATCGCGTCGCGCTTGAAGTAATCACCGAAGCTGAAGTTGCCCAGCATCTCGAAGAAGGTGTGATGACGCGCGGTGTAGCCGACATTCTCCAGGTCATTGTGCTTGCCCCCTGCACGAACGCACTTCTGGCTGGTCGTGGCACGGGTGTAGGCGCGCTTTTCCAGGCCGAGGAAGCAATCCTTGAACTGATTCATGCCGGCATTGGTGAACAGGAGCGTCGGGTCGTTCGCTGGAATCAGCGAACTGGAGGCCACACGCGTGTGGCCCTTCTCTTCGAAGAAGCGGAGGAAGGCTTCACGGATTTCTGCGCTTTTCATAGTTTTCTTCCAGAAGACTGCGGCCGAACAGCTGCAAAGACGACACGGCGGGGCGACACCGGGAGCCGGTTCGCAACTACCGAACAGGTAGCCGGCAAAGGGCCGCATTATATCGGGCCGACGCCGTCCGCATAGTGGATAGATAAGATTGAATCAAGCTATTCGACGGCGATTTGGTGCTGTGCTTCGGCAAATTCAGCGAAGGCCTGCAGGATCGGTTCGATGTGCACGGGCTGGATGTCCAGATGCGTGACGAGCCGAAGCCGCGGCGCTGCGGTGATCCGGATGCCGCGCTCGGCGCAGAAGGCCTTGAGCGACGCGGCACGGTCGCCGACCTGCAGGTAGATCATATTCGTCTGCACTGGCTCCACGCGGTAACCCAGGCTGCGTAGCCCGTCACCGAGCAGCCGGGCCTTCTCATGGTCATCGGCGAGCCGTTCGACATGCCTTTCGAGCGCATAGAGCCCCGCAGCGGCGAGCACGCCGGCCTGGCGCATGCCGCCGCCCAGCATCTTGCGCAGCCGCCTCGCCTTGCCGATCAGCGCCTCGCTGCCGCAAAGCACCGAACCGACCGGCGCACCGAGCCCCTTGGACAGGCACACCGATACCGAATCGAAGTGACGGGTGATGGCCTGCGGATCGCATCCGAGCCTGACCGCCGCGTTGAACAGCCGTGCGCCATCGAGATGCAGCGCCAGGTTGCGCTGACGTGTAAAGCGCCTGGCCTCGGCCAGATAGTCCAGCGGCAGGACCTTGCCGTGCATGGTGTTTTCCAGCGTCAGCAGGCGACTCCGCGCGAAGTGAAAATCGTCCGGTTTGATGGCCGCAGCCACCCGTTCGAGGTTCAGCGAGCCGTCCGCCTCCATTTCGATTGGCTGCGGCTGGATCGAGCCCAGCACGGCGGCACCGCCCGCCTCGTACTTGTAGGCATGGAATAGCTGGCCGGTGATGTACTCGTCGCCACGCTCGCAATGCGACATGAGCGCCAGCAGATTGCTCATGGTACCGCTCGGCACGAACAGCCCCGCCTCCAGGCCTAGCCGCGCCGCAAGCACGCGCTCGAGGCGGTCGACTGTGGGATCCTCGCCATACACATCGTCGCCCGTTGACGCGCTCGCCATGGCTTCACGCATGGCCGGCGTAGGTTGAGTGACGGTATCGCTGCGCAGATCAATCAGGTTCATGGTTGCCTCGCGTCCACCTCCGGCTACCCGCCGGGATGCCGATCAGCGCAACAGGCGCGTGTCGAGAACCGACGACGGACCGCCCAGCAGCGTTTCGGTGATGTTGATGAAATCGTCCGTCGTGACCCGATCAAGCCGCATCAGGCCGCGGGCCACGTCGTCGAGCGAATGTCGACTCTTGCTACGCTGACGGATCTCCTTGTCCAGCTCCTGGAGGAGAAGCACCGCCCGCGCCGTGACCGGTCCGCTCGAACGTTCGCCACGCAGGCTATCGACCTTGCGGCTCCACCGGGTCAGATGGTCACGGACCTTTTGATAACGGTCCTCGCTCAGGCCACCAGCTCGACGCATCAGTTCGACGGCGTAGTACTCGGCCAGCCCTTCGCTGATCCAGTCGCTGCGGTCAGCGTCGGAAATCCGGCTGAACACGTGGACCAGCTCATGAACGAGTGAGCTCGTGCCGTTCTCGCTGACCATGGGCCGATCGGCGTGCATGAACAGCGAATTAGGCCCCGACAGGCCACCGCGCCACATCGGGTCATCCGCACCAACGATCAGCAGCTTCTTCGGATCGCGCGGGAAGACAGCCTGCACCTCCGGCCAGACGAAGGTCAGCATCGTGAGAATGTCCATCCGTCGAACATCTTCACCGACAGGGGCGGCCACGGTGACATCCGTCTCGCCAAGCCGCGCCCGGCGGCTGCCCAGTTTCCCGGCCAGTATCCAGCCCGTCGGCCGGTCGAAAAGGCGTTCGTGATTGTCGACACGAAAACGGTTCTTGCCGATGCGTGGCCAGCCGGTCTCCACGCTCTTCCAGCCATCGGGCAGTGTGAACGCCAACCGCGACACGAGGCGAACGTCATCCTGCTGATCGATGCGTGCCGCCGGCACGAGATCGTCGCCACGCAGCAGCGCCCAGTCGGGTGTCATGCGTGCATCGAAGCGGCCATTCTTGCGCTGATGGGTGACCTTGACCCGGTAAGCCAACCGCGCCGTACCTTTGGCAGGGCGCCAGATACCCCGCCCTGCTTCGACCTGCCATGCCTCGTCGGAATCAGCCTTGAAATCGCTGTAATGCCCATCGTCCCCCAGGTTGAAGTCGAGGTAGCGAATCGCCGCGCCGTCCTCGAGCACCAGCTCGACCTCGGCCGCATCGTCCTGTGGAAGAAACCTGACGTTGATATCGAGGTCGACGCGCTTGGCAGCCTGGCTCTGCCCTAGGACAAGCGACAGCACGACGAACAGCAGAAACTGGCGAAAGTGCATTCAGACGGCTCCAGATCGGATTGGATATAGGGTCGGCGACCCGTCAACCGGCACGAAAAATGAGGTGGTCTTCCCAGTCATCCTCGGCAACCGTGCCTTCAGCCAGCATCCGGCCAGCTTGGGAAATGCGCTCGGCGTGGACCGCGTCCGGGTCCCCACAGACGAGATGATGCCAGAGCGGGAGATCCTTGCCCTCGGCGACCAGACGGTAGCCGCAGGTCGGCGGCAGCCACTTGAACTGCGCCGCATCGACGGCGGTGAGCTGCACGCAGTCGGGCACGCTGGCCCGACGGTTGGGATAGTCACTGCAGCGACAGGTGCCGAGGTCAAGCAGCTTGCAGGCGATGCGGGTGTAGTAGACGCTGCCGTCGTCCTCGTCCTCGAGCTTCTGCAGGCAGCAGAGACCGCAACCGTCACACAGCGACTCCCATTCTTCGGGGTCGAGTTCTGCCAGGGTCTTGCGCTTCCAGAAGGGTTCGACTTTCGCCGCCATGAATACTGCCACCTCGAATAAAGACGCGAGTCTACCACTGGCATCCGGGCGGCCAAGCGCCTAGAAGAAACCGCTCGCCCGCTGCCGACCACTGGCGCAGCGCCGTGCATCAGGCCGGATCGTTTCGCCGCAGCAACTCCTCAGGCAGATGCTCGATGTAGTCATCCTCGGGTGGCGGCATTTGCAGGTGAAAGCCCTGGGTCTCGATGTTCTCGAGCACCTTGCTGATGTCCTCGCGTGCCAGCTTGCGCTCGGGCGTGAGTACCAGGTCGAAGGCATGCTGGGGCGGCCCGAAGGCGGCGAGCAGGCCCTCCGGAACGCGTGTCAGCGCCTCGGCGCGGTCCACGTACAGATACATCTCGTTCTTGCGAAGGCTTTTGTAGATCGAGCAGATGCGTTTCATGATTGCCCCTCCAGGGCATCGAGCAAAGCCTGGCCCATTTTCTCGCGACGCCATCCGCGCAGCGAATCGGGCAAGGCATAGGGGCCATTCGGATAGCCGGTTTTCAACAGCGCCTCCAGCACTTTCTTGCGCAGCATCAGTTCGGGCGCAATGTCGAGTTTTTCGGCTTCGCATTGGCCGACCGCGCGCAACTTCTTGAGTAGCGAAGAGCACTCCAATGGCAACGGCTCGGGAAGCGGTGCAGGCCATTGCGATTCCGGCAGTGCCGCAGCCGATCGGATCAGCTCGAGCAGCGTTTCGCCGTCCTGGCGTACCGTGCGCGGATGCATGTCCTCGATGCGCGCCAGCGTCACCAGATCCCCCGGCTGCGTGCGGGCCAAGGGCCACAGGCTCGGCTCGCGCAGGACACGGTTGCGCGGCTGGTTGCGCGCCCGCGCCTGCCGCTCCCGCCAGGCACTCAGCGCCCGCAGCACGGCCAACTGGCGTGGCTTGAGGCGCCAGGCCTGCTTCACTTCGCGGTAGGCCTCGTCGGGATCGACTTCGCGCTGCAGATTCGCGACCAACTCGGCGCCATCCTCCAACACCCAGGCGCGCTTTTCATCGGACAGCCTGGGCAACAGCGCTTCGTAGAGTTCAGCCAGATGCTGAGCGTCCTCGACGGCATACTGGATCTGCGTCTCGCTGAGCGGTCGCTGTAGCCAGTCGGACCGGGTCTCACCCTTGGGCAGTTCGAGGCCGAGCACGGTCTGCACCAACCGCGAATAGCCCATGGAGAAGCCGATGTTCAGATAGCCGGCAGCGAGTTGGGTGTCGAACAGCGGCGCGGGCAGGCTGCCAGTGAGCCGCCAGAGAACTTCCAGGTCCTCGCTGCAGGCATGCAGCACCTTGACGACCGCCTGGTCCTCGAGCAACCCGGCCAGACCCGACCAGTCGCTAATCCGCAGCGGGTCGATCAGATAGGCGCGACGGCCGTCGCCAACCTGCAGCAGGGCTGCGATCGGGTAGAAGGTGTCCACCCGCATGAACTCGGTGTCCAGGGCCACGTAGGGCAATCCACGCCACTCGGCGCACAGGCGGGCCAGGTGAGCGTCGTCCAGGACCCATTGAGTTTCGATGGCCACTAGGCCCTCCTTTGGTTGTCGGCTTACCGCCGGCTCCGATCTAAGAGCCGCGAAGTATATATCGCGACCGCCGGTTCGCCGCGCAAAGATCGCCAGCCAGTCGGCGTGCTAACGTTCCGGGATCATCGAACGGAGCCCTGCCATGCCCCTTGCCCAATTGCTGTCTGCGCAGGCGCTGGTCGAACGCCTGACACAGCCCGACCTTCGCATACTCGATTGCCGCTTCGCGCTGGACGACCCCGAGCAGGGGGCCCGCCAGTACGCCGAGGGGCATATTCCCGGAGCGCAATATGCCGACCTCGAACGCGACCTGTCCGGTCCGGTCATCCCGGGTGTTACCGGGCGCCATCCACTGCCCCAGGCACAGGCACTCATTGCGCGTCTCCGGCATTGGGGCCTGAGCAACGACAGCCAGATCGTGCTGTACGACGACGGGCCAGGCGCATTCGCCGCCCGCGCCTGGTGGCTGCTGGCCTGGTTGGGCAAGCGCGACGGCGTGTACCTGCTCGACGGCGGCTACAAAGCCTGGCGTGAGGCTGACCTGCCGATCGACCTGCAGGCGACCATGTTGCCGATGGGGACCTTCGAAGGTCAGCCGGATGACGAACTGACGATCGACGCCGAGCAGATCCGGGCGGCGCTCGGTTCGGGTCAGCAAACGCTACTGGATGCACGAGCCTGGCCGCGCTTTCTTGGCGAAGTGGAGCCGATAGACCCGGTCGCAGGCCACATTCCCGGCGCCCACTGCGTGCCTTTCACCGACAACCTGGACGCCAACGGGCGCTTTCGTACGGTCGCCGAGTTGAAGAAGCGCTTCGGCCCCTATCTGGCCGAATGCCACGCGCAGCCCCTCGTGGCCTACTGCGGCTCGGGCGTCACCGCGTGCCACAACCTCTTTGCCTTGAGCCTGGCTGGCTATCCACTGGCCCGGCTCTATCCGGGTTCCTGGAGCGAGTGGATCACCCAGCCGGACCGACCGGTGGCCTAAGTGAAGGAAAATGGCCGATCGGTCAGCTTTCGCCCAACGAGTTTTGCCAGACATTGACTCGCTTATCGGCGCCGATCGTCGCGCTTTACGAAAAATTGCACTCTTTCGTTTGCCGCCAAACCCTGAAGCTTGATAGGGTCCGAGCCGCTTTTACCCCCGGAGTACAACAATGAAAACAACATGGTTGAAGACTGCACTTGCCGTCGCCGTAGGCGCCCTTTCCACTCAGGCCATGGCTGCCGGCTTCGCCCTCAACGAACAGAGCATCAGCGGCATGGGCACCTCGTTTGCCGGTCGTTCCTCCTCTGCCGATGACGCCACTACCCTGTTCGGCAACCCCGCCGGCATGTCCCGCCTCAAGCGCGAAGAAGTCAGCTTCGGCATGGCGGCGATCAATGCCAAGACGGATATCGATGACAATTCGGGCTCATTCTCCGGCCCTGCGCTGGGCGGCCTGAATCCGCCTTACGGCGGCAGCAACGACGGCGACATGGTTCCGGTCACCGCTGTACCGATGGGCTATTACGTCAAGCCTGTCGATGACAAATGGGCCGTAGGCGTGGGCATCTACGTACCGTTCGGCCTGGTAACCGATTACGAGAGCGGCTTCCAAGGTCGCTATTTCGGCGATTACAGCGAAGTACGCGTGATCACCGTGCAACCCACCGTGAGCTACCGCTTCAACGAAAAGTTGTCCGTTGGCTTCGGCCCGACGATCAACCGCATCGACGGTGAGCTACGTAGCGCATCGCCCAATCCGTTCGGCCCGCTTGGCTCGAACGACGGTCAGGTCAAGGTAAAAGGCGACGACACCGCCCTCGGCTTCAACGCCGGCTTGCTGTACGAATTCACTCCAAGCACCCGTGCCGGCATCACCTATCACTCGAAGGTCGGTTACAAGCTCGAGGGTGATACCAAGCTCTCCGGCGGCAGCTTCGATCTAGATGGCGCCTCCGGCAAATACGACGCCTCGCTCGATCTCGACACGCCCGAGTCGGTGGACCTGTCGGTGACTCACGACGTCAACGACCAGTGGACGGTATACGCTGGCGCCATGTGGACCCGCTGGAGCCGCTTCGAAGCGATCATCATCGAGAATGACGGCATCCCCGCATCGCTGCAGGGCAATCTCGCCCCCATCGTCGAGGAGCAGGACTGGCATGACACCTGGTCGTACGCGGTTGGTGCCGCATACAAGCTGAACAAGCAATGGACGCTGCGCACCGGCCTGGCGTTTGATCAGAGCCCAACTAACAACGTCCATCGTTCGCCACGTATTCCAACCGGTGATCGCACCGCGATCAGCTTTGGCCTCGCATGGAATCCAACGGATGACGTGACCCTCGACCTGGCCTACTCCTACTTGTGGGAAGAGGAAGTCGACATCAGCCGTAGCCGTTCCTACCAGGGTGGCGCGCTCGTCGCCAACTACGACGCCACCTACGAAAACAGCGCACACGGCTTCGGTGCCGGGCTGACCTACCGCTTCTGATACACCCTGCCCCGGCCGCTCGGCCGGGGCTTCCCCGCGCTACTTCTCCAGCGCCTTCTCCACTGCGGCGATCAGTTCCGGGTCGTCCGGCTCCACCTTGCTGGAAAAATAGTCCACCACCCGGCCTTCGCGGTCGACCACGTATTTGTAGAAGTTCCAGCGCGGTGCACCGCCGGCCTGCTCGGCCAGGACCTTGAACAACGGCGTTGCGTCGCGGCCGCGGACGGGCTGCGTCTGGGTCATCTGAAAGGTCACACCGTAATTCACATAGCAGACCTCGGCCGTCTCGGCGGCGTCCTCCGATTCCTGAAAGAAATCGTCTGACGGCACCCCAAGGACTTCGAGGCCCTCGTCCTTGTAGCGCTGATAAAGCGCTTCGAGCCCTTTGAACTGCGGGGCGAAGCCGCAAAAGCTCGCGGTATTGACCACCACCAGCGCCTTGCCCCGATAGCGCTCGCAAAGGTCGAGGGTTTCCTTGGCGCGCAGCTTCGGCAGCTCGTGCGCGAGCACGGCGGGGCACTCGGCAGCCAGCGCAGGGCCGGCCATCACGGTCAAGGTGAGACAAGCAGCAAACAGACGAACCTTCATGGACGTTCTCCCGGCCTGATCACCGCCAAGCTACTCCGCTGCTAGCGGCTCGGCAACGATTCGAACCCACCGCGCTATATACAAATCAATATAGCGCTTGGCAGAATGCCCGCTCGACAAGGGAGCCGACATGAACCCCTCCGCACCGCTGGACCCGTTGCGCATCGATGGCCGCCTCTGGTTCAACCGAGGTGAGAAAGGCTATCTCGGTGGCAAACGCATCGAACTGCTGGAACAGATCGAAGCCACCGGCTCGATCAGCCAAGCTGCCAAAGCCGCCAACCTCAGTTACAAGGCGGCATGGGACGCGGTTGACGCCATGAACAACCTCTCCGAACGACCGTTGGTCAAGCGCGCTGCAGGAGGTGCGGGCGGCGGCGGCACCCAACTGACCGATTTCGGCCGTGAAATGCTTCACGTCTGGCGTCGCATGCAACACGAATACGAGCGGTTTCTGGCTCAGGTGTCCCAGGGCATCGAGGGCTTCGACGACATCGACAAGCTGCTGAAGGCCATCGCCATGAAGACCAGCGCGCGCAACCAGTTCAGAGGGCGTATCACCCGGGTGGAGAAAGGCGCGGTCAACGGCAGCCTTCAGCTCGACATTGGCGACGGTCAGACGATTACCGCCACCCTCACCCATGACAGCATCGACGAGCTCCAGCTTGCCGTCGGCAAGACGGCCATTGCGCTGATCAAGGCCAGCTTCGTCCTGCTGACGCCAGATCCCGACACGCGGATCAGCGCGCGCAACCGGCTCACCGGCACCATCAGCGCGCTGGTACCCGGCGCCGTCAATTGCGACGTCAAACTCTCGCTGCCGGGCAACCGAACGCTCGGTGCCGTGATTACGAACGAGAGCGCCGAGGCACTTGGTCTGGCAGTCGGTCAACCCTGCACGGCGCTGATCAAGGCGTCGCATGTGATCATCGCCGTCGATTAGGAATCCGCAGAATGCCCATCACACGCTGGCCGCTTGCGCTGGTGCTCGGCTGGACCGCCTTCAGCAGCCATGCCGATGAAGTCCAGGTTGCCGTGGCGGCCAACTTCAGCGCCCCCATGCAAGCCATCGCCGAGCGCTTCGAACGCGACACGGGGCATCGCGCACTCCTCGCCTTCGGCTCCAGCGGCAAGCTCTACGCGCAAATACGCCACGGCGCTCCTTTCGGCCTGCTCCTGGCCGCCGACGAGAACATCCCCAAGCAACTGGAAAGCGACGGCCTCGTGGTCGACGGCAGTCGGTTCACCTATGCGATCGGTAAGCTGGTGCTCTGGTCGCCAACAGCGGGCTATGTCGACACCGAGGGCACGGTGCTCGGCGAGCGGCCATTCGCGCATCTCGCCATCGCCAATCCGAAAACGGCGCCCTACGGCGCAGCGGCCGTCGCTACCCTTGAGTCACTCGGCCTGAGCACTCGCGTGCAGGACAAGCTGGTGCAGGGTGAAAACATCGCCCAGGCCCACCAGTTCGTCGCCAGCGGGAACGCCGAGCTGGGCTTCGTCGCGTTGTCTCAGGTGATCGACAAGAATGGCGGCATCGCGGGTTCGGCCTGGATCGTCCCGCCCCGCTTCCATCCGCCGATCCGCCAGGATGCGGTGCTGTTGAACACCGCGGCGGATAACCCGGCGGCCCGCGCCCTGCTGGACTACCTGAAAAGCCCGGCAGCCACGGCGCTGATCAAGGGTCATGGCTACGACCTGGACGAGCCCGATGCTGCCGATTGACGAGTCCGGTCTTGCGGCGATCGGCTTGACGCTCAAGCTCGCCAGCGTCACCACGCTGATCCTGCTCTTGATCGGCACCCCCATCGCCTGGTGGCTGGCACGGACGGACTCGCGTCTTCGTGGCCCGATCGGTGCCGTCGTTGCCCTGCCGCTGGTGCTGCCGCCAAGCGTGCTCGGCTTCTACCTGCTGGTGGCCATGGGACCCAACGGGCCGGTGGGCCAGCTCACTCAGTGGCTCGGGCTGGGCACGCTTGCCTTCAGCTTCGCCGGGTTGGTGGTGGGTTCGGTGTTCTATTCCATGCCGTTTGTCGTTCAACCGCTGCAGAACGCGTTCGAGGCGATTGGCGAGCGGCCGCTCGAAGCGGCGGCGACGCTGCGAGCCAGCCCGCTGGATCGCTTCGTTCATGTCGTGCTGCCCCTTGCAAGACCGGGGTTCGTCACCGCCAGCGTGCTGGGGTTTGCCCACACCGTCGGTGAGTTTGGTGTCGTGCTGATGATCGGTGGCAACATTCCGGACAAGACCCGGGTGGTCTCCGTACAGATCTACGATCATGTCGAGGCCATGGAATACGCCCAGGCGCACTGGCTGGCCGCCGGCATGCTGGTCTTCGCCTTTGTCGTCCTGCTGATGCTCTATGGCGGCCGGCGCGCCCAGGTCTGGCGCGGATGAACGAGACGCCCCGTACGATCAGCGCCCGCCTCCAACTGAATCAGGGCGGCTTCAGCCTCGACGTCGACCTGCACCTGTGCGGGCGCGGTGTGACCGCCATTTTCGGGCCCTCCGGTTCGGGCAAGACGAGCCTGCTGCGCTGCATCGCAGGCTTGGAGGCACAGGCCGCCGGGCGCATCGAGGTCGATGGCGAATGCTGGCTCGACTCCGCTCGCGGCCTCTTCGTGCCGCCTCATCGCCGGGCGGTCGGCTATGTATTCCAGGACGCCAACCTGTTCAGCCACCTTTCGGTCCGGCGCAATCTGGAGTTCGGCATGAAGCGCGTGCCCGTCAGGAGCCGGCGCGTCGCCTGGGATCAGGCCGTACAGCTACTCGACCTCGACGCCTTGCTCGAGCGTGCGCCCGACCGGCTCTCCGGCGGTGAACGCCAACGCGTGGCCATCGCCCGCGCACTGCTGACCAGCCCTCGTCTGCTGCTGATGGACGAACCCCTGGCGGCGCTGGATGCGCAACGCAAGGCGGAAATCCTGCCGTATCTCGAGCGCTTGCACGAGCAGCTCGACATCGCCACCTTCTATGTCAGCCATGCGCCCGACGAGGTGGCGCGGCTGGCCGATCATCTGGTGCTGCTTCGTGACGGAGCCGTGTTGGCGCATGGCGAGCTGGGTGAAACCCTGGCACGGCTCGACCTGCCTACTGCCTTCGGTGACGAGGCCGGCGTGGTGATCGAATCGGAGATCATCGAACACGACCCGCACTACCACCTCACCCGGCTCGGCTTTGTCGGCGGTGAGGTGTTAGTGGGGTTGCGCCACGAGCCGGTCGGGCATCGCCTACGCTTTCGAGTCCATGCCCGGGACGTCAGCCTCGCGCTGGAGCGGGCACAGGGGACGAGCATCAGCAACCTGCTGCCGGTTCGTGTCGCGCAGCTCGCCGAGGCGGACACACCGGCCCACGTCCTGGTGCGTCTCGATGCGCAGGGCACGGCTGTGCTGGCACGCATTACCCGGCGCTCGGCGGATCAGTTGGCGGTCGCGCCCGGCAAGCAACTGTGGGCGCAGATCAAGTCAGTCGCGCTGCTTGATTGAGGGTTCAGACGCGCAGGGCCAAACCGACCAGCACCGCGCATTCGACCAGCTCCAGCATGGCGCCAGCGGTATCGCCTGTCGTGCCGCCGAGGCGCCGGCACATCGCACGCCGCGCCAGCATGCCAACCAGCAGCGCAACGGCCAGTGCCAGCCATCCGGCGGTGCCCAGCAGCACACACCCGATTGCCACCGCCAATAGCACCCACCGGGCCTCTCGGCGCGGCAGGTGCGTGGACAGCACCTGACCCAACCCGCCCGGCCGCACGTAAGGGGTATACAAGAACAGTGCGGGCAGCGCGGCCCGCCCGAGCAAAGGAGCCAGCAGCAGCGCCACCCGTTCGCCTTCGCCGAGCAGCACCCAAAGGGCCACGAACTTGAGCAACAGCAAGAGGATCAGCACCACGACGGCAGTCGGACCGCTGCGCGGATCCTTCATGATGTCCAGGGTCCGCTGGCGGTCGCCGAACCCGCCCAGCCAGGCGTCCGCACTGTCCGCGAGCCCATCCAGGTGAAGCGCGCCGGTGAAGGCCACCCAGACACTCAACACCAATGCTGCCGACAAGGCCGGCGCTGTCTGCTCCAGCACCAGGGCGAGCAGCCATAACCCGACCCCGAGCAACAGCCCCACCAGGGGATAGAACGACAGTGAGCGGCCTATGGCATCGGCCGAAGGCATATCGCGCAGGCGAATCGGCAGGCAGGTGAGAAATTGCAGCGCGATCAGAAAGGAAGACATGTCTCTTCCAGCCAGAGCGTTGCGTCGCGAAAGCCCACATTCAGCCCGAACAGGCTGGCGTGCCCAACCTCCACCTGAAGCAGCCTTTCGCGCGGCAGGCCGCGCGCTTCGGCAAGCAGCAGGCGCATCACGCCGGCATGGGTCACCAGCAAGATCCGCTCACCGGCCCAACGGTCGGCGAGCCGTTCCAGCGCCGTCAGCACCCGAGTTTCGAACACCATCAACGACTCGCCGCCGGGGGGCGTGAAGCCATAAGGATCCGCCCAGAAGCGGCCCAGCTGCTCGCTTCGGTCGAGCATGAGTTCAGCCGCGGTCAGGCCTTCCCATGCGCCGAAATCCAATTCACGAAACGCCGGCTCCACCTCCAGCTCGAGGTCTTGTCCCTCGGCCAGCTCTGCTGCGAAACGGGCGCATCGCTTGAGTGGCGAGCTGATGATGCGCGACCAGCCCGCCCGCTCGGCAACAGCCCGGCGCATCTGCTGCCAACCCTCGGCGGTCAGCTCGTCATCGAGACGGCCTCGAAAACCTCCCCCCCCCGTCGTCTCGCCATGCCGCAGCATGTCCAGATGCAGGTTCATGCGGACTGACCGGCTACAGCCGCCTCGGCAAAGGTGGCCATTTCATCGTGCAGGGCACAGGCCAGTCGCAACAAGGGCACCGCGAGCGCTGCCCCGCTCGCCTCACCCAGCCTCAGCTCCAGATCGAGCAGCGGCTGGGCGTCTAGCGCATCGAGGACCGCCAGATGTCCGGGCTCTGCCGAACGATGGGCGAACAGCAGCCAGTCACGACAACCGGGGTTCAGGCGCACCGCACAAAGCGCCGCGACACTGCAGATGAATCCGTCGACCAGCACGACGATGCCCTGCTGCGCGCACGCCAGATAAGCGCCGGTCAGCGCCGCCAATTCGAACCCCCCGAGCCGCTGCAGCCAATCCAGAGTGTCGTGCGGGCCGGCATGCCGCGCCAGCGCACGCTCGATGACGGCACGCTTGCGCGCCACGCCGGCGGCGTCGAGCCCGGTCCCGGGGCCGGCGAGCCGTTGCGGATCGCAACCGAGCAATGCGCACGCCAACGCCGCGGCCGTGGTGGTGTTGCCGATGCCCATCTCGCCACCGATAAAGAGTTCGGCCTGATGCTGCGCCTGCGCCCGATGCACGCTGTCGCGCCCCGCCGCCAACGCTTGGCGGCAGGTCTCGGCCGACATCGCCGGCCCCTGGACGAAATTCGCCGTACCCGGCCCTAGCGCCAGATGCCGTACCCCAGGCAAGGGCCCAACCGGATGAACCGTGCCGAGGTCGACCACCTCGAGCGCGGCCGACAACGCCCGCGCCAGCACGCTGATCGCAGCGCCACCACGGACGAAATTGGAGAGCATCTGAGCAGTCACCGACTGGGGGAAGGCAGAAATACCTTCGGCCGCCACCCCGTGATCACCA
The DNA here is from genome assembly GCF_022810315.1 of Stutzerimonas marianensis. NCBI lineage: Bacteria > Pseudomonadati > Pseudomonadota > Gammaproteobacteria > Pseudomonadales > Pseudomonadaceae > Stutzerimonas > Stutzerimonas marianensis. Next base: position 103,425 of record NZ_JALGRD010000007.1, on the reverse strand, counting down.
GCGAAAATGCTGATCCATACCCGGTTCAAGGCGGGCCGATCGCGCCCCTGGAGCCCGGCCAGAACCGGTACCAGGGCCTCGACCCGGCCAAGCGCACCAGGTGGCTTGGTCAGTTGGGCGTCACGACGCCGTGCGCGCTCGCGCGACGCCGAATCTGGCACACGGCAGGGCGCCTGCCACCAGGGTTCGTTCACAAGGGTTCTCCTTTCAGGATCATCGGCAATCCCGCCACGGTAAAGACGACTCGGTCGCTACGGGCGGCGATGGCCTGGTGCAGCCAGCCAGCCTCGTCGACATAACGGCGGCTCAGTTCACCCATGGGCACCACGCCAAGACCGGTCTCGTTGCTGACCAGCAACACGCGACCGGGCAAGCCGTCCAGGCAGTCGAGCAGCGCGTCGCGCTCACCGGCCAGGCGCGCCCTATCCTCCAGCATGAGCAGGTTGGTCAGCCAGAGGGTCAGGCAATCGACCAGCAGACAGCGCTCATGATCGGCGTGCTCACGCAACACCGTCGCGAGCGCCAGCGGCTCTTCCACCAACGCCCACCCAGCCGGCCGCCGCGCCCGGTGCTGGTCGATACGTGCAGCCATTTCGCTGTCCAGCGGCTGACTGGTGGCGATGTAGGTCACAGCCAGGCCGCTGTCGCTGGCGAGGCGCTCCGCCAGGCGGCTCTTGCCGGAGCGAGCACCACCGAGAATCAGGTCAAGCATCAGGTATTCCTCGCGCAGCGCGGCATCACAAGCCGCAGAGTTCGCGTAGCCGGTCGGTGTCCAGATGACGATCGATCAGGTCGGCGAGCCGGTCGATGTCACGCTCTCGCAAGCCGTGGTAGTCAATCCGCTCCACCGAAGCCAGCCCGGCCCAGCGCAGCAGCGCGGCACAGGCATCCGCCCCCTCGAACAAGCCGTGCAGATAGGTCCCGAAAACCTGGTCGTCGTCGCTGACGGCACCGTCGGCGCGGCCATCATCCAGGCGCACCGCTGCGCGTGCAGTCTCCGGGACCCGGGTGACACCGGCATGAATCTCGTAGCCGGTCACCTCGACATCGCCAAGACAAAGCCGCCCACGAACGTTACGCAGCTGCTTGTGCGCCGCCAATTCGGTGTGCAGGGGCAGCAGGCCGAGCCCGTGACTGACGCCTGCCGGTCCTTCCAGACCAAGCGGGTCGGCGACCGACTCGCCAAGCATCTGCAGCCCGCCGCAGATACCCAGTAGCTTGCCGCCGTAGCGCAGGTGCCGCTGGATGGCGCGGTCCCAGCCCTGCTCGCGCAACCAGGCCAGATCGGCCCGGACGCTCTTCGAGCCGGGCAGAATGATCAGGTCCGCCGACGGAATGGCTTCGCCAGGCCCGACGAAACGCAGGTCCACCTGCGGATGCAGGCGCAGCGGATCGAAATCCGTGTGATTGCTGATGCGCGGCAGCACCGGCACCACCACGCGCAGGCTCGACTCAGCCTTCGGCGCCTGGCGCACATCCACGGCATCTTCGGCCTCGAGGTGCAAGTCCATCAGGTAAGGCAGCACTCCCAGGACCGGCTTGCCGGTACGCGCCTCGAGCCAATCCAGTCCCGGCTGCAACAGGGCGATGTCGCCACGGAAGCGGTTGATCACAAAACCCTTCACCCTGGCCTGCTCGCTCGGCGACAACAGCTCCAGCGTGCCCACCAGATGCGCGAAAACACCGCCTTTGTCGATATCGGCGATAAGGATGACCGAGCAATCGACCGCCTCGGCAAAGCCCATGTTGGCGATATCGTTGGCGCGCAGGTTGATTTCCGCCGGCGAACCCGCGCCCTCCACCATGACCACCTGATAGGTCGCGCTCAGGCGCCGGTGGGACTCCAGCACCGCCTGCATGGCGACGCGCTTGTAGTCGTGGTAGGCCGTAGCGTCCATGCAGGTCACGGCACGGCCATGGATGATCACCTGGGCGCCGACGTCGCTGTTGGGCTTGAGCAGAATTGGGTTCATGTCGGTGTGCGGCACCAGACCGGCGGCCTGTGCCTGCACGGCTTGGGCGCGACCGATTTCGCCGCCGTCCACCGTGACCGCGCTGTTGAGCGCCATGTTCTGCGGCTTGAACGGGATCACCGCCACGCCCTGTCGCTTGAGCCAGCGGCACAGGGCGGTCACCAGGGTGCTCTTGCCGGCATCGGAGGTGGTGCCCTGCACCATCAGGCTGGTCATCCGCGAATGGCCTGGTAAAGCGTCAACGCCCTCGCCAACCGCGCCCAGCCGGCCTCGTCCGGCGGCAGCCCGAAGCGCAGGCTGGAGGGGTAACGAAAGCGTCGGACGAGAATGCCCTGACAGCCGAGAAACTCATGCAACATGTTCGCCTCCTCGGTCACGACCCATTGAAACAGGGCGCAACCGCCGGTCGGTGCCAGCCCTTGCGACGCCAGCAACTGCGCCAGGCGCTCGGTGTCCGCCAGCAGGCGCTGCCGTTGGCGCTGCTGGCCGGCACTGTCAGCCAACAGCGCACGGCCCAGGAAGCGCGAGGGGCCGGCGACCGACCATGGCCCAAGCATCCGGTCCAGCGCCTGCAACAGATCGGCTTCGGCGAGCACGAAGCCCAGCCGCGCACCTGCCATCGCGAAAAATTTGCCAAATGAACGCAGCACGATGAGACCGGGCAACTGACTGTGCACCGCGAGGCTGTGTTCCGGTGTCGCATCCATGAAGGCCTCGTCGACGACCAACCAGCCCCCGCGCTCGGCCAGCCGCGCATGCCAGTCGAGCAGCTGCCCCGGTGACAACAGGCGACCGGTCGGGTTGTTCGGATTGACCACCACCAGTACATCCAAGTGGTCCAGCGCCCGCGGCACGCTGCCTTCACTGAATTCGCTCAGCCGGTGACCTTCACGACGCCAGGCTTCGGCATGCTCCCCGTAGCACGGAGACACGATGCCGACCTGTGACCGCCGCCGCAGCCGTGGCAAGGCCTGGATCGCCGCCTGCGAACCGGCGACCGGCAGCAGCGAAGCCACCCCATAGTGATTGCGAGCGACCGCATCGAGCTCGTCTTCGACCTCCGGTAGGCGCAGCCAGGCCTCGCCCGGAACGCTGGGAAGGTCGAATCCATAAGGGGCGATGCCGGTCGACAGATCCAGCCAGTCGGCCAGTGGAATCTCGAACTGCCGCGCCGCGGCGCGCAGCCTGCCGCCATGTTCAAGCATGCAAACCGGCCCCCACCAGTAACACCAGGATCCAGACGCCGACACCCGCCCAGACCATGTCCAGTGCACGCTCGATGTCGCGTGGCCCGGGTGAATCTCCCTCACCCAGCACCGGTCTCTGGTGCAGTTCGCCGTGATAGATCGCCGCGCCGCCCAGGGTCACGCCAAGCGCCCCAGCACCGGCCGCCATCACCGGGCCGGCGTTGGGGCTGTCCCACAGCGGTGCCTGGGTGCGCCAGCAGTGCCGAGCGCGGCGCGTCTGCCCCAGCACGGCATAGGTCAGAGCCACCAGCCTGGCCGGGACGAAGTTAAGCAGATCGTCGATGCGCGCCGCAGCCCAGCCGAAGCGCTCGAAGCGCTGGTTGCGGTAACCCCACATGGCATCGAGGGTGTTGCTCAGGCGATACAGGACCACGCCGGGCGCGCCCGCCAATGCAAACCAGAACAGTGCCGCGAAGACGGCATCGCTGCCATTCTCCAGCGCCGACTCGGTCGCGGCACGGGCGACGCCCTGCGCGTCCAGCTCACGGGTGTCGCGGCTGACGATAAAGCCTACGCGTCGACGCGCTTCGGGCAGGTCGCCCTGGCGCAACGCACGTGCGACCGGCAACAGGTGATCGCCCAGGCTGCGCAAGCCCAGCGCGAAGTAGAGCAGCAGAATCTCGACCAGCCCGCCGATGCCGGGCAGGCGTGACAGCAACCAGGCCAGGGCCGTCAGCGGCAACACAGCGAGGCACCAGGCGGTCACGCCATGGCTGCGCCAGCCTCGCCCATCGAGCCCGTTGAAATGGCGCTCCAGGGTATCGGCCCAGCGTCCGAACGCCACCAGCGGGTGTCCGCGTCGTGGTTCGCCGAGCAAGGCATCCATACCGATGCCAGCCAGGCAGGACAACGCCAGGCTCATGCCGGGTTGCCCCAGCAATCGAGGTAGGAAAGCTCGGCCAGTGGCCGTGGCTGGGCCCAGCCTTCGAGCGCCAGCATCGGCGCGGGATAGAAGGTCTCGACCGGACCTAAACAAAGGATCGCGATGGGCTTGGCACCCTCGGGCATCTGCAGCAAGGCGGCCAGCTGCGCAGGATCGAACAACGAGACCCAGCCCATGCCCAGCCCTTCGGCACGCGCAGCCAGCCAGAGGTTCTGAATCGCGCAGGACGCCGACGCCAGGTCCATTTCCGGCAACGTGCGGCGGCCGAAGATGTGTTTCTCGCGGCCATCCATCAGCGCGACGACCAGGACTTCCGCACAATCACGGATGCCCTCGACCTTGAGTTGCATGAAGGCGTCGCCGCGCTCGCCCAGCGCGGCCGCCGTGTTAAGACGCTCTGTCTCCACCAGCTCCGCGATGGCAAGGCGAAGTGCGGGTCGGCGGATACGCACGAAACGCCAGGGCTGCATCAACCCGACGCTCGGCGCCTGATGAGCCGCTTCGAGCAGGCGAGCCAGCAGTTCGGGAGCAATCGAGCCACCGGCGAAATGCCGCATGTCGCGCCGCTCGGCGATAGCACGATAAACCCCGGCACGCTGTTCTTCGGTAAAGACGGGATCGGTCATGGCGTCAGCAGGGCCGCAGCGGCCACCGGATCGGATGGCATGTAGAAATGAATGTACGAAGCCGTCAGGCGGCCCTGACGATACACCGCTTCGGCGGTGCGTTTGTAGTTCGGGCATTCGCCGCGCGCCAGTGGCTGCATCGGCGAGTCGAGCGCCGAGTGATGATAGGTGTGCCCGCGCAGTCGACCTTCCGGTAACTGCACCTCCTGGAGGGCCAGCGCGGCCAGGCGCTTCTGCATGCGCGCCTCACCGGGCAGCAACCCGAGCATATCCTCGCGTGCGCCCTCCCGATCAGTCAGACCCTCGAGCAAGTAGAGCATGCCGCCGCACTCGGCCAGCGTAGGCTTGCCGGCGTCATGATGGGCGCGTATCGCCTCCCCCATGGCACGGTTGCGAGCCAAAACCTTCAGATGCAGCTCCGGATAGCCACCGGGTAGATAGAGGCTATCGACGGCCGGCAGACGCGCGAACCTGAGCGGTGAAAAGAACAGCAGCTCAGCGCCCATGGCCTGAAGCAGATCGATGTTGGCCTGATAGACGAAGGCGAATGCGGCATCGCGTGCCACACCGACCCGCACGCCTTCGAGCAGCGGCGGCCGATCCAGGACAGCCGGCGGTGAGAAACAGACCGGCGCGGGCAGGTCACCGCCTGAACTCTCGGCCAAAGCGTCCGCCGCGGCGTCGAGGCGCGCATCCAGATCGGCCAGCTCCTGTGCTTGCACCAGCCCGAGATGGCGGCTCGGTAGGCCGACCGCTTCACTGCGCGGCATGGCCCCGAACCAATCGATGTGCGCCGGCAGGCAGTCGCGCAGGATTTCGCCATGACGGGGGCTGCCGACACGGTTGGCGAGCACGCCGGCAAACGGCAGGTCCGGCTGATAGCTTGCCAGGCCATGAGCGAGCGCGCCGAAGGTCTGCGCCATCGCGGACCCATCGACCACGGCCAGCACCGGGACGCCGAAGTGCCGTGCCAGATCCGCCGCCGATGGCGTGCCGTCGAACAGCCCCATCACCCCCTCGATGAGGATGAGGTCCGCGTCCCTTGCCGCCTCCCAGAGCAGACGCCGGCTCTCGGCTTCACCGACCATCCAGAGATCGATCTGGTAGACCGGATGACCGCTGGCGCGGGCCAGCACCATGGGATCGAGAAAATCCGGGCCGCATTTGAAGACCCGCACCCGCCGCCCCTGCCGCGCATGAAGACGCGCCAGACCGGCGGTGACGGTAGTCTTGCCCTGGCCGGACGCCGGAGCAGCAACGAGCAATGCAGGACAGTGGCGCGCTTCATTCATCCGCGAGCATCCTGTCCGGCGCTCCGGTGCTTGCTGGCGGCATCAGAACTCGATTCCCTTCTGCGCTTTGACCCCGGATTTGAACGCGTGCTTGACCAGGCTCATCTCGGTAACGGTGTCGGCGGCCTCGATCAGCGCAGGTGGCGCGCCCCGGCCGGTCACCACTACATGCTGCAGCAGCGGCCGCGATTCGATATCGGCCAGTACGGTGTCGAGTTCCAGGTAGCCGTACTTCAACGCGATGTTCAGCTCATCGAGCACCACCAGGCCGATCTGGGGGTCACTCAGCAGCTCGACCGCTACCGCCCAGGCCTCGCCAGCCTTGGCAATGTCGCGCTGACGATCCTGGGTTTCCCAGGTGAAGCCCTCGCCCATCACGTGGTAGCGAACGTCCTCGGGGAACCGCCGAAAGAAATTCTCCTCGCCCGTGCTCGCCGCACCCTTGATGAACTGAACCACGCCCACCTTGATGCCGTGGCCGAGCGCACGCGCCACCATACCGAAGGCCGAGCTGCTCTTGCCCTTGCCGTTACCGGTGTGAACCAGCAACAGGCCATATTCGTCCTGGGCCGCGGCGATCTTCTCATCGACGACCGCCTTCTTGCGTTGCATCCGCGCGCGATGCCGGGCGTCGCGTTCAGCCGACTCGGTCATGCGCGAGCCTCCGCCCGCTGAGCGCTGACGCCGCGCAGGCCGACATAGAGCGCCGTCGCGACGCCGACGTAGAGCGCCATGTTGGCGAGGTTGCGCGGGTAGTAATGGAGGATCCGCTCAGCCAGTTGCGCCAGCGTCGGGTCCGCATACTGGCCTGAGAAAAACAGATAGCCACCCCCGGAGAAGAGGTAACCAACGAAGGCGCTCAACGCCATGCACGCCATCAGCGTCGCCAGACTGTGCCAATGCGCCTGGTGCAGCCGGGCATAGGTGCGCCCGCCCAACCAGAGCGCACCGTAGGCCGGCAGCAACAGCCAGTAGGAGGGCGACAGGCAATAGCTGCTGGCGGTCTGCCAACCGACGCTTGCAAGATCCAGCAGTGACGCCTCCACGAACAGCATGGGGAAAACCCAGCGCGGCGCCAGCAAGATTCCCGCGACGAAGAACACCGCCCACGAGGCGCTCGGCAGGTTCACCGAGGCAAGATGCTGCCCGCGGGTCACGGCCATCAGCGCCACCAGGGCGACGCCAACGGCCAGTTGGGCTCGGGGGGACAGTTTGATCATGCGTGTTCTCCTTCGGTTTCGTCGCACCCTGTGCGATCAGAGGGCCTGATAGCGAACGGTGAAATAGACCGCTTGGCCAGGCTGGTTGTAGCCGTCAATGGTCTGGTAGTTGGCATCCAGGAGGTTGGCGACACGCGTCTGCAGTCGCCATTCCTGATCGATACGGTACTCGGCGCGCAGGTCGAGGGTCGCGAAACCGCCCAGCTCGGTCTGGTTGGCTGCGTCATTGTAGCGGGCGCCTTCGGCATGCAGGGTAGCGCCCACACTGAAGCGATCGAACGCGCGGTCCATTTCCAGATTGAAAAGCTGTTGCGGGCGGCGCGGCAGGCTTCGACCGTTGTTGGCACCGTCCGAACGGTTTTCCGCTTCGAGCAGGGTTGCATTGGCGCTCCAGAACCAGCCCTGCCAGTCGCTCGCCATATTGAACTCCGCCCCATGGATCAGGGCCTCGTCCACGTTGATATAGCCGTTGTTGGGGCCCGTCGCGGCGATCAGGTTATCGATCTCGTTGCGGAACAGGTTGACGCTCCAGCTGCCCCAGCCAGGTTGCCCTTCGAGACCGACCTCGAGATTCTTCGACTCCTCGGGTTCCAGGTCCGGGTTGCCCTCGTACATGCCGAAGAAGCCAGGGTAGTAAAGCTGAGTGAAGGTCGGCGCCTTGAACGCAGTGCCGTAGCTGACATAACCGCGCAGGCTCTCGGCCAGCGCATAACCCAGAGCAACCGCGCCGGTGTTGTGGCCGCCGAAGGTTTCGTTCACGTCGCGGCGCGCGTTGAGCTGCCAGTCGAACCGGCCTGCGCCCCCCAGATATTGAGCGAAACCACCATTGTTGTGCCGTGAATTCATCTGGTAGTCGGAATCGCTGCTGAGCTCGTCCTGCAGATAGTCGTACCCCAGGGTCAGGGTGTGCCGCTCCGCCAGCTCGATGTCGTTCTGCCAGGAAAACTGGTCGCGGCGGGAATCGAAGCGTGACGAGAAGCTTCCGTCGCTGTAGCTGTCGCTCTTGTCCTGGCTGCGCCCGGCTTGCAGCGTGACCATCCAGTTGTTCAGCGGCGCATAGCGTGCGCTGCCTCCGACGACGTGTTGTTCGCCGTCCATGTAGGCGTCATCGCCGCCGTCGTATTCGTTGTGCGTCTTGGCCCGCAGCAGGTTGCCGGCCAGTTCCAGCCCGTTGTCGAAACGGTAGCCGACGTTCAGCGAGCCGGCCAGATTGCGATAGCCGTCGGCGTCCGGATCGTTGGAGAAGCTGTTGTGATTGGTCGCATCGATCCCATCGGTGTCCTCGCTGTTGATACCCAGACTGTACCAACCCTTGCCGTCACCTCCGGTGATCCCCGCACTACCGCTCAGGGTGTCATGCGTGCCATAGCCCGCCGAGAAGAATGGTCGCGCGCCCTGCCCCTCACCCTTGCGCGTGAATATCTGGATGACGCCACCGATGGCTTCAGAACCGTAGAGGCTCGAACGCGGCCCTCGTACCACTTCGATACGTTCGATCAGCTCGACCGGAAAGTCCTGGTAAGCCGCAGCACCGTTGCTGACGGCACCGACCTTCACGCCATCGATGAGCACGATCATGTGGTCGGAGTTGGTGCCACGCAGAAAAAGGTTGGTGGTCTTGCCCGGACCGCCATTGTTGGCCAGCGACAATCCCGGCACACGGCGCAGAACGTCCGGCAGCGAGGTTGCCTGGCTGCGCTCGATCTCCTCCCGGTCGATGACGGTCGTTGCCGCCAGCGCCGGCGTCGGCGTATCGACTCGAGTGGCCGTGACGACGGTCGAGTCGAGGTCGAGCGAGGTTTGCGCAGCATGCGCGAAGGTGAACGGCGCGAGGCCGAGCAATGCAAACGCCGCGGTTGTATTGAATGACTTGCAGATCAAGGTGGGGTCTCCGTCGTGCCCGCCGCACGACATCCAGTCGATAAGGGCAGACGGAAAGGGGCGACAGGAATGCACCCCACGGGCGCACGCCGATCAGCGCCCACCGCGCTGCCGTGAAGTGCGACAGGCCGGTCTCCGGGCTTGCGAGTGGACCCTTCGGGGTCCGAGAACCGCGCCTTCCCGTGCCTGCGGCACAGTGGCGTCGAGCGGTTCGTGACTCGCCTACCGTTGCGGGGGCAGCGCCGGAATCTTCTACGAATGGACCGGCTTCCCTGTTTCACCCGACTGGCGTTTCGCCAGGGGGCACCTGAAGCAGCGCGGAGGTTAGTCCAAGGCCCTGTGCCGCGCAACCGAAAGCGATGTCGCCCGGGGATGCGAAGCGCTTTTACCGGAACGCTGGCGCGCTCCAGGCTTCGAATAGGTTAACGTGCCCCCGGAAACCGGAATCCCGAAGAGAAAACGCCAGCCAATGACGATCATCGTGCAGATATCCGACACCCACTTCGGCACCGAGCAGCCCGCTGTCGTGGAGGCCATGGAACGCCATGTGCGCGAGCACGGCGCGGACCTGCTGGTCTTCTCCGGCGACATCACCCAGCGCGCCCGCGCCAGCCAGTTCGCTGCGGCACAGGCCTTCGTCCAGCGTCTGCACGCACACGGCATTCCCGAGACGCTGGTGATCCCGGGCAATCACGATATTCCGCTGTACAACCTCTTCGCCCGCTTCCTGACGCCCTATCACAACTACCGGCGTCACTTCGGCGACGATCTGGAACCCACGTTCGAAAACGACGAGGCCCTGATCATCGGCCTCAACACCACCCACCCCAGGCGCCACAAGGACGGTCTCGTCACGCAACGGCAGGTCCAGGCGGTGCGGGACAGGCTCAGACGAACCAGCCACGACAAACTGCGTATCGTGGTGGCCCACCAGCCATTCGGCGCGATGGTGCTGAGCGACCTCAGCAACCTGCAGCACGGAGCCGACGCCGCCCTGCACTGCTGGGCCGATGAAGGGCTCGACCTGGTGATGGGTGGGCACATCCATCTGCCTTACGTACTTCCGCTGTCCAAGCAATACACCGCGCTGTCGCGCGAAATCTGGATGGTGCAGGCAGGCACGACCTTGTCTTCACGGGTGCGCGGCACCTCACCTAACTCATTCAATCGGCTGAAGCTACACGCGGGGCCTGACAAACACGCCTGCGTCGAACGCTGGGACCTGCTGGATGACACCTTCGTGCTGGGCTCGCACTTCAACCTGCACTGGTAGACGTCACGCCTCGTCCCGAGCAGCCAGGAGGCGCTGCCGGGTGAACGGCACTTGACGGAGCCTTAGCCCGGTGGCGTCGAATATGGCGTTGCCGATGGCAGCGGGCACCGGCGCGGTGGTAGCCTCGCCAGCGCCAAGCGACGGTTCGTCAGGACGATCGATCAACACGATGTCGACCTGCGGTATCTCGGCAAAAGTGATCAGCGGGTAGGCACCCCACTCCAGGCTGGTCACCCCCTCGCGACCAAACCTGACCTCCTCTTTCAGTGCACGACTGGTCGCCTGGAGAACGTTCCCCTCGATCTGGTTGCGGACGCCGTCGGGATTGATGATCAGCCCGCAATCGTGGCCTACGACCACCCGCAACACCCTCACCCCCCGCTCGCTCACCTCGACATCGGCCACCACGGCCACGTAGGCGTTTTCGTTTTCGTAACGGGCGTAGGCGAGCCCGCGCCCCGTCACGACACCGCTGCGCCAGGGCGTAGCGCGGCTACGACCCGGCTGCCAGTCAGCTTTTTTGGCAGCCGCTTCGAGCACGGCGCGGCCCCGCGGGTCATCGAGATAATCCAGCCGCATCGCCAGCGGGTCGCGCCCCGCAGCATGGGCCAATTCGTCGAAGAAACACTCGTTGGCAAAGCAGTTCGGCACTGCACCCAGGGCTCGCAGCGCCGATGGCCGCAATGGCGTGTCGGTGACGGCCAACCAGTTGATCTCCACGCGACAATGCTCGAAGCGATAATCCACCGGCGCGTTGCGGTCACCGCCCACCGTTCGATCGAAATCCGGCATGCCGTGGATCAGCATGCCGGCCAGCAGCGCCCTATCGCCCGCGTCGGCGCTCGGACGGGTCGAATGGGTCGGCGTCCAGTTGCGAAACGACCAGCCGCGGACGTCACCCGCCGCGCTCAAGGCGCCGCGCAAGCGCATCCGCATGGCCGGTCCCTTCGGGTTCCAGCCGTGCTCATCCTCGCGCGACCACTGGACCCTGACCGGCCGTCCTGCAGCCATCGACATCAGCACCGCATCCCCGGCCACGTCATCCGCACCGTTGTGGCCGTAGCACCCGGACGCTTCTGCATAGATCACACGGACCGATTCTTTGGGGCGCTCGGTCAGCGCAGCGATCGCCTCGCGCAGCTGATGCGGACCCTGGGTGCCCGACCACAGCGTGATCTCTTCCGCCCGTACGTCAGCGACAGCACAGGACGGGCCAATGGAGTCGTGATTCTGATACGGCCATTGGTACTGCGCTTCGAGCACCTTATCGGCCGATTGGAATTGCGGATGCAACTCGCCACGGTCGACGATCCGGCGCGTGCGGGCCGGAAGCGACTCGAGAAAGTCATGCAGCCGCGCCATCTCCGGCAATTTCACATCATGGGTCCAGACGACCTTCAAACGACGCGCCGCCTGGATCGCCTCCCACTCGGTCTCCGCGACCACCCCTAGAAACGCACCACGGCGCACCACACGCACGCCTGCGGGAAGGTCGCTGTCATCTATCGATTCGATCCGTACCGGCAAGGTGCTGGCGCCCGTGATCGGTGGCCGTACGACACGGCCATGCAGCATGCCGGGCAGACGGACATCCTGAACAAAGCTGAACTCGCCGAATACCTTGGCTGGGATATCGACCCGCGGCACCGAAGTCCCGACCAGGCGATAACGTTCCGCCTCCAACAGCGGCGCGCTTGCCTCGACACGCCTGGAAAATGGCTGGCCGCCTATCAGCGCCGCGTAGCTGACCGAGCGCTGCGGCGTGGCCGCGATTCGAACCTGCCCGTCACGCACCTCGACTTCATCGACAGCCACCCCCAGTACCTCGGCGCCTCGCTCGCGTAGCGCCTGGCGCGCGGTGGCTGCTGCCTGCCGCAGTTGCTGTGCGCCGATCTGTATCGTCTTGCTGCCGGACGTCACGCCCTGGTTGGGCGTCAGGCGAGTATCGCCCTGAACCAGCGAAGTGGTGGCGAAGGCGATGCACAACTCCTCGGCCGCTATCTGCCGCAACGCGGTTTCCACGCCTGTGCCCAGCTCTACCTTGCCGCTGTATACCACCACCTGCCCGTCGTCACGCATGACCAGCCAACTATCGACTTCATCACGATCGATCGGTTTGTCGATGTCTCCCAGCCCAAACGCCTCCGCCGCCGTGGCCATAATGGGACGGCCGAAACTGAACCCCACTACCAGCGCAGCGGAGCAGCCTTGCAGAAATCCGCGCCGCGAGAGGCCACTCATGCTTGCCTGCCCTCGCTCATCGCGGCTGCGGCCCGCTGAACTGCGCGAACGATGCGCAGGTGGGTGCCGCAGCCACAGAAGTTGGCCAGGAGCGCCTGCTTGATCTGCGCCTCGCTCGGTTGCGGGTTGCGCGCCAGCAGTGCCTGGGCGGTCATGATCATGCCGGGGATGCAATAGGCGCACTGCGCAGCCTGCTCATCGATGAATGCCTGTTGCAGCGGATGCGGATCTGACGCATTGCCCAAACCCTCTACCGATACCACCTGGCGATCGACAAACGAGGCAGTTGGGAGCAGGCAGGAGCGCACCGGAGCGCCGTCGACCAGCACCGTGCAGGCACCGCACTCACCCAGGCCACATCCGAATTTCGGCCCCTTGAGGCCCAGTTCATTGCGCAACACATAGAGCAACGGTGTCGACGGGTCGACCGTCAGCTTGTGGACCTGGCCGTTCACCTCCAATGCAAGCGTCATGTGAGACCTCCTGCTAGTCACGCAGCGCGGCGACGTCGTCCGCACTGAAGCTATTGTCGTGGCCACCAAAACGCTGGCCGATGTAGGTCGCCAGTGCAGCGATCTGCTCGTCGGTGAGGAGGTCCCGATAGGCCGGCATGAACGCCTCGTCGCTGCGTCCGCCGCGGATCAGACCATCAAGCATGACGCGGATCAGGTTGGTCCCGTTCGGGTCGCGGACGGCTGAGTAGTTTGGAAACGACGTGGGGTATGGGCCGCCTCGCCCCCTGTCGTCTGGGTAGTGGCAGCTTTCGCAAGCGGCAACGAACAACGAATGGATGGGGTCCTCTGGGTTGGCACCGGCCGGCTCGATTTCGTCACGCGCGGGCACCTGCCCGTCCTTTGCTGGGACCTGCATCAGATACCGTGCAATCGCTCGCAAGTCCTGCTCGCTCAGCCAGCTCAGGCTGTCACTCACCACCTCGGCCATCGGCCCACCGGCAACGGCTTCGCCGCGCTGATGCCCGGTCGACAGATAGTTCAGCAGCTTCTGCTCCGACCAGTTGCCGATTCCTCGCGCGCCGCTGGTAATGTTCCAGGCCGTCCAGCCCTGCTGCGTCGCGCCCGCGTAATGCTGCTTGCTGTCCAGGCCCTGAGTCAGGGTTCTGGGTGTATGACACTCGCCGCAGTGCCCAACTGCCTCGCTGAGGTAGGCGCCGCGGTTAATCTCTTCATCCTGATCGGAAACCGGTTCGAAACGGGCCGCGTCGAAGTTCACAAACTTCCAGGCGGCCAGCAGCGCGCGCTGATCGAAGGGAAATACCAACTGATTTTCGGGTGGCTGGTAGGCCACCGACTCGACGTTATCGAGGTAGCTTTTGATAGCCAGAACGTCGTCGCGGCTCATCAGCGTGTAAGCGGTATAAGGGAATGCGGGGTAGAGATGCTCCCCCTGCCGACCGATCCCTTCGTGCATCGCCCGAATGAAATCGTCGTCATCCCAGCGCCCGATCCCAGTATCGGGGTCGGGCGTGATATTGGTCGAATAGAGGGTGCCGTAAGGCGTCTCGAATGGCACTCCCCCGGCAAACGGCGCGCCGCCTTCCCGGGTGTGACAGCTCAAGCAATTGCCCGCACGGGTCAGGTATTCCCCACGGGTCAATGGCGACTCATCATCCGGCGTAGCGGCTAGCGTCGAGCCTGCAGTCATCAGCATCGCACCGGCAAGGCAGGCGCGCCCGCGTCGGCTGAGTACCATCGCTCCTTCCTCTGCCTGCGGCCGGCGCCGGTTTGCGCCAGCCTAAGGAGCTAGACCCGGATAGACTCCGGGAAATTCCACCTGCAAGAGCCAGAACCGTCAACCGGCGTTGAATGCGGCTCAACCGGCCAACACACGCCCCATGAGAAAGACCCCGGCGAAACCGGTATTGAACGCAATGAACAGGTACAGGAAATACTTCAGGTAGCTGCCGAACGTCAGGCCGGGCACCTTGCTCATGGCGACGATTCCCGCCGCCGAGCCGATCACCAGCAACGAACCGCCGACACCGACGGCATAGGTCAGCACCATCCACTCCGCCACGCCCATTTCCAGCCCGGACTTCAGCAGCGCTGCGGTCAGCGGTACGTTGTCGATCGCAGCAGACAGCAAGCCCATCGAGTAGTTGGCCAACACCGCCGGCACCTGGTCGTAGACCCGCACCAATCCATCGAGTACGGCGATTTCCTTGAGCATCCCGACCAGCAGAAGGATGCCGAGGAAGAACAGCAGGGTTTCGAACTCGACTTGCCGGACGTATTCCAGGATCGGATCGGTCTCGATGTCGTCGCTGAAGAAACGGGCCACCAGAAACATGATCGACAACCCGGTCAGGAAGGTCAGCACCGGCGGGATCTGGAAGACGAAGTTGCCCACGATGGTGCACAGAATGGTTGCCAGGAAAATCAGCGCAATGGCGATATCGACTCGGCGCACCTCCGAACGCTTGTTCTCGACGACGACCTGCCCGGTCATGCCGATTGAAAGCATCGCGGCCAGCAGCATGACGGCGAGGAAGGCAGGGATCGCCAGCAATAGCAGTTGAAGGATCTTCACCTTGCCGGCGAGAAAGATCATCAGGGTCGTGACGTCACCCGTGATCAGCGCCACGCCGCCGGAGTTGACGGCGAACACGACCAGAGCCGCGTATTTGATGGTTTTTTCAGCGCTGAGCTTGAGCGACATGATCAGCGTGATGGATACCAGCGTCGCGGTAATGTTGTCCGCCAACGAAGAGAATACGAAGCAGAAGGTTGCGGTAAGAAAGAGCAAGGCGCGCTCGCTGATCCGACCAGGCAGGACCAGGTAGATAAGGTTCTCGATCAGTCCCTTCTTGTTCAGATAGGCGACGAAGGTCATTGCCGCAACCAGGAAGATCCACAGTCCGGCAATCTCTGCGATGTTTTCGTTGAGGCTTTCCAGTACCCCCTCGCGCTCTGCTCCGTCCGGCGAAAAGACGAACAGCAGCATCCACGCGAAGGTACCGAAGAACAGTGTCACCTTGGCTTTGTTTACATGGGTTATTTCTTCCAGAACGACACCGAGCAGAGCGGCCACGGCAAGGCCGATCAGCACGTACTGAAGTACTTCAGGCATAAGGCACCTAATACAAAGGGGGACGGTTTGTGCGCAGGACACGCACCCGAGAAGTTTGGGGTGCCGATCATAGCCGAGGTGCGACATTTCGACACCTGTCCAAAGTCAACCCGCTGAATATTTCCAAATATTCCGACGGGCACCCTCAGGTTCAGTGTCTAGGCGTGAACCCGGCCGGTTTGGTAGCCAACCATTCGACGAAGCTGCGCAGGCGCGGATCGGCCATCAGCGCTTCGCGAGTGTGATAGCCGAGCGCTAATTCCTTCTCAGTGAACAACCGGTGTATCTGATCATGGCAGGCTCGGCAGACCCAAAGCGTTGCGGTGATGCGTTCCTCGCGAGAGAAGCGCTTGCGCACGTAGGTCTTGCCATGAAGCGAGCGCGGGATCAGGTGGTGACGCGTCAGCGGCGCAGCCCGCTGGCACAGCTCGCATGCATTGGGTTGTTCCGGTAGGCGTAGA
The DNA here is from genome assembly GCF_022810315.1 of Stutzerimonas marianensis. Taxonomy (NCBI): domain Bacteria; kingdom Pseudomonadati; phylum Pseudomonadota; class Gammaproteobacteria; order Pseudomonadales; family Pseudomonadaceae; genus Stutzerimonas; species Stutzerimonas marianensis. The sequence continues at coordinate 87,241 of NZ_JALGRD010000007.1, read as the reverse complement.
TCAGGCATTCCCCGCCTCCATAATTGGGCGGCAGACGCTCCCGCGTTACAGCTAGAACCCGTGCGGCCGAATCGGCACCGGCCGTAGCGACGGCGCGTTAAGTCAGCGCGTCACGGCGTCCTCGCCAATCGCTCGTTATCAAGGATGCGCTTTGCGCTCAGATAGGCGCGCTGCCAGTAGCGGTCCGACAGATGATCGAGCCTAACCGTACCACCCGAGGACGGGGCATGGACGAACCGCCCTTCGCCAACATAGATGGCAGCATGGCTGACGCGGCGCCCACCCGCCGTGGCGAAGAACAGCAGGTCGCCGGCCTGCAGGGCATCTCGCCGGACACCGACGCCCCGCATGTTGCTCATTTCACCAGTGGTGCGCGGCAGCTCCAGTCCAGCCGCGCCGCGATAGACGTAACCGATCAAGCCGCTGCAGTCGAAGCCACTCGCGGGTGTGTTGCCGCCGTAGCGATAAGGCGTTCCCACCAGACCCAGTGCGGTAAACAGGACGTCTTCCGCCGCGCCCGGCAAAGCCTGCGCTGGCGCCGGTGAGCGCACGGAAGCCTGCTCGACGGGCCTGTTACCAGAACAGGCGCTCAGCAGCAGGGTGATCAGCAAAACGAGAAGGGAGCGGGCCAGAACAGGCATAGCAGAGCAGTCCGAGAAACGAGCCATCACTCTGCCGGTATGTAGTCAAGGATGCAACCAGCCGCGTACCTGCCGCGCTCAGTGGCGAATAGCGACGGTCTTGGTCTCGCCGGAGGCGAGCGCGAGGACACGTTTGGCCTGCATGAAACTGGAACGCCAGTATTGATCGTCCAGGCTGTCGACCCGAACGCCACCGCTGCGCGAGCTGGATGAATGGATGAAGCGATGCTCGCCGATGTAAATGCCAGCATGGCTGACGCGGCCACGCCCGCGGTTATTGAAGAACACGACATCGCCTGGCTGCAGTTCGCTGCGTCTGACCTTCGGCACGTCGAGATTGATCATCTCGCGCGTCGAACGCGGTAGCTCGATGCCGGCCTCCTTGCGAAACACGAAGCCGACGAAGCCGCTGCAATCGAAACCGGTCCTGATCGAGCTGCCCCCGTAGCGGTAAGGCGTCCCTACCAGCTGAAAGCCCCGCTCGAGCACGCTGTCGGCCAATGCCGGCAGTGTGTAACGGGCGTCGTCGGTCAGCGCATCGAGCGCAGCCTTGGACGTGTCTGCAGCGCCCGCCGGCTCTTGCACCGTGAGGGGAGGCAATTCGAAACTGAATTCTTCGAGCGCAACGATCTCTGCGGGACGCTCGGGCTGACTGGCACAGGCCGCCAGCAGCGAGACGAGCAGGATCGGAAGCAAAAGTGCGAGGCGTTGGCGCATGGCACGGGTAGGTTCGAAGCCGAAAGTGGCCGAACTATGCCCGTGACGACGGCGATGAGCAAATTCAATCGGGGAAAATGTGACGGATTAGCTGCGGCAAAACGTCTGAGGCGCCAGCCATGAGATGCACGTCAACTTGTCCGGAAAGCTCACTGACCATCGGGTCGATCTGAGCCGTGAAGCCGCCGGCCTGCTGCACCCGCAAAAGCGGCTCGACGATATAGGCAAAACTCGCCGAGGTGCCAATAGCCAGAACCGCATCGAATCCCCTCGCGACCTGAGCTTGTAGCTGGGCGAGCGCGGCGCTGGGGAGCGGCTCCTCGAACAATACAACCGGCGGCCTGAGCACTCCGGCACAGTATTCGCAACGGGGCGGAAGCGGACCGGTCAACCGGGTGGCCAGCACATCGTCCCGCCGTCGACAATTCATGCAGTACAACGGGGCGAGCGTGCCGTGGATCTCAATCAGCCGATCCGGCGGGCTCCCTGCCGCCAGGTGATAGCCGTCCACGTTCTGCGTCAGTACCCAGCAACCGAGGTGGCGCCGCTGTAGTCTCGCAATGGCCCGATGGCCTGCATTGGGGTGCCCGTTCAGGCAGGCGCGGCCAATCTCGGCGAGGTATTTCCAGCACAGCGCCGGATCATGCTGGAGCATCGGCCCGGACAGCGCCGCCTCTATCGGCAACCCGTCCTCGGTCGTGCCGTTATAAAGCCCACTCACTCCCCGGTAGGTCGGCAAACCGGAGTCGGCCGACAACCCGGCACCCGTGATGATCAATGTGCGTTCGGCCTCCCGTAGCGCGTCGGCGACGCGCCGTATTGCCTGGTGCATGCCGTACTCCCGTCGCGTCGGACCAGCCGTCAGTCTCGCTTACGCTTGTTGCCCATGCGAACGCCGATATCCATGAGGAACTGGAAAAAGCCTTCCTGATCTTCGAGCACGTTGCTCCAGAACGGCGAGTGATAGAGCGCCACTGCCCCATGTACCAGCGCCCAGGCGGCGCAGTAGTGGAAATACGGCGGCACATCCTCGAGCTTACCTTCAGCGATTCGCCCCTTGATCAGCTGGGTCAGGTGTTCGAAATTGGACGCACGGATGCGATGCAGCTCCTCGACCATTTCCGGAACCTGGTTACCCTTGACCACCTTTTCCTCTAGACGGTCGAACAGGCGATAACGCTGGGGGTCACGCATGCGAAATTCGAAATAGGCGCGCGACAGCGCTTCCTTGTCGCGATCGACACTTGGCGAATGCAACAGCTCATTGAGGTCGCGCTCGTAGTCCAGCATCAGGCGCAGGTAGATCTCCGCCTTCGACTTGAAGTGCTTATAAATGGTGCCTTTGCCGATGCCAACCATGTCGGCGATCATCTCGACGGTGACGCTGTCTTCCCCTTGTTCAAGAAACAACTGAAGCGCGGTATCGAGGATTTCCTGTTCGCGGCGACGAAACTCGCGAACCTTGCGGGGTTCATTTTGCATATAGGGGCTGCGGCTGAGGGAGTCGAGGCGAACTATTATGCCCATCCAGTCAGAAAATGCACGAGGCAATAAGAATGAGTTCAGTGCGTGACGAATTTCCTCAAGTCGACGGATTGCGTTACCTGAATCACGCGGCCGTCGCACCTTGGCCTCGCCGGGCGGCAGACGCGGTGACCGCGTTCGCCCGGGAGAACATGACTGTCGGCGCGCGGGACTACCCGACTTGGCTCACTATGGAAAGCCGCTTGCGGGCCAGGCTGGCACGCCTGCTCAACGCCCCAGCGATCAGCGATGTCGCCCTGGTGAAGAACACCTCCGAGGCGTTGTCGTTCGTCGCGTTCGGGCTCGACTGGAACGCCGGCGACCAGATCGTCATCAGCAACGAAGAATTTCCTTCGAACCGTGTGGTGTGGGAAGCGCTTCGCCCACTAGGCGTCGAGGTCGTGCAGGTCAGCCTGGCCGGCAGCGATCCCGAAGCGGCCCTGCTCGACGCTTGCGGACCGCGGACCCGCCTCATGGCGATCAGCGCGGTGCAATACGCCAGTGGCCTGCGCCTGGACCTGCCGCGACTCGGCGATGCCTGCGAGCGACATGGCGTTCTGTTGTGCATCGATGCGATACAGCAACTCGGTGCCCTGCCTTTCGATGTCCAGCAAAGCCGCTGTGCCTTCGCCATGGCCGACGGGCACAAATGGATGCTGGGGCCGGAGGGGCTCGGCGTGTTCTATTGCCGCAGCGACCTGCGGGAGCGACTCAAGCTCCACGAATACGGCTGGCACATGCTCGAGCATGCCGGGGACTACGACCGAACCGAATGGCAGCCTGCGCGCAGCGCGCGACGCTTCGAATGCGGCAGTCCGAACATGCTGGGCGCAGTGGCACTGGAGGCGAGCCTGTCTCTGCTGGAGGACGTTGGCATGGAGAACGTGGCCCACCAACTGGCCGAACGGGTGGATCATCTGCAACGCGAATTGTCCGCGATGCCAGGCCTGCAGGTGCTCAGCCCGGTGGATGCCGCTCGCCGGTCGGGCATCGTGACTTTCAGGGCCAACGGGCAAGACCACACCAGGCTATTCGAACAATTGAAAGCGGAACAGATCGTCTGCGCCCAACGCGGCGGCGGCATTCGCTTTTCGCCTCACTTTTATACATCCAGCGAGGTGCTCGACCAGACCCTGGGTATCCTCAGACGCGCGCTGGACACCTGAGCGATCAAGGTACGAGCAGCTATTCCAAATCCGTTTTAAAAACCCGGTGTTTCGCCCTGCAAAGTCGACGATCCGAGCCAATACTTCAAAGCACTGGCCAGGCAATCCCCCCAATGCCTGGCCAGCTGAGGCAGCGAGAGGAACGCGACCTCATTTTTACTCCTAATGGTCTTGGCCCGACTCCCATGAAGTCGGGTTTTTTTTGCCCTGGGACCTGGCCATCAGTGCCCGCGGAACGACCGTCGAAGACGAAAGCATCCCCAGATAAAGAGTATCCAGAACGGAATCGCGACGATGGATACTCGAAGCCCCGGCATCGCCAGCATGATGGCTGCGATCAGCGCCACGAATGCCAGGCACAGGTAGTTGCTGAACGGATGCCAGAACGCCTTGAAGGTGGGGTCGATACCACGGCCGACCATGGCCCGCCGAAACCTGAGGTGCGCCAGGCTGATCATCGCCCAGTTGATCAGAAGTGCCGCCACGACGAGAGACATGAGCAGCTCCAGGGCGGACTGAGGCAACAGGTAGTTGACCAGCACGCAGAGCATCGTCATCACCGCGGACACCCCGATCGCGAGGACCGGAACACCGCGACGGTTCACCTTCGTCAGCGCTTGCGGGGCATCGCCCTGCTCCGCCAAGCCATAGAGCATCCGGCTGTTGCAGTAGACACCGCTGTTGTACACGGACAGTGCCGCCGTCAGCACCACGAAGTTGAGCACATGGGCCGCGGTATCGCTGCCGATCAGGGAAAAAATCTGTACGAAGGGACTACCGCTGTACGGATCTTCGGCGGAGCCGAGCGTCGCCAGCAGGCTGTCCCAAGGGTAAAGCGCGAGCAGGACCGACAACGCACCGATGTAGAAGATAAGAATGCGATACACCACCTGGTTGATCGCCTTGGGTATTACGGTCTTGGGGTCCGACGCCTCGGCAGCAGTGATGCCGACCAGTTCAAGGCCACCAAAGGAAAACATGATGATGGCGAGTGCCATGACCATCCCGCTGATGCCATTGGGGAAGAAGCCGCCATGCGCCCACAGGTTGCTGACCGAGGCCTGCTCACCCCCTGCCCCGCTCAGCAGCAAATACAGCCCGAGCGCGATCATCCCGACAATCGCCACCACCTTGATAATGGCGAACCAGAACTCGGTTTCGCCAAACGCTCTGACGTTGACGAGGTTGATCGCATTGATCAGCAGGAAAAAGACCGCAGCCGTTGCCCAGGTCGGCACCTCGGGCCACCAGAACTGCACATACTTGCCGACGGCGGTCAGCTCCGCCATGCCAACCAGTACGTACAGCACCCAATAATTCCAACCGGAGAGAAAACCCGCATAGGGCGACCAGTAGGCATGGGCGAAATGGCTGAACGAACCAGCCACCGGCTCCTCGACGATCATCTCGCCCAGCTGCCGCATGATCAGGAAGGCAATCAGGCCACCAATGGCGTAGCCCAATATCATCGAAGGACCGGCGCTGCGGAGGACGCCGGCCGATCCGAGAAACAACCCGGTACCGATGGCACCGCCGAGAGCGATCAGCTGGATGTGCCGATTCTTCAGGCCCCGCTGAAGCGGGCCGGTGTGCAACCTGTCATGGGACATGACGTCACCTCGATACGGTCTGTGACGAAAGGGATCGCAACGTCCCAACGGATGGGAAGCAGCAGCAATCAGAGAAGACGGCGTGGGTCAGGGTCGATGCCGCCAGCGAAGCGGCGCGAATTGTACAGGGCCGGCCATTCGCTGGCCTGTGGCACAACGCTGCATCGAATGCCGGTCAGCCACCGACGCGCGCCAGCGGGAACAGTCGGCGGAAATTTTCGGTCGTTTGCTCGGCCAGCGCGTCGAAATGGACACCCCGCAACTCGGCGAGAAACTCGGCGACTTCTCGAACATACTCGGGCAGGTTCGGCTTGCCCCGGTGCGGTATCGGTGCCAGGTAGGGCGAGTCGGTTTCGACCAGCAGCCGGTCGGCCGGCACCCGGCGCGCAACTTCACGCAGCGCTTCGGCATTGCGGAAGGTGACGATACCCGACAGTGAAATGTAGAAACCGAGATCGAGTGCAGACGACGCCATCTCCCAATCTTCGGTGAAACAATGCAGGACGCCGGCCTGCGGAAGGGCCGCCTCACGCAGCAGGGCCAGCGTATCGGCACGTGCCGCTCGGGTATGGACGATCACGGGCTTGCCACACACCGCGGCCGCCTGCAGATGCAGTCGAAAAGAGGCTTGCTGGAGCGCCGCTGCTTCCGGCTCGTAGTGATAATCCAGTCCCGTCTCACCGATCGCCACCACCCGCGGATCGTCCAGCTCACCCAGCAACCAGTCGAGAGCCGGTTCGGCGCCCGGTTCCAGGTCCAACGGATGCACGCCGATGGAGCAGTCGACATCAGCGTAGCGTTCCGCCAGCGCCTTGACCGCGGTCGCATTGTCGGCGCTCACACCGATACAGAGGAAATGACCGACGCCGCGTTGCCGAGCGGCCGCCAGCGCGGCATCGAGCGAGCCGCCGTGCGCACTAAGATCGAGACGATCCAGATGGCAATGTGAATCGACCAGCATGCGGTTGGTACCCCGGTACGAAAACCGGCGATTGTAGAACAAACCAGCTGGGAGTCGCAGCGCTTCGACGATGGGAATGCGCCGCCGAATGACCGGCGGGCTTCAGGGAGGACGGGTTACATCGTATGGGTCGGGCGATCCGACTTCATGGCCCCGGCAAGGTAGGTCTCGATCTTGTTGCGAGCCGTTGAGTCACCCTCATTGAACTGCACGCCCACACCCGCGGCACGGTTGCCCTGGGCACCCTTCGGCGTGATCCATACCACCTTGCCGGCGACCGGGATCTTTTCCGGCTCGTCCATCAGGCTGAGCAGCATGAACACCTCGTCGCCAAGCTTGTAGCTCTTGTTGGTCGGGATAAACAGCCCGCCGTGCTTGATGAACGGCATGAAGGCCGCATAGAGCACCGATTTGTCCTTGATCGTCAGCGACAGGATGCCATTACGCGGACCGAGATTTGCTGGCAGGCTCATGCGGTATTCCTAACATCGTTTGCGAGGGATTCTAGCTTGGCCCGGGCAGGCTTGCCCACTGCACCAACAACGCTTCGAGAAGCAAGACACGGTTGAGGTTCGCCTTGCCCAGCACTTTCTGGCGCTGGGCGAGCAGCCAGTCCTGCATCTCGAGCAGCCGCGTCGGCGCGCTTTTCTGCGCCAGGTACTGCACCACCTTCTGCATATCGGCCAGACCGAGCCCCGCTTCATCGCCGGTCATCCGATAGCGCAGGATCAGGTGCGTCCACTCGCAGAACCAGTCGAACAACAGTACCAGAGGCACCGGGTTCCAGGCCTCGGCTAGCTGGCTGGGCGACTGCTGCTGCTTGAGCAGTTTTTTCACGCCGTCGACGATCTGGGCGCGAATCTCCAGCACGCCCTGACCATGCAGCGACAACGCGGCGAGCGGGGAGTTACCAGCCAGTAAGAGGAGCTCCTCACGTTGCTCTGCAGAGAGCTCGGGGAGGCGCTCGGCGAGCCAGGCGACGCTCATGTCAGGGCCCGGCAACGGGCACGCTTGCTGTACACAGCGACTCTTGATAGTCGGCAGCAACCGGCTGGGCTGATGACTGATCAACAGCAACACCGTATTGCCTGCCGGCTCCTCGAGACTTTTCAACAGGGCATTGGCGGCATTCAGGTTCATCGACTCGGCGGGCTCGAGCAGTACCACCTTGCGACCGCCGAGTTGCGCTGTTTGCGAAACGAAGCCGACCAGCTGGCGAACCTGATCGACACGGATGGCCTTGTCGGCCTCTTCCGGCTCGATGAGACAGCAGTCCGGGTGGGTACCAGCCGCAAGCAGCAGGCAGGCCTTGCACTGACCACAGGCGCCCGTCGCTGATGGCTGCTGGCACAGCAGAAACTTCATGAAATGCTCGGCCAAGGCGCGCTTGCCGATGCCGCCAGGCCCATGCAGCAGATATGCATGAGCCTGCTGCGAGCGCCCGGCCAAGCGTTGCCAGAGCGAAGCCTGCCAGGGGAGGATGCCCTCAACCACGGGCGCGCTCCAGCAATTCGGGCAGCAAGGAAAGCAGATCTGCCTGAACGGCCTTCAGAGGTTGCGCGGCATCGATGATCCGATAGCGCTCGGGACAACACCTGGCCCGCTCCAGATAGGCGTGCCGTACGGACTCGAAGAAAGCGGTCCCTTCCTGTTCGAAACGATCGAGGCGACCGCGCGCCGCCGCGCGACTGAGGCCAACCTCGACCGGCAGGTCGAAGATCAACGTCAGGTCCGGACGCAGCTCGCCCTGAACGAAGTCCTCGAGCACCCCGATCCGCTGTGGGGATACGCCACGACCGCCGCCCTGATAGGCATAGGTGGCATCGGTGAATCGATCGCAGATGATCACCGCGCCACGGGCCAGAGCAGGCTCGATGACCTGCGCCAGGTGCTGGGCACGGGCCGCGAACACCAGCAGCAGCTCGGTATCGCTGTCCATGGGTTCGGTAGAAGGCGCCAGCAGCAACTCGCGAATGCGCTCGGCCAACGCGGTACCGCCAGGCTCACGGGTGAGCACAACATCCTCGCCCGCGGCCCGCAAGTGCTCGGCGAGGAAGTCCCGGTTGGTACTCTTGCCGGCCCCTTCAGGGCCTTCCAGCGTCAGGAAAAGTCCGGTCACGGTTGTGTCTCGGCAGGCACCGGCGCCTGGGGCCGGGGGGGTGGGCTGGAGCGATAATCGGCACGCCGCTTGAGCTGGTACTCGCGCACTGCGCGGTTGTGTGCTTCCAGAGAATCGCTGAAGACATGACTGCCGTCGCCGCGGGCGACGAAATAAAGGCTGTTACCGTCGGCCGGGTGCAAGGCGGCATGAATGGCCTCGCGACCGACCATGGCAATGGGGGTCGGCGGCAGGCCGGCATTGGTATAGGTGTTATAAGGCGTAGGCCTGCGCAGGTCGTTGCGGGTGATGCGACCGCGATACTGCTCGCCCATACCATATATGACGGTCGGGTCGGTCTGCAGCAGCATGCCGCGCGCGAGGCGCCGAACGAATACGCCGGCGATTTCACCACGCTCGGCAGGTACACCCGTCTCCTTCTCGATGATCGACGCCATGATCAGCGCCTCGTATTCGTTCTCGTAGGGAAGCCCGTCGCTGCGCTGTTGCCACTCTTCGGCGAGAACCGACTCGAGCCGCGAGAAGGCACGCTGCAGCAATTCCAGGTCTGTCACGCCACGAGTAAAGCTGTATGTGTCCGGGAAGAAACGCCCCTCCGGGTGCACATCGGGGTGGCCTAGTTTCGCCATGACCTCTTGATCGGACAGCGCCGAGATCGTCTGCTCGACCGTTGGAAGCCCTGCGAGCGCGGTACGGAGCTGCCGGAAATTCCAGCCCTCGACGATCGTCAGGCTGTGCTGGACGACCTCGCCTCGTTGCCACAAGCCGATCATATCGGCCACTGGCATCCCCGGCTGCAGGCGATACTCACCGCTATGCAGTGTCTGCCCCGAGAGTTTCAGGCGCCAATACAGACGCAACCAGAACGAGCCGTCCAGTGCCCCCTCCCGCTCGAGGCGTTGCAGCAACCCGCTCGGGGTATCGCCTGGACGGACATCGAGCAGCCTGGTCTCACTGATCCGCAGTGGTTGTTCCAGCGAAGCATGCATCTTCCAGGCTACCAGCCCGGCAGCCAGAGCACAGGCCAGCAGCAACGCCAGCAGCGCCAAAGTCAATTTGCGAATCACGCACTACTCGACAGGTCGGAAATCAGGGCCTGAAGTTTACGTGTGAGCGGGCCATGGGGCCAGCGATGCGCACCCAACTCGGTGACCGGCCAGATGCCGTAAAGGCTGTTGCAGAGAAAAACTTCATCGGCGGAAAGCAGCTGTTCGAGCCACACATCTTCCGCAGCCACTGGAATGCCGGCCTGACCGGCTCGCTCGATCAGCTCGGCACGCATGACCCCGGCGACGCCACACCGCTCAAGCGACGGCGTGATCAACCGCCCCGACTTAGCCAGAAAGACATTGCTGAACACCCCTTCGATAACCCGCCCGCTCATATCTTGCATCAGCCCCTCGGCGTACGAGGCATCCGACCATTCGGAGCGTGCCAAGACCTGCTCCAGACGGTTCAGATGCTTGAGGCCAGCAAGAGCCGGCTGCTCAGCAAGGCGCGTACGGCACGGAAAGAGCGTCACCCCAGCGCGATGCTCTGACGGATAGAGAGGCACAGGTGACCCCAGCAGGATACGCCTGGCCACGGCAGCAGGTGCAGGCGCGTAGCCACGGAGCCCCTCGCCCCGCGTGATGATGAGCTTGGCAACGCCGTCATCCAGCTCACGGCTAAACGCCAGAATCTCTTGCGACACGGCATGCGGTTCGATAACGATGCCAAGCCGCTCGCAACCTGCCTGAAGGCGCGCCAGATGCCGTTCGAACAGGCGTGGCCGCCCGGCAATGACGCGCATGGTCTCGAACAGACCATCGCCGTAGGCAAGCGCGCGATCATGAACGGACACCCCTCCGAGAGGTTGTCCGTCCACCCAACTCAAGCTCACTCGGTGAACCGGCGGAACACCAGCGAGCCGTTGGTGCCACCAAAACCGAACGAGTTCGATACTGCCACCTCGATCTCCCGCGGCTTGGCCTCATGCGGTACGAAATCGAGATCGCAGCCCTCGTCGGGATCGTCAAGGTTGATCGTCGGGGGCGCGATTTGATCGCGAATCGCGAGCACGGTAAAGATCGCTTCAACCGCACCGGCAGCGCCGAGCAGATGGCCGACCATCGATTTCGTCGAGCTGACTGACAATTTGTAGGCGTGCTCACCGAACACGCTTTTTATCGCGGCAGCTTCGGCCTTGTCGCCAGCAGGTGTGGAGGTGCCGTGCGCATTGATATAGCCCACGCACTGCGGATCGATACGGGCGTCCTGCAGCGCATTGCGGATACAACGTGCGGCCCCTGCCCCATCATCGGGTGGCGAAGTCATGTGGAAGGCATCGGCGCTCATGCCGAAACCGATCAGCTCGGCGTAGATATGCGCACCACGCGCCTTCGCATGCTCCAGCTCTTCCAGCACGAGCGCGCCGGCGCCGTCGGACAACACGAAACCATCCCTCGCTTTATCCCACGGACGGCTCGCCCCAGCGGGATCATCATTTCGAGTGGACAGCGCACGTGCCGCCGCGAAGCCACCGATGCCGAGACCGCAAGCCGCCATCTCCGAACCACCTGCGACCATCACGTCCGCCTCGCCATAGGCGATGTTGCGCGCAGCCATGCCAATACAATGCGAACCCGTGGTGCAGGCCGTTGCGATGGCATAGTTCGGACCCTGCAGCCCGAGGTGAATGGACAGGAATCCTGACACCATATTGATAATGGAGCCTGGCACGAAGAAGGGCGAAATACGTCGAGGACCCTGCTCAATCAGGGCCTTGCAGCTGTTCTCGATATTGGTCAGCCCACCGATCCCGGAGCCCATCGCAACGCCAATCCGCTCGCGGTTAGCGTCCGTGATCTCCAAGCCGGAATCGCGCACAGCCTGGAAGCTGGCGGCCAACCCGTACTGAATGAAAAGGTCGAGCTTGCGAGCCTCTTTCGCAGGCAGATACTGCTCGACATCGAAATTCTTGACCGACCCGCCAAAGCGCGTGGAATAGGCGGAAAGGTCCATATGCTCTATCAGGCCGATACCACTGCGACCGGCGAGAATCCCTTGCCAGCTGCTTGGCACATCGTTACCCAGCGGCGAGAGCATCCCCATACCGGTAATTACGACGCGTCTACGCGACACAGTAATTCTCCTTACCCTTACGTTGGACCCACGCCGAAGCTGACGGCGCCAAAGCGCGCAAAGTGAGTCATCGCAGAGGCCGACCGGTTCAACCGGCCCGCCACCTTTCAGTCATTCTCAAACAAAAGCCGCACTACCTTCCGAAGGCAGTGCGGCTTTACTGTTTCGAAGCGGGATTACAACTTACTGCGCGTGCGCGTTGATGTAATCGATAGCTTCCTGAACAGTGGTGATCTTCTCGGCTTGCTCGTCCGGAATCTCGGTCTCGAATTCCTCTTCCAGAGCCATCACCAGCTCAACGGTGTCAAGGGAATCGGCACCCAGGTCTTCGACAAAGGAAGCGCTGTTGGTGACTTCCTCTTCTTTAACGCCAAGTTGCTCGGCAACGATTTTCTTGACGCGTTCTTCGATGGTGCTCATACCTTGTTTTCACTCCTATGGAAAAATCCAGGCAGCTGGTCTGCGCGGTAGTGTATAGAAAGCGTTTTCCGCATTTCAAGCTGAAAGCAGGCAAGCATGAACCTGCTTTCAACCTTCTGTCTATAAACCCACCGCAGTTTTATAACTGAACAAATCTGCCATTTGACTATTTGGATGCGCCAGGCGTCACATCAGCTCATGTACATGCCGCCGTTGACCGGAACGGTAGCGCCCGTCACGTAAGCCGCACCGTCAGATGCCAGAAAGGCCACAACCTTGGCAATTTCCTCGGCCTGACCAAGCCGCCCGAGCGGGATCTGGCCCAGCAATGCGTCACGCTGTGCCTCCGGCAGTTCGCGTGTCATATCAGTATCGATGAACCCCGGCGCCACGGAGTTGACCGTGATGCCGCGCGAACCGACCTCCCGTGCCAGAGCACGGCTGAAGCCTTCGAGGCCGGCCTTGGCGGCGGCGTAGTTTACCTGCCCGGCATTGCCCATGGCACCCACGACCGAACCAATGTTGATGATCCTTCCCCAGCGCGCCTTCGTCATGCCGCGCAGCACACCCTTGGTCAGACGGTAGAGACTGCTCAGGTTGGTATTGATGACTTCATGCCACTCGTCATCCTTCATCCGGAGCATCAGATTGTCACGGGTGATACCGGCGTTGTTGACGAGAATGGCGGGTTGCCCGAGATGTTGCTGAATATGTTCCAGCGTACTGGCGACCGATTCGTCGTTGGTCACGTCGAGCACCAGACCGGCTCCCTCGATACCGTTTTCCTTGAGGGTGTCGGCGATCCGCTCCGCCCCGGAGGGTGACGTGGCTGTACCGATGACGATGGCGCCCTGGCGCCCCAACTCGAGCGCGATCGCCTGCCCGATACCGCGGCTTGCGCCCGTTACCAGCGCAACCTTGCCTTGCAGATTCATATGGTTCTCCTTGGTTCAGGCCAGAGCGTCACGAGCCGCTGCAAAAGCCTCGGGGGTATCCAGATTGTAGGTGTTCACGCCTTTGACGCAGCGCTTGTTGAGGCCGGACAGTACCTTGCCCGGGCCACACTCGACCAGATCAGTCACACCACGCTCATTCAAGGTGACAATGGTCTCGACCCAGCGTACCGGGCTGTACAGCTGCGCCAGCAAATCGGCTTGAAGGGTCTCAAGATCGGTCACGATCGCAGCGCTGACGTTCTGCACCAACGGAATTTCGGGAGCCTTCCAGGAGACGGCCTTGACTGCCTCGGCGAATTGCTCCGCAGCCGGGCGCATCAGCGCGCAGTGAGAAGGCACGCTAACCGGTAGCGGCATGGCACGCTTGGCGCCCCTTGCCTTGCACGCCTCGACCGCACGAGCCACCGCATCGGCCGCACCGGCGATCACGACCTGTCCAGGCGCATTGAAATTGACCGCGCTGACCACTTCACCTTGCGAAGCCTCGCTGCAGGCGGCCAGCACATCGGCATCCTCGAGCCCGAGTATCGCCGCCATCGCACCACTTCCAGCTGGAACCGCCTGCTGCATCAACTGGCCGCGTCGCTCGACCAACTTCACTGCGTCAGAGAAAGGCAAGCATCCGGAGGCTACCAAGGCGGAGTATTCCCCCAGGCTGTGTCCTGCCACGAAGGCCGGTCGCGCGCCATGCTCGGCAAGCCAGAGCCGCCAGAGCGCAACCGAAGCGGCCAGGATGGCGGGCTGCGTTTTGTCGGTCTGGTTGAGGCTTTCCTCCGGCCCTTGCTGGCAGAGCGACCACAGATCGTAGCCAAGGGCGGAAGACGCTTCGGCGAACGTATCGAGCACAACCGACTGCTGTGCACCCTGCTCGGCGAGCATGCCCAGGGACTGTGACCCCTGCCCCGGGAAGACGAATGCAAGTGATGCGGACATGAACTGCTCTCTTTTGATTGTTGATCAGAAGAACACGCCTGAAAGGCGCTGCGAAGTCAGTTGGATGGCGAGCCGCCAGTCGCGGTCACATCGTCGCCGGAGTTATCGCTCCGCTGCGAAACCAAAAGGTCTTCGAGACGACTGTGCAACCGCTGCGGCAAATTGTGCCGGACATCCTCGGTAGCCCGCCGCACCGCCGCCCGAAAACCTTCCCGCCCCGCCGCACCATGGCTCTTGACCACGATACCTTGCAAGCCGAGAAAAGACGCACCGTTATATTGGGCAGGCCGCAGATCTGCTCGAAGCTGACGCAACAGCGGAAGCGCCAACGCCCCGACGATGCGCGACATCAAGGAGCGGCGAAAGAGGGCTTCAGCGCGCCAAGCCACCATTTGCACCAATCCTTCGCTCGATTTAAGCAGGATATTGCCAACGAAACCATCGCAAACAGCAACATCCGCGTCGCCACGAAAAAGGCCGTCGCCTTCGATGAATCCTTGGTAGTTGAGGTCCCGGGCCCGCTGCAGCAGGAGCGATGCACCCTTAACCTGCTGGTTACCCTTGATGTCTTCGGTACCGACGTTGAGCAAGGCCACCCTCGGCGAGGCAATGCCAAGACTCTGAGCGGCAACCGACCCCATCACGCCGAACTGATAAAGCTGCTCGGCAGAGCAATCGACATTCGCACCGAGATCGAGCAGCAGGCAGGTACCTTCGCGGGTCGGAATGGCCGTCATCATCGCTGGCCGATCGACACCAGGCAGGGTCTTGAGCACGAGCCGCGCCAGCGCCATCAACGCTCCGGTGTTGCCCGCACTGACGCAGGCATGCGCGCGCCCCTCTCGCACTAACTCCAGCGCCAGACGCATCGAAGACTGCGGCTTTCCTCTGAGCGCCTGGGCAGGCTTTTCATCCATGCCGATGATTTCCTCCGCATGCACGATCAGCAGGCGCGACCGATCGACACCCTTGTGGCGGGAAACCAGCTCTTCGAGAACGGAGGATTGGCCGACAAGGGCCAGGTGCAGCGAGGGGGATTCAGCCAGACAATCGAGACTGGCCGGAACAATGCAGTGGGGACCGAAGTCCCCACCCATTGCATCGATCGCGATGATCGGAGCGGACAAGACTTACTCGTCAGCGCCCTTGTCGATCACCTTGCGACCACGGTAAAAACCTTCCGGGGAAACATGGTGACGCAGGTGAACTTCACCCGTGCTCTTCTCCACGGACAGCGCGTTCGGCTCGAGGGCGTCGTGCGAACGACGCATGTCGCGTGCGGAACGAGATTTTTTGTTCTGCTGAACAGCCATTGAATCAACTCCTAAACGTTTGGGTCACGCTTTAACTGCGCCAGTACGCTGAACGGGTTGGACCGCGATACCTCGTTCTCACTCGATTCGGGCGTTTCCGGCCCGGTCGGCGGCTGGCAAATCTCTGGGTCATGGAGTGGAACAATCGGAAGAGCGAGCAACAGCTCCTCTTCAACCAGCGCCAGCAGATCCAGAGGATCTTCTCCCACTTCCAGCACGTCATAGCCCTTGGGCAGGTGCTCTGTGTTCGCCCCCTCATTCACCACGGCGTAGTCACACTCGCTATGAATAGGGAGAACAACAGGCTCCAGACAGCGCTGGCAAATCATGGTGACCGCAACATCCAGCTGACTATGGATAACCACCGTCCGCTGCTCGTCACGCCCGAAATCGAAACTGGCGAGCACCACACCCTGATCGTCCTCGAGAGGATCGACTAACCGCTTCAGCCCAGACAATTGCAGCTCGCCTTCAAAGCGAGCCGCTCGGTCTGCGAGCTTGCGCGGATCAACGTGCGGAGGTATTGGTCCTTTCAACATAAGCGCGGCATTCTAGGGACGCACCTCTCGACTGTCAAAGGAATTCCATCCCACAATATCCACTCTCCCGACGGGAAAGAATCCTCCTCTATATATAAGGAAGGCCACATGCGTCAGCTGCTTCTCGCATCAAGCTCACCCTATCGGCGCGAGCTGCTTTCACGCCTGCAGCTGCCGTTCGAAAGCGCCGCACCGGAAATTGACGAACGCCCCCTCCCGCAGGAACGGGCAGCAGACCTCGTTATACGACTGGCCCGCCAGAAGGCCGAGGCGCTCGCTGACCGCTATGCCGACCACCTGATCATCGGCTCCGACCAGGCCGCCGTTATCAACGAGCAGATACTTGGCAAACCATACACTTTTGACCGAGCGACCGAGCAGCTCAAGGCGAGTCGCGGCAGAAGTGTGGAGTTCCTGACGGGCCTGGCCTTGCTGGACAGCCGCAACGGCCACATCCAGGTCGACTGCGTAAGCTTCAAAGTCCACTTCCGCAACCTGACCGATGAGCAGATCGACCGCTATCTGCGCTCCGAAAAGCCGTTCGACTGCGCCGGCAGTTTCAAGGCCGAGGGCCTGGGCATCAGCCTGTTTCGTGCAACCGAAGGCAACGATGCAACCAGTCTAATCGGCCTGCCGCTTATCAGCCTCGTTGGCATGCTGAACCATGCGGGAGTGGCAATACCCTGAGCTGCTCAGCGAAGGCTCGGCCCTTGCAAGCCCATCCAAAGCGCCAATTGAGCACCGACGCTGGCACCGAGTTTTTTGGTGAATCGGTCCAGCGGCGAATCCTTGACCGTAAAGTCGACCAACTCCGCCTCGCCAATGACTTCACGAGCCACGTAACTGGTGCTCCCCAAGCCATCGATCAAGCCAAGCTCCAGCGCCTGCTCGCCAGACCAGATCAAACCTGAAAACAACTCGGGATGGTCGGCGACCTGAAGCTTGTCTCCCCGGCCCAGCTTGACGCTCTCGATGAACTGCCGATGCGTCGTGGCCAAGACACCTTTCCAGAACGCCGTTTCCTCCGGCTTTTCCGGCTGGAATGGATCAAGAAAGGCCTTGTGCTCGCCAGAGGTATAGACCCTGCGTTCGACGCCCAGCTTGTCCATGGTCTCGACGAAACCAAATGTCGCAGCTGTCACGCCTATCGACCCCACCAGGCTGGACTTATCCGCATAAATCTCGTCCGCTGCACTGGCGATGTAGTAAGCACCCGACGCACCCAGATCGGTGATCACGGCGTAGACCTTGATCTCCGGGTGCTCTCCACGCAAACGGCGGATCTCGTCAAAGATATAGCCCGACTGTACCGGACTGCCGCCAGGGCTGTTGATCCGCAGCACGACTCCCTTTGTACCCTCGTTCTCGAAGGCTTCGCGCAACGCCCCGACAATGTTGTCGGCACTGGCGGCTTCCTCGTCGGCAATCATGCCCCGCACATTGATCACGGCCGTGTGAGAATCCTCGGCTCGCTTATCGCCACCCATGGGTAGCAGAGGTGAGAACAGCGCCAACGCCACGAATAGATAGGCGAACGTCAGCAGCTTGAAAAAGATACCCCAGCGCCTGGCGCGACGCTGCTCCTGCACAGTGGCCAGCAGAGTCCGCTCCAGCAAGCGCCAGCTGTTGCGTTCTTCCTTGTCGCCCTGCACGGGCTCCTTCCATTGATCAGACATACGCACCTACTTTTGCGAGGCGAGGGGCGCACAACCACTCGCCGAGTTCGGAAAAATGATCGATTGCCAGGTAAGGCTCACAGGCCTGGAGAACCGCAGCCGACTGAGCGCCATACGATACCGCGACACTGTCGACGCCCGCTCGCCGCGCCATTTCGATATCGAACACCGAATCGCCGACCATCAACGCCTGCTCCGCTTGCACACCGCAGTGCGCTAGGATTTCACGAAGCATCAAGGGGTCAGGCTTGCTGGCCGTCTCGTCCGCACAGCGGGTGACATCGAAGTACCCACCCCAACCATGGGCATCGAGTACCCGATTCAATCCTCGGCGCCCCTTCCCGGTAGCTACCGCGAGCAGATAGCCCATCTCTCGAAAGCGCGCAAGCCCCTCGCGCACACCCGGGTAAAGTGCCGACGGCTCCTTTTCCAACTGTAGATAATGTTCGGCGTAGGCACGACGAAACGCTTCGACAAGCGCCACATCGGTCACGTCCGGATACAGCACCGCGATGGCCTCCGGCAGACCCAGCCCGATGATACCCTTGATCGCATTATCATCTAGTGGCAGCAAGCCGCAGGCCTCGGAAGCCCGCGAAATCGAATGAACGATACGCTCGATCGAATCGGCAAGCGTTCCGTCCCAATCGAATATCAGAACTTTGTACTTATCCACCCAACCTCTCCAAGGTGCTGGTCCAGAGCTCATCGACAGGCGCTTCGAGCTTCAATTCCGCTCCATCGGGTAGCGGCACCGTCAAGGCATAGGCATGCAGGAACAGGCGCTTGCCGCCCAGTTCGCGAATTTCCCGAGAAAAGTCTTCGTCACCATACTTCGAGTCACCCGCGATGCCGTGACCAGCGTGCCGCGCGTGCACGCGAATCTGATGAGTGCGCCCTGTGACGGGCTTGGCCTCGACCAGCGTGGCGAAATCACCGAATCGCCTTAACACACGAAACAGCGTCAACGCCTCTTTGCCATCACTGGTCACTTCGACCATCCGCTCCCCGGAACGCAGCGTGTTCTTCAGCAAGGGCGCACTGACCTGTTTCTTGCCTGAGTCCCAGCGGCCGCGAACGAGCGCCATGTATCGCTTGTCGACACCGTCACCGCGAAGCTGCTCGTGCAGATGACGCAACATGCTGCGCTTCTTCGCCACCATGAGCAGCCCGGAAGTGTCACGATCCAGCCGATGGACCAATTCGAGCTCTTTGCACTCGGGCCTCAGCTGTCGCAGCGCCTCGATCACTCCGAAACTCAAGCCGCTACCGCCATGTACCGCGATACCGGCAGGCTTGTTGATCACCATCAGTGCCTTGTCTTCATACAGTATGGCCGCCTCCAGCCGCTCCAGTAACCCCTGCGCCAGCGGCACAGGCTCGTCGCGCTCGGCAATCCGCAACGGAGGCACACGCACCATGTCGCCAGCCTGAAGCTTGTATTCAGGCTTGATGCGCCCCTTGTTGACACGCACCTCACCCTTGCGAAGGATGCGGTAGATGAGGGTCTTGGGCACACCCTTCAGTTGGGTTCGAAGAAAATTGTCGATGCGCTGGCCAGCGAGCTCGGGCGACACCTCGAGCAGTTGCACGCCAGAGGTCTGGGAGGGGATATTGGTCATCGACGGATCATATCAATTTTCATGGATTTGAAGCACTTAAACATTGCTGTTATAGTCCCGGACGCCACCAAAAGTGGCCAGGCCGCGGAATGCAAGCGAAATCGCCATTCCCGACCCAGCAATGTTCGAGGACGTGAGGCCGTCCGACGGAGCTTCCCTCCAGTAGCGGTGAAGCCCCGAAACAAGCCTTGAAGACATGATGCGTGCCCCCGTTGGGGAATCGCGACAATCGACAACCCGCTCCCGGATTCTGCGAGCGGCACCCGATTTTCAAAGTATGAGTGTTGGGTGGAGATGCACAGCCACCGGTTGCGTAGCACAAGCTTTCGCAGACGCTTCATTTCGTCCGCAACCGATTGCTGATTCCTCCTCCCGAACCATTGCAGCTGTTTCGGCAGCCTGCAGGAGACGTCGTCGCGACGCCGGCCCAACTGGCCTCACATCGCTGGACACTGGAGTGCCTTACAACCATTCCTGACTCACCTGACACCGACCGCGAGAGTCGTGTGTGCCGAACGTTGTTTCCGCCACATTGGAAACCGACGGTACAACATGAAAAGAATGCTAATTAACGCAACTCAGCCCGAAGAGTTGCGTGTCGCACTGGTCGATGGCCAACGCCTGTTCGATCTCGACATCGAATCCGGCGCCCGCGAACAGAAGAAAGCGAATATCTACAAGGGCAAGATCACTCGTGTCGAACCCAGCCTCGAGGCTGCCTTCGTCGACTTCGGTGCCGATCGCCACGGCTTTCTGCCGCTCAAAGAGATCTCCCGCGAGTATTTCAAGAAGGCGCCTGAAGGCCGGGTAAACATCAAGGACGTCCTGAGCGAAGGCCAGGAGGTCATCGTCCAGGTCGAAAAGGAAGAGCGAGGCAACAAGGGTGCCGCCCTGACTACCTTTATCAGCCTGGCAGGACGCTACCTCGTACTGATGCCGAACAACCCTCGCGCCGGCGGCATTTCCCGCCGCATTGAAGGCGAGGAACGAAACGAGCTTCGTGAAGCACTCAACGGCCTTGATGTCCCGGCCGACATGGGGCTCATCGTCCGCACTGCCGGCCTCGGCCGTTCCAGTGAAGAATTGCAATGGGATCTGGATTACCTGCTGCAGCTCTGGACAGCCGTGAAAGAAGCGTCTCAGGATCGCGCGGCGCCCTTCCTGATCTACCAGGAATCCAACGTCATCATTCGCGCGATCCGCGATTACCTGCGCCAGGACATTGGCGAAGTGCTGATCGATAGCGTAGAAGCGCAGAACGAAGCGCTTAGCTTCATCCAGCAAGTGATGCCGCAGTACGCTAGCAAGATCAAGCTTTACGAGGACAGCGTCCCCCTCTTCAACCGCTTCCAGATCGAAAGCCAGATCGAAACCGCCTTCCAGCGGGAAGTGAAGCTGCCATCTGGCGGCTCCATCGTCATCGACCCGACCGAAGCACTCGTCTCTATCGACATCAACTCGGCACGCGCCACCAAGGGTGGCGATATCGAGGAAACCGCGCTGCAGACGAATCTCGAAGCGGCCGAAGAGATTGCCCGCCAATTGCGCTTGCGTGACATCGGCGGCCTGATCGTCATTGACTTCATCGACATGACGCCAGCCAAGAACCAGCGTGCCGTCGAAGAGAAAGTGCGCGAGGCACTGGAGGCCGACCGCGCGCGCATCCAAGTTGGTCGTATCTCACGCTTCGGCCTGTTGGAAATGTCGCGTCAACGCCTACGCCCGTCCCTGGGTGAGACCAGCGGCATCGTCTGCCCACGCTGCAACGGCCAGGGCATCATCCGGGACGTCGAGTCGCTGTCGCTCGCGATCCTGCGCCTGATCGAAGAAGAGGCGCTCAAGGATCGTACCGCTGAGGTACGAGCACGCGTGCCGTTCCAGGTGGCCGCGTTCCTGCTCAACGAGAAACGCAACGCCATCACCAAGATCGAGCTGCGCACCCGCGCTCGCATCTTCATCCTGCCTGACGACCATCTTGAGACGCCCCACTTCGAAGTGCAGCGCCTGCGTGACGACAGCCCGGACATCATTGCCGGCCAGGCGAGCTACGAAATGAGTCCGACAGAAGTCGAAGAGACTCAGCCGGTCAGCTCTACGCGCACCCTGGTCCGCCAGGAAGCAGCCGTCAAGACCGCGCCGCAGCGGACGGCCCCTGCCCCGGCCCCCACGCCTGTCCCGACTGCCTCCGTAGCGGTACCGGCAGCACAGGAGCCGAGCCTGTTCAAGGGCCTGGTCAAGTCGCTGATTGGTCTGTTCGCAGGCAAGCAGGACACGCCTCAGGTCGAAGCAGAGAAGAAGCCAAGCGGCAACCGGCCACAGCGCAATGACGAGCGCCGCAGCAGCCGTCAACAGAATCGCCGTCGTGACTCGCGCGGCAATCGCGACGAAGAGCGCAAGCCCCGGGAAGAGCGCGCACCGCGCGAAGATCGGCAGGCACGCGAAGAGCGCCAGCCGCGTGAAGAACGCCAGCCACGCGCAGCACGCGAAGATCGCAAGCCGCGTGAGCCCCGCGAAGTTCGTGAGCCGCAATCGGACAATGCGGATACCGTGGCCCAGCCACAAGCCCGCCGCGAGCGCGCACCGCGCGAAGATCGCCAGCCTCGCGAAGAGCGCAAGCGTGAGCTACGCGCACCGCTGGATGAAGCCGTACAGCCTACGCCAGAAACCGAAGAGATCAGCGAACGCAAACCCCGTACGCCTCGCGAAGAGCGCAAGCCTCGTCCAGAACAGGCAGTGACCGAAGAAGCACTGCAGCAGAACGAGGAAATCAGCGACGAAAATGCTCAAGAGGAACAGGAGAACACGGAAGGCAACGAGCGGCCTCGCCGGCGCTCACGTGGTCAGCGTCGCCGCAGCAACCGTCGTGACCGCCAGCGCGACGCCAACGGTAACGAAATCGAGGGCGAGACCGAGACGACAGCGGCCAACGGTGAAGTAAGCGAAGACAACGCGCCGGTCAAATCCGAGCAGGTTGCCATCGCCGCAACCGCTGCAGCCCTTGCCGCCAACACCGCGGATACGGAGGAGCAGCCCAAGCCCGAAGCTACTCCGCTGGCCGCTGACGTCAGCACGGCCGCCGAACCGGCAGCGATTGCGCCAGTCGCCGAAGAAATCGAAGCGCCAGCCGCTGCTGACATCAGCGAAACGAGCCAGGAGGTGCGCGCGCCTGTAGCCCCCACCGCCGAAACCAGCGCGCCCGTTACGCCAGACGAGCCCGAGCAGGCGGCCCCGTCCGAACCTGCTGCGCCTCCAGCGGTTACTGCAACCGTCCTCACCCCGTCGGGCCGCGCGCCGAACGACCCTCGCGAGGTCCGTCGCCGTCGCCTGGAACAGGAACGGCTCGCCAAAGAAGCTGCCGAGGCTCAAACCAAGGCGGAAGCCGAAGCCAAAGTCGCAGCCGAACAGCCGTTGACGAGCCCGGAGGTCGTTGCGAGCGACGTGGTCGAGTCCCCTGCTGCCGCAGCAGTGCAAGAAGAAGCGCCTGTTGCCAGCGTAACCACACCGGAACAAGCGGAAGAGATTCCGGCGCCAACCGCAGCTGATGAGCCAGAGGCTCCGAAGCGAGCGGATGCGACCGAGCCGTCTACCGACGCGGTCGAGTCCGTAGCAGCGACAGAGCGGGAAGCCGGTCCGAGCCCGCTGGACGGCGAGCAACAGGAAAGTGCCCCGACCAAGGCCGAGCCTGACGATCAGCAGAAGCGCCAGAACTGATCGGCAAATGGAAAAAGGGATGCTTCGGCATCCCTTTTTTATTTGGCTGTTCCGTCCTGAATAGCTTTACACCTTCTGACCCGTTTTTAGAAAAGGATGCGATGGAAGCAGCAGGAAGACGTTAGCGCCTAAGGTGATACTGTTGAATGACCAGCCGCACGCCTCTCAAAGCACGTTTGGCTCAATCTCCAGTTCGACGCCAAAACGGTTGGCGATATCGGCCTGTATCCGACCGGCCAGCGCCAGAATCGCCCCACCGCTTGCGCCACCGTAATTCACCAGCACCAGGGCTTGATGCTGGTGAACCCCGGCATTACCGTCACGGTAGCCCTTCCAGCCAGCCTTCTCGATTAGCCAGCCAGCCGCCAGCTTTACCTGCCCGTCTGGCTGTGGAAACGCGACCAGATCGGGATATTCCTGGCGCAGGGTGGCCGCGACCGACTCAGCCACCAGCGGGTTCTTGAAAAAGCTACCGGCATTTCCCAACTGCGCCGGGTCAGGGAGCTTCTCGCTGCGAATGGCGCAGACGACGCGGCTGACATCAGCCGCAGTCGGTCGCTCGATGCCGTCATGCTGCAATCGCTGCCGCAGCGGGCCGTAGTCGAGCTTGAGCACCGGCATGCGCCGGAGATTGAAGCGTACGCGAAGAATCACGAAGCGCTCAGGCGCGCGCTTGAATATGCTGTCGCGATAGTCGAACTGGCAGGCATTCAAATCGAAGTCCCGGAGCTCACAGGTTTGACGGTCCATTGCCGTCAGCCCAACGAACGCATCCTTGATCTCGACACCGTAAGCGCCCACGTTCTGAATGGGTGCAGCCCCGACCGTTCCCGGTATAAGGCTGAGATTCTCGAGCCCTGAGAGCCCCAAGTCGATGCAATGGCGCACGAATGGATGCCAGGGCTCGCCCGCCTCGGCTTCGACGACCACCTCGTCACCCGCATCGGCCAGGATGCGAATGCCGCGGCTTGCCATCCGCAACACGAGCGCCTCAACATCAGCAGTCAGGACGAGATTGCTACCACCACCGATTACCCGCAACGGGAGGCCGAGCCCACGCGCGGCATGAATGGCGTCGCAGACATCCGCGTCGGACTTCGCTTCGGCATAACGCGCCGCACGCGCCTCTATGCCAAGCGTGTTGAACGGCAACAAGGAACGCTGCGCCTCGACCACCAGACTCACAGGCGTCTCCTGGCTTCGGCGAGCAGACCGTCTGCGGCTTGTTCAATGAGCCGTAACACATACTCGAAGCCCTCGGCCCCGCCGTAGTAGGGATCTGGAACCTCATCCACATCGGCGCCATATCGACGCAGCAGCAAGTCGACCTCGGCCCTAGCATCCCCGGGGCGCTGCGCCTGCAAGCGAGTCAGGTTGTCGTGATCCATCGCCAGAATCAGGTCGAACTGATGGAAGTCGTCAGGACTGACCTGCCTTGCTTGCAAAGCGCTCAGATCGTAGCCGCGACAGGCCGCCGCCTCGCATGCTCGCGGATCCGGCGCCTTGCCCACATGCCAATCACCGGTGCCTGCCGAGTCGATGAGGATCCGGTCAGCGAGTCCCGCCTCGTCGAGCTTGGCACGAACGACCGCTTCCGCCGTCGGTGAGCGGCAGATATTTCCCATGCAAACGAAGAGTATCCTCACGCCGGCGCCCCAAGCAGCCCGCGGACGCGTACGAGGTCTTCCGGCGTATCCACACCCGCCGGCGGCGGCTCGACCGCGTCATCGACATGGATACGCTTGCCATGCCAAAGCGCGCGGAGCTGCTCTAGGCACTCGGTATTTTCCAGCCAGCACGGCCCCCATGCCACGAAGTCGGCGAGAAAACCCGCCCGGTAGGCATAGATGCCGATGTGACGACGATACGGCACACCAGCCGGTAGCGCCGAAGGCTCATTGCCGAACTCGTCACGGGCCCAAGGCAACGGCGCGCGGCTGAACGTCAATGCGAACCCGTTGATATCGGTTAACACCTTGACCACATTTGGATTGAACAACGCCTCGACCTGCTCGAGAGGCTCGGCCAAGGTTGCGATCGCCGCCTCGGGGTGAGCGGCAAGATTTCCGGCCACCTGATTGATAACGGCGGGTGGTATCAAGGGTTCATCACCCTGGACGTTCACGACAATCGCATCGCTCGATAGCCGCAGCGCGTGTGCCACCTCTGCCAGACGGTCGGTTCCGGAGTTGTGCTCGACATGGGTCAGCACCGCATCGGCACCAAAGTCCTGGCACGCCTTCAGGATCCGCTCGTCATCGGTGGCGACGACGACGCGCTGCGCGGCGCTTCGGCAAGCCCGCTCCCAGACGTGGCGAATCATCGGCTTGCCAGCGATGTCCTGTAGCGGCTTACCAGGCAGACGGCTCGAGGCATAGCGTGCCGGAATAACGACAGTAAAAGCGGTGCTCATTTGTCCAGACGCTCATCGACATCCAGCGTCCGCGCTTCACCCTCGAGCATGACGGGAATGCCATCCCGCACAGGAAAGGCGAGGCCGTCGGCCTTGCAAATCAATTCCGACTTGTCGTCGGCGAGCTTCAGGGGACCCTTGCAGAGCGGGCAGGCGAGAATATCGAGAAGTTTGGTGTCCATGCGCAGTCCTTGAAAGCCGCCGACTGCAAGGCAGGCAAGCGGCTTATGATTGATCGGGCAACAACCGATCCAACTGCGTATCAAACCAGGCGACGAAGGCGGAAGAGGGCTTGGCCCGCACCTGCAGATAGCACCAGCCGGAAGGCGCGAATGCCCGGCATTTGACCGCGTCCTTCTCGGTCATCACCAACGGGAGCGAAGGACTGAATGTCAGTTGCTCGAGACTGTAATGGGCGTGATCGGCGAACGGATGCGGAATCGGTCGCCAGTGTAGCGCCTCGAGCGTAGCGAAGAAACGCTCCGGATTACCGATCCCGGCAACGGCGTGCATCGATTGGCCAGCGGGAAAGTGGTCGAGCGGCAGCCGCGCTGAAGAAGCCAGCTCGACAAGACACGAAGGCTCCAACGAAAACGCATAGCCTTGCATCGTGTCCGCCATCGCACCATTGAGCAGCACCGCATCGACACTCTGCAGGCGCTCGGCCGGTTCGCGCAGCGGGCCAGCCGGCAGACAACGTCCGTTTCCAAGCCCGCGCGCGGCATCGATCAGGACCAGCTCGAGGTCCCGGGCGAGTCGATAGTGTTGAAGCCCGTCATCGGACAACACAAGGTCGAGCGTCTCGCTGGCCAACAAATACTGCACGGCCCGCGCACGATCAGGGTCGATGACCAGCGGCACGCCAGTGCGCTGAACGATCAGCAAGGGCTCGTCACCGGCTTGCTCGGCGGTCTGCTCTGCCCCCACGCGCCAGGGCAGCGATGGCGGCTTGGCCCCGTAACCGCGACTGACAACACCGACCCGCAAACCTCGGCTTCGGCAATGCTCGATCAGCCACAGGATCAAGGGAGTTTTGCCGGTACCTCCAACCGTGACGTTGCCGACGACGATAAGCGGTACTGGCGCCCGATAACTCTCGCTGGCACCTGCCAGAAAGCGCTGTCGTCGAACGCTTACCACCTGGCGATACAGGACCTCGAGCGGCCGAAGCAGCGAGAGCGCGGGATGGCCGTGGTACCAGGCTCGCTGGAGCCGCTCGACGAAGGTCATCAGGGCTCCGGCTGTGCCTCGACGGTCGTGATGCGCAGGTGGGCGAAGCCCAGCTTGCCAGCGGCATCCATCGCGGTAATGACGGCCTGATGGGGGCTCTTGCCGTCCGCGCTGATGATCATGGGCAGGCTGGTGTCGCCTGCCGACTCTTTGGCCAGGGCGGCCATGAGCGTATTCAGATCATGCTTGATCAAAGCTTTGCCGTTGAGCGAGAAGGTGCCGTCGACGTCGATGACAACCTCGAGTTGTTTCTTCTCGGCCTGCTCCGGCGGCGTGCCACTGGCAGCCTCCGGCAGATCGACCTTCAGTTGCGTCTCGCGTGTAAAGGTCGTGGTGACCACGAAGAACAGCAGCAAAATGAAGACAACGTCGATCAGGGGGGCCAGTCCGATATCGACGTTGTCCCGCGCCTTGCGTCGAAATTTCACGCTTTGCCCTCGCCCAGATCGACGTCACGGTCACCCTGCACGACTTCGACCAGCTTGATGGCTTCCTGCTCCATGCCAACCACCAGCTCCTCGACGCGGCGAAGCAGGAAGCGATGGAAGAACAGGGCCGGAATGCCGACCATCAGGCCAGCGGCCGTGGTGATCAGCGCCTTGGAGATACCGGACGCCAGCAACGGCGCATTGGCCATGCCCGAACCCATGAAGGCACTGAATATCTCGATCATGCCCAGTACCGTGCCGAGCAGGCCCAGCAAGGGCGCAATCCCGGCAATGGTGCCGAGGGCATTCAGGTAGCGCTCCAGGTTGTGGACCACCCGGGCCGCGGCCTCCTCGATGCACTCCTTCATGATCTCCCGGCCGTGCTTGGAATTGGCCAGCCCGGCCGCCAGGATCTCGCCCAACGGTGAGTCGGCCCGGAGCTCCTTGAGCTTCTGATTGCTCAACTTCTTGTCCTTGATCCACTTCCACACCTGGCCTAGCAGATGTGGAGGCGTGACGCGGCTGGGCCGCAGCGTCCATAGGCGTTCGGCGATAATGCCGGCGGCCGCAATGGAACAGAGAATGATCGGTAGCATAATCCAGCCACCTGCTTTGACCAGCTCCCACACGAGACGAATCCCCCTCGAAAAAGTGGCGCCACTCTAGCATAGGGGCGAGAGCCCGCCGACGGCCCGGGTTCTCATTTTTCCCGCCAGAATCGCTGCTCGTCGCGTAATGCCGATACCGGTTCGAAGCGCCCGAGCCTCAGCCGCAGCGCGCCGGAAATCGCGGTATCGTGAATCCCTATGCCTGCCTGCCGCAGTCGCTCGACGACCTCTGGGTGTGGATGACCGAAAGCGTTATGCAGGCTGCGCGAGACGAGGGCATCACGGGCGCCCACCGCCTCGATGAAGGCCTCCGAGGACGAGCTCCGGCTGCCGTGATGCGGTAGCAACAGCCACCTCGCCCTGATCGGCATGGCGCTCTCCAGCAGTGCCTGTTCAGCCGCTACGTCGATATCACCGGTCAACAGTAGCCGCTCGCCTCCTGCATCGACGAGCAGCACGCAAGATGCGCCATTGCCGTCCTTCGCCTCATTCCACCGCCACAGGGCGAAACGGACGCCATCCCACTCCCAGCGTTGGCCGGAGCGACACGGCTCAGGGCCGAGCGCGGCTGGCAGTCTATCCGGCTCGCCGCTGACCACCCGCAGCGGCTCGAGGCCACGCTGGATGGCCAACGCGCCACCTGCGTGGTCGCTGTCGGCATGGCTCAATAGCAGAAGGTCCAGACCGGCTATGCCCAGACCACGAAGCGCCGGGTGCACGACACGCTCACCTATATCGAAGTCGCCATAGCGGGGCCCCGCATCGTAGAGCATCGCATGTTCGGCGGTGCGGACCAGCACGGACAGCCCCTGCCCAACGTCCATCACCCAGACCTCGGCCTGCCCCGGCTCCGGCCTGTCTATGGGCGGGAACAACAGAGGCGCGAGTAGCAGCCAGCCCAACGCGCGACCGGGGATGCCAGCCGGCAGCAAGATGACAAGGGTACCGAGCCAGACCATCACCCAGGCCCACAATGGCATCGACGGCGCCAGCCATGCCGGCTGCCAGGCCGCCAGCACATCCAGGCATCCGAACAACATCGAGATAAGCCCGCCGGCGATCCACAACACCGTCTCGCCGAGCAGGGGTACACCCAGCAGCAAGGTACCCAGCAGCGACAGCGGGACGATAACCGCACTCACCAACGGCACAGCGATCAGATTCGCCAAGGGTGCGGTCAGGCTGATGGGCAAGCCGAGTGCCAGAAGTACAGGCAGCAATCCCAGCGACATACTCCACTGCGCTCGGCCAAGCGTCCGCCACCACCGCAGCACTCCCAGTCGCCCACGGAACACGAAAGCGAGCATCGCCACGGCCAGAAAGGACAACCAGAACCCGGATTGCAGCGCGACCAGAGGGTCGTAAATGAGCACGACATCCAGGGCGACCAGCACCGGCAGCCAGACACCGAGATGGCGAAAGCGCAAACGCCAGACCAATACCAGCACCACCATCATGCAGGCACGCTGTACCGGCACTTCGAAGCCGGCCAGCCAGCCATAGGCCAAGGCCCCGCCGCCAGCCAGGGTACAGGCCCAGGGCAGCCAGGGCAGGCGTGATGGCCACAGCCCCCACCTGGCCGCCAACGCGACCAGGCCATAGAGCAAGCCGGCCAGCATGCCGACATGCTGCCCGGAAATAACCATCAGATGCACGGTGCCTGTCGCCTGCAGGACTTGCCAGTCGGCTGGCGATAGTCCGCTGTCATCGCCAACGACCAGCGCGGCAACGGCACCTGAGCGGCCTTGCGCCGACACGTCCAGCAGCCGCCCCCGAAGTCGATCTCGCCATCCGCTACCGGCGGGCGCCGGGGAGCGAAGCTCTCCGGCCTTGACCGTGCCACTCGCACCGACCCGATGTGAAAGCAGCCAGGCTTCGTAATCAAAGGTGTGAGGACTGACCAGCCCTCGCGGGCGTTTGAGCTTTGCCGCAACCCGCCATCGCTCACCGGCGCGAACCTGCGGCCCGCCGTACCATGCAAGCCGGATCTGCGAGGGCAGCCCGGCGTGTCGGGAACTGATGTCGACGAGCTCGAAGCGGACGACATTGCCTTGCACGCTCGGCAACCCCTGCACCTGCCCCTCCAGCCAGAACGTCCGGCCGTCGAGCTCCAGTGGCAAGCGATCCTGAAGTGCCCAATGCCCCTGCAGGCAAGCCCAGCCGAACCCCAGAGACAGAAAAGCAAGCGGCCACAGACGGGTGCGCAACACGATCCCACTGACGACCAGCAGAATGCCCCATACCCATGGCGGTGGTAACTGGGGCATGAATCGCAGCGATAGCAGGCCCGCTGCGAGCGCCAGCAGCGCTGTAACCATCAGAACTCCCGGATTCCTTTCCTGAGCGGGCACATCACGGCCCGCCTGCGACCTCCTGTCGCCCGCGAACATTAGCAGCTGTTACAAAAAGAGCGCCCAGCCGGCCTTCTCGTTTCAGGCATAATCGCTCGCTCAGCCTGCCAGAGAACCTTCATGCCGCGTCGTTTCTTCAAACGCTACATGCCGCACCCGGACCGTATTAAGGCCAACAAATCCCTGCGCTTTCTCGGCACGCTGATACACGACCCCAACCTGCTGCATCTGAACCGCCACTCGGTCGCCCGCGCAATGGCGATCGGACTGTTCTGGGCCATGATCCCGATGCCGATGCAGATGCTTGTTGCAGCGCTTTGCGCGGTGCCGGCACGGGCCAATCTGCCCATTGCCGTTGGCTTGGTATGGCTGACCAACCCCTTGACCATGCCACCGGTGTTTTACTGCAACTACAAAGTAGGCGCCTGGCTGATGGACACGCCTGTCTCGCCCATGCCGATGGAGCTCAGCCTCGCCTGGGTGACGCAGATGCTCGAGAGCCACTGGCAGCCGCTATTTCTCGGATCGCTGGTCGTCGCGGTGGGGGTATCGATATTCGGCTACGTCGCGACCCAGGCTTACTGGCGCTGGTGGGTGGCGCGCAACTGGCGCAAGCGCCAACAGTCACGACGCTAGGTCTATTCGTAGCGCAAGGCCTCGGCCGGCTGGGTCTGAGCGGCGCGCCAGGCTGGGTAAAGCGTCGCCAGAAAGCTGAGCACCAGGGCCGCCAGCGTGACCAGCAGGACATCTTCCAGGCGAAGCTCCGACGGTAGCGTATTGATGAAATACACATCCGAGCTGAAGATGTGCTGCCCCGTCACCCGCTCCAGCCAACCGACCAAGGCGCTGACATTGAGTGCGCCGAACACCCCGAGCACCATGCCGATGAGCGTCCCGGTCAAGCCGATGATGCTGCCCTGCACCATGAAGATCGTCATGATCTGACGCGGCGTCGCACCCAAGGTCCGCAGAATCGCGATATCGGCGCGCTTGTCAGCCACCACCATGATCAGCGTCGCGATGATGTTGAAGGCCGCGACGGCGACGATCAGCAGTAACAGCAGGCCGATCATGGTCTTCTCCATCTTCATGGCACTGAACAGACTGCCCTGGGTCATCGACCAGTCACGGGCGCGATATCCCTCGCCCATCGTCGTTGCCAGTTCGCTCGCCACCATGGGCGCCTGGTAGAGATCGGCCAAACGCACCCTGACACCCTCGACCTGCTCGGGATCCCACTTCTGGATACGTGCCGCATCAGCGCGATGGATCATGGCCAAGCTGCCATCCAGCTCGGCACCCACCTTGAACACGCCCACGACGTTCAGCCGCTGCATGCGGGGCGTGACCCCACCGGGCGCATCGCTGAGTTCCGGCACGATGAGGGTGAGCTTGTCGCCGATCCGCAGCCCGAAACGCCGCGCGGTCATCAAGCCGAGGATGACCCCCGACTCGCCCGCGCGCAGGTCCTCCAGACGACCACCAATCATCCTTGAACCGAGAATCGACACCTCGCCTTCAGCCTCGGGATCGACACCGTTGATCTCGATCGGCTGCATGTTGCCTTTGAACGACAGCATGCCCTCAAGCTGCGTGACCGGCGCCGTTCCTAGCACCTGCGGATGCCCGTCGAGCTGCTTGGCTACCGCTTGCCAGTCATTCAGTGGCTGGCCCGCACCGGTGATCACCGCATGCGGCACCATTCCAAGGATTCGGTTGCTCATCTCCCGCTGGAAGCCGTTCATGACCGACAAGACCATGATCATTGCCAGCACGCCCAGCGCCAGTCCGATCATCGACGTCAGCGAGATAAAGGATATGAAGTGGTTACGGCGCTTGGCCCGCGTGTAGCGGCTGCCAATGAAGATGCTCAAGGGTCTGAACATCAGGCCTCCACCAAGCGGCCGTCTTCGAGGCGCAGCACCTTGTCCATCTGCCCGGCAAGCTGCGGATCGTGCGTCACGACAAGAAAGGCGGTACGCAGCGACGTGCTGAGCTCAAGCATCAGGTCCTGGATACCCTGGGCGGTGTGGTGGTCGAGATTGCCAGTGGGCTCGTCCAGCAGGACCAGCGCCGGCTGGTTGGCCAGCGCACGCGCAATGGCGACACGTTGGCGCTCGCCGCCAGACAGTTCGGACGGTTTATGAGCGAGCCGGTGACCCAGGCCGACACGGGTAAGCAGGTCACGTGCGCGGGTGCGTGCCTCGGGGATCGACACCTTGCCGATCAACAGAGGCATGCAAACGTTTTCCAGCGCGGTGAACTCAGGCAACAGGTGATGGAACTGATAGACGAAGCCCAGCGCACGATTTCGCAGCAGCCCGCGGTCTTTTTCGCTCAGGGCCGAGAGTTCTTCCCCGGCCAACCAGACACTTCCCTCACTCGGCGTATCGAGGCCGCCCAGCAGATTGAGCAAGGTGCTCTTGCCCGAACCGGAGGTGCCAACGATGGCGACTCGCTGCCCGGGATAGAGCTCCAGCTGCAGGCCGGCCAGCACACTGACCGATTCGGGCCCCTGCTCGTATCGCTTGCCGAGGTTGCGGCAGCTCAGAACCGCCTGGTCAGGTGACCATTCATTCATAACCCGTTCACTCATAACGTAGTGCCTCGGCTGGCTGGGTACGCGCCGCGCGCCAGGCCGGGTACAGGGTGGCGAGAAAACTCAGGACCAATGCCGCCACGCAGACCTGGACGACGTCCGCCGTCATCAGCCGAGACGGCAGGTAGTCGATGAAATAGACGTCCGCACTCAGGAATTTATGCCCGATCAGCTTCTCCAGTGCGGAAATCCAGGCACTGACATTAAGCGCTGCGACAATCCCAAGCACGGCGCCGACCAGCGTTCCGACGACGCCGATCACGGTGCCCTGCACCATGAAGATCGCCATGATCTGCCGCGGTGTGGCGCCAAGCGTACGCAGGATGGCGATGTCGCCGCGCTTGTCGGTCACGACCATCACCAGTGTCGAAATGATGTTGAAGGCGGCGACCGCGACGATCAGCAGCAGCAACAGCCCAATCATCGCCTTTTCCATGCGAATGGCCTGATACAGGTTGCCGTGAGTACGGGTCCAGTCGCGCGAGTAGAAATCGTCGCCCAGGTTGCCAGCCAGCTCCCAGGCAATGCGCGGCGCCTGAAAGAGGTCAGTGAAACGCAGACGCAGCCCCTGGACCTGGTCGGGGCGCCAGCGGTGCAGCCGTGCGAGATCGGAAATGTTGGCCATGGCGACGTGGCCATCGATCTCCCCCGCCCCTACATGGAAGATGCCCTGAACGGTAAAACGCTTCATCCGCGGAAAGACGCCCGCAGGTGTCACCGTGACTTCCGGTGCGACGAAGGTAACCTTGTCACCGACTCCAACGCCAAGTTTCTGGGCCGCGCTGTCGCCCAGGACGATGCCGAACTCACCTGGCTTGAGCGATTCGAGCGACCCTTCGCGGAAAAATTGCCCGATGATCGACACCTGCGATTCCATTGCCGGATCGACCGCATTGATCAAGGTCTTGCTTACCCGGCCGCGATTGGTCAGCAGTCCCTGCATCTGGATGAAAGGGGCGACCGCTTCAACCTGAGGGTGAGCGACAAGGCGTTCGCCGACAGCGCGCCAGTCGTCGATGGGCACCGGACTTTCGACCGTTGCATGCGGAACCATGCCCAGCACACGGGTGCGCATTTCATGATCGAAGCCGTTCATCACCGACAGCACGACAATCATGACCAGCACACCGAGCGCCAATCCGATCATGGATGTGAAGGAAATGAACGAAACGAAGAGGCTGCGACGTCTGGCGCGTGTGTAACGTGCCCCGATATACACGGACAGCGGTCTGAACATAAATCGATGGGTTCGCTTTCGCTGGCGGAAACAAGCTGAATGACGCGGCCAGGCGGCCTGATACACTCAAGCCAACACTGCAGCCCAGGGATCGACATGCCTACAGAAGACATCGAAGACCGACGCGAATACTATCGCATCGAGGACGTCATCGCACTGGAAATCCTGCCTCCGGACGAAACCACCCCTAACGCCCCTGCCAGCAAGGATGGATCGGAGAAACTCTTCGACCTGCTCGCCGAACTCAATCAAATGGAGTTCGAGGCCCAGCACCTGCTCCGCCAGATCGGCGAGCGTAACCGTACCCTGGCCAGCTACCTCAAGGTACAGAACAAGCGCATCGACCTGCTCGGCCAGGCGCTGGCGCAGACCTTTTTGAAGGACCTAGGCGCGACGCGCGAGGTGGTCCTGTCGGAAGGCGGTGTCAGCTTCGTTCATGACCAGTCGCTTGATGAAGGCTCGACCTGGCGCTTGAAGATGATGCTGATGCCGCAAGGCCTCGGGATGCTGCTCTGGGCACGCATCGCCAGCTGCCAGCCTCTGCCTGACGGGGGCTTCAGCATCGGTACATCCTTCGAAGCGCTGACTGATGCACAGCGGCAATTGCTGGCACGCCATATCCTGCAGAAACAGGCGACGCAACGGCGCCTGGCCCGCGAATCACTGCAAGGAACCTGATATGCGCCACCTCCTCTTCTCGTTGATCACCCTGCTGCTCTGCGCACCCGCCAGCGCCGAGGTCATCCGGATTCCAGTCGGTCAGCAGGGTTCGCCCAGCATCGAGCTGCCGGACCGCGGCGATTCGAAGAATCGCGTTCTGGACCGTTTCGGCCTGGCGGACGAGGAGCATCCACCGGTGGGTCAACCGCCCATCACGCGCTGGGATTACCGCGAGTTCTCGGTCTACTTCGAGGGCAACCGGGTCATCAACAGCGTTCGACACCGTCAACCCGCAGTCGCGGGACAGGTCCCCTAGCACAGCGAGAAAGACCACTGTGACACTCATCTACGGCCACCGAGGCGCCAAGGGCGAAGCGCCCGAAAATACCCTGACCAGTTTCCAACAATGCCTTGCGCACGGGGTTCGCCGTTGCGAGCTGGACCTTCACTTGTCAAAGGACGGCGAGCTGATGGTCATACACGACCCGACCCTCAAGCGCACCACGGGGCGCCGGGGCAAGGTCGTCGAGCAAGAAGCCGAAGATCTGGTGCGCCTGGATGCACGCCATGGTGGACCGGGATGGAAACAGCCCTGCCCCATCCCCCGTCTGGCTGAGCTGTTCGAACGATGTGACTTCGAACACTGGCAACTCGAAGTCAAAAGCGCCTCTCGCGTACGTGCCGCACGTTCCGTGCAGGCGATCAAGGCTCTCGCCGAGCAGCACGGCTTGCTCGACCGTATCACCGTCACGTCCGGGTCACGGGAGGTCTTGCGCGCGCTCAAGCGGCTGACGCCGGAGCTGTCGTGCGGGCTGGTGGCCGAATATGCCTGGCTCGACCCCATCAAGGTTGCGCAGCAATATGGATGCGACTACCTCGTCCTGAAATGGACGCTATGCACCCCCGAACGGATCGCGAAGGCGCAACAGCAAGGGTTGCATGTGTCGGTGTGGACCGTGAATGAGCCTGCGCTCATGCGCCGGTTGGCCGACTTCGGCGTAGACAGCCTGATCACCGACTTCCCGGGCCTGGCCGTCAGCACCCTGCGCAGCAGGGGCTGAAAGAAGCGGGCCGCCTCGCGGCGGCCCCTGTACCTGAGCTAGAAACTTTCCCGATTGGGCCAACGCCACGTCCGGGAATCCTCTCCGACCGGCTCAGGCCACCGGTCGGAGCCGCTCAAAAAAGCCGGTTGAGTCCGTCGAACGCCGCGACGCGATAGGCCTCCGCCATCGTCGGGTAGTTGAACGTCGTGTTGATGAAGTACTTGATGGTATTGGCTTCGCCGGGCTGGTTCATGATGGCCTGGCCGATATGCACGATTTCCGAAGCCTGGTAACCGAAGCAATGCACGCCCAGGACCGCCAGGGTCTCGCGATGGAAGAGTATCTTCAGCATCCCGACCGGTTCGGCCGAAATCTGCGCGCGAGCCATGCTCTTGAAAAACGCCTTGCCGACTTCGTACGGGATCTTGGCCTCGGTGAGCTCACGCTCGTTCTTTCCGATCGAGCTGATCTCGGGAATGGTGTAAATCCCGGTTGGGACGTCGTCCACGAAGCGCCAGCTGTCGTTGTCGACAATGCTGCCGGCCGCCGAACGGCCCTGGTCATAAGCTGCGCTCGCCAGCGACGGCCAACCGATCACATCACCGGCAGCATAGATATTGCCAACCTCGGTGCGGTAGTGCTCGTCGACCTGAACCTGCCCACGGCTGTTGACCTTCAGCCCGATGTTTTCCAGCGCGAGCTTGTCCGTGTTGCCGGTACGCCCATTGCACCAGAGGAAGGCATCCGCCTTGATCTTCTTGCCGGACTTCAGGTGCAGGATGACCCCGTTGTCGACGCCTTCGACGCGCTCGTACTCCTCGCGATGGCGAATCAACACGTTGTTGTTGCGCAGGTGATAGCTGAGCGCATCGGAAATTTCGTCATCGAGAAAGCTCAGCAACTGGTCGCGGTTGTCGATCAGATCGACCAGTACGCCAAGACCACTGAAAATCGACGCATATTCAGAACCAATTACGCCCGCTCCGTAAATGATCAGCCGACGGGGCGTGTGGCTCAGGGTCAGGATGGTGTCGCTGTCATAGATGCGCGGGTGCGAAAAGTCGATGTCGGACGGCCGATAGGGGCGCGAACCCGTCGCGATGATGAACTGGTTGGCCACCAGTTTCTCGACCATGCCATTGACGCTGACGACCTCGACGGTCTGCTCGTCGGAGAAGCTAGCCGTTCCGAAGAACAGGTCGATTCGATTGCGTGCGTAGTAGCCCGTACGCGAGGTCACCTGCTTGGCGATCACGCTTTCGGCACTCTTGAGTACATCTGGGAAGGAGAACCAGCGCGGCTCACCAATCTGGCGGAACAACGGATTGTTGTTGTACTGCATGATCTGCCGCACCGAGTGGCGCAGCGCTTTCGAAGGGATGGTCCCAAGATGGGTGGAGTTGCCCCCCACATGGGGCCGGCTGTCGACAACCGCTACCTTGCGCCCTGCCTTGACCGCATTCATCGCGGCGCCCTCTCCGGCAGGACCTGAACCCAGTATCACCACATCGTAGTTGTAAACCGCCATATTCACCCCTGAAGCGACAGGCACCCCCCGCCGCAGCTAACAAAAATCGACTGTCTCAGGCAACGCCTGCATGCGGGTTGCCTCAACCAGCCGCTGAACGCTGAATCGATCCGGTTCAGCGCCGGTATGAGCTTATGAGTCGCCCTTGGCTTAGCGTCTGGTCGCGTCGTACGCGAGATCAGCTTTTGCGCCCTGCTTCGCCTGCTCGTTCACTTCTTCGCACTTCTCGCGGCTGCCTCCGCAAATCGAGCATTCCTTCTCGATGCCGAGGTTGGCGATACCACCGCAGGACCCTGCAATGGGCTTGCGCCCCATGATCACGCCAATAGCCATACCAAAGACGACCAGCAGCATGATGACGAATACCAATAACCAGGTCATTGCTCTGCTCCCGCACCGAAGAGCTCATCGAAAGCCTCGGTGCTCTTGCTGATGAATTCTTGCCCCTCGTGAATCACGAAGAACGCTGCGATATCCCGTTGCGTGGCATAGGCCAGACCCCGTTCGGGCCCGAGCACCATGAGCAGGGTAGACAACCCGTCTGCCCTCAAGGTCGATTTATCCACTACCGTCACGGCGGCCAGACGATGCTCGATCGGCGCCCCGGTCAGCGGGTCGAGTGTATGGGAGTAGCGCTTGCCGTCACGCTCGAAATAATTGCGGTAATCACCGGACGTGGAGACGCCTAATCCGTCCAGCTCGATGATCCGCTGAGCCACGCGCTCATTGTCCCTGGGTGCCTCGATGGCCACGCGCCAGGCGGAACCGTCCGGCTTGCGCCCTTCTGCGCGCAGCTCCCCGGTGATCTCGACCAGGTAGCTCTGTACACCCGCGGCTTCGAGGCGGGCCGAAACCTTGTCGACCGCGTAACCGGCGGCGATGCTGTTGAAGTCCACTTCGACTGCCGCGTCCTTGCACAGCTGCTCGCCATCGATTCGCAGATGGCGCTGCCCGACCCGCTGCATGGTATCGGCAATCTGCTCAGCGGTAGGTACCACCTCGCCGCGGCCCTGTGGGCCGAAGCCCCAGAGATTGAGCAGCGGCTCGACGGTCAGGTCGAATGCCCCGTCACTGTCATCCGACAGTCGCTGCCCGGCCTCGACCAGTTCCAGTATCCCGGCGGGCATCGATTTGCATGAGCCGGCCGGCAGTGCGTTGAAAACCTCGATATCCGAATCGGACCGGTAGGTCGACATCTGCTGATCGATATCAGCCAGTATCGTCTCGATCTCGCGCTGCAGCTGCTCCTTTGCGGGAACGTCCGCATGTGCAACGTACTTGACCGTGTAGGTGCTGCCCATGGTCGGGCCGGCGAACGTCTCGAGCTTGTCCTGAAAAAGACAGCCCGTCAGGGCTGCCGCCAGAGCGACAACGATGACGGGCCGTAGTGACGCCCGAACCATGCTATCCGCCGAAGTCGTCAAGCAGGATGTTTTCCGGTTCGACGCCAAGCTCGGTGAGCATCTTGATCACCGAGGCGTTCATCATGGGCGGGCCGCACATATAGAACTCGCAATCCTCGGGGGCCGGATGGTCCTTGAGGTAGTTCTCGTACAACACGTTGTGGATGAAGCCGGTCGGGCCTTCCCAATTGTCTTCGGGCAGCGGATCGGACAGCGCCAAGTGCCACTTGAAGTTCTCGTTCTCGGCCTGCAGCTGATCGTATTCCTCGACGTAGAAGGCTTCGCGCATGGAACGCGCGCCGTACCAGAAGCTCATCTTGCGCTTGGACTTCAGCCGCTTGAGCTGATCGAAGATGTGGGAGCGCATCGGGGCCATGCCGGCGCCGCCGCCGATGAACACCATCTCCGCATCGGTATCCTTGGCGAAGAACTCACCGAAAGGCCCATAGACTGTCACCTTGTCGCCCGGCTTGAGGCTGAATACCCAGGAAGACATCTTGCCCGGCGGCAGGTCGTCACGGCCGGGGGGCGGAGAGGCCACGCGAATATTGAACTTCACGATGCCCTTCTCTTCCGGATAGTTGGCCATCGAGTAGGCGCGGATCGTGGTCTCGTCGACCTTGGACACGTACTTCCAGAGGTCGAACTTGTCCCAGTCGCCACGGAATTCAGGCTGGATGTCGAAATCCTTGTATTTCACAGTGTGCGGCGGGCACTCCAACTGGACATAGCCACCCGCGCGGAAATCGACGTTCTCGCCTTCCGGCAGGCGAAGCGTCAGCTCCTTGATGAAGGTGGCCACGTTGGGATTGGACTCCACCGTGCACTCCCACTTCTTCACGCCGAAGACTTCTTCCGGGACCTCGATCTTCATGTCCGCCTTGACCGGGGTCTGGCAGGACAGACGCCATCCCTCACCGGCCTCACGACGGGTGAAGTGCGACTCCTCGGTCGGCAGCATTTCGCCGCCGCCACTCTCGACGATGCACTTGCACTGCGCGCAGGTGCCGCCGCCACCGCAAGCGGATGAGAGGAAGATGTTGTTCGCAGCCAGCGTCTGCAACAGTTTGCCGCCGGCCGGAACGGTAATGGTGCGTTCGCCGTTGATCTCGATGTTGACGTCGCCACTCGATACCAGCTTGGCGCGCGCCGCGAGGATGATCACCACCAGCGCAAGCACGATGGCGGTGAACATGCCGATGGCGAGGAAAATTTCGTAACTCATCAGTTCATCCCGTCCTTACAGCTGTACGCCAGAGAAAGACATGAAGCCCAGCGACATCAGTCCGATGGTGATGAAGGTGATCCCAAGCCCCTGCAGACCATCCGGTACATCGCTGTACTTGAGTTTCTCGCGAATGCCGGCAAGCAGTGCAATAGCCAAGGCCCAGGAGAGGCCGGAGCCAACGCCGTATACGGTACTTTCCGCCAGATTGTAGTCCCGCTCGACCATGAACAGCGTGCCACCCATGATGGCGCAGTTCACGGTGATCAACGGCAGGAACACACCCAGCGCGTTGTAGAGGCTGGGTACGTACTTGTCGAGCGTCATCTCGAGGATCTGCACGATCGCCGCAATCACACCGATGTAGCTCAACAAACCGAGAAAGCTCAGGTCGACTTCCGGCAGGCCGGCCCAGGACAGCGCGCCGGCCTTGAGCAGGTAGGTGTAGATCAGGTTATTGGCCGGCACCGTGATGGTCTGCACCACGATGACCGCGATGCCCAATCCAATCGCCGTTTCCACCTTCTTGGAAATCGCGATGAAGGTACACATGCCAAGGAAGAACGCCAGGGCCATGTTCTCGATGAACACGGCGCGGACGAATAGGCTGATGTAATGCTCCATTAATAAGCCTCCTTGTTCGAGACTTGCGGGGCCATCTTGAAGGACGGCTTCTCGATCTGTTCCTTCTTCCAGCTACGGATGCCCCAGATAAACAGGCCGATAAGGAAGAACGCCGAAGGCGGCAGCAGCATCATGCCGTTGGGCAGGTACCAGCCACCGTCGTTGACCACGGGAAGGATGGTGTAACCCATCAGCTTACCGGCCCCGAACAGCTCGCGGATGATCCCGAGGGCGATCAACATGGCGCTGTAGCCCAGGCCGTTACCCAACCCGTCGAAGAACGACAGCATGGGCGGGTTCTGCATGGCAAAGGCTTCGGCACGCCCCATCACGATGCAGTTCGTGATGATCAGGCCGACGAACACCGACAGCTGTTTGGACAGACTGAAGGCATAGGCTTTCAGCACCTGGTCGACGAGGATCACCAGCGAAGCGATGATCACCATCTGCACGATCATGCGGATCGAACCGGGGATCTGGCTGCGGATCAGCGAAATGAAGAGGTTGGAAAACGCCACCACCAAGGTCAGCGCGACCGACATGACCAACGCCGTCTTGAGGTTGGAGGTGACCGCCAGGGCCGAGCAGATCCCGAGGATCTGCAGGCCGATGGGGTTGTTGTTGAAGACCGGATTGAACAGGACTTCCTTGATTGTGGGTTGCGACATGATCAAGCCTCCCCATCGCGCAGATGAGCGATAAATGGACCGAAGCCGTCTTCGCCCAACCAGAAGCGCAACAGATTGTTCACACCGTTACTGGTCAGGGTTGCGCCGGCCAGAGCATCGACCTGATGGTCGGCTCGCGGACTTTGCGGATCGACGCCGCCCTTGACCACTTGAATGGCCAGGTTGCCGTCGTCGTTGAAGAGCTCCTTGCCCTGCCACTGGCTACGCCATTTGGGATTATCGACCTCGCCGCCGAGACCCGGGGTCTCGCCATGCTGGTAGAAACCCAGGCCTTCGACAGTGTTGAGGTCGCCCTTGACCGCGATGAAGCCATACAGCGTCGACCAGAGTCCGTAACCACGGACCGGCATGATCAGCGTATCGAGCTCACCGTTCTCCTCCACGATATAGACGACGCTGTAACGCTCGCGCCGCTTGATCGAAGCGATGTCCTCTTCGCCCGGCAGGGCCTGGGACAGTTCAGGGTCCTTCGCTGCGACCAGGGGGTCGAAGCTGTTCGGGTCGAATTCGTCGCTGAACTTGCCGGTTTCCAGATCAACCAGACGCGCGACGATTCGCTCGCCGTACAAGGTCTTTACCTGATTGGCCGACATGCCTACCTCACCGAGGCCGGCGATGGCCAGGATGCTGCGTTGCTTGTCCAGCTGGCGGTTTTCCAACTGGGTCGGGCGAAGCGCTACCGCTGCGCCAGCGACGAAGACCGAGCACACCAGACAGACCAACAGGGCCACCACCAACGTGCGGGCAGTGGATTCTTTTTGACTAGACATTGCGTGCCAGCCTCCGCTTGATATTGGCCTGGATGACAAAATGGTCAATCAAGGGTGCACAGAGGTTGGCGAACAGAATCGCCAGCATCATGCCCTCCGGGAAGGCCGGGTTGACTACACGGATCAGCACCACCATCACACCGATGAGAATGCCGTAGACCCATTTACCGGTATTGGTCATGGTCGCCGACACCGGGTCGGTGGTCATGAAGATCAGGCCAAAGGCAAACCCGCCGACCACCATGTGCCAGTACCAAGGCATGGCGAACATCGCGTTGGTATCGGAGCCGATCAGATTGAACAGTGTGCTGATCGCGATCAG
Organism: Stutzerimonas marianensis; assembly: GCF_022810315.1. Taxonomy (NCBI): domain Bacteria; kingdom Pseudomonadati; phylum Pseudomonadota; class Gammaproteobacteria; order Pseudomonadales; family Pseudomonadaceae; genus Stutzerimonas; species Stutzerimonas marianensis. The sequence continues at coordinate 45,080 of NZ_JALGRD010000007.1, read as the reverse complement.
GCCGATCATCGTGCCGGCGACGATGCGCATCGAGGCGATCTTGGTGGCCAGCAATACTGCACCGCCGATGAAGATTGCCAGCGTGCTGGTTTCACCGATCGAACCGTGAATGGTTCCGACGAAGGCGTCCATCCAGGAGATCCCGCTTTCGACGACGTTTTCAATGCCGCCTGCAAAACTCAGGCTCAGGGCCGTGGCGCCAGCAAAACCATCGACGGCGGTCCAGACCTCATCACCCGACATCTGCGCCGGATAGGCGAAGAACAGGAACGCTCGCCCGGTTAGAGCGGGGTTGAGGAAGTTCTTCCCGGTACCGCCGAAGATCTCCTTGCCGATCACGATACCGAAGCTGATGCCCAAGGCGACCTGCCACAACGGGATGCTCGGCGGCAGCGTCAAGGCGAACAGCACCGAGGTCACGAAGAAGCCTTCGTTTACCTCGTGCTTGCGGATCGACGCGAACAGCACTTCCCAGAATCCGCCAACGATGAAGGTGACCGCATACACCGGGAGGAAATAGGCGGCACCCTGGATGAAGTTATCCCACAGGCTGTTGGGGTCGAAACCCGCGAGCGCGCTGATTAGCGCCATATGCCAGCCGGCCTGTTGTGTCAGCAGATCGGGGTTCTGGGCGTAGATCAGGTTGGCCTGATAGCCGGTGTTCCACATGCCGAAGAACATCGCCGGGAAGGTGCAGAGCCAGACGGTGATCATCATCCGCTTGAGGTCGATGCCGTCGCGCACGTGGGCGGTGGTCTTGGTTACGCTGCCAGGACGGTAGAGAAAGGTATCGGCCGCTTCGTACAGTGCGTACCACTTCTCGTATTTGCCGCCCTTTTCGAAGTGATGCTCGATCTTGTCGAGGAATGCGCGAATGCCCATGCCTTAACCCTCCTTCTCGATGCGGGTCAGATTGTCCCGCAGGATCGGGCCGTATTCATATTTGCCGGCACAGACATAGGTGCACAGCGCCAGATCCTCTTCGTCGAGCTCCAGGCACCCGAGTTTCTGAGCCACCTCGGTGTCGCCGACGATCAGCGACCGCAGCAGCTGGGTTGGCAGAATGTCGAGCGGCATGACCTCCTCATAGTTGCCCACCGGCACCATGGCGCGCGGGCTACCGTTGGTCGACGTGGAGAACGCGAACTTCTTGCCGCCCATCAGCTTGGAGATATAGATGTTGAGGATCGAATGCTTGTCGGAACCGGCGCGCAGGTAATGCAGCATCTCGCGCTCCTTGCCCTCGCGCAGACAGGAAATTTGCTGGTGGTAACGGCCGAGGAAAGCAAAGGCACCATGTGCGGTGCGGCCGCCCAATACCGATCCAGACACCACGCGGTTCACGCCCGGCTGGAGTTCCCCAGCCGTCAGCTCATCGAGGTTGGCGCCCAGACGCGCGCGAATCAGACGCGGCTTTTCCACCACCGGGCCGGCGAGCGAAATCACGCGCTCTACCGACAGTCGGCCGGTAGTGAACAGCGCGCCAATGGCGATGACGTCCTGATAACCAATGGACCATACGCTCTTGCTGGCACTGACCGGGTCGAGAAAGTGGATGTGCGTTCCGGCCAGTCCGGCAGGGTGAGGGCCGGCGAAACTCTCGGTCTGGACATTGGCCAGTTGCTGACCTGGGATGGAAGCATCTTCGGCCTTGCAGAGAAAGACCTTGCCCAGACGCGCCAGCACCTTGAGCCCGGCCTCGAATTCGGCACTGCGTTCAGCAATGACCACAGCCGGGTCGGCCGCCAGCGGGTGGGTATCGATCGCGGTCACGAAAATCGAATGAGGGACCGCATCGACAGCGGGGACCTTGCTGTACGGCCGGGTGCGCAGGGCCACCCAGAGGCCGGACTGCTGCAGATTCTCGCGAACCTGGGCATCGCTCAAATTCCCCAGCTCTGCGTCGCCGTACTGGTTGAACGTCAGCTCCTCGGAGCCTTCGAGGTCGATGACCACCGACTGCAGAACACGCTTCTCGCCCCGGTGAATGGCACTGACCACGCCAGCACCAGGTGCGGTGAAGGACACGCCCGGTGTCTTCTTGTCCGAAAACAGCACCTGCCCCAGCTTGACGCGATCACCAACCTGCACGTCCATGGTCGGCTTCATGCCAGGGTAGTCAAACCCTATTACGGCGACGCTTCGCACAGGCCTGCCGGCCTCGATACGCTGCGCCGGCGCACCTGCAATGGGCAGATCTAGCCCACGTTTTATATTGATCATCGGTTCGCCTAACCACTGATTTTGAATGCTTTTTTACGAGCCTCGCGGTCTAGCGCAAAGTTGAATTGCACAACACGCGCTGATGCGATATCAGCGCGACGCTATGCCGCGGACCCAGGTAGAAATCCGCCCGATTATAGAGGTCGCGACCCGCCACTGACCACCCAAGGTCTTTCAAAATTTTGACTGAGGACAAGCGGTCGAAATTGGCGGTCTATCATGCGCAACGCGCTCAGAGAGCAAAACACGGCTGAAAAAAGCAAAACGGGAGCCGAAGCTCCCGTCTTTTGCAGCGAACCCTTAGCGGGGGAAAGCCGGCGGGTTGACCCCAGCCATGTCTTCCATTACACGTACCACCTGGCAGCTGTAGCCGAATTCGTTGTCGTACCAGACATACAGCACGACGCGATTGTCGCTGCAGATGGTCGCTTCGGCGTCCACCACACCGGCGTAACGCGACCCGACGAAGTCGGTCGAAACGACTTCCTGGGAACTGACGAAATCGATCTGCTTCTGCAGGTCCGAATGCATGGCCATCTGGCGCAGGTACTCGTTGATCTCGTCGCGAGAGGTCGCCTTTTCCAGATTCAGGTTAAGGATGGCCATGGACACGTTCGGCGTCGGCACGCGGATGGCGTTACCCGTCAGCTTGCCTTTGAGCACCGGCAGCGCCTTGGCCGCGGCGGTGGCGGCGCCGGTTTCGGTGATGACCATGTTCAGCGCTGCACTGCGACCGCGACGACTGCCTTTATGGAAGTTGTCGATCAGGTTCTGGTCATTGGTGTAGGAGTGGACGGTCTCGACGTGACCGTTGACGATGCCGAACTGGTCGTTGACCGCCTTCAGCACCGGCACGATGGCATTGGTGGTGCAGGAAGCAGCCGAGATGATCTTGTCGTCCGCCGTGATCTCGCCATGGTTGATGCCATGGACGATGTTCTTCAGCTCGCCCTTGCCAGGTGCCGTCAGCACGACACGAGCCACACCCGGACACTTGAGATGCTGGCCGAGACCTTCCGCATCGCGCCACTTACCAGTGTTGTCGACCAGCAGTGCATTTTCGATTCCGTACTGGGTGTAGTCGACCGACGACGGGTCGTTCGAGTAGATCACCTGGATCAGATTGCCGTTTGCCGTGATCGTGTTGTTCTCGGCATCGACGTGAATGGTGCCGTCGAACGGGCCGTGCACGGAATCGCGGCGCAGCAGGCTGGCACGCTTGACCAGGTCATTTTCGGCGCCCTTGCGCACAACGATCGCACGCAGACGCAGGCCATCCCCACCACCGGTCTTCTCGATCAGGATACGCGCCAGCAGGCGACCGATGCGGCCGAAGCCATAGAGCACGACGTCCGTCCCCTTGTGTACACCCGTGGTGTTGCGCTTGCCCGCCACCTCGGCCAACTCGTCGCGTACGAACTGATCGAGGCTACGGCCATTGCCCTCGGCCTTGAACTTGGCGACCAGCTTGCCCAGATCGACCGACGCAGCACCCAGGTCCATCTTGCTCATGGTGGTCAGGATCTGATGAGTTTCGTTGACCGAGAGTTCGGCCTCGTCAGCCTGACGATGGCGTGCAAAACGATGCGCCTTGAGCAGCGCGATCACCGAGCGATTGATCAGGCCACGGCCGTAGATGGAAGTCACCACGTTGTTGTTACGATACAGCTGACCAATCAGCGGAATCATCGCTTCGGCGAGGGCTTCTCGATCAATCCATTCACCAAGACACTGGTCGGGCTTCTGAGTCACGGGCAGTTCCTTCCAACATGTAGGGGCTGAGAAAAAGGGCTACATTATGCCGGCGCACCCTAGCGCGGGCAATCTGTGCAGCGGAAACACTGACAGCGTCCCGCGCGGATAGTTACAATCCTCGCGGTCCATTTTTTATGACCGGAGCCACGCCCACTCGTGTCCGTATTGCGCCTTCCGCCCATGCCTGCCGCAAGCGGCAAGCAACTATGGGGCAACCTTCCCGGAGCCGCGCTGAGCCTTGCCATTGCCGAAGCGGCCAGCAACGCAGAGCGATTCACCCTCCTCATCACCGCCGACAGCCAGAGCGCCGAACGCCTGCAGGAAGAACTCGCCTTCTTTGCACCCGAACTGCCCGTGCTGCATTTCCCAGACTGGGAAACGCTTCCTTATGATGTTTTTTCGCCGCACCAGGACATCATTTCGCAGCGGATCGCCACGCTTTATCAATTACCCGAACTCACCCATGGCGTACTGGTAGTTCCGATCACCACCGCGCTACACAGGCTCGCCCCCAAGCGCTTTCTGCTCGGTTCGAGCCTGGTGCTCGACGTCGGCCAGAAGCTCGATGTGGAGCAGATGCGCTTGCGGCTGGAGGCGGCGGGATATCGCTGTGTCGACACCGTCTACGAACACGGCGAGTTCGCGGTGCGCGGTGCGCTGATCGATCTGTTTCCCATGGGCAGTGCCCTGCCCTACCGCATCGACCTGTTCGATGACGAGATCGAGACCCTGCGCACCTTCGATCCGGAAAACCAGCGCTCGATCGACAAGGTGGAATCGATCCGGCTGTTGCCAGCGCGCGAGTTTCCGGTGAAGAAGGAATCGGTGACCGGCTTTCGCGCACGCTTCCGCGAACGCTTCGACGTGGACTTTCGCCGGTGCCCCGTCTACCAGGACCTGTCGACCGGCATCACCCCCGCGGGCATCGAGTATTACCTGCCGCTGTTCTTCGACGAAACCTCCACGCTGTTCGACTACTTGCCGGAAGACACCCAGGTGTTTTCCCTGCCCGGCATCGAACAGGCTGCCGAGCAGTTCTGGAAGGACGTGCGGACTCGCTACGAGGATCGCCGTGTCGACCCGGAACGCCCGCTGCTGCCGCCCGCCGACCTGTTCGTTCCGGTCGAGGATTGCTTCTCCCGACTCAAGAGCTGGCCACGTGTGGTCGCGGGCCAGGACGACGTCGAGCCTGGCATCGGACGCGAACGCTTCCCTGCGCAGCGCTTTCCGGAGCTGGCGATCGACGCCAAGGCCAGCGAACCGCTGGGTGCTCTGAGGCGTTTCCTCGAGGAGTTCCCCGGCCGCGTGCTGTTCACCGCCGAGTCGGCCGGGCGCCGCGAGGTGCTCCTCGAATTGCTCGCACGGCTCAAGTTGCGCCCGCAGGAGGTCAGTGGCTGGCCACAGTTCGTCACCAGCCAGGAACGGCTGGCGATCACGATTGCTCCGCTGGACGACGGCCTGCTGCTGCAGGACCCGGCGCTGGCGCTGATCGCCGAAAGCCCGCTGTTCGGCCAGCGCATCATGCAGCGGCGGCGACGCGAAAAGACCCGCGACGCCGGCGAGAACGTCATCAAGAACCTCACCGAGCTGCGCGAAGGCGCGCCGGTGGTGCACATCGACCATGGCGTCGGTCGCTACCAGGGACTGGTCACGCTGGAAATTGAAGGCCAGGCGGCCGAGTTTCTAATGCTGCAATACGCCGACGAAGCCAAGCTCTACGTGCCGGTTTCCAGCCTGCATCTGATCGCGCGCTATACCGGCAGTGACGATGCGCTGGCCCCGCTTCACCGACTGGGCTCCGAAACCTGGCAGAAGGCCAAGCGCAAGGCCGCCGAGCAGGTTCGCGACGTGGCGGCCGAGCTGCTCGACATCTACGCCCGACGTGCCGCGCGCAAAGGCCACGCCTTCCAGGACCCGCAGGTCGACTACGAGGCCTTCAGCGCCGGTTTCCCCTTCGAGGAGACGCCGGACCAGCAAGCCGCCATCGAAGCCGTGCGCAGCGACATGCTCGCGGCCAGGCCAATGGATCGCCTGATCTGCGGCGACGTCGGTTTCGGCAAGACCGAAGTGGCCATGCGCGCCGCCTTCATCGCCGTCCACAGCGGCAAACAGGTCGCCGTGCTGGTACCAACCACCCTGCTCGCCCAACAGCACTACAACAGCTTCCGCGACCGTTTCGCCGACTGGCCGGTGCGCGTCGAAGTGATGAGCCGCTTCAAATCGGCCAAGGAGATCCAGGGCGCTGTGCAGGAGCTCGCCGAAGGCAAGGTCGACATCCTCATCGGCACCCACAAGCTGCTGCAGGACGACGTCAAGTTCACCAACCTCGGCCTCGTGATCATCGATGAGGAACACCGTTTCGGTGTCCGTCAAAAAGAGCAACTCAAGGCGCTGCGCAGCGAGGTCGACATCCTCACGCTCACCGCAACGCCGATCCCGCGGACACTGAACATGGCTGTCGCCGGCATGCGTGACCTGTCGATCATCGCCACGCCACCGGCCCGCCGGTTGTCGGTGCGCACCTTCGTCATGGAGCAGCAGGACGCGGTCATCAAGGAAGCCCTGTTGCGCGAGCTGCTGCGCGGCGGTCAGGTCTACTACCTGCACAACGATGTGAAGACCATCGAGAAGTGCGCCGCCGATCTCGCCGCGCTGGTGCCGGAGGCGCGCATCGGTGTTGGCCACGGCCAGATGCGCGAGCGCGAACTCGAGCAGGTGATGGGCGACTTCTACCACAAGCGCTTCAACGTGCTGGTCGCCTCGACCATCATCGAGACCGGCATCGACGTGCCTAGTGCCAACACCATTATCATCGAGCGCGCCGACAAGTTCGGCCTGGCGCAGCTGCACCAGCTGCGCGGCCGCGTTGGCCGCAGCCACCACCAGGCCTATGCCTACTTGCTCACCCCGCCCCGCAAAGGCATGACCGACGATGCGCAGAAGCGCCTGGAAGCGATCGCCAATGCGCAGGACCTGGGCGCCGGCTTCGTCCTGGCCACCCATGACCTGGAAATCCGCGGCGCGGGCGAACTGCTTGGCGAAGGCCAGAGCGGTCAGATCCAGGCCGTTGGCTTCACCCTATATATGGAAATGCTCGAGCGCGCGGTCAAGGCGATTCAGAAAGGCGAGCAGCCCAATCTCGACCAGCCGTTGGGCGGTGGTCCGGAGATCAACCTGCGCATGCCCGCACTGATTCCCGAGGACTACCTGCCGGACGTACACGCGCGGCTTATCCTCTACAAGCGGATAGCCAACGCCACCGACGAGGATGGGCTCAAGGAGCTACAGGTCGAGATGATCGACCGTTTCGGCCTGCTGCCGGAACCGACCAAACACCTGGTTCGCCTGACATTGCTCAAGCTGCACGCGGAGAAACTCGGGATCACCAAGATCGACGCCGGGCCGCAGGGCGGGCGCATCGAATTCGCTGCGGACACCAAGGTCGATCCGATGGTGCTGATCAAGCTGATCCAGAGCCAACCCAAGCGCTACAAGTTCGAAGGGGCCACGGTGTTCAAGTTCCAGGTGCCGATGGAACGGCCGGAAGAGCGCTTCAACACCCTCGAAGCGCTGCTCGAACGCCTGGCGTCGGGCACCTGATGCACCGCGCCCACAACCTTCCTGCGCAGGATTGCCCTTCCGATGCCGGGTAGATTCCTGCCTTCGCTGCCGCCGGCCTGGCGCTTGCCGTTCTCCGAAAACGCGCTCGCCAGGGGGCAAGGTTACGCGGCGGAACGGCGCGTCAGGATCCTGCGCGAAACGGAGCAATTCGTCGAAGGCAGCTGCATCGGTTCTGGTGAGGTTTCGTACCGGCAATCCTTGCAGCTATCGCGCGACGGCACGCTCAGCTGCATCTGCAACTGCCCGGTGGGCCTGAACTGCAAGCATTGCGTCGCGCTCATCCTGACACTGGAACAACAGGCCGAACGCGAGCCCGAAGCCAGCGAGCCGGAAGGCGCCGGCTTCCCTGGCACCCTGGAGCACTGGCTTTCACAACTGCCCCAGGCGCTGAGCGACGGCCTTCCCGCGGAGCACGGTTGGTGCGTTCATTATCGTGTTCTGCCAGACCTTGTCATCGAGGCGTTCAAATGTCGGCTGCACAAGGACGGCAGCTGGGGTGAGCGCCAACCCTATTACGGAATTCGCGAAGCCAGCTTTCGCAAGCCCGCCTTCATGCAACCGCTGGACCTGCGAATCGCGGCGCTGCTCGGCTTGTGCAGCCCCAGCGGCTTCGGTTTCAGGCTCGCCGGGGAGAATGGCGGCGAGACGCTGCGCCTGATTATTGAGACCGGTCGCGCCTTCGTGCAGTGGGAGCAACCGGCGCTGCGGCTAGGCGCGCCGCGACAGGCTCGCTTCAACTGGAACCAGCAGACCGACGGCAGCTTCGAAGCCGAACTGGACATGGCGGACCCACACGGCAAGCCCCTGCGGTCGGTCGACCCGCTCTACTACCTCGACGAAACGACCCAGGAGATGGGCCTCATCGAGCACGGCCTGCCGACATCGCTGGCGCGCCACCTGCTCGAAGCGCCGTCGGTTCCGTCGGCCCAGGCGACGCTGTTCAGCCTGACGCTCAACGAGATCGCACCTCAGCTTCCCGCGCCTCCGAGGCCCCAGGAGCAGCAGATCGACGATCTCCCACCGACGCCCCGCCTGACGCTCGGCAGCCACCATGCGGTCAACTACCAGCCTGGCAGCGGGCGCATGGTTGGCGAGCACCAGCACCGCGCGGGCCTGAGCTTCCTCTATGGCAAGGCCAGTGTCCACGGCAAGGCCAGGCCCGACCAGCGCGTTCGTGACGCCCAGGGCGCGCAAGTGCGCAACATCGCCCGACAGCCCGATGCCGAACAGGCACTGCGCCTGCGAATGAAGAGCCTGGGTTTTCGACCAGCGCTACGCCAAAGCCAGGCGCTGCCGAAGGATTCGGCCGAGATGTTCGAACTGCCCAACGAGGCGGCCTGGCTACAGTTCACCCAAACACAGCTGCAACCGCTTCGCGAGGAGGGTTGGCAGATCGTCATGCAGCCCGGCTTCGCCTACGACCTCACGCCGGTAGACGCCTGGTATGTCGACGTCGATGAATCGCCGGAACACAGCTGGTTCGACCTCGAGCTCGGCATAATCGTCGAGGGCGAGCGGATCAGCCTGCTACCGGTTTTGCTGGGGCTCATCCGGCGCAATCCCGCCCTGCTGTCCCCTCAAGCGCTTAGCCAACGAGCCGACGACGAGACGTTGCGCGTGCAGCTCGACAAGCGCCGTGACGACGATGGCCAGCCAGTACAGGTGTTGCTGCCGTTTGGCCGCCTGAAACCCATACTGAGCACCCTCTCGGAGCTCTATCTGCGTGAACGCGCAGGCACAGAGCCGCTTCGCCTGGAGCGTGCCGATGCCGCGCGGCTGGCCCAGCTCGACGCGCTGGAACTGAAGTGGAACGGCGGCGAACAGCTCCGCGAGTTCGGCCGGCGGCTGCGTGACTACCGCCAACAGCCGGTAGCCAGCCCACGGGGGTTGAAGGCCCAGATGCGCCCTTATCAACTCGATGGCCTGCGCTGGATGCAGACGCTTCGAAAGCTTGGGGCCGGCGGTGTGCTCGGTGATGACATGGGCCTGGGCAAGACGCTGCAGACGCTGGCTCACCTGCTGCTGGAAAAGGAATCAGGGCGTATGGATCGCCCTTCGCTGGTGGTCATGCCGACCAGTCTGATTCCCAATTGGCAGGACGAAGCCGCGCGCTTCACGCCAGGCTTGAGGGTCGCCACGCTGCACGGCGCCACGCGTCGGCAGCAGTATCAGCGTCTTGACGATTACGACGTGCTGCTGACGACTTATGCGCTGCTGCCGCGGGACATCGACCGGCTCGCTGAAACCCCCTTGCACCTGCTGGTGCTCGACGAAGCGCAGAACATCAAGAATGCCAGCAGCAAGGCCGCGCAAGCAGCCGGTCGGCTCGAGGCACGCCAGCGCCTGTGCCTCACCGGCACGCCATTGGAAAACCACCTGGGCGAACTCTGGTCGCTGTTCAACTTCCTCATGCCCGGATGGCTGGGCGACGCCAAGCGGTTCAACCGTGACTATCGCAACCCCATCGAGAAAAACGGCGACAGCGACCGCCTGCAGCACCTGACCTCGCGGATCAGACCCTTCCTGCTCAGGCGGCGGAAGGAACAGGTGGCACACGAGCTACCGGCCAAGACAGAGATCACCCATTGGGTCGAGCTCAGCCCGGCGCAACGCGATCTCTACGAAACCGTCCGGCTCGCCATGGACAGCAAGGTTCGACAGGAGATCGACAGCAAGGGTCTGGCGCGCAGCCAGATCGTCATACTCGATGCGCTGCTCAAGCTGCGCCAGGTCTGCTGTGATCTTCGGCTGGTCAAGGGGGAGACGGTCAGTTCGTCACGCGCGAGCACCTCGGGCAAGCTCGACAGCCTGATGGACCTGCTCACCGAACAACTCGACGAAGGTCGCCGTATCCTGCTGTTCTCCCAGTTCACCTCGATGCTCGCGCTGATTGAGCAGGAACTGCGCGCCAGGGCGATCGACTATGTCCAGATCACCGGCGATACCCAAGACCGTCGCACCCCGGTACGGCGCTTCCAGGCAGGTGAAGTGCCGCTGTTCCTGATCAGCCTCAAGGCTGGCGGTACCGGACTGAACCTGACCGCCGCCGACACCGTGATCCATTACGACCCCTGGTGGAATCCGGCGGCGGAGAACCAGGCCACCGACCGCGCGCACCGCATCGGCCAGGACAAACCGGTTTTCGTTTACAAGCTCATCGCGCGCGACACCGTCGAGGAAAAGATCCAGCAGCTGCAAGCGCGCAAGGCCGAACTGGCCGCAGGCGTGCTCGATGCCGGAAGCGCAGCCGGCTGGCAACTCAACCCCGAGGATATCGAGGCCCTCTTCGCCCCGTTGCCATAGTGCTACCGCAAGCGGCGATCCCCTAGGATGGCCCCGCTCTGCCACCTGGTGCTCGAAGCGCGAAGTCGGCGCTTTCCAAGCCTCGCGTCACTTCCTATGATCGACACATCGCTACGGGCCAGAGGCAGGGTATACAGATGAGTCGCTACGAAATCGCATTCTCCGGCGAGCTGGCTCCTGGCGCTACGCTCGAACAGGTCGAGGCCAACCTGGCCAGGCTGTTCCAGGCCGACGCCCAGCGCATCGCCGCGCTCTTTTCCGGACGTCGGGTGGTGATCAAGCAGGATCTCGACCACGCCAGCGTCGAAAAATACCGTCAAGCCATGGCTCGCGCCGGCGCCGTTGCAGAGGTTCGACCGATGCCGGTCGAGGTGGAGGAGATCGAGCTGGCGCCTCCGCCCAGCGAACCCGCACCGCCCGGCCCTTCGGCAGCGTCTTCGCAGACCAGGCCGGGGCCGCTGAACGTGACACCCCGTGACGAATACATGGCTGCCTTTGTGGATGTCGAAGCGCCGGACTTCGGCATCGCACCGGTTGGCGCCGACCTGCAGGACGCCCGTCCGGTCGCGCAGCCGCCCAAGGTCGACCTCTCGCAGTTCAGCCTGGCTCCGGTTGGCAGCGACATGAGCGAACGTCGCCGCGCCACCGATGCGCCCGTCCCTGACACCTCACACCTGAAACTGGTGGACTGACCGCGTCCGGCGCCACACACCCGAACTCCATGGCGGCCGATGCGCTCCAACCCTACAAGCCCTCAACGTGCCTGTAGTCATGGACCTTGTCGTTGCCCGCCCCGAAGGGCTGTATTGCCCGCCCGGTGATTTCTATATCGACCCCTGGCGGCCGGTCGACCGCGCCGTCATCACCCATGCCCATGGCGACCACGCGCGCTGGGGCATGGGGCATTACCTGGCTTCCAGCGACAGCGAAGGCATCCTGCGCTCGCGCATCGCCGCCGACATGCCGCTGCAGACGCTAGCCTATGGCGAATCCATCGAGCATCACGGCGTAAAGCTCAGCTTCCATCCCGCTGGTCATGTACTCGGCTCGGCCCAGGTGCGCCTGGAATACAAGGGCGAAGTCTGGGTCGCCTCGGGCGACTACAAGGTCGAGCCGGACGGCACCTGCGCGCCGTTCGAGCCGGTGCGCTGCCATACCTTCATCACCGAATCGACCTTCGGCCTGCCGATCTACAAGTGGCCGGCGCAAACCGAGGTCTTCCGCGAGATCAATGACTGGTGGCGCGCCAACGCCGCGGCCGGACGTGCCTCGGTGCTGTTCTGCTATGCCTTCGGCAAGGCGCAGCGCATCCTTCACGGCCTTGATGAAAGCATCGGCACCATCGTCGTGCATGGCGCGGTAGAGCCGCTGAACAAGGTCTATCGCGAGGGGGGCATCCACCTGCCGCCGACGGTGTATGCCGGTGACCTGAAGAAGGGTGATCCGCGCCTGAAGCAGGCCATCATTCTCGCCCCGCCCTCGGCTGGCGGCAGCACCTGGATGCGCCGCTTCGGTGACTACGCCGACGCCTTCGCCAGCGGCTGGATGATGCTGCGCGGCACCCGCCGTCGCCGCGGCGTCGACCGCGGCTTCGTGCTTTCCGACCATGCCGACTGGCCAGGCCTGCTCTGGGCCATCGAGCAGACCGGTGCCGAACGGGTGATGGTCACCCACGGCTCCGTTGCGGTGTTGGTGCGCTACCTGCGCGAAATGCGCGGCCTCGATGCCCAGGCCTTCGCCACCGAATACGGCGAAGAGGACGATACCGCGACGGAGGGCGCCGCATGATCGAAGGCCACGCCGCCCGCCTGCGCCGCGGCGACCGCCGAAGCGGAGGCGCCGCATGAAAGCCTTCGCCACGCTCTACAGCCGCCTGGACGCCACCACGTCGAGCAACGCCAAGCTCGCGGCCATGCGCGACTACTTTCGCGAGGCCGATCCGGCCGACGCTGCCTGGGCGGTCTACTTCCTCGCCGGCGGCCGCCCGCGCCAGCTGGTCCCGACCCGCGTCCTGCGCGAAACCGCCATGCAGGCATCCGGCCTGCCGGAATGGCTGTTCGAGGAAAGCTACCAGGCGGTCGGCGACATGGCCGAGACCATCTCGCTGCTGATGCCCGAGGCCGAACACAGCTCCGAGGACGGGCTCGCCGTGTGGATGCAGGACAAACTGTTGCCCTTGCGCGGTGTGCCGCCGGAAGAATTGGCTGAGCGATTGCCCGCACTCTGGGCACAGCTGGATCGGCTGAGCCTGATGGTCTGCATCAAGCTGATCACCGGCGCCTTTCGCGTCGGCGTGTCGAAGCTGCTGGTCACCCGCGCGCTGGCCTCGCTGGTCGATCTCGACCCCAAGCGCGTCGCGCAGCGCCTGGTGGGCTACACCGACCTGTCCCATCGACCCAGCGCCGAGGGCTATCGCGCGCTGATCGCCGAAGAATCCGAACATGAGCACGCCCAGCGTGGGGGCCAGCCCTATCCGTTCTTTCTCGCCCATCCGTTGCAGGCGCCGGCCGAAGAGTTCGACACCCTGCTTGGCGCGCCGGACAACTGGTTCATCGAATGGAAGTGGGACGGCATCCGCGCCCAGCTGGTCAAGCGCGACGGGCAGATCTGGGTCTGGTCGCGCGGTGAGGAGCTGGTCAGCGAGCGTTTTCCCGAGCTGTGCGAACTGGCCCGCTGCCTGCCCGACGGCACGGTGATCGATGGCGAGATCCTGGTCTGGAAGCATGACCCGGAGACTCCCGCCGGCGAGCTGTTCGACGCCGCCAGCACCGGCGAGCCCAGCGCCGGTGCCTTCGGCGTGCAGCCCTTCGCCCTGCTGCAACAGCGCATCGGCCGCAAGAACCTGACCGCCAAGGTGCTGCAGGATGCGCCGGTGGCAGTGCTCGCCTACGACCTGCTGGAATGGCAGGGCGACGACTGGCGGCAGCGCGAGCACCGCGAACGCCGCCAGCAGCTCGAGGCGGTCGTGGGCCAATGCCCGAGCCCGCAGCTGATGCTTTCACCACTGGTAAGCGGAGCGGATTGGCAAGACCTGGCCCGCCAGCGCGAAGCCTCACGCGCGCTGGGCGTGGAAGGCATGATGATCAAGGCGCGGGCCGCGCAGTACGGCGTCGGCCGGACCAAGGACGTCGGCGTCTGGTGGAAATGGAAGATCGACCCCTACTCCGTCGATGCCGTGCTGATCTATGCCCAGCGCGGTCATGGCCGCCGCGCCAGCCTCTACACCGACTACACCTTTGCCGTCTGGGACGGCGAGCCGGGTGACCCGGAGCGCAAGCTCGTCCCCTTCGCCAAGGCCTATTCCGGTCTCACCGACGAGGAAATGCGCAAGGTCGACGCCATCGTGCGCAAGACCACCGTGGAGAAGTTCGGCCCGGTGCGCAGCGTCACGCCGACACTGGTGTTCGAACTCGGCTTCGAAGGCATCGCCGCCAGCAGCCGCCACAAGAGCGGCATCGCCGTGCGCTTCCCACGCATGCTGCGCTGGCGCCTCGACAAGCCGGTGGAGGAAGCCGATACGCTGGAGACGCTGAAGGAACTGCTGGGATGAAACCAAGGCACCCCGCACCCGCTCAGCCCTCACCCCAACCCTCTCCCAGAGGGAGAGGGAGCAAGAGCGGAGTCGTGCCAAGCAAGAATGCCGAGCAGCCACACGATCACGCCCCTCTCCCTGCGGGAGAGCGGCTGGGGGTGAGGGAAACGGCTGACAGCGCCGAGGTGAGTCAACCCTCACCCCGGCCCTCTCCCAAAAGGAGAGGGCGCAAGAGCGGAGCCTTGCCAGACGAAGATGCCGGGGAGCCACACGATCGCCCTCCTCTACGTCCGGGAGAGGAGCTGGGGGTGAGGGACGGGGCCGAGAGCCTCGCTGAGGGCTGGTTTTCCAGCCGTGCCTGGCATCCCTTCCCGTTCCAGCAGGAGGTCTGGCAAGCGATAGGCGATGGCGAATCAGGGCTTTTGCACGCCACCACCGGCTCCGGCAAGACCTACGCCGTCTGGCTCGGAGCCCTGAATCGCTTTGCGACCAAGGCACCCTCTCCCACCGCGACGGACAAGCCGGCGCCTTTGACGGTGCTCTGGATCACCCCGATGCGCGCCTTGGCCGCCGACACCGCCCGCGCCCTGCAGGCGCCGCTGGACGACCTCGGCATCGGCTGGAGCATCGGCCTGCGCACCGGCGATACCAGCGGTGCCGAACGTGCGCGGCAGGGACGGCGTCTGCCCAGCGCGCTAGTCACCACGCCGGAAAGCCTGACCCTGCTGCTGACCCGCGCCGATGCGCGCCAGGCCTTCGCCGGTTTGCGCATGCTGGTGGTGGACGAATGGCACGAGCTGCTGGGCAACAAGCGCGGCGTGCAACTGCAACTGGCACTGGCGCGCCTGCGTCAGTGGGTGCCGGAGCTGATCGTTTGGGGCCTTTCCGCCACCCTCGGCAACCAGCCCCACGCGCTGGACGTGCTGCTGCACCCCGGCAGCGGCAGGCTGGTGCAGGGCAAGGTGGACAAGGACCTGCGCGTAGACACCCTGCTGCCGCCGAGCATCGAGCGCTTCCCCTGGGCCGGTCATCTCGGCCTGCGCATGCTGCCGCAGGTACTCGAAGAGATCGACTCCGCCGCGACCACCCTGGTGTTCACCAATACCCGTTCGCAGTCGGAAATCTGGTATCAGGCGCTGCTGGAGGCGCGGCCGGACTGGGCCGGACTGATTGCCCTGCACCACGGCTCGCTGGCGCGCGAGGTGCGCGACTGGGTCGAACTGGGCCTCAAGCAGGGCGCGCTCAAGGCCGTGGTCTGCACCTCCAGCCTGGATCTGGGCGTGGACTTCCTCCCGGTCGAGCGGGTGTTGCAGATCGGCTCGCCCAAGGGCGTGGCGCGGCTGATGCAGCGCGCCGGACGCTCCGGACACGCGCCGGGGCGAACCTCACGAGTCACCCTGGTGCCGACCCACAGCGTGGAGGTAGTGGAAGCCGCGGCCGCCCAGGTGGCCATCGCCGAGCGTCGCATCGAGGCCCGCAGCGCACCGCATCGCCCGCTGGACGTGCTGGTGCAGCACCTGGTGAGCATGGCCCTGGGCGGCGGCTTCCGCCCGGATGAGCTATTCGCCGAGGTGCGCCAGGCCTGGTCCTACCGGGAGCTGACCGACGAGCACTGGCAATGGGCGCTGGCCTTCGTCCGCCATGGCGGGCATTCTCTGACGGCCTACCCCGACTATCAACGGGTCGAGCCGGATGAAACCGGCCTCTGGAAAGTGCCCAGTCGCCGCGTGGCGCTGCGCCATCGCATGAGCATCGGCACCATCGTCAGCGACGCCAGCCTGACGGTGAAGTTCTGGGCCAAGGGCGGCAGCGGGCGTTCGCTGGGCAGCATCGAGGAAGGCTTCATCGCGCGCCTGCGCCCCGGCGACAACTTCCTCTTCGGCGGTCGCCTGCTGGAGCTGGTGCGGGTCGAGAACATGACCGCCTACGTCAGCCGCGCGACGGGCAAGAAGGCTGCCGTGCCGCGCTGGAACGGCGGGCGCATGCCGCTATCCAGCGAGCTGGCCGATGCCGTGGTCGAGCAGCTCGGGGCTGCCTCGCGCGAGCAGTTCAGCACGCCCGAAATGCGTCTGGTCGAACCGCTGCTTCGCGTCCAGATGGACTGGTCGGCGCTGCCCACCAAGACCACCTTGCTGGCCGAGGTGATGAAGTCCCGCGAAGGCTGGCACCTTTTCCTCTACCCCTTCGCCGGGCGCCATGTGCACCTGGGCCTCGCCAGTCTGCTGGCCTGGCGCATGGCCAGGCATCGACCGCTGACCTTCTCCATCGCGGTCAACGACTATGGCTTCGAACTGCTTTCGGCCACCGAGGTGGACTGGCTGCACTGGTTGACGCCGGAGCTCTTCAGCGAAAACGACCTGCTGCACGACGTGCTCGCCAGCCTCAATGCCAGTGAGCTGGCGCGTCGCCGTTTTCGCGAGATCGCACGCATCGCCGGGCTGGTGTTCTCTGGCTATCCGGGCGCGCAGAAGAGCGCGCGCCAGCTGCAGGCCTCCAGCGGCCTGTTCTTCGATGTGTTCCGCCAATACGATCCGGGCAATCTGCTGCTGACCCAGGCCGAGGAAGAGGTGCTGCGCCAGGAGCTGGAAGTCGAGCGCTTGCAGCAGACGTTGCAACGCCTGCAACAGCGCCGTCTGGACGTCCATCAGGTGCGGCGCGCGACCCCGCTGGCCTTTCCGCTGATGGTCGAGCGCTTTCGCGAAAGCATGACCTCGGAGAAGCTCGCCGACCGCATCCGCCGCATGGTGGCGGAGCTGGACAAGGCTGCCGGTCCCGGCGGCTACCAGCCAGAGGGCGTTGCCGAGATCGCCGTGGAACGCGAAACCCGAACGCCGCGCAAGCCCCGCGAAACCAAGGACGGCACCCCGCGACGGAAAAAACCCAGCCGCTAGCGGCCATTACCCGACGCAAGGCGCTTACCGGCAGCGAACCGTCCCCCGTTTGTCGGTCGCGCCGCCCCCTGGAGCGAGCCTGTGGCGTAAATCCAAACGCACGCGAGCGCAGAAGACCACTCACAGGCGCTCGCGCTCGGGCGGATTGGGCAGGCGGGCGAACGCGGATACACTGCCCACCATGTCCCCTGCCCTACCCATCGACCTGCACCAGACAGAACTGTGGCTCCTCGCCGAGAAGGCCATCTATTGGCCGGCGCAGCGAGCGTTGCTGGTCGCGGACATCCACTTCGGCAAAGCCTCGGCCTATCGGCGGCTCGGTCAGCCGGTACCGCACGGCACGACCCAGGCGAACCTTCAGCAGCTCGACACCTTGCTGGCCCGTTATCCCTGCGACCGGTTGATCTTTCTAGGCGATTTCCTGCATGCGCCGGAATCGCAGTCTCCGGCGACGTTCGCGCCGCTGCTCGCCTGGCGCGAGTCGCACCCGGCCCTGCGCATCACACTCGTGCGCGGCAACCATGACCGACGCGCGGGGGATCCGCCCGCCAGCCTGGGCATGGAGGTGGTCACCGAGCCACTGCTGCTCGGCCCGTTCGCGCTGCAGCACGAGCCTCATCCTCATCCCACCCATCACGTCCTGGCCGGCCATCTGCATCCCGCCTTCTGCCTGCGTGGTCGTGGCCGTCAGCGCTTGCGCTTGCCCTGCTTCTGCATCGGCCCGCAGGTCAGCGTGCTGCCGGCCTTCGGCAACTTCACCGGAATGATGGACATCGACGCCGACCCGGGCCGGCGTCTGTTCGTGGTTGGGGATGGGTGTGTGTGGCAGGTGGCGTGAGCGATGATCAGGCCTGGCTGATTCCGGTCACAGTGATACCGAAACGTTCAGCCAGCCGGGTGGCGGGTGTTTCCTCGACATCCGGATCGTGCTCATAGGCATCCTCCTGGTCGCCAAACTGTTCTTCCGCCTTGCGCATCACCAGTTCGACGGCCTCGTCTATATCCGGTTGGTGATCGGACTCGGTCCTGAGAATGGATGTGTTGCCGTCCTTGCTGTACGCAATGATCCAGGTCGTCATGGCTACCCCCTTATCAAAAGCGCCTTCGGCAGCAATGGCGTGCCGAAATGGCGTTGCCTTGCTTTAGAGGCTAGCTGCAGATGTTCAGTTCTGCCGCTCCGCTGGGCAGCGGATGAGCCGCCGAATGGTCTGAACAGCCTCGTGAGACGCCGGTCATCGGTAGGAAGGCCAGAGGAGATGACGTCATGCCGCTCACCCGCACGCGCGCACCGCAACGCTCCGAGGAGCAACTGATCACCCTGCTACAGCAGAAAGCCGTCCCGTTGCCGCCCATCGACGATCCTTCGTTCGCCGACGCCTTCGACCGATTCGCTGATGCACGGGTGGTGCTCATCGGTGAGGCCAGCCACGGTACCTCCGAGTTCTACCGCGCGCGTGCCGCCATCACGCGCCGGCTGATCGAGCGGCATGGTTTCACCATCGTCGCCGCCGAAGCGGACTGGCCGGACGCGGCCATGATAGACCGCTATGTGCGCCACCAGCAGCCTGCCGACTGGCTCGAGCGGGGCTTCCGCCGCTTCCCCACCTGGATGTGGCGCAACCGGGACGTTGCAGACTTCGCCGGCTGGCTGCGCACGCACAATGCCTCGCAGGCGCCAGAGCAGCGCGTCGAATTCCGCGGCCTGGACGTCTACAGCCTGGGCACCTCGATCCGCGAAGTACTGGCCTATCTCGATCAGGTCGACCCAGCCGCCGCGCAGGCCGCGCGCCAGCGTTATGGCTGCCTGAGCCCCTGGCAGGAGGAGCCGGCAATCTACGGTCACAACGTCATGCGCGGCGAGCCCTCCTGCGAGGAGGCGGTGGTCGAGCAACTGCGTGCATTGCTCGACCAGCGTCTGGGCTACCTGGAGAAGGACGGCGAACACTTCTTCGATGCCGAGCAGAACGCACGCGTCGTGCTCGCCGCCGAGCAGTACTACCGGGCGATGTACCGAGGTTCGACAGAATCCTGGAATCTACGGGACCGACACATGTTCGATACCCTCCGCGCGCTTCTGGCGCACCGGGGCGATGACGCCAAGGCAGTGGTCTGGGCGCACAACTCGCACATCGGCAACGCGGCAGCCACCTCGATGGGCTGGGGCGGCGAGTTCAACATCGGCGAGCTTTGCCGCACCGCCTATGGGCGCGAGGCGGTGCTGATCGGCATGGGCACCGATCGGGGCGAAGTGGCTGCCGCGGACAACTGGGACGAGCCGATGCAGATCAAGCAGGTCCGTCCGTCCCGCGACGACAGTTGGGAGCAGCTGTTCCTCAGGGCGGGCCTGGCGGCTTCCTTGACGAGCTGGCGCGACGACGCCGCGCTGCGCGAGGCCTTGGCACAACCGCGTCTGGAGCGTGCCATCGGCGTGATCTACCGTCCGGCCACCGAACGCCAGAGCCACTATTTCCAAGCCATACTGTCGGAACAGTTCGACGCCCTGCTCTGGCTCGAACAGACCACTGCCGTGACCCCGATCGGGCCTCGGCAAGTCGACCACGAGAGCGTTCCGGATACCTACCCGTTCGGAGAGTGAGCCATGCGCGCCCTGATGCCTGACATCCAGCTTTTCCGTGACCGTCCCCATGCCGGTCAGGAACTGGCCGAAGCCCTGCTGCACCTGGCCGATCGCCAACCGCTCGTGCTCGCGCTGCCGCGAGGCGGCGTCCCGGTTGCATACGAAGTGGCGCGCCGTCTGTCGGCACCGCTGGACCTGGTGCTGGTTCGCAAGATCGGTGCGCCCGGCAACGAGGAGCTGGCGCTGGGTGCGGTGATCGACGGCGCCGAACCGAAGTGGGTGATCAACCAGGAACTGTTCAACCAGATCGCGCCGCCGCCCGGCTGGTTCGATGAGGAAATGCAGCGGCAACTCGCCGAACTGGAACGCCGGCGGCAACGCTATTGCGGCCAGCGCCCGGCGCCGGTGATCACCGATCGCTGCGTGATCGTGATAGACGATGGCGTGGCGACCGGTGCCACGGTCAGAGCGGCGCTCAAGGGGCTCAGGCAGTCGAAACCCGAGCACATCGTGCTGGCCGTCCCGGTGGGGCCGCGCGATGTGATCGAGATGTTACGTTCGGAGGTCGACGAACTGGTCTGCCTGGCAATGCCCGAACCGTTCATTGGCGTGGGCTGCCACTATGCGGATTTCACACAGACCACTGACGAGCAGGTCATCGACCTGCTCGCGCGTGCTCAGGGTGCTTGATCAGGCGACAGGCGCCGGCGGCGGCTGATCCGGGATGGTGGGCTCGCCTGGCTCGCTGGGCAGATCCGGCACGCCGGGCTCTTCCGGGTCGCCGGGCACGCCTTGGGCCTCAAGGGCTCGCGTGTCTATTTCATCCGAATAACGGGTGGTTTCCATCGTGCTGTCCTCCTGCTGGTGAAAGCCCTGTCGGGCTCTAGCAGTAGAGGCCGCGCGGCAGCCATAAATCCCGCCTTCCGTCGGGCATGCATCGAGGCATGGCCGCCTCTCGTCTCGCTGGAGCTGCTCGCCAGCGATCACCAGCGAGCTGGCCCCAAGGGTCGGGAGATGGCCTCCCACCGGCTGAGCGTATAGGTGCCAGCCCTGACGGTCGCGTGGATTCGAATCGCAGGCAGAGCATGCTGCCGATCACCGACGCCTCGACAGGGAGCGCCACGTCCGTCCGCCGCCCGGACGGGCTGCAGACGGCCAGTCTCACCACATCAGGTCGTCGGGAATCTGATACGCGGCGTAGGGATCGTCCGGGTCCGGCGCTTCGGTGGGCGTATTGAGCTGGACGATCCGCCGCGGATCACGCTCCTGGATCTTCAGCGCAGCTTCTCGCGGGATCACCTCATAGCCGCCACCGTGACGGACGATCGCCAGCGAGCCGCTGGACAGCTTGTCGCGCATGAGTTTGTTGACCGACAGGCGCTTGACCTTCTTGTCGTCGACGAAGTTGTAGTAGTCCTCGGTGGTCAGCTTGGGCAAACGGCTGCCCTCGATGAGCTGCTTGACCTGCGCGGCGCGGGCCTTCTGCTCGGCCTTTTCCTGTTGCTGCCGGTTCAGCTCCTGATCACGGGCCTGCTTCTCCGCCTGTGCCTTGAGCGCCGCCTCGCGCTGGGAGTCGTCCTTCTGGGCTTGCCCCTTTTTCACCAGGCGCTGCTGTTTCTGCTGCTGCTTGCCGGCCTGCTTGGCCTGCTTCTCATTGACCAGCCCGGCTTTGAGTAGCTGGTCGCGAAGGGAAAGACTCATGTGTCGGCTCGTAATATCGGGTTTGAAGACGGGTGGAGCTTAACGGCTGGCGCCGGAAGCCGGAAGCCTGTGGCCTGCTGCATCACACCGGGCGACCGCTTACTTGCTGTGTCTAGCGGCCAGCTTCCAGCTGCTTCTTGGCTTCTTCCCATAGCGCATCGAGCTCGGCGAGGTCGCACTGCTCGATCGGTCGGCCACGGGCGCGCAGGGTCGTCTCGATAAAGCGAAAGCGCCGCTCGAACTTGCGGTTGGCCGCGCGCAAGGCGTCTTCGGGATCGATCTTCAAGTGCCGAGCGAGATTGACGGTGACGAACAGCAGGTCGCCCAGCTCCTCGGCAATGGCCTGCGGATCATCCGTGCTCATGGCTTCGAGCACCTCGCCCAGCTCCTCGTGCACCTTGTCCACCACCGGCAGCGCTTCGGGCCAGTCGAAGCCAACTTGCGCGGCACGCTTCTGCAACTTCGCCGCCCGGCTCAGTGCCGGCAAGGCATGGGGCACGTCGTCCAACAGCGACAGCTGCTCGGGGGCCACCGCCTTCTCGGCGCGCTCCTCGGCCTTGATGGCCTCCCAACGCTGCTTGATCTGCACCTCGTCCAGCCGCGGCAATTCGGGCGAGCCGTACAGGTCGCCGTCAGGAAAGACATGCGGATGGCGACGCACCAGCTTGCGGGTGATGGCGTCGACCACCGTGTCGAAGTCGAAGCGGCCATCCTCCTTCGCCAGTTGGCTGTAGTAGACGACCTGGAACAACAGATCGCCCAGCTCGCCGGGCAGATGGTCGAAGTCACCGCGCTCGATGGCATCGGCCACCTCGTAGGCCTCCTCCAGCGTATGCGGAACGATACTCGCGTAGTCCTGCTGCAGGTCCCAGGGGCAGCCATGCTGCGGATCGCGCAGGCGGGCCATCAGGTGCAGCAGGTCGGGGAGCTGGTACATGCAAAATCCTCTTGAAGCGTGGAGCGAATCGCACTCGTACGAGTACAGGTGAGGGCGACATCTACCATGCGAAGTCAAGCGAACCCTGACCGTCGCGAGCGAAGGCCAGACAAGACGAAAGCCTGCTGAAAAAGCGGAGTTGGCTGTTGCCAATAAGCATCTTTCAGCAGGCTTTCAACGCCGTATGGCCGAGCGCAGCAGGTCAGGAAGCACGCTGACGCTTGGCCTCGATGATATTGGGCAGCTGCGAAATCCGCCCCAGCAACCGGCCCAGCGCGCCGAGCCCAGGGATTTCAATGGTCAGCGACATCAGTGCCGTGCTGTCTTCCTTGTTGGAGCGGGTGTTCACCGCCAGCACATTGATCCGCTCGTTGAGCAGGATCTGCGACACGTCGCGCAACAGGCCGGAGCGGTCGTAGGCCTTGATGACGATATCCACCGGGTAGGTCTTCTCGGGGATCGGCCCCCAGCTGACCTGGATGATCCGCTCAGGCTCCCGTCCGGCCAGCTGCAGCACGGAAGCGCAGTCCTGGCGATGGATGCTGACCCCGCGCCCGAGGGTGATATAGCCGACGATCGGGTCGCCCGGCAGCGGCTGGCAGCAGCCGGCCATCTGGGTGAGCAGGTTTCCGACGCCCTGAATCTGCACATCGCCGCGCTTGCCGGGCTTGGTGCTGGTCGGGCGCTTGGGGATCAGCTCGAGCTGGTCGGTGCCGCCGTCTTCGGGCTCGACCAGTTGCTGCGCGTGGTTGACCAGCTGCGACAGGCGCAGGTCGCCGGCCCCGAGCGCGGCGAACATGTCTTCGGCCGTCTTGAGGTTGGCCTTCTCGGCCAGCTTGTCGAAGTCCACCGGTGGCAGGTCGAGGCGCCCCAGCTCGCGCTCGAGCAACGCCTTGCCCGCGGCGACGTTCTGGTCACGGGCCTGCAGCTTGAACCAGTGGACGATCTTGGCCCGCGAGCGCGAGGTGGTGATATAGCCGAGGTTGGGGTTGAGCCAGTCACGACTCGGCGAGCCATGCTTGCTGGTGATGATTTCCACCTGCTCGCCGGTCTGCAGGCTGTAGTTCAGCGGCACGATGCGGCCATTGACCTTGGCCCCACGGCAGTTGTGACCGATCTCGGTGTGTACCCGGTAGGCGAAGTCCAGCGGCGTGGCGCCCTTCGGCAGGTCAATGGCGTGACCGTCGGGTGTGAACACGTAGACGCGATCCGGCTCGATGTCGACGCGCAGCTGGTCGGCCAATCCGCCGATGTCGCCCAACTCTTCGTGCCACTCGAGCACCTGACGCAGCCAGGCGATCTTTTCCTCGTAATGGTTGGAGCTGGAGTTGACGTCCGTGCCCTTGTATCGCCAGTGCGCGCACACGCCCAACTCGGCCTCCTCGTGCATGGCCTGGGTGCGGATCTGCACCTCGAGCACCTTGCCTTCAGGGCCGAGCACGGCGGTGTGCAGCGAGCGATAGCCGTTCTCCTTGGGGTTGGCGATGTAGTCGTCGAACTCCCGTGGGATGTGCCGCCACAGGGTATGGACGATCCCCAGCGCGGTGTAACAGTCGCGGATCTCCGGGACCAGCACCCGCACCGCGCGCACATCGTAGATCTGGCTGAACTGCAGGCCCTTCTTCTGCATCTTCCGCCAGATCGAATAGATGTGCTTGGCGCGACCGTCGATCTCGGGATGGATGCCGGCGGCGTTCAGTTCGTCCTTGAGCTGCTGGACCACGCTCTGGATGTACTGCTCACGGTCCAGGCGGCGCTCATGCAGCAATTGGGCGATCTGCTTGTACTGCTCGGGTTCGAGGTAGCGGAAGGAGAGGTCTTCCAGTTCCCACTTGATATGGCCGATGCCCAGGCGATGGGCCAGCGGCGCGTAAATGTCGAACACCTCGCGCGCGACGCGGTGGCGTTTGTCGTCATCGGCGTGCTTCACCGCACGGATGGCGCAGGTGCGCTCGGCCAGCTTGATCAGGGCGACGCGCACGTCGTCGACCATCGCCACCAGCATCTTGCGCAGGTTCTCGACCTGGGTCTGGGTGCCAAGCACCAGGGATTCACGCGGGTTGAGACTGGCGCTGATCGCGGCCATGCGCAGCACGCCTTCGATCAGCTTGGCGACCACCGGCCCGAACTGCTGCTGCACCTCGGCGAGCTGGATCTTGCCCTCGCGCACGCCACGGTAGATCACCGCCGCGACGAGGCTGTCCTGGTCGAGCTTGAGGTCGGCAAGGATCTCGGCGATCTCCAGGCCCGTCTGGTAACTGGACGTGCCCTCGCTCCACAGGTTCTGCGCCGCGTTGGCCTGCTGCTCGGCCGTGCGCGCGAATTCGCAGGCCTGCTTGAGTGCATCGCGGTCGAGTGCCGGGTCCATCCCCAGCACGTGATCGAGCCAGCCATCGAGGTTGATACTGCCGTCGGTGTTGATCGGCTGAAGCGCTCTGACCTGGACCATCTTTTCTACCTTCCCTCTGCGCATCGACTGCGCCAAATACGCCGACTTTCTGGGAGTCGGTCGGTTGAACCGCAGGCCTGTCGCCTGCCAAGAATACTGCGCTACCTGGGCCGCTCGAACAGCGCCATGGCTTCGACATGCGCGGTCTGCGGAAACATGTCCAGCACCCCCGCACGCGCCAGTCGGTAACCCTGGCGGATCAATTCCGCCGCGTCACGAGCCAGGGTCGAAGGGTTACACGAAACATAGACCACACGCGCTGCGCCTAAAGTCTCGATCTGTTTCACGACTTCGAACGCCCCGTCGCGCGGCGGGTCCAGCAGCACCGCCGGAAAACCACCCTTCGCCCAGCGGGCCTCGAGCAGCGGCTTCGACAGGTCCGCCTGGTAAAAGTGCGCATGTTCCAGACCGTTGTGCGCGGCATTGGTGCGTGCCCGCTCGACCATGTCCGCTACGCCCTCCACGCCGACCACCTCGGCCCCGACCCGCGCCAGGGGCAACGCAAAGTTCCCCAGGCCACAGAACAGGTCCAGCACGCGCTCGCCCGGCTGCGGCTTCAACCAGTCCAGCGCCTGGGCCACCATTGCCTCGTTCACCGGCGCATTGACCTGAATGAAATCGCCAGGTCGCCAGGCGAGTTCCAGGTCCCATGCCGGCAGACGATACCCCAGCGCTGCCCCCATTGCCGTCGGTTGTGGCTCGCCCTCGCCCTGCAACCAGAGCTGTACGCCCTGCGCATCGGCAAAGGCTTGAAACGCTTTCAGATCGATATCCGCCAGCGGCGCGGTGTGCCGCACCATTACGGCCTCGGCGGTGCCGCTGAAGAGTTCCACATGCCCGATCGCCTGCGGCCGGCTCAGCCCGTGCAGCACGGCCAGCAACGCTGGCAGCAGCGTCTGCAAGGGGCGTACCAGCACATGACACTCCTGGATCGAGACGATGTCCTGGCTGGCGCTGGCGCGAAAGCCGACCGCCAGACGATTCGCTTTCTGGTCCCACCGCACGGCCAGCCGGGCGCGGCGCCGGTAACCGAATGCCGGGCCGCTCAGCGGGTCGGCCCACTGTGCCGGCTCGATTCCGGCCTGGCGCGACAGCAGCTCGGCCAGACTGCGCTGTTTCAGGGCGAGCTGGTCGTCGTCGGGCAGGTGCTGGAGAGTGCAGCCGCCGCAGACGCGGGCATGAATGCAAGGCTCCTCGCGGCGTAGCGCGCTGGCGGCGAGCACCCGTTCGGTGCGCGCCTCGACGACCTGGCTGCGCGCGCCCAGCACCCGCGCCTCGATGCTTTCGCCTGGCAGCGCACCCTCGACGAACCAGGTCCGGCCGTCGACGAAGGCGATGCCGCGGCCGTCATTGGCCAGGCGCTGGATGTCCAGCCGCTGCTTCTTGCCGGTCGGTATCGGCGCCTTGCGTTCGCCGCCACTGGGCTGGAACCGCAGGCTGCTGGTGCGCCGGGCCATCAGCGTGCCCCCTGCTGGCGGGTGCCGAGGTCAGCGCGGCTGGTCATAGACACCTGTGGACAGGTAGCGGTCGCCACGGTCACAGATGATCGCCACGATCACCGCGTTCTCCAGTTCCTGCGACAGGCGCAACGCCCCTGCCACGGCACCGCCGGACGAAACGCCGCAGAAGATGCCTTCCTCGCGTGCCAGGCGGCGCATCACTTCTTCTGCCTCGGCTTGGCTCATGTCGACGATGCGATCGACCCGCTCGGCCTGGTAGATCTTCGGCAGGTACTCCTGCGGCCAGCGCCGGATACCGGGGATGGCCGCACCCTCCATGGGTTGCAGACCGACGATCTGCACCTCCGGGTTCTGTTCCTTGAGGTAGCGCGACACACCCATGATGGTGCCGGTGGTGCCCATGGAGCTGACGAAATGGGTGATGGTGCCGCCGGTCTGCTGCCAGATCTCCGGCCCGGTGCTGGTGTAGTGCGCCTCGGGATTGTCGCCGTTGGCGAACTGGTCGAGCACCTTGCCGCGCCCCTCGGCCTGCATGCGCAGCGCCAGGTCACGCGCGCCTTCCATGCCCTCTTCCTTGCTCACCAGGATGAGTTCGGCGCCGTAGGCCGTCATGGCCGCCTTGCGCTCGGCGCTGGAGTTGTCCGGCATGATCAGGATGAAACGATAACCCTTGATCGCCGCCGCCATCGCCAGGGCGATGCCGGTGTTGCCGGAGGTGGCCTCGATCAGGGTATCGCCGGGCTTGATCTCGCCGCGCGCCTCGGCACGGGCGATCATCGACAGGGCCGGCCGGTCCTTCACCGAGCCGGCAGGGTTGTTGCCTTCGAGTTTCAGCAGAATCGTGTTGCTGGTTTCGCCCGGCAGACGCTGCAGACGAACCAGGGGGGTATTGCCGACGCAGTCGGCAATGGTCGGGTACTGAATGGTCATGACTTCGATGTACCGCACGGCATGGAAAGGCGCCCATGATACCGGCAACCAGGGAACTCGGGCAGACCGCCTACCCGGCTCGGCGGCTCGGATAGGTGCGGCTTATGCAGGGATGTACGGCCAAGCGCGGCCCTCAGAGCGCGCCCCGACGCGATGGCGACAGACGCATTTTTATTTCGCCGCGTTTCGATCGGTCTTGGCAGATGAAGGTCTGTCGTCTAGGTCTATAGAACCGATACTTCGTCCCCGATAAGGAACACAGCATGCTCAATGGACGTGCCGTACTGGTCCCCGCGGTCCTTCTTGCCAGCCTCAGCGCCTGCACCCATAGCGAACAACCGGCCGATACCACGCCCCCTGCGCCCGAGGCGAGCAGCGGCTACACACCCAAACCCGGCTGGGCCGTCGACCGCTTCGCGGTAGCCGCGGCCAACCCGCTGGCAACCCAGGCCGGCTATGACGTGCTCAAGGCCGGCGGTAGTGCGCTGGATGCCGCCATCGCCGTGCAGATGGTGCTGACCCTGGTCGAGCCACAGTCGAGCGGGATTGGCGGTGGCGCCTTCCTGCTGCACTGGGATGGTGAGGAACTGGTCGCGCTCGATGGTCGCGAAACCGCGCCCGCAGCGGTCGACGAAACCCTGTTCCTTGAGCCCGACGGCACGCCCATGGCGTTCCAGACAGCAGTGGTCGGCGGACGCTCGGTGGGCGTGCCGGGCACCCTGAAAATGCTCGAAAAAGCGCACAGCCAGTACGGCAAACTGCCCTGGAAAGACCTGTTGCAGCCCGCGATCACGCTCGCGCGGGAAGGGTTCGCCGTCAGCCCCCGCCTGCATACGCTGCTGCAGACCGATCCCTCGCTGCGCGACAACCCGCCCGCTGCGGCTTTCTATTACCAGCCGGACGGCTCGCCCTGGCCTGTCGGCCATCGGCTGCACAACCCGGCGCTGGCCGAGCTGCTGCAGGCCATCGCCGAGGGCGGCAGCCGCGCCTTCTACGAGGGCAAGAACGCCTATGCGCTGGTCAAGCAGGTGAACGAACATCCGACCAATCCGGGGCGGATCGCGCTGAGCGATCTGACAGGCTACGAGCCGCGCCAGCGCGACGCGATCTGCACGCTGTGGCAGTCGAGCTATCAGGTCTGCGGCTTTCCGCCGCCGTCGTCTGGGCACATTACCCAGATGCAGATCCTCGGCATCCTCGAACACCTCGGTCCGCTACCGGCCCTCGATCAGGGCGTGCCCTCGGTGGACTTCCTGCACCGCTACAGCGAAGCCTCGCGGCTGGCCTATGCCGACCGAGCCAAGTACCTCGCCGATCCGGACTTCGTGCCGGTGCCCGGGCGCACCTGGAACAGCATGCTGGCGCCGGAATATCTACGGCAACGCGCCGGGCTGATCGGCCCGCGCAGCATGGGCACCGCCGAGCCGGGCGAGCCGGGCCCGGTGCCCGTCGCGCTGGGCATCCAGCCCGAGCAACCGGAATATGGGACCAGCCACATCAGCATCATCGATGCCGACGGCAACGCCCTGGCGATGACCACGACCATCGAACAAGCCTTCGGCGCACGGCTGCTCAACGACGGCGGCACCGGCCTGCCGGGCGGTTACCTGCTCAACAACGAGCTGACCGATTTCGCCTTCGAGCCGCGTGACAGCGAGGGTCGGCCGGTCGCCAACCGGGTCGAACCCGGCAAGCGTCCGCGCTCGAGCATGAGCCCCACGCTGGTGTTCGACGCCGCTGGCGAGCAGCTGCTGGCGAGCGTGGGTTCGCCGGGCGGTGCGGCGATCATCCATTTCACCGCCAAGACCCTGCTCGGCATGTACGGCTGGGGCCTGGATGCGCAGCGGGCTATCAACCTGCCCAACTTCGGCAGCTTCAACGGCCCGACCGTGCTCGAGGCCGGACGCTTCCCGCCGGCTACGCCGCGCGCGCTGGAGGTGCGCGGGCACGAAGTCAACGAGATGGAGATGACCAGCGGCCTGCAAGCGATCCAGCGCACGGATGACGGCTGGTTCGGTGGCGCCGACCCGCGCCGGGAAGGTGTGGTGATGGGCGACTAGCCAGCCCATGGCACCGGGCGCCGCGAGGGCGTGGCGCCCACAAACGCCTGCTCGCCTTCAATGGGAGACCCGCCCGAGGACGACCCGGGCGGGTGCCGTCTAGATCACCCGCGCCTCGTATTCGAGCCGTTCGATGGCCCCATCCAGCTCGTCGAGCGCCTGGGCGGCGCTGGGGTGGTTCTGCTTGAGCAGGGTTTCGCTGCGCTCGCAGGCGGCGCGCAACTGAGGCACACCACAATACCGCGTGGCGCCATGCAGTCGGTGCACGCGGTCGATCATGCCCTGCTGGTCGCCGGCCAGGCGTGCATCGCGGATGGCGCGGCGGTCGTCCTCCAGCGAGGCCAGCAGCATGCTCAGCATGTCCGCGGCAAGATCGGCCTTGCCAGCCGCCAGGCGCAACCCTTCCTCGGCGTCGAGCACCTTGAGGTTGTTTTCCAGCGGGGGCGATTCGACAGGCGCGGCCAGGAAGCTTCGCGCCAGGGGCAGCCCCGTCCACTTGAGCACCACCTGCGCCAGCTGCCGCTCGCTGACCGGCTTGGTCAGGTAGTCGTCGAGGCCACTCTGCAGCAGCGAGCGCTTCTCGTTGGACAGGGCATGCGCCGTCAGCGCGATGATCGGCAAGGGCGGCTGGCCGCTGTCGACCTCCCACTGGCGGATCGCCTCGGTGGTCTGGCGACCGTCCATGCCCGGCATCTGCACGTCCATGAAGACCATGTCATAAGCCTTGCGCTTGACCGCTTCGAGGGCATCCCGGCCGCTACTCACCGCATCGGCCTCGCCGCCCATGTCGTTGAGCAGGGTCTCGAGCAGCAACAGGTTGGCGGGGTTGTCATCGACGCAGAGGACCCGCGGCGGGCGGCTTTCCGGCAACAGCGGGTGCTCGACAATCGCCTGCGCCGGGCGCAGCAGATCGAGGAGCACGCGTTGCAGCTTGCGCGTGCAGGCCGGCTTGCCCTGCAGCTGGGTGTGTGTATGGGATTCGGGCAAGGCCTCGTGGTAATGCGCCTGCTCAGTAGTCGGGCAGAGCACGATGCACTTGCAGCCCAGCCCCTCGAATTCCCACAGGCGCTGGCAGAGCTGCGGCGGGGCGATCTCGCGGCTGGTCACGCCCAGCACGGCAATCTCGATCGGGGTTTCGCTCGTGCGCGCCGCGGCGACGGCGTCCTGCAACTGGTCGAGCGTATCGAAGGTGAGCACCTCCAGACCGCACCCCTCGAGCTGATGCTGCAGCGCCTGGCGCGCCAGCGGATGCGGCTCCAGCACACCGACTCGCCGACCGAGCAGCACCGCGCGGGGCTGGTCCTCGATGTCGTCGCGCGCCTTCGGCAAGCTGAGGCTGATCCAGAATTCGGAGCCTTCGTCAGGGATGCTGTCGACGCCGATCTCGCCGCCCATCTGCTCGATCAGCCGCTTGGAGATGACCAGCCCGAGACCGGTCCCACCCGGCTGGCGCGACAGGGAGTTGTCCGCCTGGCTGAACGCCTGGAAGAGCGAGCGCATGTCCTGGTCGGTCAGCCCGATGCCGGTGTCCTGCACGCTGATGCGCAACTGCGCGCGGTCGGCCCGCTCATCCTCGACCATGGCGCGCACGACGATGGTGCCCTCGTTGGTGAACTTGATGGCATTGCTGACCAGGTTGGTCAGCACCTGCTTGAGCCGCAGCGGATCGCCGACCAGCGACAGCGGCGTGTCGCGGTAGACCAGGCTGACCAGCTCGAGGTGCTTGGAGTGCGCCGCCGGGCCGAGGATGGTGAGGGTGTCCTCGATCAGGTCGCGCAGGTTGAACGGGATGCTGTCGAGCACCAGCTTGCCGGCCTCGATCTTGGAGAAGTCGAGGATCTCGTTGATGATTCCGAGCAGGCTGTCGGCGGACTTTTCGATGGTTGACAGGTAATCCTGCTGCCGCGGCGTGAGGTCGCTCTTCTGCAAGAGATGGGTGAAGCCGAGGATGCCATTGAGCGGCGTACGGATTTCGTGGCTCATGTTGGCCAGGAACTCGGACTTGATGCGGCTGGCCTCGAGGGCCTCCTTGCGTGCCAGGTCCAGTTCGATGTTCTGGATCTCGATGGTCTCGAGGTTCTGCTGCACATCCTCGGTGGCCTGGTCGATGCTCTGCTGGAGCTCTTCTCGGGCACTGAGCAGCGCCTCGGCCATGCGGTTGATGCCGGCGGCCAGCTCGTCCATCTCATGGCTGCCGAGCGCTGGCAGGCGCGTCTCCAGGTGGCCCTCCTTGAGCTGCGCCACCGCCATCTTGATCTTGTGCAGCGGCCGGCTGATGGCGCCGCTCATGCGCAGGGCCAGCAGCGCGGTGATGATCAGCCCCGCGCCGATCAGCAACAGGCTGGTGAAGAGGCTGCGATAGCCACGCAGCAAGGTGCCTTGATGCGACAGCTCGAGTTCGAGCCAGCCGATCTGGCGCATGTCGTTGCCGAGGCTGTCGGCCGCCAGGTTCAGGTGCTTGCCAAGAATGGGCAGCAGGATGCGCGTGGTGTCGACGCTGCTGACGCGGGTCAGGGCTTCCGGATCGGCTGGTGGCGAGGGGGTGATCATGTTCGGCCCGGCGTGGGCCAGCACATTGCGCTCGGTATCGAGGATGGTCACGGCGCGCACGTCGGGTTGATCGAGCACCTGATTGAGAATGCGCTGCAGCCGCTTGCTGTACCCCTGGGCCATGGCCGGCGCCGCCAGCGGGGCGAGCTGCTGGGCGACCAACTGGCCGCGTTCGTCGAGCTGGTGGCGCATCTCCGACAGCTGCATCCAGGTAAAGTAGATGCCCAGCACCACGGCCAGCACGGTCGCTGGCAGGAGCGTCAGCACCAGCACGCGACTTTTGATTCCCAGGTCTTTCAGCACGGATCCATCCCCTTGATAACCAGCGCGCTAGTGTAGCGGCTCGGCGGGCTGGAATCTGCTCGACAGCACCCTCTGGCGACGGGGCGCATCCGGCTTGCCGGTCAATCCAGGCCGCGAATGTCCCGGCCCTGGAAATCCGGCAACTTCCAGTGGAAGGTCATCGCCAGCACGCGGAACAGGAACCCTGCGCACAGCGTCGCCAGCGACGCGATGGTGTTGCTGACACCCAGCCAGAGCAACCCGACATAAAGCACGCCGGTGAACAAGGCCACGGTCGCGTACAGCTCGCGCTGCAGCACCATGGGCACCTCGTTGCAGAGGATGTCGCGCAGCAGGCCGCCAAACACGCCCGTGATGACGCCCGCCAGCACGACGATCGACAGGTGCACGCCCATCTCCATCGCCACGCCGCAGCCGATCACGGTGAAGGCCACCAACCCAAGCCCATCGACGAGCAGGAACACCTGCCGCAGGTGATGCATGTGCCGCGCCACCATCGCGGTGACGATCGCTGCACCCACGGTGAAGGCCAGGTATTCCGGGTTGGCGATCCAACCGACCGGATAGTGACCGAGCAGCACATCGCGCGCGGTGCCACCGCCCAGCGCCGTGACGGTGCCCAGAAGGCAGATGCCGAACAGGTCCATCCCCCGGCGCATGCCCATGATGGCGCCCGACATGGCTTCGGCCGTGATCGCGATCAGGTAAATCGTGTGGAGCAGATCCATGGCGCGACTCCAAAAAGGGGCATGAGGAATGAAAGGCGCGCAATTATGGGGCACACTTCGGAAAAATCGGCCTGGCTAAGCAAATGTAGGCTATACAAATATTTACTTATTCAAGGCGAACCCTCTTGAATCTCGACCCGAGGCAGACCGAGGCCTTTCGGGCGGTCATCCGCACCGGCAGCTTCGAACAGGCAGCGCTGCAGCTGCACCTCACCCCACCGGCGATCTCGCAGCGTGTGCGGGCGCTGGAAAGTGCCCTGGGCAACGCGCTGGTGGTGCGCAGCCGTCCCTGCCGCCCGACCGAGACCGGCCAGCGCCTGCTGCAATACCTCAAGCGCGCCAAGCTGCTGGAAGCCGACCTGCTCGCCGAACTGGCCGAACGCAGCGATGCGCCGCTGGTGGTGGTCGCCGCGCTCAACGCCGACAGCCTCGGCACCTGGTTCTTCCCCGCGCTGGCCGAAGTGCTGATCCGCGAGCGCGTCCTGCTGGACCTGACCGTCGAAGACCAGGACCACACCTACAACCTGCTGGAAACGGGCCTGGCGATCGGCTGCATCAGCACCGAACCCAAGCCCATGCGTGGCTGCACCGCCAGCGCGCTGGGCAGCATGCGCTACCGCCTGGTGGCCTCCAGCGCCTTCCGCCAACAGCACTTCGGCAATGGCCTGAACCGCACTGCGGCGCGCCGGGCGCCCGTGGTCGCCTACACCCGCAAGGACAGCCTCACGTCCTCATTCCTGCTGCGCCAGCTGGGGCTGCCCGAAGGCGCCTACCCCTGCCACTACGTGCCCGGGGCCGAGCCGCACTTCAACGCCATCCGCTACGGCCTGGGCTACGGCATGGTCCCCGAATTGCTGCTCGAAGACGCCCTGGCACAGGGCGAGGTGGTCGACCTGGCCGCCGACGCGCCATTGGATATCGCGTTGTATTGGCATACCTGGAAGGTACAGTCGCCGCGGATGGAGAACCTGTCGCGCCAGATCATCGAAGCCGCGCCCAGAATCCTTGGGCGGCCGACGGCGGACAGACCCAGTCCTGAGAATCAGGCAGACTAACGCGCCATGACCGAACGCCCCGCCCTGCCCGCCTACTGCACCCCGCTCGACGCTGCCTGGCCATTCCGCCACGCGGTGCCCGGCGCACGGCTGGTCAGCACCCGCTTCGACCCTGCCCGCCTCGATCCCGAAGACTTCACGCGCTGGGGCGTGCCACCGATGGCAGGGGTGAACAAGCGGCAGGCCGAATACCTCGCCGGGCGGCTCTGCGCCTGGGAAGCGCTGCGCGTGATGAACGGTGCCGGCGCCATCCCGGCCATCGGCGATGACCGCGCGCCCTGTTGGCCGCAAGGCACGGTCGGCTCGATAACGCACGGCGCCGGCTGGGCGGCCGCCATCACCGCGCGCCATACGCAGTGGCGGGGCCTGGGGCTGGACGTGGAAAAGACGCTGCCGGTAGCCCGCGCCGACCGTCTGGCCGGCGAAATCCTTACCGCCAGGGAACTGCAGGGCTACGCGGAGCAGGACGAAACGAGCCGCGCGCTGCGGGTGACCCTGACCTTTTCCATCAAGGAAAGCCTGTTCAAGGCGCTCTACCCGCTGGCGAACAAGCGCTTCTATTTCCACGACGCCGAGCTGATCCACCATGACGACACGGGCCGGGCTCGACTGCGCCTGCTCACCAACCTGACTCCTGACTGGCGCGCAGGTAGTGAGCTGGATGGTCAGTTCGTACAGTTCGACGACTACCTACTGAGCCTCGTCCACATCCCCGCCGAATAGCCCGTCGCTGCGGTAGGGGCGAACTTGTTCGCCCAAAGGCTCCGCGCCAGACTCAACCCGCGATTGGTCGAATAAATACGACCCTACAAAGCACTGTCCCGTAGGGGCGAACGTGTTCGCCCAAAGGCTCCGCGCCAGACTCAACCCGCGATTGGTCGAATAAATACGACCCTACAAAGCACTGTCCCGTAGGGGCGAACGTGTTCGCCCAAAGGCTCCGCGCCAGACTCAACCCGCGATTGGTCGAATAAATACGACCCTACAAAGCACTGTCCCGTAGGGGCGAACGTGTTCGCCCAAAGGCCCGCGTCAGACCAAAC
Organism: Stutzerimonas marianensis; assembly: GCF_022810315.1. Taxonomy (NCBI): domain Bacteria; kingdom Pseudomonadati; phylum Pseudomonadota; class Gammaproteobacteria; order Pseudomonadales; family Pseudomonadaceae; genus Stutzerimonas; species Stutzerimonas marianensis. Next base: position 9,961 of record NZ_JALGRD010000007.1, on the reverse strand, counting down.
CCGCGATGGGTCGAATAAATTCGACCCTACAAAGCACTGGCCCGTAGGGGCGAACTTGTTCGCCCAAAGGCCCGCGTCAGACCAAACCCGCGATTGGTCGAATAAATTCGACCCTACAAAGCGCTGTCCCGTAGGGGCGAACGTGTTCGCCCAAAGGCTCCGCGCCAGGCTCACCCACGGGCGGTCGAATAAATTCGACCCTACAAAGCGCTGTCCCGTAGGGGCGAACGTGTTCGCCCAAAGGCTCCGCGCCAGGCTCACCCACGGGCGGTCGAATAAATTCGACCCTACAAAGCGCTGTCCCGGAGGGGCGAACTTGTTCGCCCAGTGGCTCGTGCCAGGCTCAACCGCGGTCGGTCGAATAAATTCGACCCTACAAAGCGCTGTCCCGTAGGGGCGAACGTGTTCGCCCACAGGCTCCGCGCCAGGCTCAACCCGTGGTCGGTCGAATAAAGTCGACCCTACTAAGCGCTGTCCCGTAGGGGCGAACGTGTTCGCCCACAGGCTCCGCGCCAGGCTCAACCCGTGGTCGGTCGAATAAAGTCGACCCTACTAAGCGCTGTCCCGTAGGGGCGAACGTGTTCGCCCAATGGCTCCGCGCCAGGCTCAACCCCGGGCGGTCGAATAAATTCGACCCTGCAAAGCACTGTCCCGTGGGGGCGAACGTGTTCGCCCAAAGGCTCCGCGCCAGGCTCAACCCGTGGTCGGTCGAATAAATTCGACCCTACAGAGCGCTGCCTCCGTGGGGGCGAACTGGGTCGCCCAGTGGCTCCGCGCCAGGCTCAACCACGGGCGGTCGAATAAATTCGACCCTACTAAGCGCTGTCCTGTAGGGGCGAACGTGTTCGCCCAATGGCTCCGCGCCAGGCTCAACCACGGGCGGTCGAATAAATTCGACCCTACACAGCGCTGCCCCGTAGGGGCGAACGTGGTCGCCCAAAGGCTCCGCCCCAGACTCAACTGCGATTGGTCGAATAAATTCGACCCTACAGCGCGCTGCCCCCGTGGGGGCGAACGTGGTCGCCCAAAGGCTCCGCGCCAGGCTCAACCCCGGGCGGTCGAATAAATTCGACCCTGCAAAGCCCTGGCCCGTGGGGGCGAACGTGGTCGCCCAAAGGCTCCGCGCCAGGCTCAACCCCGGGCGGTCGAATAAATTCGACCCTACAGAGCGCTGCCTCCGTGGGGGCGAACTTGGTCGCCCAGTGGCTCCGCGCCAGGCTCAACCACGGGCGGTCGAATAAATTCGACCCTACAAGGCGCTGCCCGCGATCGGACAAATAAACTCGACCCTACAAAGCGCTGTCCTGTAGGGGCGAACTTGTTCGCCCAGGGTCCGTGATGCCGGCGAATACATTCGACCCTACGACTAGCGCGCCCGCTTGCGTGGCCAGCTCAGGCTGAAGCGCGCGCCGCCCAGTTCGCTGTGTCCGACATGCGACCGCCCGCCATGCCAATAGCTGATCCGCCGCACGATCGACAGCCCCAGCCCATGCCCGCCTGACGCCCGGGTGCGGCTGTCGTCCAGCCGCAGGAATGGAGTGAACACCTTCTCCCAGGCGTCTTCCGGCACGCCCGGGCCATCATCTTCGACGCTCAGGGTGGCGCGCTCGGCATCGAGCGTGAAGCTCACCTGCACGCGGGTTTCGGCATGGCGCATGGCGTTGGTGATCAAGTTGCTCAAGGCCCGACGCAGGTAGTGCGGCTCGGCATCGACCAGGCTGTCGCCGTCCGGTGCGACGCTGCATGGCCCGCGCTCGACCCGGACATCCCCCCGCAACGGCGCCAGCTCGCCGATCACCTGATCGACCAGCGCCCCGAGATCGACGGGCTGGAAGTTCAGCTCCGGCGAACCCCGCTCCAGGCGCGTATAGACGAGCATCTCGTCCACCAGCCGGTCCAGGTCGTCGATGTCCCCGTCCATGCCCACGAGATACTTGGCACGGGCCTCCGGGCTCTGCGCGTCCGCCGCCATCTCCAGACCGAAGCGCAAGCGCGCCACCGGTGTGCGCAGCTCATGCGCCACGGCGCTGACCATCTCGCGTTGCACGGCCAACAATCGCTGCAGATGGCTCGCCATGCCGTTGAAGGCCCGGGCCAGGCGCGCGACGGAATCGGTTCCGGCATCCGGCACCCGGGTTTCCAGATTGCCGCCGGCGATGCGCGTGGCGGCGCGCTCGACGACCCGCATGCGCTGCTCGAGCTGGCGGACCAGCAGGTAGACGGTCAAGCCGATCAATGACAGCCCGAGCACGGCGATTGCGACCAGCAGTTGCGGCGGATAAGGGTTGAGCTGATACAACGGCCCCAGCGACATGATCCAGGGCGTGCCGGCAATCGCAGCGAATACACGGATCGCCTCGCCGCCCCGCACCAGGGCCATCACCGTATCGCCCTCGTCCAGGCGGCGGCGCTGGTCGTCGTCGAGGCTGGCGCTGTTGCGCGTCAGCAATTCCAGCTCATAACCGAACCCGTGGGTCTGCTTGAGCTCGGCCAGGCGCTGCGGCTGCTCGGCCTCGGGATAGCGGATCAGCTCGTCGATCAGCAGGTAAATGGTCGCGCGCGCCAACTGCTCGCTGAGTTGCTCGACCTCACCGGTCAGCACCAGCCGGTCCGCCGCACTGACCAGGGAAAAGACCGTCACGCTGTTCGGCCGCATCTGCTCGACCAGCACCTGGCCGGCAAGCAGCCGGGCTTCCAGCCGCGGCTCCAGGCTGACGTCCTCAAGCGTCCGCACGCGCAGCGGAATGCCCAGCAAGCGCCCCCAGAGATTCGCCGCCTGGCGCCGCTCGATGGGCGTCATGCTCTGCATGTTGTGCGCCATCAGGCGAAAGGTGCCGGCGGCGAGGCTTTCCCGGTGCTGGTCGGCACGAACCTCGTTGAGCTGCTGCAGGCCGAGCGTGCCGAGCAGGCCGACCAGCACCAGCACGGCGAGCATGCCGCCGTAGATGCGCAGGAAAATCGATTTCACTGCAGCGCTTCGGCCGCTTCGGAAACGAACAGGTAACCCTTGCCGCGCACGGTCTTGATCAGGCGCGGATGATCGGGATCGTCCCCAATCTTGGGCCGGATGCGCGAGATGCGCACATCGATGGAGCGATCCTGGCCGTCGTACTCGATGCCCCGCAGCTCGGCGAAGATCTGCTCGCGCGACATGATGCGCCCGGGATTGGACGTCAGCAGCCAGAGCAGGTCGAACTCCGCACCGGTCAGCTCGATGCCTTCGCCGCGCAGCCAGGCTTCACGCAGCGCACTGTCGACCACCAGGGGCCCGTATTGCAGGCGCTTGTGCGACACGGGCGCCGCCTCGCTGCCTTCGCGCCGACGCAACAGGGCGCGGATGCGCGCCAGCAGCAGGCGCGGCCGCACCGGTTTGCAGACATAGTCGTCGGCGCCGATCTCCAGGCCCAGCACCTGGTCGAGGTCATCGGCGCGCGCGGTCAGCATCAGGATGGGGCCGTCGTAGCGCTGGCGAACCTTGCGGCAGATGCTCAGGCCATCCTCACCCGGCAGCATCAGGTCGAGCACGACCAGATCGGGACCGTCACGGAGGATGCGCTCGGCGGCAACGGCGCCGTCGGCCTCGATCGCCACCTGCAGGCCGTTGCTCTCCAGATATTCGCGGGTCAGCTCGGCCAACCGCTGGTCATCTTCGACAATCAGGATGTTCCACGACTCTTGATCCACCACGCGCCCTCCCAGACAACGGCCCGGCATTGTAGCGCCAGGGCGGCGTCCACGGGCAGCGTCCAGTACCGTCCCGCCATCGCGCCCGACACGCCGTCAAAACTCCGGCCGCTCGTTGTGAAAACGCTGAAAAACCGGCTTTGACAAAACACCACATATAGTGTTTGCGCCCACGGCCCCCAGAGGCCCGAAACCGGCCCTCGAGCGGCGCATTTCATCCGAATGCCTCCAGCCCCCATGACTGCTCGGCGTGCGTCGAATGGCGCACAGTTCACCCACATCTTATCCACAGGTTGTTCCGCTCACGCCGCTTGCGCGGGGTCGGAGCCGGCACTATCTTGTCGCCTTTGGGCGCTTCAACCCCATATGTTGGGTGAAATCAGCGAGCCAGACACAAACGCCGAAAAATGCAAGCAAAATAATTTTGCACCGGCATTTACCCGGCTCCGGCCCGCGCCGAAGGTGGTCAGCCGCCACGGCGGGCCCGCGTTTACGGCGCCCGACGTTGCTTGCAGTCAAGACCAGCGATAGCGAACGCGATAGATGCGTCACACAACATCTTGTGTTTCGAGGTTGAGAACTTAACAACGCCTGACTATGCTTCGGGACATTCGATTCGCCACCGCCCGGTGTCGGATCGTTTTCGTTTTTCAGACCCATGCGCCGGTTCGCCGGGGCATGGTTCATGCAATGCCAGACCGTACGAGAACGAGGCCGCCCACGAGGCAGGCCCAACACCCACGATCGACCGAGACAGAGAGAATCCGGAGACCCCATGCAGAACGAGTCCATTCGCGAGAACCCGCAGGCAGCCGATGGCGCACTGGACCTGGCCGCCACGGCCCCGGGCCAGCTGCGCGTGATCAAGCGCAACGGCACCGTCGTCCCCTACACCGATGACAAGATCACCGTCGCCATCACCAAGGCCTTTCTCGCGGTGGAGGGCAACAACGCTTCCGCCTCGTCTCGCATCCACGACACCGTGCAGCGCCTGACCGAACAGGTCACCGCCACCTTCAAGCGCCGCATGCCCTCCGGCGGCACCATCCACATCGAGGAAATCCAGGACCAGGTCGAACTGGCCCTGATGCGCGCCGGCGAGCAGAAGGTCGCCCGCGACTACGTCATCTACCGCGAATCGCGCGCGCAGGAGCGCAAGCGTGGCGTGGCCGAAGCGCCGGTCGAAGCCCACCCGAGCATCCGCGTCAAGCGCGCCGATGGCAGCCTGGCACCGCTGGACCTGGGTCGCCTGAACACCATCATCAGCGAAGCCTGCGAAGGCCTCGAGGAAGTCGATGGCGCCCTGATCCAGAAAGAAACCCTGAAGAACCTCTACGACGGTGTCGAGCAGACCGACGTCAACACCGCCCTGGTGATGACCGCACGGACCCTCGTCGAGCGCGAGCCGAACTACTCCTACGTCACCGCTCGCCTGCTGATGGACACCCTGCGTGCCGAGGCCCTGAGCTTCCTCGACGTCGCCGAGACCGCCACCCATCATGAAATGGCCGACCTCTACGCCAAGGCCCTGCCCGCCTACGTGGAAAAGGGCGTCGAGTTCGAACTGCTCGACCCGCGGCTGAAGGAATTCGACCTGGCCAAGCTGGGCGCCGCGATCAACCACGAGCAGGACCAGCAGTTCACCTACCTCGGCCTGCAGACCCTCTACGACCGCTACTTCCTGCACAAGGACGGCGTGCGTTTCGAGCTGCCGCAGATCTTCTTCATGCGCGTCGCCATGGGCCTGGCCATCGAGGAAGAACAGCGCGAAGCCCGCGCCATCGAGTTCTACGAGCTGCTGTCGTCCTTCGACTACATGGCCTCCACGCCGACCCTGTTCAATGCCGGCACCCTGCGTCCGCAGCTGTCCTCCTGCTACCTGACCACCGTGCCGGACGACCTGGGCGGCATCTACGACGCCATCCGCGATAACGCCCTGCTCTCCAAGTTCGCCGGCGGCCTGGGCAACGACTGGACCCCGGTGCGCGCACTGGGCGCCTACATCAAGGGCACCAACGGCAAATCCCAGGGCGTCGTGCCCTTCCTGAAGGTGGTCAACGACACCGCCGTCGCGGTCAACCAGGGCGGCAAGCGCAAGGGCGCGGTCTGCGCCTACCTGGAAACCTGGCACCTGGACATCGAGGAATTCCTCGAGCTGCGCAAGAACACCGGTGACGACCGTCGCCGTACCCACGACATGAACACCGCCAACTGGATTCCCGACCTGTTCATGAAGCGCGTCTTCGACGACGGCAAGTGGACCCTGTTCTCGCCGAGCGAAGTGCCGGACCTGCACGACCTCACCGGCAAGGCCTTCGAGGAGCGCTACGAGTACTACGAAGCCCTGATCGAGTACGGCAAGATCAAGAACTACAAGACGCTCCAGGCCAAAGACCTTTGGCGCAAGATGCTCTCGATGCTGTTCGAAACCGGCCACCCATGGCTGACCTTCAAGGACCCGTGCAACCTGCGCAGCCCGCAGCAGCACGTCGGCGTGGTGCACAGCTCCAACCTCTGCACCGAGATCACGCTGAACACCAACAAGGACGAGATCGCCGTCTGCAACCTGGGCTCGATCAACCTGCCCAAGCACATCGTCAACGGCAAGCTCGACACCGAGAAGCTCGCCCGCACCGTACGCACCGCCGTGCGCATGCTCGATAACGTCATCGACATCAACTACTACTCGGTGCCGCAGGCGCAGAACTCCAACTTCAAGCATCGCCCGGTGGGCCTGGGCATCATGGGCTTCCAGGACGCGCTGTACCTGCAGCACATCCCCTACGGCTCCGACGCCGCCATCGACTTCGCCGACAAGTCCATGGAAGCGGTCAGCTACTACGCCATCCAGGCCTCCTGTGACCTGGCCGACGAGCGTGGCGCCTACCAGAGCTTCCAGGGCTCGCTGTGGAGCAAGGGCATCCTGCCGCTGGATTCGCAGCAGATCCTCATCGAAGCACGCGGCCAGAAGTACATCGACGTCGACCTGACCGAGTCCCTCGACTGGGCCCCGGTGCGCGAGCGCGTGAAGAACGGCATCCGCAACTCCAACATCATGGCCATCGCACCGACCGCGACCATCGCCAACATCACTGGCGTGTCGCAGTCCATCGAGCCGACGTACCAGAACCTGTACGTGAAATCGAACCTCTCGGGCGAATTCACCGTGATCAACCCCTACCTGGTTCGCGACCTCAAGGCCCGCGGCCTGTGGGACGCGGTCATGATCAACGACCTCAAGTACTACGACGGTTCGGTGCAGCAGATCGAGCGCATCCCGCAGGAGTTGAAAGACCTCTACGCGACCGCCTTCGAAGTGGAAACCAAGTGGATCGTCGACGCCGCCAGCCGCCGTCAGAAGTGGATCGACCAGGCCCAGTCGCTGAACCTCTACATCGCCGGCGCCAGCGGCAAGAAGCTGGACGTGACCTACCGCATGGCCTGGTACCGTGGCCTGAAGACCACCTACTACCTCCGTGCCCTGGCCGCGACCAGCACCGAGAAGTCCACCGTCAACACCGGCAAGCTCAACGCCGTGTCCAGCGGTGGCAACAGCGGCGCCAGTGCTGCTCCGGCGAAAGCCGCGCCAGCGCCAGAAATGTCGGCAGGTCCGGCACCGGTCCCAAAAGCCTGTGCCATTGATGAACCGGATTGCGAAGCCTGCCAATAAGTAGATAAGCAAGTCGCGGTCCCCAGAGCGGACCGCGCGTTGTTGCCGGCAGGCCGGCCCCCATCACGTACATGCGTACGCTCAGGGGCTCCGACCCGCCAGGCGCCTAGCGCTGCCTCGCTCTGGAAACCGCTTGCACCGAGCCGCCGCTGAAAAGCGCTCCTCCGAGGCTTTAGCTCAACACGGACCTGTAGGAGCGAGGGGGACACCTAGTCGGGGACGCCTAGTCCTTGCTCGCGATCCGCTATCCACCAACTCACCAGCCGAGTTAACGCATAGCCGAGGGCCACCTCAAATCCAATCCCCTCTCCCCTCTGGGGAGAGGGCTAGGGTGAGGGGCAAGAAGCCCCACCAGACAACACAAAGGCCGGGCCCAAACCCGGCCTGATACAGAACACAAAGGGCGCAGGGCACCACCACCCTCCCCACAACAACACCCGCTTTTGCGTGCACACACAAAAGCCCAGAACATTCCCGACCGGCTGCGCCGGTCCCCAATCAGGAGAAACCGCCATGCTGAGCTGGGACGAATTCGACGAAGAAGACACCACCACTGCCGCCGCGCCCGCTGCCCCTCAAGCCGCTGCCGCCAGCAACGAAGCCCCCGCCAAACTCGACCAGGACGCCGCCGGCTCCGTCGAAGAAGCCCGTGCCGTTGCCGCTGACGACTCCGCCGCCGTTGCCCGCGCCAAGAAAGCCCTGGACGACCTCGACATCCAGGAAGGCCTCGACGAACTGGAAGGCGAATCCGCCCGTGTTCACGTCGGCGACAAGCAGATGATCAACGCCCGCGCCGACCTCAACCAGCTCGTCCCCTTCAAGTACGACTGGGCCTGGCAGAAGTATCTGGATGGTTGCGCCAACCACTGGATGCCGCAGGAAGTGAACATGAACGCCGACATCGCCCTGTGGAAGAGCCCGGACGGCCTCTCCGAGGACGAGCGCCGCATCGTCAAGCGCAACCTCGGCTTCTTCTCCACCGCCGACAGCCTGGTCGCCAACAACCTCGTGCTGGCCGTGTACCGCCTGATCACCAACCCCGAGTGCCGCCAGTACATCCTGCGCCAGGCCTTCGAAGAGGCGATCCACACCCACGCCTACCAGTACTGCATCGAATCGCTGGGCATGGATGAAGGCGAGATCTTCAACATGTACCACGAGATCCCGAGCGTCGCGAAGAAAGCCTCCTGGGGCCTCAAGTACACCCGCTCCATCTCCGACCCGACCTTCCAGACCGGCACCGTCGAGACGGACAAAGAGTTCCTGCGCAACCTCATCGCCTACTACTGCGTACTGGAAGGTATCTTTTTCTACTGCGGCTTCACCCAGATCCTCTCCATGGGCCGCCGCAACAAGATGACCGGCACCGCCGAGCAGTTCCAATACATCCTGCGTGACGAGTCCATGCACCTGAACTTCGGCATCGACGTGATCAACCAGATCAAGATCGAAAACCCACACCTGTGGGACGCCGCAATGAAGGACGAAGCGACCCAGATGATCCTTCAGGGCACGCAGCTGGAAATCGAATACGCCCGCGACACCATGCCCCGCGGCGTCCTCGGCATGAACGCCTCGATGATGGAGGACTACCTCAAGTTCATCGCCAACCGCCGCCTGACGCAGATTGGGTTGAAGGAAGAGTATCCGGGTACTACTAACCCGTTCCCGTGGATGAGCGAGATCATGGACTTGAAGAAGGAGAAGAACTTCTTTGAGACGCGGGTTATTGAGTATCAGACGGGTGGGGCGTTGAGCTGGGATTGATATTCGCTAGATAGGAGGGTGACATTAGTTGCCCTCATACTTCCAGCACGAATTTCTCAAGGAAGTGATATGAGTGGAGAACTCAAGTACCCAGGCGGTTCAAAAACTCGCGTGAACAAAGCGGGAGCACGGGTGCGTATTGGCGAAGCCAGCAATGAAGATTTTTTAGTCATCGAAACATGGCGCGCCGCCCACCGCCCCGTCCTTAATACTTTCCAGGCCATTCTTAGAAACCGAACCCGTGGAACTAAAATAGCTGTAGCACAGAGGCACAAGCGCCGTAACACCATCTTTGGCAAGCTATTTCGACTGCCAAAAATGGAACTGTCTCGCATGGACGATATTGCGGGTTGTCGCTTGATTTTCCCCTCCTGCGAAGAGCTTCAAAAATTCAGAAAGGTCTTCCATTCCGCCCGCTTCAAGCATAAACGCAGAAACGAAGCCGATAAATATGACTACATAAAGAACCCGAAAAGCACCGGCTATAGAGGAATTCATGATATATATGAATACGATGTAAACTCCCATGCCGGCAACCATCTGCGCGGCTTATATGTAGAGATTCAATACAGAACCAACATACAACATGCTTGGGCAACCGCCGTTGAGGTAATTGGCTTCATTACTGAAAGCCAGCCAAAATTCCAGGAAGGCGACAATCGCTACCAACAGGCCATGGCACTAGCAAGTGAGGTTCTTGCTAGAGCACACGAGAATAAGATGGGGCCGCTACCTGAGTTAACAGACAAAGAGGTAGTTAGCTCATTCATGGAATTAGACAAGAGCCTTTCGCTCATGAATATGCTGCGAGGACTAAGGAGACGCTGAACAATTAGCCAA
>NZ_JALGRD010000069.1:0-405 GCF_022810315.1 Stutzerimonas marianensis | reverse complement strand
GGAACAGCGAGTCCGGCAGGGCGTAGCGAGTCCCAAGCGTCGATCCGTTCAAGGCACTTTCACAAGCAGCCGGGGCGGGGAGCAAAGGACAATCGGGCGTACTGTCAGGATGGGCTCTGCGGTGGCAGGTCCACTTCTTCGCGGCGATCGGAAGGGATGCAAAACGTCCCAACCGGGAGCGAGGAGTGGAAAAGCAGCCGTGGGCGTCGCGCAGGTAAGCGGCAACGGGTTTCGAGCATCGATACCCCCCGACAGCCGAAAAGGCAGCGAGGGGTGGAGCACGGAGCCGAACGGGCCGCCCAGTAGCGTGGCGTGAACCCGAAGCAGTTGGCCAGGAATGTTGACCCAGCCTTGGGCAGGTCAGAAATGATCTGCGTAGGGTTGGCGAGTGAAAGGCGGCTGCGA
>NZ_JALGRD010000068.1:0-407 GCF_022810315.1 Stutzerimonas marianensis | reverse complement strand
TCGCAGCCGCCTTTCACTCGCCAACCCCGCGCAAGCCATTTCGGACCTGCCCGACGCTGGGTCAACATTCCCGGCAAACTGCTTCGAGTTCACGCCACGCCTCTGGCCGGCCCGTTCGGCCTCGAACTCCTCCCCTCGCTGCCTGTTCGGCTGTCGGGGGGTATCGTCGCTCGAAACCCGTTGCCGCTTGCTGGCGCGACGCCCACGGCTGCTCTTCCACTCCTCGCTCCCGGTCGGGACCTTTTGGATCCCTTCCGATCGCAGCGGCGAAGTGGACCTGCTTCCGCGGAGCCCACCCAGATAGTGCGCCCGCTTTTCCTTCGCTCCCCGCGCCGGCTTTCTTTGCAGAGTGCCTGGCACGGATCGACGCTTGGGAGTTCGCTACGCCCTACCGGGCTCGCTGTTCC
>NZ_JALGRD010000067.1:0-408 GCF_022810315.1 Stutzerimonas marianensis | reverse complement strand
GGCGGATGCTTGGACCTCGCTTAAGAGCTCATTGCGCGACTTGCCTGGATCCGGCCACTGTTCTTGAGGCTTCAGCATGACGTAGCCGTCAGAAATGTTTGGTGGCATGGCATCGGAGGCCACCTCCGCAGTGCCTGTGCGCGCAAAAATCCGCTCGATTTCCGGAAACTCATCCATAAGCTTTCGTTCCAGTTGCTGCTGCATTTCGACAGACTGACTAAGACTGGTAGCCGGTACACGAAGGGCTTGGATAGCGAAGTCCCCTTCGTTGAGGCTAGGCACGAATTCACTGCCCATACGTGACCCTACGAGGCCGGAAAGTATGACTACAACTACGGCAAAGGTGAGTACCGCTGGCTTGTTGGCCATCACCGCATCGAGTGCAGGTGCGTAGGCCCGTTTAGCATT
>NZ_JALGRD010000066.1:0-319 GCF_022810315.1 Stutzerimonas marianensis | reverse complement strand
CTTTGGTTCGGACAACGGTGAAGTTGCCCGCCCCGTGCCAAGGGGAGACGACGGTTGCCCGCCGCCTCGGAAAGGTAGCCTTCACAGACCCAAACCTTGGTCGCAGGCAGCGTGCCAAGGGGGCAAGCCCCTTGACAACGACTACCAAACGGCCAAAGGGGAGAGGACACTGGCCTTTCCTGTTGCCCTTGACTTTTGCCCTCAGAGCCAATGCTTCTTGCGAACTTACGCATCTATTTTGCCGACTTCCCTGAGTGTACCTTTCTCTATGTACCAGAGCATTTTATGCTTGGGGACCTGATGCGGTGATGAGTACGGG
>NZ_JALGRD010000065.1:0-441 GCF_022810315.1 Stutzerimonas marianensis | reverse complement strand
GGTGGTTATTGCCATGACAGGTGTCACAACCCGTTGGGCTCGGTTCTGCCCTCGAATGAGCGCTCTTCTTATAATCCCTTACAATTCCCGGAGTCATAACCGAGTGGCATGCAATACACTGCTCTAACTGAAACGTACCTTTGATTGGGTTTGAAGGCCTTACCTCATCCCTGTTGTACATATAATCAGGAATGTAATAACGATATGCAGGTAATGTCTTCCAGAACTTGCTGTATTTTCCAGGATAAGGCGGAGCATTCTCATGCTTCGGATATCCCATGTATTTTGCACCTAAACCAGAAAAGAACACCTTACCGTTGTTATCAGGCTCACCGGGCACACCATACACTTCATGAGGCACCCAGTGGGTGATGATTTCTACGGCCTTTGCTTCTTTTGTCATCAGATTGGCTACTACACCCATCGTCCCACAACCTATTA
>NZ_JALGRD010000064.1:0-441 GCF_022810315.1 Stutzerimonas marianensis | reverse complement strand
CCGGAATCGAACCCTAATCCCCCGCTCCCGTCAACGCCATGGCAGTCCACTACACGGCCATCGCTGGCTGATAGGGCAGTTGTTCGTCAAAAGACGCTGGGCAAGCCCAGCTTTCGCACGGAATGAATTGAGTCAACACTTCTGAGTGCTGCTGCCGCTGAGCGCGGCATTGGTTTTACTTTCATTCATTCGCCGGACGACTCGCTTCGACGCGGTTTGACCCGCGCCGAGTGGATGGAGAACGTCCAATTGGTTCATGTATTAGCTTGGCGTTTCGCCAAGGTATCCAATGTTGCGGAGACCGCAAGATTTTTGCGGCAGATTACGTCTGATGTAATGAGCCATGCGCAGATTCCTGCAATGCAGTGATTCTGAGGCATGCATGGCTTAGTCCTTGAAACAAGCATATGACTACTGGCAGAATCAACCAGATCTCAATTG
>NZ_JALGRD010000063.1:0-445 GCF_022810315.1 Stutzerimonas marianensis | reverse complement strand
CGGTGATGGAATCGGATCACCGCTCCGGTGCGCCGGAGACGGCGAAGACGACATTCCCTTCGCCGAAAGTGCACTGCCCTTGCGGAGAAATCCGTAATCCTCTCTCGGGAGGAGGCGGGTCCCGGAAACGGGAGACGTCGGGAGCCTTCTGCAACCTCGCTGGGCGGCTTGGACCAAAGTCCAGCGAGCGTAGAGTCGGAGAGCCAAGGCCCTGTCCGGCGGCAACAGAAGGACGCGGCGACCGCGCCGTGTGAGGGAGACTTCGGTATTCCTCGCACAGCAGGACAGGTGAGGCTTCGGCCAATCCTATCCAAGCGGCGCCGCAGTAGACAGAATGCGGACCAGTAGTAGGGTCTTCGGACCCTAACCTAAATGCAAGAAGTCTACAAACTTTGAGGCGTGGGCCTTCTTCGGAAGATCCGGCGTCTCGAAGTTGAGAGCGCGG
>NZ_JALGRD010000062.1:0-447 GCF_022810315.1 Stutzerimonas marianensis | reverse complement strand
AACTGCCCATGATGATTGCAATGGGAACAGGGCTAGCAACAACAGCAGAACTATTTTTCTCATCCAAGGCAAAACGATGACTTCCTGGTTTAGATGTCGAATCCAATCATAGAGCTACCCCCGCCAAGACGCGGAACACAGCGCCGCTACTGCGACAGTGATTCGTCCTGAGTTTAGGACACAATACACGAAAGCGTTTTTATCAGCCTCGCCAAGCCGGGGAGATAACTGATGGCCATGGGGCTGACTTTAAAGAAGAGTGGATAACGACCGCGTGACCGCAACATTACAAATCTGTAATCGAGGATATGCGCGATTGCTTGCCTCTCAGATAACAAAATAGTAATTTGCCGCTAATCCTGCGGTCATCTGCAGGGAAGAACTTGCCTAAGCGCTAAAAAAAAGCGAAAGGCGTCATTTGAGCACTGACCTGCCGTACATAAGGAG
>NZ_JALGRD010000061.1:0-459 GCF_022810315.1 Stutzerimonas marianensis | reverse complement strand
CGACGATCGGGGGTTTGGTGTAGAAGCTTGACGATGACCTACTCTCACATGGGGAAGCCCCACACTACCATCGGCGATGCGTCGTTTCACTTCTGAGTTCGGGATGGGATCAGGTGGTTCCAACGCTCTATGGTCGTCAAGCAATTCGGCTGGGGAGTCGGTGTTGAGTCGCTTCCCCGAATCGGGCATGTGAAGGTGTTGCTGTATCGGTTTCGCTTTGCGAGCGATGCGTCTTTTCGGTTTGTTTGTCGACTTCAACCGTCTGACACGCAAACATCAAATTGTTTGGGTGTTATATGGTCAAGCCTCACGGGCAATTAGTATGGGTTAGCTCAACGCCTCACAGCGCTTACACACCCCACCTATCAACGTCGTAGTCTTCGACGGCCCTTCAGGGAGCTCAAGGCTCCAGTGAGATCTCATCTTGAGGCAAGTTTCCCGCTTAGATGCTTTCAGCGG
>NZ_JALGRD010000060.1:0-462 GCF_022810315.1 Stutzerimonas marianensis | reverse complement strand
GCTTGCTTCGCAAGCTTTGAAGCAGCCTGAGCGAGGTCCAGCCGTTCTTGAGCAGTAAGCACATCGTAGTATGCACCCATCACTGCCCCCCTCAGTCGAGCTTGGGCGTCCTGTAGGTCGGCGGCCGCTACGTCCATGGCGCGTTGCGCTGCCTCAATACGAGCCGAACGTTTACCACCCAGCTCTATTTCTTGGCTCAGCTCAAGCGTCGTCTCGGGGGCATCACCTCGGATTCCCTCCTGGCTAGCGGACAATATTGGATTCGGACGCGCTCCGGCTTGGCTAATCAATGCGCGAGAAGCAGCCAGCTCACGTCTTGCAGCAGCCAGTTCAGGGCTTGCAGAGCTAGCGAGCTCCAAGGCGCGTAGAAAGCTTATGGAGTCGACAGACTCAACGGGGAAGGTATTTGCCACACTGGCAGGTAAGGTCTGTGTGAAGGTCGGCAACTCTAAAGGCTGCGCA
>NZ_JALGRD010000006.1:0-331050 GCF_022810315.1 Stutzerimonas marianensis | reverse complement strand
TGATCCGCAGTTCGGTCCAGCACTGAGCCGGGCGGGCATGAAAAAGGGGAGCCAGTTGGCTCCCCTTTTTTTGCATCCGTGCGCCCCGTCCGAACGAAGGATAGATAGCGCTGCTCCGGGGTCTACCGAGTGCACCGGCCCATATGGGGGCGGTAGCACGAGCGACCAGCGCGGCCCAGCCTCGCATCGCACCTGTACAAGCAGTCCATGGGGCGAAGCATATGATCAATGCGGATACACCGCAGGCTGCTCGCAAGGCAGTCGTAACCCTGGCCAGTCGCACACGGGAGCCGCAACACGAAGCGGTCATCCACGAGCAGCTGGCGCGCAAGCTAGCCGCCCTGCAAGGGCTGGATTTCCTGGGGGCCTTCGATCCGGACGTCCACTACGGCCGGCCGCTGTATTTCGTACCCTCCGGTACGCTCGTCGGCACGGACGAAGCCCGCAAGCTCGGCCTCGAAGACGAGCACGACCTGTTCGGCGGTGTGGTGCCGCAGGCTTTCGTCGAAACCAAGGTCATCACCCATCCGCTCGTGCGACCCGATGCCGATGCGCCCTTTGGCTGGTCGAGGGATTTCGTCGAACGCGTCAAGGGCAGTGTTTTGCCCGGCTACAGTGTGTTCACGCTCGCCGATGCTCGCGAGGCCGGGCGGCGGCTGCTGCCCGAAGGGCCGGTTCGGCTGAAGCCGGTAGGCGCGACTGGTGGCCGCGGTCAGGAGCGCATCGATAACGAACAGGCGCTCGATCAGGCGCTGGAGCGGATCGACGTCACCGAGCTGGAGCGGCGCGGGCTGGTGTTGGAAGCCAACCTCGAGCACGTCACGACCTTCAGTGTCGGGCAGGTTCGCACCGCCGTCCGCACCCTCAGTTATTACGGTACACAACGCCTGACCTCGGACAACTCCGGGGCGACGGTCTACGGCGGATCGGACCTGTTCGTCGTGGACGGAGGCTTCGATGCGCTATTGGCGGCCGACCTGCCCGAGCGGGCTCGGCTGGCTGTCGCCCAGGCGCAGGAATACGACGCCGCTGCATCGGCGTGCTTCCGGGGCTTCTTCGCCTCCCGTCGCAACTATGACATCGCCCAGGGTATCGACGGCCGTGGGCGCGCCTGTTCCGGCGTGCTGGAGCAGTCCTGGCGCATCGGTGGCGCCAGCGGTGCCGAAATCGCGGCGCTCGAAGTCTTGATGAGCGGGGCAAGCGGGCAGATTCGTGCCTCGACGGTCGAGGTCTATGGCGAACATCAGCAGACGCCGGTCGGAGCCATCGTGCTGTTTCGCGGCGAGGATCCCGAAGTTGGTTTCATCACCAAGTACGTGACGGTAGAGGACCATGGCAACTCAGAGTGAATGCGTGGACATCCTGGTAGACGACGAGCACATCGCCGGAACCTTCCTTTCCCCTCCGACCAAGCTGCCTGGCGTCCTGTTCGTTCATGGCTGGGGCGGCAGCCAGGAGCGTGACCTGGCCCGGGCCCGTGGTATCGCTGGGCTCGGCTGTATCTGCCTGTCGTTCGACTTGCGAGGGCACGCGCTGACCCTGGCGCAGCAGCAGACCGTCACGCGCGAGCACAACCTGAACGACCTGCTGGCTGCCTATGATCTGCTGGCCCAACACCCCAACATCGATCCGTCCGCCATTGCGGTGGTCGGCACCAGTTATGGCGGCTACCTGTCGGCCCTGCTCACCTCGTTACGTCCGGTGAAATGGCTCGCCATGCGTGTGCCAGCGCTGTATGCCGACGACGACTGGCTCGTACCCAAGCGCAAACTGAGTCGTGATCGGCTCAACGAACTGCGTGCCAGACGCGTGACGCCGGAGGAAAACCGGGCCCTGGCGGCATGCGCCGATTTTCGCGGCGATGTGCTGCTGGTGGAGTCCGAGCACGATCATCTCGTACCGCATGCGACCATCATGAGCTACCGCGCCGCCTTTCATCAGACGCACTCACTGACCCATCGCATCATCCTGGGTGCCGACCATGCGCTGACCAGCGAATGTTGCCAGAAGGCCTACACGGACATCCTCGTGAACTGGGCGACCGAGATGGTGGTGGGAGCTCGCCTGGATCAGGGCGACGGTGCACAAGCCGCGACGAGCCTGCGCTAGCCGGGCGAACGGGGCGGCTCGATGGGGCCGACGAAACGGCTCCAGCGCCGATCCAGCACCTGCTGCTTGAGCACTTCGATGATGTCGACCAGCAGTTCTTCGAGGGCGAGGTCCGTGGTTTCGTCCTGGTAGACCCAGGCTTCGAAACACTCGTCGGCCAGGTTGCGCGCCAGGCGCTGGAACTGTGCACTCTGCAGCCCCTCGGCTGCGCCTTGCAGCAGCCGGGCGGCAATGTCCGCCAGCGCATCGTCGAGTGTGTCGGCAACTCGGCCGCCCAGCGGTAACCGGCGCAGGCTGGCCACCTCCGGGTTGTTTGCCAGCGCCTGGTGAATCAGCCCCCCTACGTAGCCCTCGATGGCACCTCGATTGTCCCGGTAGCCGTTCTCCAGCATGGCGTGCATGCGCCGCGAGAGGTCATTGAGCAACCGTTCCTTGCGTGGACGTACGACGTCCTCGAGCAGCCGCCGCGAGAGGTCGTCGCTGGCGCCGATCTCCTGCTGCATACGGCTGAACAGCCGCACCATGACCCGATCGGCCAGCTCCTCCAGCAGGAGGACGTAGTAGCGTCGAGCGACGCCGTAGACCGCCCACTGGCGCATGTCGATCAGCCCCAGCCGTTGCAGGCGGATCAGCAGGCTGCCGACACGCAGCACGCGCAACCAGCGCAGGCCCGCCAGCGGAATGCAGCCGAGCACGTCATACCAGTGCGCGAAAGGGTAGTAGTACCAGCGCGCATAGCGGCGCTCGAACAGGGCGATGGTCCAGCCAAGCAACACGTCGAGCACGAAGATCGCCACGAACGCGAGATCGATGTGCTGGAAATTCCGGTGAATCAGCGTCTCGTAACGCGCGTGCAGGCCGGGTAGCCAGCTGGCAAACAACTCGCGCAGCGGCGTCAGCGCGAACAGGCTGTCGAACAGGATCAACCCCAGGTTGATGCACACCAGCAGGACGATGAAGGCCTCCCACAGCGCATGCAGCCCATCGAGCCGGCGCTGGCGCGCTTTAGCCTGGTCAGGCATCGGCGGGGGCGTTGGCGGCATGCCAGAGAATCTCCGCGCAGCCTTGGCGGCGGGCGATCAGGCGGGCAACGACGAAAAACAGGTCGGACAGACGGTTCAGGTAGGCCAGGCCGACGGGGCGCAGTGGCTCCTCGGCGTTGAGCTGCTGGCAACGACGCTCGCTGGTGCGCGCCATGCTGCGGCACACATGCGCCAGGGCGATGAGCCGGGAGCCGCCCGGCATGATGAAGTCCTCGAGCGGGCCGAGTTCGACATTCCAGTGATCGATGGCCGCTTCCAAACGGGCCACTTCGGCATCGTTCAGCGCCTGGTAGTCCGGCATCGCCAGTTCGCCGCCCAGGTCGAACAGGCGATGCTGGCAAGGGCCAAGCACTTCGATCAGCTCGGCCAGTTTCGGCCATTGCGCCTGGGCCTCGGCGAGTTCGGCCAGTAGCAGGCCCAACTGGCTGTTGAGCGTATCGATTTCGCCCATGGCCTCGATGCGCGGATGGTCCTTGGGTACGCGCCGACCATCGGCCAGACCGGTTTGTCCGGCATCTCCAGTGCGGGTGTAGATTTTCGAAAGGCGGTTGCCCATGGGAGGTTCCTTGTCTAGCTATCGGTGGCTTCGGAGGGGGAGGCCAATGGCAGGCGCAGGGTGAACGTGGTCCCCTGGTCTGGCCGGCTCTGCACTTCCATCTGCCCCTTGTGATTGTTGGTGATGATGAAATACGAGACGGAAAGGCCCAGTCCGGTTCCCTGGCCGACTTCCTTGGTGGTGAAGAAGGGCTCGAAGATGCGCTTGCGGATGTGCTCGGGAATCCCGCTGCCGTTGTCTTCCACCTGGATTTCGGCCCAGGGCGGGTTCAGCCGTGTGCGCAGGATGATCTGGCCGCGCGGGCGCTCCGGTTTCTGGTGGATCGCCTGGGCGGCGTTCTTCAGCAGATTCAGCAGTACCTGCTCCAGCTCGTTGCCGATGCATGGGACGCGGTCGACCTGCGGATCGAAGTCGCGCACGATCTCGATCGAGCGAAAGTCGAAGCCTTCGATCAGCGCAAAGTCGTTGCCGGCGATCTCCAGGGCCTGGTCGATCAGTACCGGCAGCTGGCAATCGGCCAATTGGCGGTTGCTCAGGCGGCTGAAGCTCAACATGTGACTGACGATCTTCGCCGCACGTGAGCCGGCTTGCTGGATGCCATCGAGCAGCTGGGGAATCTCGCGTCGCTGCAGATACTGGTTCACCGCGTCGAGCAGCACGCCCGTTTCCTCCGCGGCTTCGCGGTTGCGCTCCAAGTCTGGTGACAGCCGTCGGCGAATGTTCTGCGCGTTGTGCAGGATCGCGCCGAGTGGGTTGTTGATCTCGTGCGCCATGCCGGCGGCCAGGCTGCCCACCGAGAGCATCTTTTCCGATTGCACCATGATCTCCTCCATGTTGATGCGCTCGGTGATGTCATCGATGCGGATCACCACGCCGCGGCCACCGCCCCCCATCAGCGGGTAGAGGGTCAGGGCGAAATGACGGGGCTCCTCGTTGACGGTCCAGGTGACGCGCTCGACCTTTTCCACCTGGTGCCGTTCGGACGTGCGACGGATCTGCGTGAGGAAGGGCTTCAGTGGCTCGAAGGCGATGAATACCGGCTGGTTCAGTGCGTCGTCCAGCGAGGTGCCGGAGAGCACGCTTGCCTGCTGGTTCCACTGGGTGACATAGAGTTGCTCGTCCAGCGCGATGAGGACAGAAGGCATCGAGTCGATGATGCTGTTCAGGTAGTTCTGAAAGCCCGTGAGTTTCTTCTCGATCTTGCTGCGCACCTGAACTTCGAGTTCCAGCTTGCGGTTGGAGTGACGGGTCTCCTCGGCCAATCCCTGGGCGTGGTCGAAGGCCTCCTGCGCCTCGTCGCGGGCCCGCTTGAGCTGCTGCTCGCGAGCCTCCATGCGCGACAGCATGGTATTGAACGCGTCGGCCAGCCGCCCGATCTCGTCCTGGCTGCGGGGCTTCGCGCGCAGCGAGTAATTTTCTTCGCGCGTCACCTGGCGTGACAGCGACTCCAGGTCGCGGATCGGGCGGGTGACCAGCTGGCGTATCTGGCGTGCAACCAGCAACCAGAGAAGCAGGCTGGCCAGCAGGATCGCCAGGCTGGCGGTGAGCGTGCCGGTATAGAAGGCGCCGGGCAGCTCGCTGCTGGCGACCATCAGCAAATGCCCCGGCGGCCCGTCGGGTTGCGGAAGTTCGACGAGCAGGTTGGCGCGCATCTCGGTCTTTTGCCACTCGGTCAGGCCGTGCAGCCGTTGCGGCAAGTTGAGCGGCTCGCCGCGGTAGAGCTGGCCGAGGCTGTTGCCGCTGCTGTCATAGATGACGGCTGCCCGCAGCGGCGCGTAATCGTCGAGCTTCTTGAGCAGCTCGTTGGCGGCGTCTTGCGAATCGAGCGCGCGTTGGCTCAGCTCCGGCGTGGCGAACAGCGCGCCGAGGGTATGCATCGCCTGGGGCGCGACGCTCTGACGCGAGATCCAGTAGGCAGCGCTGATAAAGGCGAGGTTGGACACCAGCAATACGGCAGCCAGCAGGACCAGCAGCGCAATCAGCAGCTTGCGGCCGACCGGCAGGTTTTCGAGGCGTTGGCGCAAGGACATGGCAGATTCGATGGAAGAGGCCTGCCAGCAGGGTAGCGGTGCCTCAGTCCTCGGGCAATCCAAGCTGGCGCAGTCGTGCGCGCAGGCGGCTCAGCAGCGCGGTCGACAAGGGCGCCGGCACGCCATGCCGGGCGGCAACCTCACAGGCCTGGGCGAGCAGATAGCCGATTTCGGTACGACGTCCACTCGCGACATCCTGATGCATGGACGAGTAGTTCTCGGCGGTCTTCTCGATCACCAGGAGCACCTCGTGTTCGAGATCGCTTGCGGCTTCGGCCTGTCCGCACGCACGCAGGATTCGCTCGAGTTCGCTGCAGAGCGAGTGCAGTCCGTCACGCTGCGCGAGCAGGGCGCCGTTGCGGCAGTCGTTCAGCACAGTGAGCGGATTGATGGCGCAGTTGAGTGCCAGCTTGCGCCACAGACGTGTGAGTATCTCGCGCGTCCACTCATGGGGAATACCGGCTGCGTCCAGTTCGGCTAGCCACTCTGGTGGGGTCGGGTCGTCCGGGTCGCCCAGCCAGTTCTGTCCAAGCCCGGCATGGACGATCTCGAAGGCGTCGCGACGATAGGCGCCCTCGGTGCCCGAGATGAAGATGCAGCGGTGTTGCGGCCAGCGCTGCGCCACGGCTTGCTGGCTACCCAGGCCGTTCTGCAGCAGCAGGATGTCTGCGCCATCGGTCAGGCGGGAGGCGACGGACGCGACGGCGGTCTCGGCGTCGTAGGCCTTGCAGGCCACCAGCAGACGCTCGATGGGGCCGGGTGAATCGGGAAGTTCCGCCGGGACTGGCAGGCGCTGGGTCACGCCGGCTTCGACCAGGCGGAGGCCGCCGGCGGCCTGGAAGTCGGCGAGCCGCTGCTCGTTGCGCAATACCAGGCGGGTGACGATGCCCGCACGGAAGAGGCGCCCGGCCCAGAGGCAGCCGAGACTTCCCGCACCCAGTACGTGCCAGGTCATCAGGCGGGTTGCTTGAAGCGGTAGGGGACGATGCGGCCGGTGGTATAGGCGTCGGTCAGCAACGATTCCGCCCGCGCGGTGAGCGCTCGCGCCTCGACAGGCAGGGCGCTGGCATCCAGGCTGACCAGGCCGATACCGGCCTTCACCGAAATGAAGCCTTCGCTGGTCTTGAATGCCTTGAGATTCAGCCCCTCATGCAGGCGTTTGAAGCTGCTGGGCGAGCACCCCTTGAGGTCCTCGATCATCGTCAGCAGGCCGAAATGGCCGTCGTCCAGGCGTGTCAGCGTGTCCAATGGTCGGACCAACTGTTGCAGACGCCGGGCGACGCCGCGCAGGAGTTCCTGGTGAAACGGATCGCCATAGCGCTGTCGTTGCGCATCGATCTCCGGCAGGCCGATCATCAGATAACAGAGCGCACCGCCACGGCTTTCGAGCTGGCGCAGGCTGTCGCCCAGGCGCTGGTAAAGATAGCGCGCGTTGCCGAGCCCGGTCACCGGGTCGATCAGATTGCGTTGTTCGAGGCTGGCGATGTTCTGGGTGAGCAGGCGGTTCTCCTGCATCAGACGCTGGAAGGAGCCGCAAATGCGGTCGGCGGCGTAGACGCGCGGAACCAGTTGCTCGTTCATGGTGGACTTGCTGATGAAGTCATCCACGCCACGGTCGAATGCATGGCCGAGCACGTCCGGGCCGTCACGACCGGTGAGCAGGACGATATAGGTGTAGTGGTCCGACATTTCGTCCTGCTGGCGCACTTGGGCCGTCAGTTCGAGGCCGTCCATTTCGGGCATCAGCCAATCGGCGAGCAGGACATTGGCGGGGCGCTCTTCGATCAATCGCAGGGCGGCGCCGGCACTGTTGGCGAAGCGCACGTCCTCGTAACCCGCCTTGGTCAGTGCACGGCCGATCATGACGCTCGAAAACTTGGCGTCGTCGACGACCAGGATGCTGAGTTGGGGGTTGGGCATGAAATGACTCGGTGGGGGAGGCGCTGCCAGAACGCATTCGGCGGCCGGGTTGTCAACGTGAGCAGTTATAATGATGGCGCATTTGAACCGTCAAGCTACGCGCGCTGGATCACAGGATAGCGCCGTTCCCAACCAATGGAGGAAGCCCATGCCCTCGTTCGACGTGGTGTCCGAGCTGGACAAGCACGAAGTGACCAATGCCGTCGACAATGCCATCAAGGAGCTGGATCGGCGCTACGATCTGCGCGGCAAAGGCAGTTTCGAGTTCAAGGAACTGACCGTCACATTGACCGCCGAAGCGGATTTCCAATTGGAGCAGATGCTCGAAATCCTCAAGTTGAGCCTGGTCAAGCGCAAGATCGATATCCAGTGCCTCGAGATCAAGGATCCCTATCCGTCCGGCAAGATGGTCAAACAGGAAGCCGTTTTGCGCGAAGGCATCGACAAGGAGCTGGCGAAGAAGATCGTTGCCCAGATCAAGGATGCCAAACTCAAGGTGCAGGCCGCGATCCAGGGCGAACAGGTGCGCGTGACCGGCAAGAAGCGCGACGACCTGCAGGAAGCCATCGCCCTGCTGCGCAGCAAGGATCTTGGCATGCCGCTGCAGTTCAACAACTTCCGCGACTGATCCCTTCTACGCACCCTCGTGGTGCTTCTCGTACTAGCCGATGCGCATTCGATTGCTCGGGTGCGCGCGGCGTCCTCATGGAGACCCTTACCCATGGATTTGAGTGTCGATTATCTGGTCGATCTGTCCGAGGCCTGGCTGCCCATCGTTCTACAGTATGGCGCGCAGGTGGCCCTGGCGCTGATCACCTTCCTCATCGGCTGGTGGCTGATCAACGCCTTCATCGGCAAGGTGGGCAAGCTGCTCACGCTCCGCCAGGTCGACCCCTCGCTGCACGGCTTCATCGAAAGCCTGGGCGGCATCGTCCTCAAGGTGTTGCTGCTGATCAGCGTGGCTTCGATGATCGGTGTCGAGACCACCTCGTTCATCGCCGTGATCGGTGCCGCCGGTCTGGCGATCGGCCTGGCCCTGCAGGGCAGCCTGGCCAACTTCGCCGGCGGTGTGTTGATCCTGATATTTCGCCCGATCCGGGTCGGCGAGTGGATCGAGGCACAGGGCGTGGCCGGCACGGTGAATTCCATCCAGATCTTCCATACCGTGTTGAAGACCGCCGATAACAAGACCATCGTCGTACCCAACGGCAGCCTTTCCAACGGGCACATCACGAACTATTCCCGCGAGCCCCGCCGGCGTGCGGACATCAACGTGGGCATCGATTACAGCGCGGATATCAAACTGGCGCGCAAGATCTTGCTGGAGCTGGCCGAGGACGAACGCGTCTTGCGCGATCCGGAGCCCGTGGTCTTCGTGACCGGCCTGGGCGATAGCTCGGTCAACCTGTCGTTGCGGGTCTGGGTGGCCACCGGTGACTACTGGCCCGTCACCTTCAGCTTCACCGAACAGTTGAAGGAGCGCTTCGATGCGGCGGGCATCGGCATTCCATTCCCGCAGCGGGTTGTGCACCTGGTGCAGAGCTGAAATAGCGCGCGTCGACCTGGATTTGAAAGCCGGCTATGCCGGCTTTTTTCATGGTGCCGATTGCTCCGTGCGGGGCAACGCCTCGTTGGCCTGGGGTGTGTGCCGGTTGCGCGACCACTGCCAGGCGATGAGGATCAGGGTCGGTACGCCGAGCAAAGCGGTCACGAGGAAGAAGTCGCTGTAGCCGAGGTGCTCGACCATGACGCCCGAGTAGCCGCCGATCAGCCGGGGCAGGAGCAACATCAGGGAGCTGAGCAGGGCGTACTGGGTCGCCGAGAACTTCAGGTTGGTCAGGCTCGACAGGTAGGCGACGAACGCGGTCGAGGCCAGGCCGCCGCTGAAGTTGTCGCAGGAGATGGTCACGATCAGCATGTTCAGGTTCGCACCCATGCCGACCAGCAGGACGAACATCAGATTGGTTGCCGCCGAGGCCAGACCGCCCAGGAACAGAATGGGCAGGATGCTGAACCGGACAATCAGCAGGCCACCGAACGCGGCGCCGAGCAGGGTCATAATCAGGCCGAACAGTTTGCTGACACTGGCGATTTCGTCCTTGGAAAAACCCTGATCGATGTAGAAGACGTTGGCCATCACGCCCATCACCGTGTCGGACATCCGGTAGGTGGCGATCAGCCCGAGCAGCAGCAAGGCTTGCCAACGGTAGCGCAGAATGAAGTCGGTGATCGGTGTCAGTACTGGCCCCATGAGGATGCGTCCCGGTGCCGACAGGCAACCCCAGACGATCAGCAGGTACATGGTGCCGCGCGGCCAGTAGCCACCCCAGAAGGACTGGAACATCCCGCCCGTCGCGACCAGCAGGATGATCAGCACGATTACCGAGACGGCCTGATGGACGAAATCGAAGTGCGGCGGGCGCTGGCGTTGCTTGGCCTGTTCAAGCATCTGCCGGACCGGCACCAGCAGGCTGCGACCCGCCGGTGAAAGCGAACCGATGATGAACAGAAGGTACAGGATCGCCCGCGGCCAGGCCTGGGCGATCAGCGCGTTGATCATCGCCGGTATCGAGATCAACAGCACCAGCAGCAGGCCGACCGCGGCCAACTGGTGGTTGAAGCTGTAGCGTGAGGGCTGGTGAGGCAGCGGGACGCCTGCTTCGGGTTCGGGGATCAGCAGGCTGGTCAGCAGGCCCGGCAGGATGAGCAGGGCGAATACGAGGTAGGTCGCCGTCCACGCCGACTGGTTGTAGTCCAGGTTGCTCGAACCCAGCCACTCAGCGAGGAACAGCGCGCCAGCACTGGCCAGCAGCATGGCGATCCGGTAGCCGGTCATGTAGCTGGCGGCCAGCGTGGCTTGCAGCTTGTCTTCGGCGATTTCCAGTCGGTAGGCATCGATGGCGATGTCCTGAGTGGCCGAAGCGAAGGCGACGGCGACGGCCAGCGCGATCAGCATGGTCAGGCTGGTTTGTGGATTGCACAGCGCCATGCCGATCAGGCCGATGGCAATCACCGCTTGCGACAGGACCAGCCAGGAACGTCGCCGGCCCAGCTTGCCGATCCAGGGAAGCCGCCACTGATCGAGCATCGGCGACCAGACCCATTTGAACGCATAGGCCAGGCTGATCCAGCTGGCGAAGCCGATCGTCTCGCGGGATACCCCAGCCTCGCGCAGCCAGACCGATAAGGTGGAGAACACCAGGATGGCCGGGAGACCGGCAGCGAAACCGAGCACGAGCAGGGTCAGCGAGGCAGGGCTGGCATAGGCGGCGAGTGCGGCACGCCAGGTATCACGGGACATAGGCAATCGGGCATGGCGAGTGAACGCGCACTCTACCCGCTGTGCTCCGGCGAATGCCAGCCGTGTCGACGTATGTCGACGCGGTCGTTGACCACCATCACCCCTTCGGCTCGCAGCCTGGCGCGCTGCTCGTCTCCAGCGCGGCTGCCCGCCGGCAGGCTCAGCCGTCCTCCGACGCCCATCACCCGGTGCCAGGGCAGGCGCGTGTCATCCGGCAGTTGCGAAAGCATGCGTCCGACCCAGCGTGCCGCGCGCCCCAGGCCGGCCATGGCCGCCAGCTCGCCGTAGGTGGTCACGCGGCCCTCCGGGATCTGTGCCAACGTCAGATAAAGGGCGGCCCGGCGTGCCTCGGGATCGCCGTTGTGCAGTGCGTTTCGATGGAACTCGTCTACGTTCATCGCCTCTCCGCGGGTGGAGGTGATCAGCGCCCTGAAGCTTGCTCCCTCGCCCTGAGGAGGGGCAAGCGCGCCGCACGGTTCGTCTTTGCAAGCGTTCCGTTCAGCGGTCTGCGCTTGTTGTCTGCCAGCGCATCAGGATAATGGCAGGCTTTCTCATTTAGCCCTCTCGCAGACCTCACGATGTTTCCCAGAACCCTGCTTTGCTTTGCCCTGTCGACCCTGACCCTGCCGGCATTGGCCGATACCGTATGGCTGAAGAATGGAGACCGACTCACCGGCAAGATCAGTGTGCTGGATGGCGGCAAACTGCTGATCGAAACCGAGTACGGTGGCTCCATCCCGGTGAAGTGGAGCCAGGTCGCGACCCTGGAAAGCAATCAGCAACTGCTGATCAAGCAGGATGACGTGACCGGAGAAATCGCCAAGTCCCTGCAGGCCGCCGATGACGGCAAGGTCATCCTGAGCAACGGCGGCGAGCCGCGCACCGTTGCGTTGAGCAGCATCAGCCAGATCATCCATCCCAAGCCGCTGATTCAGGACCTCACCTGGAAAGGCAACATCGACGTCGCGCTGGACTACAAGCGGGCCGAAACCGATACCGACGATTATGACGTGTCCTTCGACACCTCGGCGCGTCACGGTCTCTGGCGGCACAACGGCAAGGGCAGCTACAACCGCGAATACCGTGACGGCGTGACGGCCACGGACAACTGGGACGCCGAGTACGCGCTCGACCGCTTTATCGACGAGCACTGGTTCTGGCAGGGGCGGCTGCAATACAAGCGCGACAAGATCGAAGACGTACGGCGTCAGCGCACGATCGGTACCGGTCCCGGTTACCAGTTCTGGGACAACGAGCTGGGTGCCTTCTCGCTGGCATCGCTGCTCAACCGCAGTGACTACGAATTTGCCAGTGGCGAAAAGGAAGACTTCTATTCGCTGGCGATGAAGTGGGACTACAACCGCTACCTGGTCGGCAAGACGTTCGAACTGTTCAGCCAGGGCGAGATTGGCAAGCCGCTGGAAAACGTTGCGGACTATGAGCTCGATGCGGCGGTGGGGCTGCGCTACAAGGTGACCGACTGGGCTTCGCTGAACATGAAGGCCGAAAAGGACATCGTCAGCGGCGCCGAAAGCGACCTCGACGAAACCCGCTACAGCATCGGCTTCGGCATCGGCTGGTAACGACCAGTCGACTACCGGTCTGGGGCATCGGTGACCGCGCCCCAGCCGTTCTCCGCGGCGTCCTTGCGTTACAGGCGCAAGCCGCCGTCCAACTCCAGAATGCGTCCGGTGAAATAGTCATTCTCGAAGAGGTAGGCGACTGAATGGGCAATCTCCATCGGCTTGCCCAGCCGTTTGAGCGGAATGCCTGCGGCCATCTTCTCCAGCGCCTCGGGCTTCATGCCGGCCACCATCTCGGTTTCGATGAAGCCAGGGGCGACGCCCGCCACTCGGATGCCATGGCGTGCCAGTTCCTTGGCCCAGACCACGGTGTCGGCAGCGACGCCTGCCTTGGCCGCGGAGTAGTTCGCCTGCCCCATGTTGCCGGCCCGGGAGATCGACGAGATATTGATGATCGCCCCGGTGCGCTTCAGCTCGATCATCTTGGCTGCGACCTCCCGCGTGCAAAGGAATACGCCGGTCAGGTTCACATCGATCACGGCCTGCCACTGGGCCAGGCTCATCTTCGACAGCTCGCCATCCTTGACCTTGACGGTCAGCCCGTCGCGCAGGATGCCGGCGTTGTTGACCAGACCGTCCAAGGCGCCGAAGTCTTCGCTTACCCGGGCAACCATCTGGCTGACCTGCGCCTCGTCGGCCACATTGCATAGATAGGCTCGGGCATCGCCGCCGGCCTGCTTGCAGGCGGCCACTGCGTCGTCCAGTCGCGCCTGGTCCAGGTCGACCAGCGCCACTTTCGCGCCTTTGCCTGCGAGGTATTCGCCCATGGCACGGCCGAGCCCCTGGCCGCCGCCGGTGATGATGATGACCTTGTCGTTGAGCTGCATGTGATCTCCTGCTGTCGAGGCGCTCGCGACGCCGCGAAGTCGAATCGGTATGCTGGGGCGACCCAGCCGTGACCCGCCCCGAGGAGCCTCCGTGAGCGCAGAAGCCACCAAGCATGCCCGACTCTTACTGCTCAAGGAATACCGCGGCATGCTCTCCACCCACTCGCAGGCCATGCCCGGTTTCCCCTTCGGTTCGGTCGTGCCCTATTGCCTGGACGCCGCCGGTTGCCCGCTGCTGCTGATCAGCCGGATCGCCCAGCACACGCGCAACCTGATGGCGGACCGGCGCTGCTCATTGCTGGTCGGCGAGCGCGGGGCGGAGGATGTGCAGGCGGCCGGTCGCCTGACCTTGTTGGCCGAGGCCCGCCCGCTCGATTCCGAAGCCGCCATCGAAGCCGCGGCGCTGCGTTACTACCGTTATTTCCCCGAATCGCGAGACTATCACCGCGCGCATGACTTCGATTTCTGGACATTGCAGCCGGTGCGCTGGCGGTTCATTGGCGGCTTCGGCGCGATTCATTGGCTGGATCAGGTCGCGCTGGGCAATCCCTTCGCGGGGGAGGGCGATCGGGAAGGCGGCATGCTCGAACACATGAACGCCGACCATACCGCCGCGATTGCCCATTACGTACAGCAGGCCGGACTGCGCGCCAGCGAACCGGCACAGATGGTGGGGATCGACAGCGAAGGGTTCCACCTGCGCATCGGGCAGGCGATCCACTGGCTGGCGTTCCCCGAACCTTGTACCAATCCCGGCGCTGTGCGCCATGCGCTCGTCTCGATGGCCAGGGCGTGATCGACCGAAAGCGCGAATAATTCGTTACAGGGCGAGGGCGGCCATGGGTTGAATCCGCCGACGTCCGACGTCATTTACACCACTTCGGAAGCTGTTCTTCCGCCAAAGGATCTTCGATGCGTATCTTCCTGCTTCTTTTTTTGCTCTTTCCGCTCGCCGAGCTGGCTGTGCTGATCAAGGTCGGCAGTTCCATTGGCGTTCTGCCGACCATCCTGCTACTGATCATCAGTGGTATGGCGGGCATTCTGCTGTTGCGTCTGGCCGGGTTCGCCACCGCCTGGCGAGCGCGTGAGCGCCTCGCGCGCGGTGAGCTACCGGAGCAGGAAATGCTCCAGGGGTTGATGATGGCGGTGGCCGGCGGGTTGCTGTTCCTGCCTGGTTTTCTCAGCGATGTGATCGCCCTGCTGGTGCTCTTTCCGCCGACCCGTCGGCTGTTTCTGGGCCTGGTTGGGCGCCGTATCGAGCGTCAGGCGCAGCGCCGTCGTGCTTTTGAAGATGACATTCGGCAACGGAGCGGCGAGCAGCCCGCCAACCATCGGCCCAACGTGATCGAGGGCGAGTGGGAGCGCCGCGACAAGTAGCGGTCGGGACAATCGATCGAAGGCATGCTCGGGCATGCCTTTTTTCGTTCTCAGATGAAAAAAATCACGACGCGCCCCTTGAATTCGTTTTCCCCGCCCGCATGTAGCGGACACCGAAAGGTCGCTGTCGCGATTTGACAGTCCGTCTTCTGCGGCTCGCGTTGCGGGCCGCAACCGGCACCGCCGGATTTGCCCAACCCGCCGATGCAGATGCACCGGCATGGAAATCACTGTACTAGGAGAGATCGACAATGAAGCTTCGTCCTCTGCATGACCGCGTCGTGATTCGTCGCAGCGAAGAAGAAACCAAGACCGCAGGCGGCATCGTTCTGCCGGGCTCCGCTGCCGAAAAGCCGAACCGTGGCGAAGTCGTCGCTGTTGGCACTGGCCGCGTTCTGGACAACGGCGAAGTACGTGCCCTGGCCGTCAAGGTCGGTGACAAGGTCGTGTTCGGCCCTTACTCCGGCAGCAATACCGTCAAGGTCGACGGTGAAGACCTGCTGGTGATGAGCGAGAACGAAATCCTCGCCGTCGTCGAAGCCTGATCAGCGTTCGCTTTGCGAATTGCGCTCCATCAACAGATTTTGAGGAAGAATCAACATGGCTGCTAAAGAAGTTAAGTTCGGCGACTCCGCTCGCAAGAAGATGCTGGTTGGCGTGAACGTCCTGGCGGACGCGGTCAAGGCGACCCTCGGCCCGAAAGGCCGCAACGTGGTGCTGGAGAAGAGCTTCGGTGCTCCGACCATCACCAAGGATGGCGTTTCCGTCGCCAAGGAAATCGAGCTGAAGGATCGTTTCGAGAACATGGGCGCCCAGCTGGTCAAGGACGTTGCGTCCAAGGCCAACGACGAAGCCGGTGACGGCACCACCACCGCGACCGTTCTGGCCCAGGCCATCGTCAACGAAGGCCTGAAGGCCGTTGCGGCCGGCATGAACCCGATGGACCTCAAGCGCGGCATCGACAAGGCGACCATCGCCATCGTCAAGGAACTGAAGAACCTGTCCAAGCCGTGCGCCGACTTCAAGGCCATCGCTCAGGTCGGCACCATCTCCGCCAACTCCGACAGCTCCATCGGCGCGATCATTGCCGAAGCCATGGAAAAGGTCGGCAAAGAAGGCGTCATCACTGTTGAAGAAGGCTCGGGCCTGGAAAACGAGCTGTCCGTCGTCGAAGGCATGCAGTTCGATCGCGGCTACCTGTCCCCGTACTTCATCAACAAGCCGGACACCATGGTCGCCGAGCTGGACAACCCGATGTTGCTGCTGGTCGACAAGAAGATCTCCAACATCCGCGAACTGCTGCCGGTGCTGGAAGGCGTTGCCAAGGCCGGTCGTCCGCTGCTGATCGTTGCTGAAGACGTCGAAGGCGAAGCTCTGGCCACTCTGGTCGTCAACAACATGCGCGGCATCGTCAAGGTTGCTGCCGTCAAGGCGCCTGGCTTCGGCGATCGTCGCAAGGCCATGCTGCAGGACATCGCGATCCTGACTGGCGGTACCGTGATTTCCGAAGAAGTCGGCCTGAGCCTGGAAACCGCTACCCTGGAGCACCTGGGTAACGCCAAGCGCGTCGTGCTGAACAAGGAAAACACCACCATCATCGATGGTGCTGGCCAGCAGGTCGACATCGAAGCCCGCGTTGCGCAGATCCGCAAGCAGGTGGAAGACACCACCTCCGACTACGACAAAGAGAAGCTGCAAGAGCGTCTGGCCAAGCTGGCTGGCGGTGTTGCGGTGATCAAGGTCGGCGCTGGCACCGAAGTTGAGATGAAAGAGAAGAAAGCCCGCGTTGAAGACGCCCTGCATGCTACTCGTGCAGCCGTCGAAGAAGGCGTGGTGCCTGGCGGCGGCGTTGCCCTGGTGCGCGCTCTGCAGGCGATCTCCGAGCTCAAGGGTGACAACGAAGATCAGAACGTCGGTATCACCTTGCTGCGCCGCGCTGTTGAAGCGCCGCTGCGTCAGATCGTTGCCAATGCCGGTGGCGAGCCGAGCGTTGTGGTCGACAAGGTCAAGCAGGGTTCGGGCAACTATGGCTTCAACGCTGCGACCGACGAGTACGGCGACATGATCGAGATGGGCATTCTCGACCCGGCCAAGGTTACCCGTTCGGCACTGCAGGCAGCGGCTTCCATCGGCGGTCTGATGATCACCACCGAAGCCATGATTGCCGAGATCGTGGAAGACAAGCCGGCTCCGGCCATGCCGGACATGGGCGGCATGGGTGGCATGGGCGGCATGATGTAAGCCGACCGGTACCCCGCTGTACCAGAAGCCCCGCCTCGTGCGGGGCTTTTTTTTGGACGCACGACGGCGCGTCATGCTGCCGTCATCTGGCGCAGGCAGTTTCTCCGCCACGCGGTCGATGCATCAGGCGATGGACCGTTGGTCGCCTGGCCGAGCGACCTGGTTCACCCTGGTCTATGGTCAGATTCTCAAATCACGACATATCAAAGGTTTGCGCAATGAAGCTTGAAATGGCACGAGGACTGTTTCTGGTTGGCGCGCTGGGCGTCGCTTCGTTGTGCGCGGCCGCCTGGAACGAACCTGACGCCCGGGTCATTGCGCGAAGCGAGCTTGGCAATCAGTGCCCGGTGCCGCGCATGGCGCGAGCCTCTGCGGCCGAGGTTCGCCCGGATCACGACCTGCTCCTGTTCATGTACGGCCTGTCACAGAGCCTTGTCAGTCAGGGGTGACGCCCGCAGTAGGGACCCCGCGACCCGGGGCGCGATGTGCCCCCGCAATTTCCCTTCTTCACCATCCGGCGCTGCGACAGCGCTGATGCCTCTAGGCGCGCTCCTGCAAGGCGTCTTCTGGGCGGTCCGGGCTGGCCAGCAGGCTGTAGACCGCCGGTAGCACGAACAAGGTGAACAGCGTACCCACGGTCATGCCCGTGGCGATCACCAGGCCGATATCGAAGCGGCTGACTGCGCCGGCACCGCTGGCCAGGATCAGCGGGACCATGCCGAAGACCGTCGCCGCGGTGGTCATCAGGACCGGCCGCAGGCGAATGGCGGCGGCTTCCTCGGCCGCTTCCCGCCGGCTCAAACCCCGTTCCAGGCGCAGCTGGTTGGCGAATTCGACGATCATGATGCCGTGCTTGCTGATCAGGCCGATCAGCGTCACCAGGCCGACCTGGGTATAGATGTTCATGCTGGACAGGCCGAGAAACAGGGGGACCAGGGCGCCGCAGATCGACAACGGCACCGTGACCAGAATCACCAGGGGATCACGGAAGCTTTCGAACTGCGCGGCCAGCACCAGAAAGATTACCGCCAGTGCCAGACCAAAGGTGACGTACAGTGCGTTGCCTTCCTGGATGTACTGACGCGACGCACCGGCATAGTCGAAGGTGAAACCCTGCGGTGCCTCCTCGGCGGCGATGCTGCGTAGCGTCTCGATGGCCTCGCCCATGCTGACGATGGGAAAGCCTTGGATGGTCGCCGCGTTGAGCTGCTGGAACTGGGTCAGTTGGGTCGGCCTGGCGCGGTCGCTGACGGTGATCAGCGTCGACAGCGGCAACATCTCGCCTCGGTCGTTCTTCACGTAGTAGTTGTTCAACCACCCCGGATTGTCGCGGTAGGCTCGCTCGACCTGGGCAATCACCTTGTAGCTGCGGCCTTCGATGGTGAAACGGTTGATCTCGCTTTCACCGAGCAGGGTCGCCAGGGTCAGTCCGAGGTCTTCCATGCTGACGCCCATCTGCGCCGCCTTCTGACGGTCGATGTCGACCACCACTTCCGGCTTGTCGAACGCCAGGTCGACGTCGAGAAAGGCGAACTTACCCGAGGCCTGTGCCTTGTCCCGGATTCGTTCGGTGACCTGCAGCAGCGACTCGTAGTCGCTGGCCGTGTTGATCACGAACTGGAACGGCAGGCCTTCGCCGGTGCCGGGAAGCGAGGGCAGGTTGAAGCCGAACACCTGCAGGCCGGGGATTCGGTCGATCTTTGCCTGAACCTCGGGGAGTACCTCCATCTGCGTGCGCTCGCGCTCGTCCCAGGGCGTCATGAGAAAGCCGCCGATGCCGCTCTGCACGCCATTGAATCCATTGATCTGGAACCAGGAGTAGTACTCGGGGAACGACTTGAATATCTCGAGAAACTGATCCGTGTAGGCGTTCAGGTAGTCGAGGTTGGCGGTCTGGGGAGCGCTAGCCATCATGAAGATGATGCCCTGATCCTCCTCGGGCGCCAGCTCGCTCTCGGTGAACATCAGCAAGGCCGGAATCAGACCGAGCACGATCACCGCGAACACCAGGACCACCGGACGCGTGTTCAGCGTGCTGTGCAGGGCGCGCTGGTAGCGGCGCTTCAGGCGATCGAACAGCAGGTCGAGCCGGTGGGCGAGGCCGCTGGGGTTCTCCTCGTGACGCAGCAGGCGCGAACACATCATGGGCGACAACGTCAGCGCCACGATGCCCGAGATCAGCACGGCGCCGGCCAGCGTCAAGGCGAACTCCTGGAACAGGGCGCCGGTCAGCCCCTGCAGGAAGCCGATGGGCGCGTACACGGCGGCGAGGGTGATGGTCATGGTCACCACGGGCATGGCGATCTCGCGGGCGCCGTCGATGGCCGCCTGGAAGGGCGTCTTGCCCTGCTCGATGTGCCGGTGGATGTTCTCCACCACGACGATCGCGTCGTCCACCACCAGGCCGATCGCCAGGACCATCGCCAGCAAGGTGAGCAGGTTGATCGAGTACCCCATGGCCTGCATGACGAACAGCACGCCGATCATCGACAGCGGGATGGTCACCACCGGGATCAGCACCGAGCGCAGCGACCCGAGGAAGAGAAATACCACGACGATGACGATCACTACCGCTTCGGCGAGCGTCTTGACCACCTCGTCGATGGACGCCTGGATGAAGCGCGTCGCGTCATAGGCAATGGTCACTTTCAGGCCGGGTGGCAGCTGCGACTGGATCTGTGGCATCACCGCGCGGACTTCTTCGATCACGTCCAGCGGGTTGGCGCTGGGTGTGCCCTTGATGCCGATGTAGACCGAAGGAATACCGTCGAAGGAGCTGACCGCGTTGTAGCTTTCGGCGCCCATCTCGACCCGCGCCACGTCGCCGAGCAGCACCCGACTGTCGCCTTCGGTCTTGACCGGAATGCGGGCGAAGGCTTCCGGTGTCTTCAGTTCGGTGTCGGCGTTGATGCTGGTGACGGTGTATTGGCCTTTCACCTCGCCAGCGGCGGCGAGGAAGTTGTATTTGCGAATGGCATCGTTGATGTCCGAGGCGGCCAGGCCGTAGGCAGCCAGTTTCACCGGGTCCAGCCACAGGCGCATGGCGAACACCTGATTGCCGAGAATCTCCGCTTCCGCCATGCCGGGCAGTGTCGCCAGTTTCGGCTGGATGACGCGCGACAGGTAATCGGTGATCTGGGGATTGCTCAGCTGATCGCTGTAGAAGCTGATGTACATCAGCGCCGTCGAGTCGGCGGCCTGCTTGTTCAGTACCGGATCCTCGGCATTCTGTGGCAGCTGATTCTTCACCGAGTTGGCCTGACTGAGCAATTCGGTGTAGAGGCGATCGGTATCGGCGCCGATGCGGGCGTAGACGGAGATGATCGAAACGTTCTGCTGGCTCACCGAGGTCATGTAATCGACCCCTTCGGCGCTGGCCAGGCTCTGTTGCAGCGGCTGGGTGATGTAGCCCTGAATGGTTTCGGCATTCGCGCCGGGATAGGCGGTGGTCACCGTGATCAGCGCGCTCTCCATCTGCGGGTACTGGCGGATTACCAGGCTGGTGAAGGCCTGCAGGCCGAGCAGGACAAGCAGCAGGCTGATCACGCTGGCGAGCACCGGACGACGGATGAACGGGTCTGTAAAGGCCATGACGTATCCTTGGGCGCTCGGTCAGCGGGGCGTGGACGGGGCGTTCTGTTCGGTTTCGAGCGTGCGCGTCTCGGCAATTGCCACATGGGCGCCGTTGTCGAGCTTGAGCTGACCGGCGACCACCACCTGCTCGCCCGCTTCGAGGCCCTCGAGGATCACCACCTCACCGCCCCGGCGATCGCCCGTCCTGACGAAGCGTCGCTCGACGACGAGGTAGGGCTCGTCGGCCTCGGCTGTCGCGGCCGACGCTTCGCCTTCGGGCGGCTGGCCTTCCTTGACCAGCAGCACGGAGTTGCCATACAGCGTGTAGGTGATGGCGGTCTCCGGGACCACCACCTGCGGTGCTTGCTCAGGTAGCAGCACTTCCAGATCAGCGAACATGCCCGGCAACAATCGCTCGCCTGGGTTGGCCAGTTCGGCGCGAACCTGGACGTTGCGCGTGGTGATCTCGACCTTGGGGTTGATGGCGACGATCCGGCCTTCGAAATGCTCGCCCGGGAACGCCGCGACCCGGACATGGATCGGCTGGTCGAGCGCGAGCAGGGGCACCTGTTGCTCGGCCAGGTAGAAATCGACGAAGAGGGTGGACAGGTCCTGCAGCGTCGCCAACGGCGTACCGGCTGCGACGAAATCGCCGACGTCGACCTGGCGAATCCCGATGGTGCCGGAGAATGGCGCCAGGATGCGCTTCTTCGCCAGGCTGGCCTTGAGCTGTTCGACAGTGGCCGCGGCTTTCTGCGCCTCGGCGTTGAGGCGGTCGAATTCGCTGCGGGAGATGGCCTGGCGGTCGACCAGGCTGCTCGCGCGCTCGAACTCGACCTTGGCCAGATGCAGGTCGGCCTGGGCCGCGGCCAGGCTGGCACGCTCGATTTCGCTGTCGAGCAAGACAACGGGCTGGCCTTTCTCGATCTTTTCGCCGGAGCGGAACTGGACGTCGCTGACGGTACCGGCGATTTCCACCGTGAGGTCGATGCCCTGCGAGGCAGTCAGTGTCCCTATGGCGGGGAGCCGGCGTTGCCAGGGTTCGCGCCGGGCTTCCCGGACTTCGACCGCGATCGGCGGCTTGGGCGCCTGGAATTGCTGGATCTGGGTGTAGATGGTGTTGAACTTGAGCGCGGCGAGGATCAGTACCACGACGATCACCGCGCCGAGCATGAACAGCATGCGGCGCCACATGTTCCGTATTCCTTGGAGAAATGAGCCGGCTGCTAATGCCGTGTACGAGGCAGCCGATGGACACGCGTCACGAGTGCAGCCTGGGGCTGGTCTCGATCTGTTGTTAGCTGGACCAGGCGGTCCATGAAAGCGAAGGAGACGTTAGCCGCGAACCGGGCGCAAGTAAAGGGCTGGCCCGGTCGGGAGAGGGTGGGAGAGGCGGGCAGGACCGGGCCGCCGCCTCTCTGCCCTGGGGGGCGTCAGCTGGCCAGGCGGCGAGTGACGTCGCTGAGCCCGGTCGACAGCTCATGCAGGTTCTGGCTGGCCTTCTCGGTGCGGTCGACGTTGTCCTGGTTGGTCGTGGCGATGCGGGTGATTTCGACGAGGTTGCGCGAGATGTCCTCGGCGACGGATGTCTGCTCCTCGGCGGCGGTCGCGATCTGCCGGTTCATGTCGCGGATGGCCTCGATCTCATGGGTGATGCGCTGCAGCATGTCGCCGGCCACCGTTACCTGCTCGACGCCCTTGTCGCTGTGGGTCTGGCCGCTTTCGATCGCGCGCACCGCATCCACGGCGCCGGTCTGCACGGTGTCGATGATCTGGTGGATTTCCGCCGTCGAGTCGGCCGTGCGGCGTGCCAGGGTGCGCACTTCGTCGGCAACCACGGCGAATCCCCGTCCTGCATCACCGGCACGGGCTGCTTCGATCGCTGCGTTGAGCGCCAGCAGGTTGGTCTGGTCAGCGATGCCGCGGATCACTTCCAGTACCTTGCCGATGCGGCCGCTGTCGGCTTCCAGCTGGCGGATGACGTCTGCGGTGTTACTGATTTCGCCACGCATGTGGGTGATGGTCGCGATGGTCGAACGCATGACCTGCTCGCCATCCTGCGCCGAACGGTCGGCGGCATCCGCTGCGCGGGCGGCGTGGGCGGCGTGACGGGCCACTTCCTGGGCCGTGGCGGACATTTCCTGCATGGCCGTGGCGACCTGATCGGTGCGCGAGAATTGGTCGCGGGTGCCCTGGCTCATGAGCGCGGCGATCGCGTTCAGCTCGCCACTGGCGCTATCGAGATCCGAGGTGCTGCGCTGCAGACGGGTGAAGGTATCGGCCAGGAAGTCGCGAAGCACGTTGGCCGCGACGGCCAGGCGGCCCAGTTCATCCTTGCGGCTGCTGTCGACGCGCTCGGAGAACTGGCCCTGGCTGAGCTTGGCGATATGGTCGATCAGGTGGCGAATCGGCGACACCAGGTTGCGATTGACCAGCCAGAGGCTGAGCAGAGTGACCAATACACCGGCGATCAGCATGATCAGCGAGCCGGTGACGATCGTCTGGTCGGCGCCCCGACTGATGGTCGATGAGTTCTGCTGTGCGCTGTCGCGCAACTGGTTGACCAGCGCACTGAGCTGGTCGCTCGTGGCGCGGTCGATGCCCTTGACCGCGGCGTCTCCCGCGCTGGGGTCGGCGCCGGCGGCCAGGAAGGCGTCACGTCCGACGCGATAGGCAGCGCCCAGCTTGCGGTGTTCATCCTGCAGGGTGCGCAGTGAGGTGGTCAGCGCGGTATCGTGCTGGTTGGCCTGCACCAGGGTGCCGAGCAGCGCCTGCACCTTGCCTTCCTGGGCTTCAAAGCTCTTCCAGTACTTGTCCAGATTGTCCGGCGACTTGCCGCGCAGCAGTACGTTCTTCCACTCCTGGACCTGGATCTTGAATTCGAGGTTGGCCTGGTCGATGAGCCGCGAGGCCTCGATCGGGCCCTTGAGCAATTGCTGATACGCGGCGATGTCCTTGGACAGGAAGGAAAAGCTGCCCAGTGCAATAAGCAGCATGGTCGCCAGGCTGCCGGCAATCAGCACCAGCATCTGTGCGCGCAGGGACGTCTTGAGAGTCATGTACGGTCTCGCATCGAGTGGGTAATGCCGCTAACGCAGGGTGCGCCAGTTGGCCGTCGAGACGTCCATGTCGCACCCTGTTTCGGCTCGGTCACTCGATACTTGAGCGTGTTCAGACCAGGCGCAGATGGTTGTCCCAGAGCCCGGCCGGCAGCTGCAGCGGCATGCTGGCGAAGCGTTCGCCGGTGCAGTCGAGCAGGCGGCAACGGCCTTGTCCGGAGCTGACCACGAAGCCCTTGTCGACCGCGGCGACGCCAGCGCAATCGGGCAGGTGAATCTCGGCGCGCAGTGCTGTGCTGTCCAGATCCCAGACGAACAGGGTGTTGCCGCGAGGAGCGGTGACGGCAAGCAGTCGCAAGCTGTCGTTGATCGCCAGGCTGGCGGTGTACTGGTTCATGGTCATGCGCTGCGCCTCGCCGAGCGGGAACGGCTGGAAGGGCTGACCCGGGCGCTTGATGGCGAGCAGCGGGGCGCGGTCAAGGGGATCGCCTTCGTACTGCTGGCCGGAGACCACGGTGCCATCGGCCGCGACGGCCAGGTGCCGCACGCTGTTCATCTGCTCGGGCAGCTGTTCCTTGCTGACCAGGATGCCATCGCGGCGCAGCAAGACCAGGCTCGGCTCCATGGCGTCGAGGTTCATCATCTCGCGGCTGTCGGCCTCGGTGCGGATGCCGCCATTGGCGATGACCAGGGTTTCGCCGTCCGGCATCCACAGCAACTGATGCGGGCCGATGCCGTGGGTGGGGTGCTCGCCGATGCGTACCAGCCGACGCTCCTCGACACGATAAAGGCCCAATACGCCGCGGCCTGCGTCGGTGGTGTCGTTCTCGGTGGCGTAGAAAAGATCGCCGCTGGCATGGAATACGCCATGGCCATAGAAGTGACGATCGGGGGGCGAAGCGATCACTTGCAGCAAGGTGCCGTCGCGGCTGTCGATCAGGTAGCTCTCGCGGCTCGGGCGCCGGCCGACGAAGACAGCCAGCGGCAGGTGCGGGTGGGCGTAGATGTCATGGCAACGCTCGGCGACCGGCGTGGCGAATACACGAGTGCCGTCGAGCCGATAGCCAACCGCGTAGTGCTTGCCGTCGGCATCGTCGCGCGCCGACAGCAGCAATGGCTGCGTGGAGGTATGGGTAAGGGTCCAGCCCCCGACCGCGGTGGCGGCAACCAGGGCACTGCCCAAGCCGAGGAAGGCACGGCGTTTCATGTCAGTCTCCGTCGTGGGCGTTGAAGCCGATCTGCACGCCCAGCGCGCGGGCGAGTTCGGTCTGGTGCAGGCGGTGCAAGGTGTTCAGGTCGTCATAGAGCGCATCGAGCCGTTCACGTCCTGCCTCGTTGGCGATGAGTTCGCTGAACGGCACCATGGCATCGGCGAGGTGCTTGCGGGTAGTGGCGTAGGCCACCTCGATACGCGAGGCCAGATCCTGCTGGTCCTTTGGCACCAGCGCCTTGAGGCCATTGTCGTCCGCTCCCTGCCACAGGCGTTGAGCGCCGGCGAGCGCGGCGTCGATGCTGCCGAGGGTGGCATCGCTGCGCCAGGCTTCGGCCTGGAACGGCTGGGGATGCCCTTTGGTCTGGCGGCCCAGCGGTGCGCCGAGCTTCTTCTTCAGACCGTCCAGCGCCGTCACCTGGACGCGCAGGATGTCGGCAATGGCTTCGCTGGCGTCGGCATAGCGCTCGTTGGGGAATTCCTTGAGCTGCTCGGTCATGCCGTCCTCGGCTTCCCAGGCCTGAAGCACGTCGGCGGCGAGCTTCTGCTGGTGTTCGCCGATGGCCTCGAGCAGCGGGCAGTAGCGTGCCTTGGTGGCGCTGTCGGTGAGGTCGACGGCCTTGTCGTACAGCACGTATTCGTAGGCCGACAGGCCCTGCAGCACGACGCTGCCGTTCTCGATGTCCGCTTGCGTGAGGTTGGGTTTGCGCTTGAGCAGGGCCGTGACCTGGCGGCCGACCAGGTTCTTCTTGTCGGGCCAGAACTGAACCTGCCAGGCGCGGTTGCCTTCGCCCATCGGGCCGACGAGCATCGGTTGCAGACCGGCCCAGGCGAACTGGGCGTTGAGGAAAGCCTGGCGCGTCGCGTCAAGCTCCTCGTTGTCCGCGCAGAACGCGATGCTGCTGGCAGCCATGCGCCGGTTGGCCTCGGCCCATTGCGTATAGGCGGGCAGCAGGACCTCGTCGGTCAGGGTGGTGCTCGTTTCGGCGTAGGGATCGCTCGGTGCGCAGGCGCTCAGCAACAGCCCAAGCGTGATGGCGGCGGCAAAACGTGGGTAAGGATTCGAGTGCATGATGTTCCCCGGTTGGCACGGAATTCATGTTCCGTAGCTAGAGTGATTCGAGAAAGGCCAGCAGGGCCTGGCGTTCGGCCTGGTCGAAGCCAAGCACCGTCTGTTTCGCCTGCTCCGCTTCGCCACCGTGCCAGAGGATCGCCTCGAGCAGGTTGCGTGCGCGGCCGTCGTGCAGGAACTGGGTATGGCCGCTGACGGTTTCGGTCAGCCCGATACCCCACAACGGTGGGGTACGCCATTCGCTACCGGTGGCTTCGAACTCGGGACGGCCGTCGGCCAGACCTTCGCCCATGTCGTGCAATAGCAGGTCGGTGTAGGGACGGATCAGCTGGCTGGCCAGTTCCGGCTCGGCAGCCTCGGCACTGGTGGTGAATGCCGGGACATGGCAGCGCTGGCAGCCGGCCTGATGAAACAGGCCCTTGCCGGTGAGCACTTGCGGGTCGTCCACGTTGCGGCGGGCCGGGACACCCAGGTTGCGGGTATAGAACAGCACCTGGGCCAGGATGTTGTCGCTGACTTCCAGCTCGCCGCCATCAGGCAGGGCGCGGCATTCCTGCTGACGCTCGGTGCAGCTGGTGCCATTGAAGAGGCGGGTGCTCAAGCCCATGTCGTTGAAGAAGGCGTCCGCGTTCTGCTGATTGAGCGTGGGCTGTCCCGCCTTCCAGCCGAAGCGGCCCATGACGGTTTTGCCGGTAGCCTGGTCGTAGACGCGGTTGGGCCGGCCGGAGATGCCATCGCCGTTGCGGTCATCCGGGTCGGCGTGGGCAAGCAGCGCCGATTCAGGGATGGCTTCGAGCAGGCCCAGGCCGATCATCGGGGGCGCGACGCGAACCGAGAACTGCGTATCCGGATGCAGTGGGCCATACCCCAGCTGCGTGAGGTGCAGCGCCGGTTTGCGCAGCTCGACCTCATGGCCATCGGCGAAGCGCTCGATGTGAGTACCGTAGCTGAGGCGCACCTTGCCTTCGGGCGCGACGCCGGGAATCGCCATGTCCTGCAGCTGGCCGCCGTAGGTTGGTTCCGGCGCGATCCCGCGTTGCCTGACGACCTCGGCGTGGGCGTCTCCGGCTGGAATCGATAGCCGTACCAGCATGGACACGGCATTGCCCTGCTCGCCTTCGACGGGGTGACCACGGCCATCCTTTATGTGGCAATTCTGGCAGGCGTTGGTGTTCATCAACGGGCCGAGGCCGTCGCGTGCGGTGGTCGAGGAGGGCGCGATGACCCAGGGGTTGCGGAAGAAACTGTTGCCGACGCTGAAATCGACGCGCCTGATCGGCGCCAGATTGGCCGCTGGCATGGAAAACGCGTTCTGGTCGAATCGCTTGACCGTCGCGCTGCCGGCCGAGAGGGCTTCGCCGGGTTCAGCCTGTTCGAAGCGCGGGGCGGGCTCGTCGCAGGCACCGAGCGCAAGGGCGAATAGCAGGACGAGAGCTGAACGGCATGACGGGCGCATCGAGTGACCAGGGCCTTGGAAAAGGCGGCAATCTTAGCAGGCCGGGCGTGGCTAAATAAGAGCAATTTTCATTCAGGAGGCCGGGCCCGTTGTGCGCTTCGAGAACGCAGTGACGGGCCGGCAGTGGCTGCAGCGTTGCGCTGCAGCCTCCCGCAGCCGATCAGAACTCGTGATCGGCGGTGTCGGGGTTCAGGTCGCTGATACCGAGCGCGGCGGCAGCGCTTTCGATCGAGCCGGTCTGCTTGACCAGCGCGGCGATTGCGTCGCGCACCTTTTCCTGACCTTCGGTGTTGTCCGGAGCGATCAGCTGGTCGAAGGCTTCGCCATTCTCGGCGCTGGTGACCAGGACCTGCATCTTGGCTTCGGTCGTCTCGAGATCGGACTTGAGCGTGCTGTTGAGCTCCGGATCGATGCCTTCGACTAGCGACGCCAGGCTCGGGCCGGTCAACTTGCTACCGTCGATGCGGGTGTATTCACCCAGATAGACGTTACGGATGCCCTTGGCGTTGTAGTAGTGCGAGTTGTGGGTGTTGTCGCTGAAGCAGTCGTGCTCGTCTTCGGGGGAGTTGGCTTCCAGCGCGACCTTCATGCGCTCGCCCGCCAGTTCGCCCAGCGACAGGCTGCCCATGCCGAAGAGCATCTTGCGCAGGCCGTTCTCGGCCGATTCCTTCTCCAGGCTGGCGCGGTAGTTGTCGGCGCCGGGCTTCCACTCGTTGACCATCTCTTCGAGGTCGCTGACCAGCAGCTCGGTGGCCGCCTTCAGGTAGGTGCGGCGACGGTCGCAGTTACCACCGGTGCAACCGTCTCCCTCGATGAAATCGCTGACCGGACGCTGGCCCGCGCCGGCTTCGGTGCCGTTGAGGTCCTGGCCCCACAGCAGGAATTCGATGGCATGGTAGCCAGTGGCGACGTTAGCCTCGGAGCCGGCCAGCTCGTTCAGGCTGGCAAGCTTTTCGCCGGTGATTTCACTGACGTCGATCTTGTCTTCGCCAATCTGCAGTTCCTTGTTGGCAATGATATTCGCGGTGGCGCCCGGGTTGCCCAGCGCGTGCTGATAATCGCCCTCGACGTAGTCGATCATGCCTTCGTCCAGCGGCCAGGCGTTGAGCTGACCTTCCCAGTCGTCGACCACCGGATTGCCGAAGCGGAACACTTCGCTCTGCATGTAGGGGACGCGCGCCGCGAGCCAGGCGTCCTTTGCTGCCTGCAGCGTTTCATCGGTCGGGTTGGCCAGCAGTTGGTCGATTGCTTCCTGCAACTTCAGCGCGGCACTGTGCGCGTCGCTGAATACGGCATGCGCGATGTCGGCGTAGTGCTTGACCACGGCCTGGGCCGCTTCGCTGTTCACCGTTTCGGGGGCAGCCGCTGCCGGTTCGCTCTGAGTAGTGGCTTGCGGTGCGGAGGCCTGTTCGGCCGGCGCTTTGTCTTCGCCGCAACCAGCGAGAGAAATGGCGACAGCCAACAGGCTGGCGGTGGCCCAGACGGGAGTGCGTAGCATGGCGGGTTCCTTTGCTTGCAGGTTTGTATGAACGCGTCGACAGCGAGGCTGCGACAAACGGTATCGGCGCATAATGCGAAAGATTTTCATTTTGTGCAAAGAAATTGCGTGGCGTCGGTCGCGTATGGCGCGAGAAGCTGCCGTTAGAATGCCGTTTCCCTACCTTGTTCCCATGGAAAGCCCCGATGAGCCTGAGCGCCGTGATCCTGCTGGTCCTGTTGTTCCTGGTCGCCACCTACGCAGTCGTGCTCTACAACGGGTTGGTAAGGCTCAAGCACGGCGTTGGCAAAGCCTGGTCGAACATCGACGTGC
Source organism: Stutzerimonas marianensis (assembly GCF_022810315.1). Classification (NCBI taxonomy): domain Bacteria; kingdom Pseudomonadati; phylum Pseudomonadota; class Gammaproteobacteria; order Pseudomonadales; family Pseudomonadaceae; genus Stutzerimonas; species Stutzerimonas marianensis. The sequence continues at coordinate 301,883 of NZ_JALGRD010000006.1, read as the reverse complement.
TCCTGCGCCAGCGTCATGAGGAACTACCCAAGCTGGTCGAGACCTGCAAGCAGTACATGCAGCATGAACGAGCCACGTTGGAACGGGTGATCGCGGCCCGCAACGCCGTCTCGAGCGCCCGTGAGCAGGGCGATGTCGCCGCGCTGGGGCAGGCCGAGACAGGCCTGCGCGCCGGGTTGGGCCGGCTGTTCGCAGTCGCGGAAAGCTATCCCGAGCTGCGCGCCAGTGAAAGTTTCCGCCACCTTCAGCAGCGCATCAGCGGGCTGGAAAGCGGCATTGCCGACCGCCGCGAGCTTTACAACGAATCGGTCAACCTGAACAACGTCCGCATCGAGCAGTTTCCCGATGTGCTGCTGGCGCGGGCGTTCGGCTTCCGCCAGGCGGCCTTGCTGCAATTCAGCGAGGCCGAGCGTGCCGATGTCGACCTCAAGCCGCTGTTCGATTGATCCCGATGGACGCGTCATGGTTGCAGCTCGGCATGGGCGCAGTCCTCGCGCTGGTGGGCGGCTGGTTGTGGGTCGGTCGCTTGTCACGGTTGCGTCATTTTCAGGACACGCCCACCTCGCGCATTCGTTCGGCGGCTCAAGGCCACGTCGAGCTCGCTGGCGTGCTGGTCGAGCGCGCGGATGCCACGCCGCTGCTGGCGCCGCTCACCGCCCGGCCATGCCTGTGGTGGCGCTACCGGATCGAGGAGTACCGCCGGACGAACAATCGCGGCAGCTGGCGAGTGCTCGAGCACGGTGTCAGCACCGAGTTGCTCAAGCTGTTCGATGGCACTGGCGACTGCTTGATCGACCCGCGCGGCGCGGATGTACTGCCGAGCCGGCGTGACGTCTGGACGGGTGACCTGCGCCACCCACGCGGGCTGCCGTCGACCGGCCTGCTGGCATGGCTTGGCGGCACGCGGCGCTACCGCTACACCGAGGAACGGTTGCATGCCGGCGAGCCGTTGTACGCCGTCGGCGACTTCCGCAGTGAGGGCGGAGGGCGCGCTGGGCTGGCGCTCGAGGCCGCCCGCGCTGAGATCGTTCGTGAGTGGAAGGGAGAGTACGCCGGGCTGCTGCGTCGCTTCGACAATAATCGCGATGGCAAGCTCGATATGGCGGAATGGGGGCGGGTGCGGCTCGCCGCCGAGCTCGAGGCCGAGCAACGCCATCGCGCCGCCAGCGAACAGCCGGTCCGGCATCTGCTGGCGCGGCCGCCGCAAGGGCTGCCATTCGTGCTGTCCAGCCACGGCGAGGAAGTACTGGTGCGACGCTATCGGTGGAAGGCGCTGGGTGGTGCCTTGCTCTGTCTGCTCGGCGCGCTGATGGTCGCTGCCGCTTGGACCTGATCGCCGCTACAACGGCTCGTGATTGAAGCTGCGCTCGAAGCGCAAGGACTGGCGCAGCAGGCTGTCCAGCTCCTCGGCCGGGACCGGTTTGCTGTAGTAATAGCCCTGGCCTTCGTTGCACCCCTCGGCAATCAGGTAGCGTTCCTGCTCGGCGGTCTCCACGCCCTCGGCGATGACCTGCATACCGAGGCTGCGCGCGAGCTGGATGATGGCGCGCACGATGGTGGCGTCGCCCTCGTCGGCGTCCATGTCGCGGACGAAGCTCTTGTCGATCTTGATCTTGTCCAGCGGCAGGCTCTTGAGGTAACTCAGCGATGAATAGCCGGTGCCGAAATCGTCGATGGCAATGAGCGCGCCGGAGCGGCGCAGGCTGTGCAAGTTGTGCGTGGCGGCGGCGATGTCTTCCATCAGCCCGGTTTCGGTCACCTCGAGTTCCAGCGTTTCCGGCGGCAACTGGTGCGCAGCCAACAGGTTGCTGATCACGTTGGGGAGCTCGGCATGGTGCAGCTGGACCGTGGACAGGTTGACCGCCATACGCAGATCGGTGAAGCCCTGTTGATGCCATTCGCGAAGCTGCCGGCAGGCCTGGTCCAGCACCCATTCGCCGATGGCGATGATGCTGCCGTTCTGCTCGGCCAGCGGGATGAAGGTGTCCGGCGGTACCATCCGCCCGCTGGGGTGCGCCCAGCGCAACAGTGCTTCCACTCCGGTGATGCGCTTGAGCCGATAGTCGATTTGCGGCTGGTAGACGAGCTTGAACTCGCCGCGCTGAATGGCCTCGCCGAGGTCCTTCTGTAGCTCCCTCCGCTCACGGATCTCGCTGTCGATGCTGGCGACGTAGAACTGGTACCGGTTGCGCGCCCGGCTCTTGGCCAGGGTCATGGTCTGCTCGGCTCGCTGCAGCAGTTTTTCGGTGCTGTCGCCGTCTTCCGGGAAGAGGGTGATGCCAATGGTGGCGCGCAGGCGAACGTTGTCGCGATCGAGGACGATCGGCCGTTCGAGGTCGTCGAGCACCTGCTGCGCCAGTTCGGCGGCTTCGTAGGGTTTGTCGAAGCCGGATAGCACCATGACGAACTGGTCGCCGCCCAGGCGAGCCAGTGCGCCGATGCGCCCGCTCTGCTTGCGCAGGCGATCGGCCAGCGCGATGAGCATGCGATCGCCGTTCTGGTAGCTGTACTGTTCGTTGACGCCCTTGAAATCGTCCAGGCCCAGGCACAGCACGGCGACCCGGCGCTGCAGGCGCCCGGCTTCGGTCAGGATATGGTCGAGTTGCTGTTGCAGCTGGAGGCGGTTGGGCAGGCCGGTCAGGAAGTCGAACTGGGTCATGCGTTCGAGATTGCTCTCGGCGGCGTGGCGTAACTGCATGTTGCGTTCGATCGAGGCGAGCAGGCCGTTCGCCGTCTCGACCCAGAGGCCTAGCTCGTTTTCTTCGTGGCCCTTGAGCATCGGCAGTTTGTTTTCGCTGGGGCGATCCGGGTTGATGTTCGAGAGGTGCTCGATGAGCTTGGTCAGTGGCCGGGTCAGCAACCATTCGTAGATCAGGTAAAGCACCAGACCCAGCGTCAGCGCGCGCAGCATGCCGACCACGAAGATCACCAGGGAGTTGCTGACGAACTCCTCGCCGTAGCGTGCCGTGTCCAGGGTGATGCTCAGGTCGCCGTAGTACTCGTTGTAGGGTGGACGGCCGATGAGGGGTGTGGAGAAGTCCTGGTCGCGGCCAAGGATGGGGTCGGTGATCCAGCGGGTCGGCTGCGCCGACAAGGGCCGCGACTTGAATGCCAGTGGCTCCTCGCCGGGATGGCCGATGGCGGCTTTGCGGATCGACTCGTGCTGGAACAGCCCCTCCATCACCTGGGCGCCCATCTCGCGGTCCAGGCTGTAGATCGCTTGCGTCGAGGGGTCTCGCGTCATGCGCAGGATTCGCTGCGCCTCGGCGTCGATGAGCTGGCGCGTGCTGTAGGCGTTGAAGATGATCTGCGAACAACTCAATACCAATCCGACGGCCAGCGCGGACAGCAAGACGATACGTAACAGTTGTCGCGACAGGCTGTTGCGCAGTTGGCTCAAAAGAATTTCCTTTTTCCGGGCCGCTTGTTCGCCAGTATTGATAGGCGCAGGGCATACGTCAAAAGCTGACGCCATGCTGTATGGCAAAACGTTATCAAAAACACATCCCTCGCCGCAGAGCCGCCCGTCGCTGTTTCGCCGGGGCAAAAGCGGGGGCGTGCTTTGTCGGCATCAGCGGGACGGCGCCGATTCCTGGACGTCACAGCCCTTGATGACGAGGCGGATGATGGTCTCCGCCGCGGCGTCGTAGTCGGCGTCTTCGAGGTGGGCCTTGCCGGTCACGGTGGAAATCTGCCAGTCGAAGTCGGCATAGGTCTGGGTCGCCGCCCAGATGCTGAACAGCAGATGGTTGGGGTCCACCTGAGCCATGAGGCCCTGGTCGATCCAGCGCTGGATGCAGGCAGCGTTGTGGCTGGCCTGGGCATTGAGTTGCTCGGCTCGCTCCGGGGGCAGGTGCGGAGCCCCGTGCATGATCTCGCTGGCGAATACCTTGGAGGCGCAGGCGTGCTCGCGCGAGATACGGATCTTGGTGCGGATGTAGGCGCGCAGGACATCGGCCGGATGCCCGGGTTGGTTGAAGGGCTCCGAGGCCTGCAGCAGGGGCTCGACGATGCTGTCCAGCACCTCCCGGTAGAGGTTTTCCTTGCTCTTGAAGTAGTAGTAGACGTTGGGCTTGGGCAGCCCGGCGCGCTCGGCGATATCACTCGTCTTGCTGGCGGCGAAGCCCTTCTCGGCGAATTCCTCGCTTGCTGCGCGAAGGATCAATGCTTTGTTGCGCTCGCGGATACTGGTCATGGGCCCTTCGATTCACTACCTGCGAGGCCGGTTGGCCGGGCGGGAATCCTAGCACCTGCGTCCTGGCCGTCTCAAGGAAGCGGAACGCTCGCTGGCCGGTCGCCAACGCTGCCGTTCGCCTGATGCATGACGGTCCGCCGGACGGTCCTCCAGCCTCTCGTCTGTGCAGTCGATAAATACCTGGCGTCAGAAATTCAACTTGTATACATTTTTGCCGATAGATGTGTACTTAATCCTGTGCTCGAGGGTCACCCTATGCCTTTCATGCAACGCAGTATCCAGTGGCAGTTGATCGTCAGCATGGGGGCGGCCCTGCTGACCAGCCTGCTGATCGTGATCCTGGTGTATTCATCCGCGGTCAATCGGCTGGCCGAGCGCTACCTGGTGGGGCAGGCGCTACCGGCGAACGTCGGCGCCATCGGCAACGACATCGAGCGCACGCTGACCGCGCCCATCACTGCCACGGCGGGGATAGCCAGCAATGCCTTGGTCCATGACTGGCTGCGCAGCGGCGAAACGGGGCTCGATGCCGATGCGGTCGGCCGCTACCTGGAGGGCGTCAAGGCTCAACAGAAGGCGCTGACCACCTCCATCGCCGTGCTTGAGAGCGGCAACTACTATTCCGAGGCTGGGCTGTCACGCACGCTCAGCCGCAGTGCTGCTGGTGATGCCTGGTTCTATAGCCTGGCCGACAGCAGCATCGAACGGCGCTTCGAGATCGACATCGACAAGACCACCCGCCAGCCCACGCTGTTCATCAACCAGCGGATTGAGTCGGGCGGGCGCACGTTGGGCGTCGCCGGTCTCGGCTACAGCTTGAGCAGCATGTCCGAGCTGATCAGCAATTTCCGTTTTGGCGAGCGCGGCGAGGTCTACCTGATCAATGCGGATGGGCGGGTCAAGGTGCATCCTCGCGCCGAGCACAATGACCGCACCGATCTTTCGACCCTGGCGGGCAGCGAGGCCGCGCGGCAGCTCCTCGGCGGGGTCCGTGATGCCGTGCGTTTCGAGCGGGATGGGGAAACCTTTCTGGCCATCGCGCAGCCGCTCGAGAGCCTTGGCTGGGTGCTCGTCAGCGAGGTGCCCGAAGCGGAAATCTTCGCCGAGGCGCGTCGGACGCTCTGGACCATCAGCCTGATCGGCGCCTGCATTGCCTTGTTCTTCCTCGGACTGGTCGTCTGGCTGGCGCGGGGCCTGGTCAAGCCCATTCGGCAGGTTACCCAGGCGCTGGTCGAGATTGGTGGCGGTGGCGGTGACCTGACTCGACGCCTGGACGAGAGCCGCGCCGATGAGCTGGGTGACCTGGCTCGCGGTTTCAACCGCTTCATCGCAAGCCTGCGAGTGTTGATCGGCGACGTGCTGACGACCAGCCAGCAATTGCGAACGGCCGTCGGCCAGGTGGCGCAGGTGGTCGACAACACGGCGACGCGTGCCGGTCGCCAGCACGAGATGACGGACATGGTCGCTACCGCCGTGCACGAAATGGGCCTCACCGTGCAGGAAATCGCCCGTAACGCGAGCAACGCGGCGCAGGCCTCGCAAGGTGCGCGCAGCGAGGCGATGCAGGCGCGCACGGTCGTTGGCGAGTCCATCGCGCATATCGAGCGGATGTCCGGCGAGATCGGCCACGCGGCCGAGTCGGTGACTGACCTGGCGCAGCAGGTCGCGTCCATCGACAAGGTGCTGGCGGTGATCCGTAGCATTTCCGAACAGACCAACCTGCTGGCCCTGAACGCCGCGATCGAGGCCGCCCGTGCCGGCGAAATGGGGCGCGGGTTCGCCGTCGTCGCCGACGAGGTGCGTACCCTGGCCAGTCGTACCCAGACGTCGACCGATGAGATCCAGCAAATGATTCAGGGGCTCAAGAACGGCGCGCAGACTGCTGTGAATTCGATGCATGCCGGTCAGGCGGCGACGGGGACGGGTGTGCAGGCCAGCCAGCGCACCGGGCAGTCGCTGAGCGCCATCACCGAGCAGGTCGAGGCGATCAGCGACATGAACACCCAGGTCGCAGCGGCGACCGAGGAGCAGAGCAGCGTGACCGAGGAAATCACTCATAACGTGCAGGGTATCGCCGACCTGGCGCAGGCTACGGCGCGGGACGTGCAGGCCTGCCGGAGCGACTGCCAGGCGCTTTCGCAGCTGGCGGAAGACCTGGGGCGGCAGATGGGGAGTTTCCGGTTGTAGCCGAAAGCGCTGACCACGAAAAAGGCGACCCGCAGGTCGCCTTTTTCCTTTCCCTTACAAGCGCGGCAGCGGCTCTAGAAATGCGCCTTCACCAGGAAGCTCGCCGTGTTCTGGTCGGTTGGCCCCACGAAGTTGCGGCTGACGAACCCGCCATCCTCGATCCCGTACTTGTTCGACCAGTAGTCGTACTCGAAGCCCACGTAGAGCCGTCCCGGCTCCCCGTCGAGTGCCTTGCCCAGGTCGTACTTGATCTGCGGGTTGATGTGCAGGTTCTTCGAGACGAAGTCCCCGCGGCGCTCGGACCCGGCGTCGTTTACCACCCAGTCGATGAAGCCATCGAAGAGGATGTCGGACTTGCCCACCGGGATCGTGATCGCCCAGGTTGGTGTGAGTTGCCACTGGCCGGCCGGTTTGCCGGTGCTGCCGTCCGGCTTGCGGTAGTAAAGGTTGATGGCCAGGCGATCGAAACCAGGCACGTCGAGGTCAACCGCCGGGCCGAGCAGGTAGTTCTGGTTCGGTACGCCGTCGGTGCTCTCGCCGCGCTCATAGGTGGCGGCGAGCAGCACGTCCTTGACCGGGCCTAAGGCCAGGTCTTGGCCGCTGAGCTTACCCAGCGACAGACGCGGGCTGAACTCGCCGTAATAGGTGTGGCCATCGCTGCCGCTGACGCCGTTGTAGAAGATGTTGTCGATGAACAGGAACATGTCGCCCCAGGCCCAGCCGCTGGCGTGTTCGAAGGTCAGCGTCTGCTGGATGGGCGGGTTGATCTTGTAGTCCTTGCCGTACAGGTAGGTGAGGCTGTTGTTCTGCCAGTGCAGCATGTCGTCGGCGAAGGCGGGCGCAGCGAGAAGCGTGCCGGCCAGAGCCAGCGAGAGCGGTGCGAGCTTGGAGGTCATGCGGATACCCTTTTGGTTTTGTTGTTGTAGTCGGAGGGGCGCGCCAGGCTGCGATGCCCGGCGCGCGGGCGATCAGCCGGTCGGGGTGAGTTGGGCGGAGGGATCGCGGGTGATCGCCTTGGGCTCGGTCTTGGAATAGTCCGGGATGTTCACGGCCAGGGTGTTGGTGCCGATCGTGTCCTCGATCAGGTTGTCCGGGTCGTAGTTGTCGTCTTCCTCCGGTTCGCGGGGCAGGAAGAAATTGAGCAGGATCGCGCTGAAGGCACCGATGGTGATGGGTGAACCGAAGATGTTCTTCAGCACCTCGGGCAGGTGGTTGAGCACATCCGGTACCGCTGCCACGCCCAGCCCCAGGCCCAGCGAGATGGCGACGATGAGCATGTTGCGGCGGTTGAGCCCGGCTTCGGCGAGTATCTTGATGCCGGCGATGGCAACCGTGCCGAACATGATCAAGGTCGCGCCGCCGAGCACCGGCTTGGGCATCAGTTGCAGCACGCCGCCAACGACCGGGAACAGCGCCAGCAGGATGAGGATCGCGGCGATGTACAGCCCGACGTGCCGGCTGGCCACGCCGGTGAGCTGGATCACGCCGTTGTTTTGGCTGAAGGTGGTCATCGGCAGGCTGTTGAAGGTCGCGGCGAGCAGTGAGCTGCAGCCGTCGCCCAGGATGCCGCCCTTGATCCGCTTGAGGTACAGCGGGCCCTTGACCGGCTGACGCGAAATCATCGAGTTCGCGGTGAGGTCGCCCGCCGTTTCCAGCGGCGTGATGAGAAAGATCACCGCGATGGGGATGAAGGCCATCCAGTCGAAGGCGAAGCCGAACTTGAATGGCTGCGGCACGCTCAGTGCCGGTAGCGTGGCGAGGCTGGAAAAATCCACCATGCCCATCATCCAGGCGGCGGCGTAGCCCACCACCAGCGCGACGATCACCGCGGACAGCCGCAGCAGCGGAATGCCGAAGCGGTTGAGCACGATGATGGTGCCGAGCACCAGACCGGCCAGTGCGAGGTTGGGCAGGGCGCCGGGGTCTTCGGCGCCGTAACCGCCAGCGATGTCGGTCATCGAGACCTTGATTAGCGACAGGCCCATCAGGCTGATGATGGTGCCGGTGACCACGGGTGTGATGATCCGGCGCAGCCGGTCGATGCAGCGGCTGACGGCGATTTCTACGAATGCCGCGCAGAAGCTCACACCGAAGAGCGTCGCGAGGATGTCTTCCGGGGTGCCGCCGCGGTTCTTGACGATGAAGCCGGCCGCCAGCACCACGCTGAGAAAGCCGAAGCTGGTGCCCTGCAGGCAGAGCATGCCGGCGCCGATCGGGCCGACGCGCCTGGCCTGGATGAAGGTTCCGATGCCAGAGACGAACAGCGCCATGCTGACCAGATAGGGCACATGCTCACCCAGGCCCAGCACGCTGCCGATGATCAGGGTCGGAGTGATCACGCCGACGAAACTGGCCAGCACATGCTGGATCGCGGCGAAGGTGGCGGGGAGCGGACCGGGGCGATCTTCCAGCTGGTAGATCAGGTCCTGATTGGGAGCGTCACCGCTCCTGGGTTCGGTTGCGGTCATGAGTCAAGCCTGCCATTCGTTATTGTTCGGTCATGGGCTTTCGAGGCTGCACGGACCTCTATCACTGGCCGAAAAAAGCTGTTCGCTCGGTCAGGATGCGCTCGACTATAACAACCTGTGGACAGTAGATGAAACAATAAATTTTGTAATTGTGCACAATCCGGACGACCGTGCACCCGCCGTGTCAATGGGCCGCGCGCAGCTCTCTCGCGACATGCTCGGCCAGGCCCGCACCGGCTTCGCTCATCGTCAGGTAGGTACGGTCCGCGCCAGCGGCTTCGATCTGCTTGGCGATATCGTCGTACATGGCATGCGAGACGATCAGGCCGCTGAAGCCCTTGCCACGCAGCTTGCGGGTAGAAATGATCTTCGCCTCCGGATCGTTCATCGCCAGGATCACCGCCTTGACCTGATTCATCTCCAGGCTCTCCCAGAACATCTGATCCTCGGCATCGGCGAATAGCACATGGCGGTCGTTCTCGCTGCTCTTCTTCACCGTGACCAGGTCCGAGTCGAGGCTGATCAGGCGCCAGCCCTGCGCCTTGAGATGATCGTAGGCGGCGCGCCCGGTACGGCCCATGCCCATGACCAGAATCTGCGCGTCGCCGAGCGAAACGGGCTGTTCGTCCGGGTGGCGGATGTCACGCTCGAGCGGAATCAGGCGTTTGGCCAGGCGATCGTATAGCGGGTGCGAAATCCGGTTCAGTTGCGCCGAGATGACGAACGACAGCGCCACGGTGATCGCCAGTGGCGTCAGCCATTGCGGCAGTACCACGCTGGCGACGATCAGGCCGAATTCGCTGTAGTTGGTCAGACTCGAGGCGCTGAGAAAGGCGCTGCGCGCGCGCAGGCGAAACAGCAGGAAGAGGAAGAAGAACAGCGCGCCCTTGAGCGGCAGCAGCAGCGCCACGGCCCCCGCGAAGAGCATCGCATCCATGTCCGGCAGACCGCCGATGCCGATCTGCAGGAAGAAGCCGACGAGGAAGACTTCCTTGATTGCCCACAGCGAGTTGGAAAGTTCGGTCGCGCGCTTGTGCTTGGCGAGCATCGCGCCGAACGCCAGGGCGCCCAGTTCCGAGCTGAGGCCGACATATTCGAAGCCCAGGCCGCCCGCGACCAGCGCCAGCATCAGGCCGAGCAGCACCATGAGTTCTTCGTGACCGCTATAGTCGAGCAGGCGGAACAGCAACGGGCGAAGCAGCGGCAAGAGAAACACCAGCAGGGCCCAGGCGGAGGGTACCTTGCCGCTGGCGATGCTCATCACCACCAGGGCAATCAGGTCCTGGATGATGAGCACGCCGATCGCGACGCGGCCATGGAAGGCGCGCAATTCGCGCTTGCCTTCGAGCACCTTGGCCGCCAGCACGGTGCTGGAAAATGACAGCGCGACCGCCAGCAGCAGGCTGTCGCGCCAACTGGTATCGAGAAAGAAGAAGATCGCCGGCAGCACGATCAGGCTGGAAATGCCGAAGTGCAGCAGGCTGCCGCCGATCACTTCGCGCCGCACCAGGTTGCTCAGCTTGAGCTTGAGCCCGACGGTGAAGAGCAACAGCAGCACGCCGAGATGGGCAAGGTGGGCGAGGATTTCGCTGTCCCGTGGGCCAACGCCAATGCGGTCGCCAAAGGCTGCCAGGGCGAAGCCGGCACCCAGATAGCCGATCAGCGGCGGCAGGCCGATCGCGCGCGAGGCGAGCCCGAGCGCGAAGGCGAAGGCGATCCAGGTGGCTTCGATCATGGGTCAGTTCTTCTCGGTTCGGCAGGCGGGCGCCGCATTTTAACGGGGGCGCGTGGCTTGTCGAGCATCGGGAAGAACGTCGGAGCGCGCGGAGCCCGCATGTGGCAGGCTCCGGTCGGGCGGCTGTCAGTGGTGCGCAGCACCCGTCAGTGCATGGCGCTCCGGGCCACCCAGTACATTGAACAGCAGGTTGAGCGTCACGGCGCTGAGAGTCGCCACGGCGATGCCGCTATGGGTAATGGGCTCCATCCAGTGCGGCAGGTGGGCGAAAAACTCGGGCCGCACCACCGGCACCATCCCCAGGCCGATACTCACCGCGACGAGCAACTGGTTGCGCCGGTCGCCGATATCGGCTTCCTGAAGGATCTTGATGCCCGTCGCGGCGACCATGCCGAACATGGCGATCCCGGCGCCGCCAAGCACGGCCGCCGGAATCGAGGCCACGAGAAACGCCGCCTTGGGCAACAGGCTCAGGCTGATCAGCAGCAGGCCGGCAATGGCCGTGACGTAGCGGCTGCGCACGCCAGTCATCTGCACCAGGCCGATGTTCTGCGCAAAAGACGAATGCGTGAAGGTGTTCATGAAACCGGCCAGGAAGGTCGCGCCGGCATCGCACAGCAGGCCGCGGCGCAGTTGGCGGGGGTCGACTTCCTGCCCGGTGATCTTGCCCAGCGCCAGAAACATGCCGGCCGATTCGACGAAGATGATCACCACCACCAGGCACATCGACAGAATGGGCGCGAGCAGGAATTGCGGCGCGCCGAAATGATTCGGCGTGACCACCTGGACCGCTGGCGCGGCGTCGAGTCCCGACAGGTCGACCATGCCCAGGCTGCCCGCCAGCACGTAGCCCATGCCCATGCCGATCAAGACCGAGACATTGACCCAGAAACCGCGCAGGAACTGGTTGATCAGCAGGATCACCGCCAGCACTGCCGCGGCCACGCCGAGATAGGGCAGGGCGCCGAACTGGCCCGTACCGCTGCCGCCGCCGGCCCAGTTCACCGCGACCGGGAACAATGAAAGACCGATGGCGGTGATCACGGTGCCCGTGACCAGCGGGGGAAACAGCCGCACGATCTTGCACACGAATGGCGCGATCAGCAGACCGAAGAAGCCTGCCGCGATGGTCGCGCCGAAAATGCCCGGCATGCCAACGCCGGGCATGCCGGCCATCACCACCATGCTGCTCACCGCGGCAAAGCTGGCACCCATCATGACCGGCATGCGGATGCCCACCGGGCCGATGCCCATGGATTGCACGACCGTCGCGATGCCGGCTACGAGCAGGTCGGCATTGATCAGGAAGGCGATTTCCTCACGTGACAGCCCGGCCGCCTGGCCCACGATCAGCGGGACGGCAACGGCCCCACCGTACATCAGCAGCACGTGCTGAACGCTCACCAGCAGCATTTGCAACAGGGGCAGTCGCGGCTCCCTGACGGGTGCGGTTTCCCGTTCGCTCACTTCGTTCATGCAAAACACCTCGGACGCTTTTGTTATTGGAGGTCGCGACGGTCCCGCTGAACGTGCGGGGCCGGGTTTAGGGTGCTCGGGTTCCGGCCAGGCCGGTGGTGTCGGGCGCGGTCTCGCCTGAACGTCAATCAGAAGGAAAGGCAATGGCCGCGCCGGGAGCGGCGCGGCCAGCGGGCGCGATCAATCGATCGGCGCGCCCTTGTCGATCCAGGCGCCGAGCAGGTCGCGCTCGTCCTGGGTCATGTTGGTCATGTTGCCCAGCGGCATGATCTGGCTGGCCACGGCTTGCGCATGGATCTTCGCGGCCTGCTGGCGGATCTGCTCGGGCGTGTCGAACATCACGCCCGCCGGCGCGGCGCTGAACAGCGGGCTGCTCGGCTGCGCCGCGTGGCACACCGTGCAGCGCTCGTCGATCACACGACGGACCTCGGCGAATTCGCCCTCGCCGGCTGACGCTGGCGCGGCTTCTTGCTGCTCGTCCGGCGCCGTCGCGGCCTGTTGCGCCTCGATGCTCTGCTCGCGCGGGCTGGTCGGAGCGGCGTTGGGCACACCACCCTGGCGGTTCGGCGCGGTGACGAAGGCCAGGCAGATCATCCCGACCGCCGCGGCCGGCAGCGCCCAGGCGAAGCGGTTGCTGTCATGCCGGGTGTTGAAGTAGTGGCGTACCAGCACGGCCAGCACCGATATGCCGGCCAGGATCGCCCAGTTGTACTGACTGCCGTAGGTGCTCGGGAAGTGGTTGCTGATCATGATGAACAGCACCGGCAGAGTGAAATAGTTGTTGTGCCGCGAGCGCAGCAGCCCCTTGGCCGGCAGCACCGGGTCGGGGGTGCGGTTCTGCTCGATCGCAGCGACCAGCGCGCGCTGCGCCGGCATGATGATGCGGAACACGTTGCCGACCATGATGGTGCCGATCAGCGCGCCGGTGTGGATGTAGGCGGCGCGACCGCCGAATACCTGCGAATAGGCCCAGGCGGCAAAGATCACCAGGACGAACAGCACCAGGCCGAGCAGCGCGGGCTGCTTGCCGAGCGGCGAGTCGCAGAGCAGGTCATAGACGAACCAGCCGACGATCAGCGAGCCGAAGCCGATGGCGATCGCCATGGCCGGGGTCAGGTCGCTGCCGGGTGCGATCAGATAGAGGGTGGGGTTCAGGTAGTAGACCACCATCAGCAGGGCCACGCCCGACAGCCAGGTGGTATAGGCCTCCCACTTGAACCAGTGCAGGTTCTCCGGCATTCGGGGTGGGGCGAGCTTGTACTTCTCCAGGTGGTAGATGCCGCCGCCGTGAATCGCCCAGAGATCTCCCGAGAGACCATCACGTGGGTTGGCGCGGTTGAGATTGTTTTCCAGCCAGACGAAATAGAACGAGGCACCGATCCAGGCGATGCCGACGATCATGTGAATCCAGCGAATAGTAAGGTTCAGCCATTCGGTCAGATGTGCTTCCACGATAGTTACCTCTTGCACGGCTGGCGGACCAACCGCTGTTTCTTCTTATTCGACTCGTCGCAAGTGTCCGGCTTGTCAGCAGCACGCATGGCGGTATCGGCTGAGCACGGCAGCCGCGTCGGCGATGGCCTCGTTGATCGGTCGGTCGCTTACTTGGAGTCCCGGTGGGGGTCGAGGAGAACCAGCTCATCCTCGGTGAAAAAATGCTCGTCGCAGTTGTTGCCAGAACCGCTGCGATCGACCACCAGGAATTCATCCCGCTTTTCGATCGTCAGCACCGGGTGGTGCCAGACGCCGCGGTGGTAATTGACGCCCTGCCTGCCGTTGCTGCGAAAGGCGCGGACGTGGCCCGGTACAGGTGCATCGCCAAGTGGCGCGACCACGACCAGAAAGGGGTTGCCGAGCAGCGGGATGAAGGCCTGGCTGCCCAGCGGATGACGTTCGAGCATGCGGATGACCAGCGGCATTTCCAGCGCCTCGGCGGCGAAGATGCTGATGATCGCCTGATCCTCGGGCGCGGCGGTCTCGACCGTGGCCAGCTTGTGATAGCGGCGGGTCCAGCCTTTGTTGATCATGAAGTAGTCGCTGCCTTCGGTCTCGATGACGTCGCCGAAGGGGGCGAAGGCTTCCTTGGTCAGTGGCTCGATGGTCAGGGTGCGCATGGTTTGCTCGTTCAGTTAGTGGATGCTTTTCGTTGTTCGCGTGGGTTTGCTCCCCTCACCCTAACCCTCTCCCCGGAGGGGAGAGGGGACTGGCGCGGAGAAACGGCTAACCTCGTTCCTCCCTCTCCCCCTTGGGGAGAGGGCCGGGGTGAGGGGCCAATCCCGCTCCTTACTTCGCCACCTTGCCAAACAGCCGCAGCCGGCTGACGCCGCCGTCCGGGAAGATGTTCAGGCGCACGTGAGTGATCGGGCCGAGCTTGGCGATCTGCTCGCTGAACTCGTGTTCGGCGTGCATCGACAGCTTCTGGCTCGGCAGCAGCTCGCGCCAGAACAGGCTCTGGGTCTCGATCTGGCTATCGGTGCCGCCTTTGACGTAAGCCGCCTGGATCGAGCAGCTGTCCGGGTAGTTGCCCTTGAAGTGCAGGGTATCGACGACGATGCGCTCGATCTCGCCCGGATGGCCGAGGGCGACGATCACCCAGTCATTGCCCGGGGTACGGCGGCGGGCGGTTTCCCAACCGTCGCCCATGTTCTCGCCACGGTTCGGGTTGAGGATGTTGCTCATCCGCCCGAAGTGCTCGTCCGAGCAGGCCAGTGCGCGGCCGCCATTCAGCGCCGCCGCCAGGTCGACCTGCTCGTTGTCGCCGATGCTGCTCCAGTCGCGGTACGGGATGCCGTGCACGCGCAAGCGGGCGACGCCGCCGTCCGGGTAGATGTTGAAGCGCAGGTGGCTGACCGGCTTGTCGAAGGCGATCTCGTGGTAGTGGTGGCTGTTGCCCTGCAGCTCGACGGCCGGGAGGATTTCCGTCCAGACGGTGTCGTCGCTCGGGTCGCCGTCGGCGACGAAGCAGGCTTCCAGCGAGGCCGACGGCGGGTAGTTGCCGGTGAAGTGGCTGGTGTCGATGTCCACGCCCTTGATCCAGCCCGGTACGCCGAGGCGGATCACCGCATGGTCGTAACCTTCGAAGCGCTTGCGGCGCGACTCCCAGCCGTCCATCCACTTGCCGTTGTCATCGAACACGCCCTCCTTCCATACGGCCGGCGTCGGCTGGAACAGCCGGTTGACGTCGGCGAACCAGTCGTCCGTGACGGAAATGGCGCGGGTGCCCAGACGGGCGTCGGCCAGGTTGACGTATTTCTCGAAGGGTACGGCGTAAGCTTTCATCGCGATCTGCCTTGAATTGAATGGAGCGGTTTCTGCCTTTATTGCCTGTGTTGCGGTGTTGCGGTGTTGCCTGTTTCCCGTTCCGGCTACATGGCCTGCAGGCGGAACAGGGCGATCTTGTTGATCTCCGCCAGCGCCCGGGCGAACTCCTGCTCGGGCTCGTTGTGGATGCGCTCCTCGAACGCGGCGAGGATCTGGTGCCGGTTGCTGCCCTTGACCGCCATGATGAAGGGGAAGCCGAATTTCGCCTTGTAGGCGTCGTTGAGTTCGGTGAAACGGGCGAACTCTTCCGGTGTGCATTCATGAATGCCGGCACCGGCCTGCTCGGAGGTGCTCGATGCGGTCAGCTCGCCGCGGATGGCGGCCTTGCCGGCCAGGTCCGGGTGCGCATTGACCAGCGCCAGCTGGGTGTCATGGTCGGCGGCGAGCATCGCCTGGGACAGGCGGGTGTGCATCACCTCGACGTAGTCCAGCGTCTCGTCGACGCCGGCGCCATAGACCGTCTCGGCGACCCAGGGCGAATGCTCGTAGACATCGGCGAAGGCGGCGACGAAGGCGTCGCGGTCGAGGGTCGAGGGCTTGATCGTCTTGAACGGGGTCATCAATTGCGCTCCGCGGTCATGGGGTGGGTGGCGTGCCAGTGCCGGGCGATATCGACGCGGCGGGCGAACCAGACCTTGTCATGCCCCTTGGCGTACTCGATAAAGCGCTGCAGCGCCGCCAGGCGAGCGGGGCGACCCAGTAGGCGACAGTGCATGCCAATGGACAGCATTTTCGGCGCACCTTCGCAGCCTTCTGCATAGAGCACGTCGAAGGCGTCCTTCAGGTACTGGTAGAAGTCGTCGCCCTTGTTGAAACCCTGCACCTGGGTGAAGCGCATGTCGTTGGTGTCCAGCGTATAGGGGATCACCAGGTGCGGCTTGACGGGGGTGGATTCGGGGTCCCAGTAGGGCAGGTCGTCGTCGTAGGTGTCCGAGTCGTAGAGGAAGCCGCCTTCCTCGCGCACCAGGCGCCGGGTGTTGGGGCTGGTGCGGCCGGTGTACCAGCCCAGCGGGCGCTCGCCGGTGAGCTCGGTGAGGAGGCGGATGGCCTCCTGCATATGCTCCCGTTCCTGGTTTTCGTCCATGTACTGGTAGTCGATCCAGCGATAGCCATGACTGCAGATCTCGTGGCCGTCGGCGACCATCGCCTTGATGACCTCCGGATGGCGCTGCGCGGCCATGGCCACGGCAAAGATGGTCAGCGGAATGTCGTGGCGCTTGAACAGCTTGAGCAGGCGCCAGACCCCGGCGCGGCTGCCGTATTCATAGAGCGACTCCATGCTCATGTTGCGCACGCCCTGCAGGGGTTGCGCCGCGACCATCTCGGAGAGAAAGGCTTCGGATTCCTTGTCGCCATGCAGCACGCTGCGCTCGCCGCCTTCCTCGTAGTTCAGCACGAAGGACAGGGCGATACGGGCGTCGCCCGGCCATTGCGGATGGGGCGGGTTCTCGGCATAGCCGATAAGGTCACGAGGGTAGTCGGCGCTCATTGTCGTTCCTTGTTCGAACCGGATTGCCGCCAGGATGCGGCAGCTGTGTGGCTTGATTGTATACAAAATGATTTTCGATTTGTAAATCCAAACCCCGTAAATAATTCAGAGGCCAACGAAAAATAGGCTGCCTGGGGTCGTCCTCGACAAACCAGTGGCCTGCTGCCAAGCGGCTGCTCTGTTTTCAGCGAGCAGAAAACGGGCCAGAAGGCATGTGGCTAAACTTGTGTACAATTTTTTAGGAAACTGTCTTTAGTTTTTTGTGCGAGGTGCTATGCTCCTGCCAAGACATCCACCACACACGAGGAGGCAGGCAGGGCGGCAGGTCCGTCATGCTGGAACCTATGGGACGTTTGACCACACACGTACTGGATGCCGCCCACGGTTGCCCGGGCAGCGATATCCGCATCGAGCTCTATCGCGTCGACGGCGATCGCCTTGAGCTGATCACCACGCGCCAGACCAATGATGATGGCCGTTGCGATTCGCCCCTGCTGGAAGGCGATGCCTACCGTTCCGGCGTCTATCAGCTGCAGTTTTCGGCCGGTGACTACTACCGCCGCCGCGGCGTGTCGCTGGCTGAGCCGGCATTTCTGGATGTCGTGGTGCTGCGGTTCGGCATCAGCGCCGAGCAGAATCACTACCACGTGCCGTTGTTGATTTCTCCGTATAGCTATTCGACCTACCGGGGTAGCTAGTCGTTTTTTCCCTTCAGTGCTGACTCTACTGGAGTCCCTTTGCCCGCCGTAATGGCGGGTTTTTTATAGGGTGGGTTTTGACTCGCGTGTGGCGCTTGAGGCGATAGTCCGGGTCTGGCGCCAGGCACCTATGACGCAAGGTTCGCGAGATGGCAACGCGTTACGGCAGGCACCATGTGCGCGCCACACCGGGTGGAAAACGCTGCACGGTTTTCCACCCGTGCTCATCCCGACAAGGTGACACGCCGTGATGCAGGGGTCGCCGAACACGACGCAAGCCGGTGCCCCCCTCAGCGACTCATCAACGAAACCGCTCCTGCGCCCCCGAACAGTGCCGCGCTCGTCCGGTTGAACCACACATGCCCCTTCCCGGTGCGCAGGTAACGCGCCGCGCCCTGCGCGCCCAGCCCATAGGCCAGCTTGCAACACAGGTCGAGCACCGCCCAGGTGGCGACCATGATCAGCAGCTGCGGCAGCAACGGCTGTTCCGCATTGAGAAACTGCGGCAGAAAGGCGGCGAAGAAGAGGATGTCCTTTGGGTTGCTGCCGCCGAGCAGAAAGGCCTGCCCGAACAGGCGCCCGAACCGCGGCGCTGACGCTGGGCCATCGACCTCGCGCGCAACCGGTGCGCGGCGTGCCTCTTGCCAGCTCTGCCAGGCGAGGTAGAACAGGTACAGCGCACCGACCAGCTTGAGCGTGCTGAAGAGCCGCTCCGAGGCCAGCAGGATGGCGCCAAGCCCCAGTGCCGAGGCGCTGAGCAGGAGAATGGAGGCCGTCACCCCGCCGAGAAACGCCGGCCACGAGCGGCGAACCCCATGGTTCAGGCTGTTGCTGATCATCAGCAGCGACAGCGGTCCGGGGATCAGGATCACCACCAGCGCCGCGCTCGCATACAACAACCAGGTTTCCAGACTCATCACACCCTCCCGAGAAACAGAAAAGCCCCGCCGCGGCGCGACGGGGCGGTGATGCGCGCCTCGCTCAGAGAAAGGCAAACTTTGCGACGAATATCACGCACAACACATACAGGCTGATCGAGACCTTGTCGCGTTGCCCGGTGAGCAGCTTCAGCGTCGCGTAGGTCAGGAAGCCCAGGGCGATGCCGTTGGCGATGGAGAACGTCAGCGGCATCATCACCACGGTCACGATTGCCGGGATGGTGTCGGTGTGGTCCTTCCAGTCGATATGCGCCATGCCGCTCATCATCAGCATCGCCACATAGATCAGCGCGCCTGCGGTGGCATAGGCGGGAATCATGCCAGCCAGCGGGGCGAAAAACATCGCGATCAGAAACAGCACGCCGACGGTCACCGCGGTCAGCCCGGTGCGGCCGCCCGCGGCCACGCCCGAGGCGCTCTCCACGTAGCTTGTCACCGGAGGGCAGCCCACCAACGCACCTGCGACGCTGGAGCTGCTGTCAGCTTTCAATGCGCGGGACAGGTTCTCAATCTTGCCGTCCTCGTTCACCAGGTTGGCGCGATGAGCGACGCCCATGAGGGTGCCGGCGGTGTCGAACATGTTCACGAAGAGAAACGCGAGGATCACGCTGACCATCGCCACGTTGAATGCACCGGCGATGTCCATCGCCAACCAGGTTGGCGCCAGGCTCGGCGGCATCGATACCAGGCCGTTGTACTCGACCAGCCCCATCGCCCAGCCGATACCGGTGACCACCAGCATGCTCAGCAGGATCGCGCCGAAGACGTTGCGGTGGCTGAGCACCGCGATCATCAGAAAACACAGCGCGGCGAGCAGGGCAGTGGGCTCGCCGAACGAACCCATGGTAAGCAGGGTGGCCGGGCTGTCGACCACGATGCCGGCGGTCTTCAGGCCTATCAGTCCGAGGAACAGGCCGACTCCGGCGCCCATGGCGAAGCGCAGGCTCATGGGGATGCTGTTGAGCAGCCATTCGCGGATGCGCGACAGGCTCATGATCATGAACAGCACGCCGGAGATGAACACCGCGCCCAGGGCGATCTGCCAGCTGTAGCCCATCTCGCCAACCACTGTGTAGGTGAAGAAGGCGTTCAGGCCCATGCCAGGCGCCAGGCCCACCGGCCAGTTCGCGTACAGGCCCATCAACAGACAGCCGAGCGCCGCACCGATGCAGGTCGCGACGAAGGCGGCGCCGTGGTCGATGCCGGCGTCGGCCATGATGTTCGGGTTGACGAAGATGATGTAGGCCATGGTGACGAAGGTCGTCAGGCCGGCGAGCAGTTCGGTCTTGACGCTGGTCCGGTGTGCGCTGAGTTTGAAGATTCGGTCGAGCCAGCCGGGATTCTTCGGCTGCAGCCCGAGGGCCGCCTGTTCCTGCTTGGTGCTTTCCACAAGGTGTTCCTCATCGTTCTTGTTGTCTATCACCCAGAGCGGCGCTCTTGAGGGCGGGTGATGGTGAGGGCGCGTCCTGTTCGGTTTGTTGACCGAAAGGTCAGGAAGGCTTGTCGCGATTATGCGTTTGTATACAAAAAATGCAAATCGATTTGATGCCAGGTGGTTGCGGTTCGGGGCAGTGGCCACCTAAGGCATGATGAGGCCGCGTTTGGCTGGGCGCCTGGCTGAGAATCGCAGCATATTGATTGTGCACAATTATTTTCGATTTATTTCGCTGTTTGCGCGCCGCCTACTGCCAGGCAGGGCCTGAAAGGCAGTAAAGTTCCGTCTGCCGACATTTCCGACGCGAGTCACCATGAACGAACAGTTGCAGCCTTTGAAGAAGCCGACGCGAAGCGGCAAGGTCCGCACCGGGACCCAGGACGACATCGTTTACGCCCATATCTTCGACGCCATTCTCGAACAACGGCTGGCCCCGGGCACCAAGCTCAGTGAGGAAGCCCTGGGCGAGATCTTCGGCGTGAGCCGCACCATCATCCGGCGCGCACTGTCGAGGCTGGCCCATGAGGGCGTGGTGCTGCTGCGACCCAATCGCGGGGCCGTGGTGGCCAGCCCGAGTGTCGAGGAAGCGCGCCAGATCTTCTTTGCCCGTCGCCTGGTGGAGAGGGCCATCACCGAGTTGGCGGTACAGCATGCCAGTGCTGAACAACTCAGCGAGCTGCGGCAGATGGTCAAGGACGAGCAGGCCTGCTTTGCCCGTGGCGATCGCGGAGCCGGTATCCGCTTGTCCGGTGAGTTTCACCTCAAGCTGGCCGAGGCTGCGAAGAATGCGCCGCTGGTGAGCTTCCAGCGCAGCCTGGTATCGCAGACCTCCCTGATCATCGCGCAGTACGAAAGCGGCAACCGTTCGCACTGCTCGTACGACGAGCACAACCAGCTCATCGACGCCATCGCTGCGCGCGATGCCGACAAGGCAGTGAGCCTGATGATGCATCACATGGATCATATCGACAGCAAGCTCAACCTCGACGAAGACGGCGCTTCGGACGACCTGCACGCGGTCTTCTCGCATCTGGCGCTGGCGAAGAAGAAGCCGCGCGCGACCCGCTGATTCGGGCCACTCCTCGCTGAACACCCGCGTTCAGTAGGCTCCTGGGCGCCCGGCGCAAGCCTGCCGGGCATGCCCCATCCCACCATCAAAACCCGCTTCGACCGTCAGGTCCGGGATCAGAACTTCGCGTTTCCCGCCCTGGATCCGTCACGGGGGGGGGGGGCTGGACACATCTGTCGCTCGTAATGTTATGTTATAACCCATACATTCACTGCCGTGTGTCAGCTAGCCCGAATGGCTGCTGGCACCGGATCGACCAGACAGCGTGAGAGCCCGGCCAGCGGATCGGGCAGCGGATGACCATGATCGAATGCCATGACTTGCAATGGGGAGCCGGCGGGCGCGCCCTGACCCCACCCTTGGATCTCCAGCTGGCGCCCGGCAGCCTGACGGCCGTGATCGGCGCCAACGGATCGGGCAAGAGCAGCTTGCTCAAGGTGATCGCCGGCTTGGATCGGCCATTGGCGGGGCGCGTCGAGTCGGCCGTCCCGCGCCTGGGCGGCATCGCATATCTGCCGCAACAGCAGGAGGTTGACCGGCAGTTTCCGATCCGCCTCAACGAGTTGGTCAGTGCCGGCTTCTGGCGCAGCGGCCTTGGCCGACGCGAGCGGCGGCAACGGTTGCATCGGGCCCTGGCGGACTGGGGCTTGCTCGACGTGAAGACCCAGGGCCTGCATGCGCTGTCCGGTGGGGAATTGCAGCGGGCGCTGCTGGCGCGCCTGAGCCTGACCGAGGCGCATGTCCTGTTGCTCGATGAGCCCGAGGCGGCGCTGGACGAAATCGGCGTCCGCCTGCTCTGGGCGCACATAACGCGTTGGCGGGATGAAGGGCGAACCCTGATGCTCGTCAGCCACAACCTTGCCGGGCTCGGCGAGCAGCGATGCGACGGGTTGTCGATTGCCCGAAGCGGATGCGTTGCGGCGCCGATTCGACAGCTGTTGGCCGGGCAAGACACCCTTCTCAGGCGGGTCGCATGACACTGGAACTGGCATGGAGCCCCTTTGCCGAGTTCGCCTTTATGCGCCGCGCGCTGCTCGGCGGCGTGGCGCTGGCCTGCAGCGCGGCGCCGCTGGGTGTCTTCCTGATCCTGCGGCGGATGAGTCTGATCGGCGATGCCATCGCCCACGGCATCCTGCCGGGTGCGGCGCTGGCATTCTGGCTGTTCGGTCTCAGCCTGCCGGCCCTGACGGTCGGTGGGCTGACCGCCGGACTCGGCATGGCCGGCGCAGCGGCCTGGGTCAGCCGCCGTACCGGCTTGCGCGAAGACGCCAGCCTCGCCGCGCTTTATCCCATTTCGCTGGCCAGCGGCGTGCTGCTGCTCGGCCTGGCGGGACGCAAGCTCGACCTCCTGCACCTGCTGTTTGGCTCCGCGCTGGCCGTGGACGCCGACACCCTCAGCGGCATGCTCGCCACGGCGGCGTTCAGCCTGCTGGTGCTGGCACTGATCTACCGTGCCCTGGCGCTGGACAGCCTGGACCCGTTGTTCCTGCGCAGCGTCAGCCGAATCGGGCCACTCGCCCATGCGGGCTTTCTGACACTGGTGGTGCTCAACCTGGTGATCGGCTTCCAGGCCATCGGTGCGCTGATGGTGGTGGGGCTGATGATGCTGCCGGCTGCGGCCGCGCGCTTCTGGAGCCGACGCCTGCCCGTCCTGTTGCCGCTGGCTGCGCTGCTGGGCGCCCTGTGCGTATGGCTGGGGCTGCTGCTGTCGTTCTACGCCAGCCTGCCCAGCGGGCCGTGCATCGTCCTGCTCGCGGGGGCGTTCTACCTGATTTCAGTCGTTGCGGGCCCGGTATATGGCCTGCTGCGTTCGCGCGCTTCAATCCAGACCGTCTGAGGTATCAACCCATGCGTTACCTGTTTCTGTTGTTGGCCCTCTGGCTGCCCCTTTCCCTGCAGGCGGCCGAAAAGATCAGCGTCGTGACCAGCTTCAGCATCCTTGCCGACATGACGCGGGAGGTCGGTGGCGAGCATATCGAACTGGCCAATCTGGTCGGTCCCGACGCCGACGCGCACCTTTATGAACCCAGCCCGGATGATGCCCAGGCCTTGCTCCGCGCCGACCTGATCATCGCCAACGGGCTGGGCTTCGAACCCTGGCTGGAGCGTCTGCTGGCCAGCAGCGAGCCGGCGGGCAAGCGGATCGATGCCAGCGCGGGTGTCGTGCCTCTGATGCTGGAAGAGGAGGGCGAGGCGGTGCCTGACCCTCATGCGTGGCAGAGCCTGACCAATGCCGAAATCTACGTGCGCAATATCGCCAAGGCGCTCGTGGCGCTCGATCCGGCGCATCGCAACGACTATGAGCGACGTCGTGACGCCTACCTGAGCCGGCTACACGCGCTGCTGAAGAAGGCCGATACCCGTATCGGCAGCCTGCCGGCCAGCCAGCGCAAGGTGGTGACCAGCCATGACGCCTTCGGCTATCTGGGGCAGGCCTGGCAGCTCCAGTTCATCGCGCCGCAGGGGCTGTCGACCCATGACGAACCCTCGGCCGCCGACGTGGCCGCGTTGATCCGCCAGCTCCGCGAGGAAGGGGTGAGGGCCGTGTTCGTGGAGAACATTCGTGATCCGCGGCTCATTGAGCAGATCGCCGAAGAGGCGGGCGCCACGGTCGGCGGCACCCTGTACTCCGATGCGCTGGCCAGCGCAGGCCCGGCCAGCACCTACCTGGGCATGTTCGAGCACAACCTCGATACGCTGATGCAGGCGTTGCAGCCCTAGCCAGCCTTGCGATGCACCGAGACGCCGGCGGCAAAGGTTTCCTTCACCGCGCGGTCGTCGCCGAGGATCATCAGGGCGAAGAGCTTTTCCTGCAGGGTCGTCGCCTGGCTCAGGCGATAGTCGATCAGCGGCGTCGCCTTGTAGTCGAGCACCACGAAGTCGGCCTCCTTGCCCGGCTGCAGGTTGCCGATCCGGTCGTCCAGATAGAGCGCCCGCGCGCCGCCGAGGGTGGCGAGATAGAGCGCCTTGAACGCGTCGAGCTTCTGGCCCTGCAGCTGCAACACCTTGTACGCCTCGTTGAGGCTGGCGAGCTGCGAGAAGCTGGTGCCGCCGCCGACATCGGTGCCCAGGCCGACGCGCACACCGAAGCCTTCCACCTTGGCCAGGTCGAACAGGCCGCTGCCGAGGAACAGGTTGGAGGTCGGACAGAACGACACCGCCGAGCCGGTCTCACCGAGGCGTTTGCACTCGTCGTCGCACAGGTGGATGCCGTGGGCGAACACCGAGCGCGGGCCGATCAGGCCGTGGTGGTCGTAGACGTCCAGATAGCCTTTGCGCTCGGGGAACAGCTCCTTGACCCACTCGACCTCCTGCTTGTTCTCGGAGATGTGGGTGTGCATGTACAGGTCCGGGAATTCGGCGAACAGCTTGCCGGCCAGGGTGAGCTGCTCCGGCGTGCTGGTCGGGGCGAAACGCGGGGTGACGGCGTAGTGCAGACGGCCCTTGCCGTGCCAGCGCTCGATCAGCTCGCGGCTGTCGGCGTAGCCGGACTCGGCGGTGTCGGTGAGGAACTCCGGGGCGTTGCGGTCCATCAGCACCTTGCCGGCGATCATCCGCAGATTGCGCTTCTCGCAGGCCTCGAAGAAGGCGTCCACCGACTGCTTGTGCACCGTGCCGAACACCAGCGCGGTGGTGGTGCCGTTGCGCAGCAGCTCGCCAAGAAACAGCTCGGCCTGCCCGCGGGCGTGGGCCATGTCGCTGAAGCGGCCCTCGTTGGGAAAGGTGTAGGTTTCCAGCCAATCCAGCAGCTGCGCGCCGTAGGAGCCGATGACGCCGACCTGCGGGTAGTGGATATGGGTGTCGACGAAACCCGGAGTGATCAGCGCGTCCGGGTATTCGACAACCTCGGTGCCGGCCGCCAGGGTCGGCAGCAGTTCGGCGGCGTGGCCGATGCGCGCGACCTTGCCGTCCTCGACGACCAGCAGGCCGTCCTCGAAGTATTCATGGGCTTGCTCGATGCCCACTTCGCGCGGGTCGGCGAGGCAGTGGAGCAGGGCGGCACGGTAGGCTTTGGTGCTTGGCATGGTGACTCTCGAAAATCGTTGTATGAGGGTGATGCGTTGACATGGGCAGGCCGCCGCCGAAGGGCGTGCCTGCAACAATGTCGGGTGGTCAGTTGGTCTGGGCGCGGCGCGAAGCGGGGACCAGCATCGGTACCGGCTTTTCACCGTCCTCGGCTTTCTCCCCACCCTTTTCACCGAAATGCGCGTTGTAGGTGGCAATCACCTCGCCGGCGATGGACACGGCGATCTCCACCGGCAGCTTGCCCTTCACCTCGGCGATGCCCATCGGGCAGCGCATGCGCTGCACGGTCTCCGGCTGGAAGCCGCGGTCCCGCAGACGGTGTTCGAACCTGGCGCGTTTGCTCTTGGAGCCGATCAGCCCGTAGTAGGTGAAATCGTTGCGCGAAAGGATCGCGGCGGTCAGTTCCAGGTCGAGCTGATGGTTGTGGGTCATGACGATGAAGTAGCTGCCAGCGGACATGTTATCCACTTCCTCGACCACATCGTCGTTTACCACCTTTTCCACGCCGCGCGGAATCTCGGCGGGAAATTCGTTATCGCGCGAATCGATCCAGCGCACCTTGCACGGCAGGCTGGCCAGCAGCGGCACCAGCGCGCGCCCGACATGCCCGGCACCGAACACGGCGATATGCGCCTGCGGCTGCCCCATTGGCTCGAACAGCAGCACCGTGGCGCCACCGCAGCACTGGCCGAGGCTGGCGCCGAGGGAGAAGCGCTCGAGGCGGGTGTCACGGCTGCGCTTTTCCAGCATTTCACGGGCGATCTGCTGGGCCTTGTACTCCAGGTGGCCGCCGCCGATGGTGTCGTACAGGCGCTCACGGCTGACCACCATTTTCGAGCCGGCATTGCGCGGCGTGGAGCCGCGCTCCTCGATGATGGTGACCAGCACGCAGGGTTCGCCTTGTTGCTGCAGGTCGGCGAGTGCTTCGATCCAGGCCGTGTTGCTCATGGTTCTGTCCTTCCCAGGTGTATCCGCGAAGCGGCGCCACCGAAACGATCATGTTGCGCTGAAGGTGGACAAGCAAAGCGTTGTCCACCCTACGGGTCAGTGCGCGGTTTCCACGGCGGGCTCCGGTAGGGACACCGCCTGCTTCAACTTGCGCATCTGTTCCACGCCCCAGAGCACGCGCTCGGGGGTCGCCGGAGCATCGATCTGCGGCTGCGCCCGGTAGTCGGCCAGGCTCGCCACCGCATCCTTGATCGCGCACCAGACCGAGATGCCGAGCATGAACGGCGGCTCGCCCACGGCCTTGGAGTGGAACACGGTGTCTTCGGGGTTCTTGCGGTTTTCCACCAGCTTGACCCGCAGATCCAGCGGCATGTCCGCCACCGCCGGGATCTTGTAGCTGGCCGGGCCGTTGGTCATCAGCTTGCCCTTGTCGTTCCAGACCAGCTCTTCCATGGTCAGCCAGCCCAGACCCTGGACGAATCCGCCCTCGACCTGGCCAATGTCGATGGCCGGGTTCAGCGAGGCGCCGACGTCATGCAGGATGTCGCTGCGCAGCATCTTGTATTCGCCGGTCAGGGTATCGACGATCACTTCCGAGCAGGCCGCGCCATAGGCGAAGTAGTAGAACGGCCGCCCGCGTGCCTGACTGCGGTCGTAGTAAATCTTCGGCGTGCGGTAGAAGCCGGTGGACGACAGCGAGACCTGGCCGAAATAGGCCTGCTGGATCAGCTCCTCGAAGCTGATGTAGTGGTCGCGCAGGCGCACCTGGCCGTTCTTGAACTCGACGTCTTCCTCGAAGATCTGCCACTTGCGTGCGGCGAACTCCACCAACCGCTGCTTGATGGTCTGCGCCGCATTCTGCGCCGCCTTGCCGTTGAGGTCGGCACCGCTGGAGGCCGCCGTCGGCGAGGTGTTGGGCACCTTGTCGGTATTGGTGGCGGTGATCTGAATGCGCTCGATATTCACCTGGAACACCTCGGCCACCACCTGCGCGACCTTGGTGTTCAGGCCCTGGCCCATCTCGGTGCCACCGTGGTTCAGGTGGATGCTGCCGTCGGTGTAGACGTGCACCAGCGCGCCGGCCTGGTTGAGGAAGCTGGCGGTGAAGCTGATGCCGAACTTCACCGGCGTCAGCGCCAGGCCCTTCTTCAGGATCGGGCTTGCGGCATTGAACGCGCGGATATCTTCACGTCGCTTTGCATAGTCGCTGCTGGCTTCCAGCTCGGCGGTCATCTCCTCGAGCATGTTGTGCTCGACGGTCTGGTAGTAGTGGGTGACGTTGCGCTCGGTCTTGCCGTAGTAGTTGCGCTTGCGCACCTCGAGCGGGTCCTTGCCCAGCTCGCGGGCCACCGCGTCCATGATCTCCTCGATGGCCACCATGCCCTGTGGGCCGCCGAAGCCGCGGTAGGCGGTGTTCGAGGCGAGGTTGGTCTTGCAGCGATGGCCATTGATGGTGGCGTCGCCCA
The DNA here is from genome assembly GCF_022810315.1 of Stutzerimonas marianensis. Classification (NCBI taxonomy): domain Bacteria; kingdom Pseudomonadati; phylum Pseudomonadota; class Gammaproteobacteria; order Pseudomonadales; family Pseudomonadaceae; genus Stutzerimonas; species Stutzerimonas marianensis. The sequence goes on along the minus strand of NZ_JALGRD010000006.1, from coordinate 274,432 downwards.
GGTAGTAGGCGTTGTCGGAATGGAACATGGCGCGGTCGACGATCGAGCCGGAAAGGTCCGGTGAGTAGCCGCAGTTACCGGCGAGATCGATCTCGATGCCGTGCAGCAGACCGTCATCGTCGAAGCCGACGTCGTACTCGACGTAGAAGGGGTGGCGTTTGCCGGTCATGGTCATGTCTTCCATGCGCGGCAGGCGCATCTTGGTCGGCCGGCCGGTGAGGTGCGCGATCACCGCGCACAGGCACGCAGGTCCCGCGGCCTGGGTTTCCTTGCCGCCGAAGCCGCCGCCCATGCGGCGCATGTCGATGACGATCTTGTTCATCGGCACGCCGAGCACTTCGGCCACCAGCTTCTGCACCTCGGTGGGGTTCTGCGTCGAGGTATAGACGATCATGCCGCCGTCTTCGGTGGGCATGACCGAGGACACCTGTGTCTCCAGGTAGAAGTGCTCCTGCCCGCCGATGTGCAGCGAACCCTGCAGCCGACGCGGCGCGCTGGCCAGGGCGGTGGCCGAGTCGCCGCGCTTGTGGGTGTGGCTGTCGAGCACGAAGTGCTTCTTGTGCAGCGCCTCGACCACGTCGAGCACCGGCTCCAGATCCTCGTATTCGATGATCGCGGCCATCGCCGCCTTGCGTGCGGTTTCCAGGCTGTCGGCAGCCACGGCGATCACCGGCTGGCCGATGAACTCGACCTTGCCGTCAGCCAGCAGCGGGTCGCCGGGCATCACGGCACCGATGTCCAGCTGGCCCGGCACGTCCTTCGCCGTGATGGCGATGGCCACGCCCGGAATCTGGTAGCAGGGCGCGGTGTCGATGCGGACGATGCGGGCGTGGGCGCGCTCGCTCATGCGGGCATGGACGTGCAGCTGATTGGGAAACTCCAGGCGGTCGTCGACGTACACCGCCTCGCCCGAGACATGCTTGGGCGCGCTGTCATGCTTGACGCTGCGACCGACGCCGGTGACCAGGTCCGCGGTGAAAAGGGCGGCGATTTCGTCTTGAGTGCGTACAGGGCTGTGGTTAGACATAAGCGGTCACCCTCGTCTCGGTCTTTGGCGCGTGCTGTTCGAGGAAGCATTTGCGCAGCAGGTTCTGTGCGACCAGCAGGCGGTATTCGCGGCTGGCACGGAAGTCGGTGAGCGGTGTGAAGTCCTTTTCGAGCGCCGTGCAGGCCCGCTCAAGCGTCTCGGTATCGAACGCGGCGCCGATCAGCGTACGTTCGCAATTCATGGCGCGCTTCGGGATGGCGGCCATGCCGCCAAAGGCGACGCGCGCTTCGTCGATCACGCCGTCAAGGATTCTGAGTTCGAAGGCGGCGCAGACGGCGGAAATGTCGTCGTCCAGACGCTTGGAGACCTTGTAGGCGCGGAACAGGCGATCCGGCGTGGCGCGCGGCACCCGCACCTTCTCGATGAATTCCCCGGGCTGGCGCGCGGTGACCTTGTAGTCGATGAAGTAATCCTCGAGCGGCAGGGTGCGGCTGCTGGCGCCCTTGCGCAGGACAACGTCGGCGCCCAGGGCGATCAGCAGCGGCGGCGAGTCGCCGATGGGCGAGGCGTTGCCGATGTTGCCGCCAAGCGTGCCCTGGTTGCGGATCTGCAGGGAGGCGAAGCGCTGCAGCAGCTCGCCGAAATCCGAGTACTCGGCGGCCAGCGCGGCGTAGCAGTCGGTGAGCGGTGCGGCCGCACCGATCTCGATATGGTGGTCGGTGATCTGGACCTGCTTCATCTCGGTGATTTGACCGACATGGATCATCACCGGCAGCTCGCGATGGAACTGGGTGACTTCCAGTGCCAGGTCGGTGCCACCGGCAAGCAGACGTGCGTCGGGATTGGCGGCGTAGACCTCGGCCAGTTCGGCGACGGTCAGCGGCGACAGGCAGCGCTTTTCGCCGTCGCTGAGCTCGGCCATTTCACGCGGGGCGATGGCTTTGAGCTGGGCGATGGTCTCGGCTTCGCGGGCATCGAACTGGTCCGGTTGGCGGTCGCCGCAGGCCTGCTCGGCGGCTTCGAGAATCGGCCGGTAGCCGGTGCAGCGGCAGAGGTTGCCGGCCAGGGCTTCGTGGGTCTGGTGCGGGTCGTATTCATTGACCGCGTCGGCGTTCTTCTGCAGGGCGAACAGGCTCATGACGAAGCCCGGGGTGCAGAAGCCGCACTGCGAGCCGTGGCAGTCGACCATCGCCTGCTGGACGCTGTGCAGACGGCCCTGGTCTTTGAGGTCTTCGACGCTGATGAGCTGCTTGCCGTGCAACGCAGAGACGAAGGTCAGGCAGGAATTGAGGGTGCGATAGCGCAGACGGTCGCCCACCAGCTCGCCGACCACCACGGTGCAGGCGCCACAGTCACCGGAGGCGCAGCCCTCCTTGGTCCCGGATTTGCCGCGGTGTTCGCGCAGGTACTGCAGCACGGTGGTATTCGGATCGAGCGTCTGCTCACGGCGCAGTTCTCGATTGAGAAGAAACTGGATCAAGGCGGGCCTCCGGGAAATTGTTGTTCTGGGCTCTGGCGGTGGAAATTAGCGTTATCTGACTTTTCGGTCAACAAATTCCTGACCCAAAAGTCAACGCGGCCGACAAGCGCAGTCCGGATGGCCCTACGAAGCGGCCATCCAGGTGGGTTGAACATGATGTCAGTCTGGCTCAGGCGGGCAGCGTTTGCTGCTCGCGGCGATAGGCGTAAGTCTCGGCGAAGCGCGAGAGCATGTACTGGCTGCAGGTCGTCGCCGGGTACTTCGGTGGGTTGCTGCTGCTATGGCAGCCGGGCAGGCAGGCGATCTCGGTGTCCGGGTGCGGCTCGGCGAAGAAGGGCATGGAGTAGCGATCCACACCCAACGGGCTGACCACACGGTGCGGCGTTGACTTGTAGCGGTCGTTGCTCCAGCGGGCCATCATGTCGCCGATGTTGACCACGTAGGTGCCCTCGATGGGCGGGGCGTCGATCCATTCGCCCTTGACGTTCTGCACCTGCAGGCCGCCGGCCTGGTCCTGATAGAGCAGGGTCACGCAGCCGTAATCGGTGTGCGCACCGGCGCCTTGCTGGTCGGCGCTGGTGGCGGTCTGCCGGGGCGGGTAGTGAATCATGCGGAACACGCTGATGGGCTCGACGAAGCGCTTGTCGAAGAAGTCCCGCTCGATGCCCAGGGCGAGTGCGATGGCACGCAACAGGGTGCAGGCGAGATCCTGCATGTCGCGGTAGTGCCCTTCCATCAGCTCGGCCCAGCCTTCCAGCTGTGCCGGGTGCCGGTTGGGGCCGCGCAGTGGTTTGCCGGCCAGCACCTCGGGATGGTCGGCTGCCATGTGGAACCCCATGTCAAAGGTTTCCTTGAGGTCGCATGGCTGGTTCGGGTCCAGCTGCTCGGTGGCGACGGCACCGTAGCCGCGGTGGTGCTGGCTCCTGGTGATGTCGATCTCGAGCTTCTGCTCGGCCGGCAGCGCGAAGAAGCGGCGGGCATGCTCGCTCAGCGTGGCGATGCGCTCGGCGCTGATCGGATGACCCTCGATATAGAAGAAGCCCCACTCGCGGCAGGCGCGGTCGATGGCCTCGGCGACGGCCAGATGGCCGGCCTCGTCGGCGTTATAGAGCGGGGAAATATCGATGATGGGTAGTGAATTCATGGCTGACTCCGGGTACGGCGCCGCCGGTCTTCTCGTACCGGCGGCCTTCGAGGGCAATGCCCCCTGCGTGCGGTTCGCCCGGAGGCGGGACGGCACTGCAATTGCGCAACGCGCCGGCCATCGCCGGCGCGGTACGCTTACTTCGGCATATCGGCCTTGATGCCTTCGACGTAGTAGTTCATCGATGCCAGGTCGCCATTCGAGGCGGTCTGACCTTCGGCGATGCGCACGGTGCCGGCCTGGTCCTTGATCGGGCCGGTGAAGGGATGGAATTCACCGCTTCTGATGCTGGCGATGATGGTTTCGGCTTCGGTTTTCACCTCAGCCGGAACCAGATCGCTGAGCGGCAGGCTGATGGTGTCTTCGGCCAGGCCACCCCAGAAGTCCTCGGATTTCCAGCTGCCGTCGATCACGGCTTGCGCCGACTTGGTGTAGTGCGGGCCCCAGTCGTTGACGATGGAGGTCAGCACCGCCTTCGGCCCGAAGTGCTGCATGTCCGAGGCGTAACCGACGGAGTAGACGCCACGACGCTCGGCGGCCTGAATCGGAGCCGGGCTGTCGGTGTGCTGGAAGATCACGTCGGCGCCCTGGTCGATCAGCGCGTTGGCCGCATCGGCTTCCTTGCCCGGATCGAACCAGGAGTTGACCCACACCACCTTGATTTCGGTGCCGGGGTTGTACTTGTCGAGGGCCAGCTGGATGGCGTTGATGTCGCGGATGACTTCCGGGATCGGGAAGGAGGCGACGTAGCCGACCTTCTTGGTCTTGGTCATCTTCGCCGCGAGGAAGCCGCCGACGTAGCGGCCTTCATAGGAGCGCGACAGGTAGGTGCCGAGGTTCTTCGCCTGCTTGTAGCCGGTGGCGTGCTCGAAGGTCACCTTGGGGAATTGCTTGGCGACCTTCACGGTCGGGTTCATGTAGCCGAAGGAGGTGGTGAACACCAGGTCATAGCCGCTCTTGGCCATGTTGCGGATCACACGCTCGGCGTCGGCTCCTTCGGGGACGTTCTCGACGAAGTTGGCCTCGACCTTGTCGCCGAGTTTCTCGACCATGTACTTGCGGCCCTGTTCGTGCTGGTAGGTCCAGCCGTGGTCGCCGATGGGGCCGATGTAGACGAAGCCGACCTTCAGCGGGTCGGCCGCAGAGGCGGACAGGGCCGTGCTCAGGCCGATGGCCGCGGCAATACCGCGAAGCAGGGATTTCCTTGTGGTGTTCTGCATTGAGGTGTCGCTCCAATTGCGTGTCGTTATAGGTCCGCCGAACGGCTGCCAGAGGATTTGCAAAAAGCTGACCAACTGGACAGAACTCGGTGGCCACCGGCTGGCGCTGACGGGGCGCCTTGGAACCAGGTTCGCTTCGATCCGGCGCGGTGCAGGCGCCGAACTATATGCCACAGTTTGGTGCGCTGCCCACGCTGATTTTTCGCGGCAATCGTGCCGGCGCGATGCCGCGGTATAGTGGCGGCTCGCTCTGCCGGGTGGTCCTGGCGCTGGAGCGCTCCAGGCATTCGGCCGAGCGGTGTGCAGCCTGATCGGCCAGGGGAATGAACAGAATGACGTTGACGATTTACCTCGCCGGTCCCGGCGTGTTTCGGCCTGACGCGCGTGAGCACGGCGAACGGCTCAAGGCCTTGTGTGCAGAGTTCGGCTTCGTCGGCCTCTACCCGCTGGACAAGCAGGTGCCTGACGATATCCAGGCGCCTCGCGAACAGGCGCAGTGGATCTATCGGGCCAATCTCGAGTTGCTCGACCAAGCCGACGCGGTGCTCGCCGATCTGAATTTCTTTCGTGGCGGTGAGCCCGACAGCGGCACCAGCTTCGAAGTGGGCTACGCCATTGCGCGGGGCAAGCCGGTTTTCGGTTACCTGGACGGCCAGGGCAGCTATGCCGAGCGGCTGCAGCGCGCGCATCCGCAGCTTTGCGGGCTGCCCGGCGTCGATTGCGACGGTTTGCATCTCGAAGCCTTCGATCTGCCGCTCAACCTGATGCTGGCCGTGCCCGCCACGCTGAGCGTAGGCGGGCCGCGCGAGGCATTGCGACGGATGGCCGACGAGCTGGGCCGGCCTTAACCGGCGATCAGGTCGCGTGCCGCCTGGCGGTGGTCGGCGATCAGGCCTGCCACGTCCAGCCCTTCGATCTGGCCATCGACCACCTGCCATCGACCGCCGACCATCACGCGGTCGGCGCGATCCGCGCCGCACAGCAACAGCGCCGAGACCGGGTCGTGGCTGCCGGAGAAGCGCAATTCGTCAAGCTTGAACAGCGCCAGGTCGGCCTGTTTGCCCACCGCCAGCTCGCCCAGGTCGTCTCGGCCCAGCAGTCGCGCGGAGCCCCGTGTCGCCCAGCCGAGCACCTTTTCCGGTGTGATCTGCTCGGCGCCGTAGCGCAGGCGCTGGATGAACAGCGCCTGGCGTGCTTCGAGCATCATGTTGGAAGCATCGTTGGAGGCCGAGCCGTCGACCCCCAAACCAATGGGTGCTCCCGCCGCTTCCAGTGCAATGGTCGGGCAGATGCCCGAGGCCAGGCGCATGTTCGAGCTTGGACAATGGCAGATGCCGGTACCAGCGGCGCCCAGGCGGGCGATCTCGTCTTCATTGAAGTGAATGCCATGGGCCAGCCAGGTTCGACTGGACAGCCAGCCGACGCTGTCGAGGTAATCCACGGTACGCAAACCGAAGCGCTGCTTGCAGAACGCTTCTTCGTCCAGGGTCTCGGCCAGGTGGGTGTGCAGGCGAACGTCGTGGTAGTCGGCCATTGCCGCACTGGCGCGCATGATTTCCGGCGTGACCGAGAAGGGTGAGCAGGGCGCCAGCGCAATCTGGATCTGTGCCCCGGCGCCGCGCTGGTGGTAACGGCCGATCAGGCGTTCGCTGTCGGCGAGAATGGCCTCGGCGGTCTGCACGGTCTGCTGCGGCGGCAACCCGCCGTCGGCTTCGCCCAGGCTCATGGAGCCGCGGGTCAGCATGGCGCGCATGCCCAGTTCGCGGACGGCATCGATCTGCACGTCGATGGCGTTTTCCAGGCCGTCCGGAAAGAGGTAGTGATGGTCCGCTGCCGTCGTGCAGCCGGACAGGAGCAGTTCGGCCAGCGCCACCTTGCTGGCGAGCTTCAGGCGATCCGGGGTCAGCCGCGCCCACACCGGATAGAGCGTCTTGAGCCAGGGAAACAGCGGCTGGTTGACCACCGGCGCCCAGGCGCGGGTGAGGGTCTGGTAGAAGTGGTGGTGGGTATTGATCAAGCCCGGCAGCACGACGTGCTCACCGGCGTCGAAGGTGCTGTCGACCGGTGCCGAAGGCGTCTGCCCGGCGTCGAGCAGTTCGGCGATCACGCCTCCTTCGATGACGAGCCCGCCTGGGGCCTTCTGATCGTTGGCGGTGTAGAGGGCGAGGGGATTCTTGATCCAGATACGGCTGGCAGTCATGGCCGGCTTCTCCTGAGTTGATGTCAGAAATGAGCCAGCTCAGTTATGCCCTGTCTGCTGATCCAGGGGCGTGGCCTCTGGGCCACCTATGCGGAAGGCACCATAGCGCCCGCTGAAGGGATTGTCACCGTCTCTGTTCGGTAGGGCATCGCCATGCCTCGTAGGAGCCAGCTTGCTGGCGAAGCGTCTTGCGTCGCGTGCTTCGCGAGCGAACTCGTTCCTACGAGGAATGGCGTGGTCGGTCAACCCCCGAGATAGGCGTCACGCACCTTCGGGTTGGTCAGCAATTCCTCGCCGATGCCCTGCATCACGATATGCCCGTTCTCCAGCACGTAGCCGCGGTCGGCCAGCTTGAGCGCCTGGTTGGCGTTCTGCTCGACCAGGAAGATGGTCACGCCATCCTCCCGCAGCTGTTCGATGATCTCGAAGATCTGCTGGATGATGATCGGCGCCAGGCCCAGCGATGGCTCGTCGAGCAACAGCAGCTTGGGTTTGCTCATCAGCGCCCGGGCGATGGCGAGCATCTGCTGCTCGCCGCCGGACATCGTACCGCCGCGCTGATGGAAGCGCTCCTTCAGGCGCGGGAACAGGGACAAGGCCTTGTCCAGCTGCTCCTGGAAATCGGCCTTGCTGGTGAAGAACCCGCCCATGGCGAGGTTTTCCTCGACGGTGAGGCGGGCGAAGATGCGCCGCCCCTCGGGCACCACGGCGATGTCCTTGCGCATGATGTCGCAGGTCTGCTTGCCGACCAGTTCCTCGCCCTCGAAGCGGATGCTGCCTTCTGAGGCCATGGGCGTGCCACAGAGCGTCATCAGCAGCGTCGACTTGCCGGCCCCGTTGGCGCCGATCAGGGTGACGATCTCGCCCTTGCGGACTTCGACGTTGACGTTATGCAGCGCCTGGATCTTGCCGTAGAAGGTCGAGACGTTTTCGAAATACAGCATGGTTACGCCTCTCCCAGATAGGCTTTGATCACGTCCGGATTGTCGCGGATCTGCTCCGGCGTGCCGTCGGCGAGCGGGCAGCCCTGGTTGATCACCACGATATGGTCGGAAATGCTCATCACCAGTTTCATGTCGTGCTCGATCAACAGCACCGTGACATTGTGCTGGTCGCGCAGCATGCCGATCAGGGCCTTGAGGTCCTCGGTTTCCTTCGGATTCAGCCCTGCGGCCGGCTCGTCGAGCATGAGGATGCGCGGGCGCGTCATCATGCAACGGGCGATTTCCAGGCGGCGTTGCTGGCCATAGGCGAGGGTGCCCGCGGGGCGGTTGGCAACGTCGGTGAGGTTCACCTGCTCGAGCCAGTGCGCGGCGAAATCCATCGCCTCGTGCTCGCTCTTGCGGAACGCCTTGGTTTTCAGCAGCCCGGACAGGAAGCCGGTGTTGAGGTGACGATGCTGGGCGACCAGCAGGTTCTCCACGGCTGTCATGTCCTTGAACAGGCGGACGTTCTGGAATGTCCGTACCACGCCCTTGCGCGCGATCTTGTGGCCGGGCAGGCCCTCGATCGCCTCGCCTTCGAGCAGGATCTTGCCCGCGGTCGGCTGATAGAAGCCGGTCAGGCAGTTGAATACCGTGGTCTTTCCGGCGCCATTTGGGCCGATCATCGAGACCACTTGTTTTTCGTGAACGGTCAGGCCCACCCCGTTGACGGCCAGCAGGCCGCCGAAGCGCATGGTCAGGCCGCTTACTTCTAGAATCGGGCGGCTCATCGCTTCAGCTCCAGGTGGGGGCGTTGCATGGGCAGCAGGCCCTGCGGACGCCAGATCATCATCAGCACCATCATGGCGCCGAACATCAGCATGCGGTACTCGCTGAACTCACGCATCAGTTCAGGCAACAGGATCATCACGATGGCGGCGAGAATCACCCCCAGCTGCGAGCCCATGCCGCCCAGCACCACGATGGCGAGGATGATGGCCGATTCGATGAACGTGAAGGATTCCGGTGATACCAGGCCTTGGCGCGCGGCGAAGAAGCTGCCGGCGAAACCGGCAAAGGTGGCGCCGAGGGTGAAGGCCGAAAGCTTGATCACGGTGGGGTTCATGCCCAGCGCACGACAGGCGATCTCGTCTTCGCGCAGTGCTTCCCAGGCGCGGCCGATCGGCATGCGCAGCAGACGGTTGATCACGAACAGGGTCAGCAACACCAGCAGCAGGGCGATCAGGTAGAGGAAGATCACCTTGTGGATCGAGCTGTAGTCGATACCGAAGAACTCGTGGAAGGTCTGCATGCCCTCGGCGGCGCGGCGGTCGAAGGTCAGACCGAAGAGGGTCGGCTTGTCGATACCGCTGATGCCGTTCGGGCCGCCGGTGATGTCCGTCATGTTGCGCAGCAAGAGCCGGATGATTTCACCGAAACCCAGGGTCACGATGGCCAGGTAGTCACCACGCAGCCGCAGCACCGGAAAGCCCAGCAGGAAGCCGAACAGCGCCGCCATGGCGCCGGCGATCGGCAGGCTGAGCCAGAAACCGAAGCCGTAGTAGTGCGACAGCAAGGCGTAGGTATAGGCACCCACCGCGTAGAAGCCCACATAGCCCAGATCCAGCAGCCCGGCGAGGCCGACCACGATGTTCAGGCCCAGGCCGAGCATGACGTAGATCAGAATCAGCGTGGCGATGTCGACCGCGCCGCGCGAGCCGAAGAACGGCCACGCGAGTGCGACCAGGATCAGCGCGATGATCACGTAGCGCTGGGTCGAGGGCAGGGTCAGGAAATTGCCTGCGCCGGCCGGCACTGCCGGCAGGCTGGGGCTTGCGGCCCAGCCCGCGGCCAGATGGTGGCGGAACAGCTGCCAGAAGAACATCGCCACGGCACAGGCCGCGATGATCCAGAACGTATTCGCATCGGCCCCATGGACCTCCAGGCGAATGCCGACGGTGGTGAGTTTCAGGCCGAACACCGGCACAGCTACCGCGAATACCAGCAACGCGCTGAAAAAGGCGGTTCGAAGATTGCGCGTCATACCTTTTCGACCTCCGGGCGACCCAGGATGCCGGTCGGGCGGAACAGCAGGACGAGCACCAGCAGGCTGAACGCCACGACGTCCTTGTACTGGTCACCGAAGATGTCGGCCCCGAAAGCTTCGGCCACACCGAGCACCAGCCCGCCGAGCATGGCGCCTGGGATGCTGCCGATACCACCAAGAACGGCGGCGGTGAACGCCTTGATGCCGGCCAGGAAGCCGATGTGCGGATTGATCACGCCGTACTGCATGCTGATCAGCACCGCGGCGATGGCCGCCAGTGCCGCACCGATGACGAAGGTCAGGGCGATGATGCTGTTGGTGTTGATGCCCAGCAGGTTGGCCATCTTCAGGTCTTCGGCGCAGGCGCGACAGGCACGCCCCAGGCGGGACCGCGAAATGAACATGGTCAGCCCCAGCATCGCCACGATGGTGACGATGAATATCAGCACCTGCATGTAGGAAACGACCACGCCGTTCATGGCGCTTTCACCGAAGATGAAATTGCCGGGCATCAGGTTGGGGATGGCCTTGTCCTTGGAATCCTGGGACAGGAGCACGACGTTCTGCAGGAAGATCGACATCCCGATTGCCGAGATCAGCGGGATCAGCCGGTTGCTGCCGCGCAGCGGCCGGTAGGCGACCCGTTCGATGCTGTAGCCATAGGCGCTGGTGACGATCATGGCTGCGGCGAACGCACCGATCATGAGAATCGGCAGGGCATCGAGACCCATCATGGACAGGCCGACGATGGCGATGAAGGCAACGTAGGAGCCGATCATGTACACCTCGCCATGGGCGAAGTTGATCATCCCGATGATGCCGTAAACCATGGTGTAGCCGATGGCTATCAAGGCATAGGTACTGCCAACGGTCAGGCCGTTGATCAGCTGTTGAAAGTAGTGGTAGAGCTCAGGCATTACATTCTCCTGAACACCGCAGCCCTTGCTGGCAGGACGCTGGAAAACCCATCCGAGTCGGCAATCCGCGGTGACTGGGGGCGATACCGATTCGGTGTTCGAATCAGAGTCCCGCCTGCCATCTCGTCTTGCCTGTCCCGTCTGTGTTTTCCAGCGGCTTGCCCAGCCGTCCGTGCGGACCTGCTTCGAACACGCGGCATGGAGGATGCGGCGCCAAGGGCAGAATGCGGATCACGCACTCGCCGGTTCGAGCGGGCCAGCTGTCAGGCCTCTCGCTTGGATGCAAGTGTTGCTGGGGCGTCCCGTGCTTGTGGCCGGGTTGGCCCCGATCAGCTAAAACAAAGCCCACAGCGGATGCCGTGGGCTTCGGGGTGGTTGGTCAAGGGTTCACTTGGCTTCGGTCTTGGTGCCGTCCTGGTGCCATTCGTAAACCACGAAGTTGAAGTCCTTCAGGTCACCCTTCTCGTCGAACGCCAGGTTGCCGGTCGGGGTGTCGAAGGTGTTGCTGCGCAGCGCCTCGGCGACCTTGTCGGTGTCGGTGCTGCCCGCCTTCTCGATGCCCTCGGCGATGACCTGCACCGCGGCGTAGGCCGGGAACACGAACGGACCGCTCGGATCCTGATTCTTCGCCTTGAAGGCCTCGACCAGCTTCTGGTTGCGCGGATCCTGGTCGAAGGACTTCGGCAGCGTTACCAACAGGCCCTCGGAAGCCGGGCCGGCGATGGCGGAGATTTCCTTGTTGCCGACGCCTTCCGGACCCATGAAGCGGACGTTGAGGCCACGCTCCTTGGCCTGGCGCAGCAGCAGGCCCAGTTCAGGGTGGTAACCGCCGTAATACACGAAATCGATGCCCTGCTGCTTGAGCTTGGAAATCATCGAGGAGAAGTCCTTGTCGCCGGCGTTGATGCCTTCGAACAGGCCAACCTTGACGCCTTTGCTCTCCAGGGTTTCCTTCACGGCGGTGGCAATGCCTTCGCCATACTGCTGCTTGTCGTGGATGACCGCGACGTTCGTCGGCTTGACGTTATCGGCGATGAAATTGCCGGCGGTCGGACCCTGCAGGCTGTCCAGGCCGATGGTGCGGAAAATCAGCTCGTAGCCGCGGGAGGTGATGTCGGGGCTGGTGGACGCCGCGGTGATCATCAGGATGCCTTCGTCCTCGTAGATGTCCGAGGCGGGCTGGGTCGAGCTGGAACACAGGTGCCCGACCACGAAGCGCACGTCATCGTTGACGATCTTGTTGGCGACGGCTACGGCCTGTTTCGGGTCGCACGCGTCGTCATAGACCACACCTTCGAGCTTTTGACCATCGACGCCCCCGTCGTTGTTGATCTGCTCGATGGCCATCTGAGCCCCAATGAACTGCATGTCGCCGTACTGTGCGACTGCCCCGGTGACCGGGCCGGCCAAGCCGATCTTGATGGTGTCGGCTGCCAGGGTGTAGCTCGCTGCCCCCGTCATAGCAATTGCCAGGAAAATCTTGGAAAGACGCTGCTTGGTCTTCATACGTGCTCCACTTGCATCATTATTGTTTGGATCCTGCGGGCTGCAGTGTCGTTAAGGGCTAAACGTCCCCAAACGGTACGGCAACTGTACCGGCACAGTGTAGAAGCGTCAGCACCCGTTTGCACAGTCAGGATTCCACCCGTTTGATGAGTTTTACCCGAGCGCTATGATTGCGCCCTTTTTCGAAGGCGGGTAAACCTCATGAGCGAAGATCAAAGCACTCTCTATGCCAAATTGCTGGGCGAGACCGCACCGATCAGTTGGCAGGAGCTGCAGCCGTTCTTTGCGCGTGGCGCGCTGCTCAGGGTCGCGAGTGATTTCGACCTGATCGAGGCGGCACTCGCGGTGGCGCAGGACGATCGAGACAAGGTCGCCGCCTGGCTGACCGCCGGCCAACTCGCAAAGCTCGAGGCGGAGCAGGCGCAGGACTGGCAGGCACGTGACCCGTCGCTCTGGGCCGTGGTGGTTCGGCCCTGGGTGCTGGTTCAGGAAAGGGCAGCCCGGCCCGGCCTGCACTGAATCAAGTCAGCCGGAGCGGCTAGGGACGAACCCAGCGCATCCGCATCCAGCCACTCAGGGCATCCACTGCGAGCACCATCAGCAGCATTGCCAGGATGACGGTCGCGGCCTGCGCCTGCTGAAACAGGCTGAGGCTGAGGTAGAGCATCTGGCCCAGACCGCCGGCGCCGACGAAGCCGAGCACACTGGCCATGCGGATGTTGTTTTCCCAGCGGTACAGGCTGTAGGCCACCAGCTGTGGCCAGAGCAACGGCAGGGTGCCGTAGCAGAAGGCGCTGATCCGGCCGCTGCCTGCCAGACGAAGGGCTTCGCTGGGCCCGGACGGCGTGTTTTCCAGGGCTTCGGCGAACAGCCGCCCCAGTACACCCGCGGTGTGCAAGGCCAGTGCGAGCGTGCCGGCATTCGGCCCCAGCCCGGCGGCCAGCACCATCAGGGCCGCCCAGACCAGCTCCGGAATGGCGCGCAATGCGTTGAGCAGCAGCCGTGACGCCGCTTTGCTCAAGCTGCCGAATCGCCCCGCTGCCGGTAGCGCAAGCGACAGGCCGAGCAGGGCGGCAAGCAATGTCCCGATGGCCGACATGGCCAGGGTCTCCAGCGCCCCCAGGCCGGTCGCGCGCAACTGCGAGGCGGATAGATCCGGATGCAGAAACCCGGCGGCGTAGTCGCCCATCCGCTGCGCGCCCTCGAGGCTGAACACCGCAGCCGCGTCCAGCTGCAGATAGGTGAACGAGGCCACCACTGCGAGCAGGAGCAACAATGGCGCGGCGGCACGCGACAGAAGCCTCATGTGAACCTCCGGCGCAACAGCTGGCTGATGGCATCGGCGAGCAGCACCAGCAACAGGAAGGTCAACAGCATGCTGGCCACCTCACCGCCGGCAAACATGCGCATCGACAGGTCCATCTGCTGGCCCAGGCCGCCGGCCCCGACGAAGCCCATCACCACCGAAGCCCGAATCGCGCACTCCCAGCGGTACACGCCGTAGGACAGCATCTCGCCGCTGGCCTGCGGCAGGATGCCGTAGGCGAAGGCCTGCAGCCGTGACGCGCCGGCTCCGAGCAGTGCCCGGCAAGGCAGGGGATCGACCGACTCGAATATCTCGGCATACACCTTGCCGAGCATGCCGGCGTAGGTGATGGCGATCGCCAGTACGCCTGCCGTCGGGCCCAGTCCAACCGCGCGGACGAACAGCAGCGCCCAGACGATTTCCGGAATGCTGCGCAGCATGATCAGCGCACCGCGAATCGGCCAGCGTAGCGCCTCGGACAGCATGCGCGGCCGGCCGCCATGGCGGAGCGCCGAAACGGACAGTACGCGCGTGGCCAGCAGGGCACAGGGCAACGCTACGATCAGTGCCAGCGTCATGCCGGCGGTGGCAATGGCCAGGGTTTCAAGGGTGGCGCGCAGCAGCAGGGCAAGGAAGGGGGCGTCGTGGGCAGGCGGCCAGAAACTGGCGAGGAAGTTGCCCATGGTCTCGGCGTTGTCCGCGTCGACAAGTGCCCCCAGATCCAGCTCGCTGAGCAGCACGCCCGGCCACAGCAGTGCCAGGGCGAGCACCGTCAGGGCAAGCCGCGTGCCTGCCGCCGGGTCGCGCCGAACCATCGCCGGATTCAGCATCGAGACACGTGCAGCTGAGGGTTGACCGGCAGCAGGGGCTGAGCCGTGACAAGCTGGTCATTGGCGTAGAGCGCGTCGAGATCGGCGACCTCGACATCCGCCGCTGGCTTGTCGAACTGGATCCGGCCGGCGCGCACGCCGATGATCCTGGGAAACTGCTCGATCGCCAGTTCGACCGCGTGGAGGCTGGCGAGCAAGGTGGCGTCGCGCCGATGGGCATCGGCGCACAGCACGCCGAGCGCATGACGAGCCAGCACCGGATCCATTGCCGAGACGGGTTCGTCAGCCAGGACCAGCTCAGGCTGCTGGTAGAGCACGCGGGCGATGCCGACGCGTTGCAGCTGACCGCCCGAGAGCTGGTCGCAACGCTCATACAGTTTGTCGGCCAGATCCAGGCGGGCAAGTGCCTCCGCGGCGCCGACCTTGTCGAGTGGATAGACCAGGCTCGCCAGACCGCGGCCAAGCGACCACTGGCCGAGGCGCCCGGCCAGCACGGCGGTGACGACCCGTTGCCTGGGCGGCAACGGTGGGGCCTGGTGAATCATGCCGATGCGGGCGCGCAGGCGGCGGCGTGCCGAGGCGGACAGGCGCCAGGGGTCGCAGCCAAGCAGGTCCAGGTGACCCTGCTGCGGCTGCAGGTGGCTGGCAAGCAGGCGCAGCAAGGTCGTCTTGCCGGCGCCCGAGGGGCCGATGATCGCTACCTGCTCACCGCGGGCAATCGTCAGCTCGACGCCGTCGAGCGCGGCCTGGCCGCCATGGCGAAAGCCGACGCCATCCAGGCGCAGCTCGGGCATCACGCCGGATTCGTCCCGCACCTGCATCCCCACCGCGGCGCGCGATGCGCCGGGGTTCACTTCAGCAGACCTGCCGCGCGGGCGGCTTCCTCGATGCCTTCGTAGTTTTCCGGACGGGTCTCGATGAAGCGCGTCGCGGCCTGCAGGTCGAGGATTTTCTTATGTTCGGGATTGGCTGGGTCGAGCTCGAGGAAGGCCGTCTTGATCTTCTCGACGAGCGTCGGATCCACGTTGCCGCGCACGGTCCAGTTGTAGTCGTAGTAGGGCGGCGTGGTGGAAATCACACGCACCTTGTCGGGATCGACCTTGCCGGCGGCGACCAGCTTGTCCCACACCGACGCGTTGAGCACGCCGGCGTCGGCCTTGCCCGCCTCGACCCAGGCCGCAGTGGCGTCATGAGCACCGGAATAGGCGATGCGCTTGAAGAACCGCTCAGGATCGATTCCGTCCTTGAGCATGAAGTAGCGTGGCATGAGGCTGCCGGAAGTCGAGGACACGGACCCGAAGGCAAAGGTCTTGCCCTCGAGATCCTTCAGCGTCGTCACCTTGGGGTCGGCGGTGATGAACTTGCTGGTGAAGCGCTCGTCCTGCTCACGCTGAACCAGCGGAATGGCATCGCCGGTTTTCAGCCGGGTCTGGACGAAGGTGAATCCCCCCAGCCAGGCCAGGTCGAGTCGATCCGATGCAAGGGATTCGACCACGGCAGCGTAGTCGGACACCGGGGTGAACTGCACAGGCATGCCCAGTTCCTTTTCCAGATACTTGCCCAGCGGCTCGAATTTGCGGATCAGTTCGGTGGGGGCTTCGTCGGGGATCGCTGAGACACGCAGGGCGTCGGCGGCATGGGTTGGGGCAATAGACAAGGACAGGGCAAGGCCGGCGACGGCTGCCAGGGTGCGCTTCAACATGTGTGGTTCTCCGGTTCAATAGCGGAAAAAGCGCGCGGATTATAGAGGGAGAGGGGCGTCGGCAGGCAAGGTGATGTGGTTTCTCCCGTGCTGGCCCGCCTCGGTCCGGTTTCGAAGTGCGAACTCGCCGGCACGATTGGTGTCGTTTTGTGATGTACGTCTCGATTGAGCTAGACTTCGACGCCTGAAAGGAGGCTGATCGCGATGAGTGAGCACAAAGACCTGCGCAGGTACCCCTCGCTTAGAAAGCACGTGGACGAACTGCTGGCCGAAGGGGCAGTGATAACCGATCGCGACCCCACGACCCTTATCGCCGACGGTCAGGCGTTGAAGGCGCGATGCGGGATGCTGGTTGGCGACGACGGTGGCAAAGGCCAGTCTGAAGTGGTTTCGTCTGCCGATACGGCTTTGAAATAGCGCACGAATGGCGAGTTCGACTCGCCAATATTGTGCTCGACGTCTCGATTCATTACGCTTCGCCGCCTTCATGGATGATGGCGTATTGCTATGGATGAATCGCAGGATGTTCGACAGTTTCATGCCCTCCGACAGCACATCGACGAATTGCTCGCCTCTGGTGCCGTCATTACCGCTCGTGACCCCGTCACGTTGCTGCTCGATGGCCAGACCTTGCGAGTCAAGCAGGGCATGCTGATCAGCCATTCCGGGTTTCTCGACCTGGTTGAGCCGGCCCGGGACCACGAGTGGCCCGCGGCACTGCGCCAGATGGCGATCGAGCTGTGCGTCAAGCACCTCGACGAGGCGATCAAGGCTTTCGAAGCAGGCGAAGGGCCTGCGCTTTCCGGACCGAGCGCGAACGACAGCCACCACTGAATCGCGCTAAAAAGTCTCCGCCGGAAGGAAACGAGACGGGTCCGGGCCGATCAGAAAGGTAGGGGCGTCCGCCAGGGGCGTCCATGTCGTTCGGAGGGGCTCCATGTTCGATCAGATCCAGCACCGCGGTTTCATTCCGCCCTACGTTCTCGACCGAATCATCGAGCGTGGCTCGCCCAGCCAGCGCTCACGAGCGCTGGGCACCCTTGATCATGTGCGTCATCTGCTGCCCAACCCAGGCCCGCCGAACCGCCAGCCCATGCCCAGCGTGCTGCCCGAGCGTGGCCCGCGCGGTCAACCGCGGCGCAGCATTCACGATGCGCAACAGCAGATGCAGTTGCCGGGCGTGCTTGCGCGTATCGAGGGCCAGGCGCCGGTCGCCGATGCGGCCGTGGACGAAGCCTATGATGCGCTGGGCATTACCCATGATTTCTTCTGGACAGTCTTTGGTCGTGACTCGATCGATGACCATGGTTTCGCGCTTGTAGGCACGGTGCATTACGGCGTCGGCTACGAGAATGCCTTCTGGAACGGCGCGCAGATGGTCTTCGGCGATGGCGACGGCGAGATTTTCAACCGCTTCACCCTGGCGCTGGACGTCGTTGCCCACGAGCTGGCCCATGGCGTGACGGAGAGCGAGGCCGGCTTGGTCTACCTCGACCAGTCCGGTGCGTTGAACGAGTCGGTCTCCGATGTCTTCGGCGTGCTGGTGCAGCAATACAGTCAGCGCCAGACCGCTGACCAGGCCGACTGGCTGATCGGCGCCGCGCTGCTGACCGAGAACGTGCAAGGCGTGGCGTTGCGGTCGATGGCCAACCCCGGAAGCGCCTATGACGACCCAGTGCTGGGCAAGGATCCACAGCCCGGGCACATGCGCGACTTCATCCATACCCGTGACGATAACGGTGGCGTACACCTCAACTCCGGCATTCCCAACCGCGCGTTCTACCTTGCCGCGACGGCGATCGGCGGCCACGCCTGGGAAAAGGCGGGACAGATCTGGTACGACACCCTGTGTGACGCCCGGCTGCCGCGTGATGCGAATTTCGCCACCTTCGCCCGTCTGACGCGAGACAACGCGGCCAATCGTTTCGGCGACGGTGACGTGGTGCGGGCGGTCGAGCAGGGCTGGACCGATGTGGGCGTGACGCTGGCGTGAGGAGGCATCATGAAACAGCTACCGGCGTTGGGTCTTGAGACCCGCATTCGCCTGTCTCGCCAGGGGGGCTTTGCGCCGATGCAGGCGCTCAGCCGGCCCCGGGAAATCGACTTCGCCCAGTGCGATGAGCAGCAGCGCGGACAGATCTGCAGCGTTCTGCAGGGCTGCCTGCCGCTCGACACGAGCGATTCCGGTGGTGCCGACCGGCGTTACTATCAGGTCGAGCTGCACTACCGGCGCGAGGCGCAGGATGATGAGCTGGTCTTGCGCATCCCGGAGGAGCAGGCGCCGGGTGAGCTGGTCCGGCTCTGGGACAAGGGCGAACTGACCTGAGCGGAAACCAGCGGCTTAGCGCGTAGAATCGCCGTTCCCCAATGAGGAGATACCCATGCCTGAGCTGCCTTCGATCGCCTTTGCCGGCATCGGCCTGATGGGCGCACCCATGTGCCGCCGTTTGCTGGCGGCGGGATACCCGCTGACGATATGGAACCGCTCGCCCGACAAGTGCGACGCGTTGGTCGAGGCCGGAGCACGGCGGGTGCGCACGCCGGCGGAGCTCTGCGGGGCGGCCGATATTGTCCTGATGTGTCTGGCCGACACCGCCGTGGTGCGGGAAGTGGTGTTTGGCCGCGACGGGATCGCCGAAGGCGCCCGCGCCGGACAATTGCTGGTCGACCATTCCAGTCTCGAGCCGGCCGCCACGCGCGCGATGGCCACCGAACTCGAAACGCGCCGCGGGATGCGCTGGGTCGATGCGCCGGTTTCGGGAGGTACGGCCGGCGCCGAGGCGGGCAGCCTGGCAATCATGGCCGGTGGGCGGACGGAGGACATCGAACGGGTACGCCCCGTGCTGATGAACCTCGGCCAGCGCCTGACCCGCATGGGCGAAGTGGGGGCCGGGCAGGTCACCAAGGCCTGCAACCAGATGATCGTCGCCTGCAATGCGCTGGTGATTGCCGAAGTGGTGGCACTGGCCGAGCGATCCGGCGTCGACGCCCGCCAGCTGGCGCCTGCCTTGGCCGGTGGGTTCGCCGATTCGCGGCCGTTGCAGATTCTCGCCCCGCAAATGGCCAGCAAGGAGTTCGAACCGGTTAAATGGCACGTTCGTACCCTGCTCAAGGATCTGGATACCGCCGTGCAGGTGTCACGCGAGGCGGGCAGCGCCACGCCGATGACCGGACTTGCCGCGCAACTGATGCGCCTGCATGGCAGCCAGGGGCATCTGCACGAGGACCCCGCCACGCTGGTCAACCTGTACCGGGAGCCGATGTCATGAAACTTGCCGCCAACCTGTCCCTGCTGTTCAACGAACTGCCACTGTCCGAGCGCGTCATGGCCGCACGGATGGCCGGTTTCGACGGCGTCGAAATCCAGTTTCCTTACGAGCTGCCGGCCATTCGCCTGAAGGAATTGCCCGAGCGGGCCGGCCTGCCGCTGGTGCTGATCAACCTGCCGGCAGACGATTTCATGCAGGGCGGTCCGGGCCTGGCAGCCGTTCCGGCGCGGCAGGCCCGGTTCGACGAGGCGCTGCAGGAGGCTCTGACCTACGCGGCCATGACGCGACCGCACTGTGTCAACGTGCTCCCCGGACGGCTGGCCGAAGGCATCACACGGGAACAGGCACTGGAGACCCTGACGGCCAACTTGCGCACCAGTGCCGAAGCCTTCGGGCTACTCGGCATTCGTGTGGTCTGCGAGGCGATCAACCCGCTGGACATGCCGGGATTCCTGATCAATACCCCGGATGATCTCGCCGCGCTGCTGGCGCGTGTCGATCATCCCAACTGCCTGGCTCAACTGGACCTGTACCACATGGCCCGGCAAGGGCTGGACCTGCCGGACTGTATCGCCCGGCTGGCAGGCCGTATCGGCCACGTGCAGTTCGCCGATTGCCCCGGGCGGGGCGCACCCGGCAGCGGTGGCGTGGATTTCATGACTGCGCTGCGGGCGCTGCAGGCCAGCGGGTATGAAGGCTGGCTGGGCGCCGAATTCAAGCCTGGCGAGCAGGGCACCGTTGCGGACCTCGGCTGGCTGAAGGAATGGCGCGCGCAGGGATGGGCATGAGCTTCGGGATGTCCTAAGGGCGAAGTGAAGGGGCCGCGGGGTAAGCCTCGCGGCACGCATGCGCCCTGGGGCGCATCACGACAGCTGAGCGCCTGACCGGCGGGTCGCGCCTGCGTTGGCATCGTCCGGCATAAGTCTCGTTGATCTTCACAGACAGGCGCGAGGGGAGCTTCTAGAGTCTCGGTACCGGCGCGCCTGCGGCCGGCCACATAACAACAATTCGAGACCGACGTCATGCAGCCTTCCACCCAAGCATCGAACGCCTGGCGCGTGCTGTTCCTGCTGTTCCTGGCGAATCTGTTCAACTTCTTCGATCGCACCATCCCGGCGATCATCGCTGAGCCGATCCGGCTGGAGTGGAGCCTCAACGACTTTCAGCTGGGCTTGATCGGTACCGCGTTCACCATCGTCTATGCGATCGCCGGCGTACCCCTCGGTCGCATGGCGGACGTCGGCTCGCGCCGCAGGATCATGGGTTGGGGGCTGACGGTCTGGAGCGGATTGACGGCCGTCAACGGCCTGGCCTGGAATTTCTGGAGCTTCCTGCTCGTGCGCATGGGCATCGGCATCGGCGAAGCCAGCTACGCGCCAGCGGCCAACTCGCTGATCGGCGATCTTTTCCCCGCGCACAAGCGCGCCCGCGCGATGGGCATCTTCATGCTCGGGCTGCCGCTGGGGCTGTTACTGGCATTCTTCACCATCGGGGCGATGGTCGAGGCGTTCGGCAGCTGGCGGGCGCCGTTTTTCATCGCCGCGGTACCCGGATTGCTGCTGGCGGTCTTCATCTTTCTGATTCGCGAGCCACGACGCGGCGCCGCGGAAACGGTGCGGGTCTCGGAGGCGCCTGTCGAGCAGCCCATTCGCAAGGTATTGGCGATCCGCACTTTCTGGTGGCTGGTGCTGGCGGGGTTGGCCTTCAACTTCGCAACCTACGCCTGCAATGCGTTCATGGTGCCGCTGTTGATGCGCTACTACGGCGTGCCGCTGGTTCAGGCCTCGGTCGCGACGGGCGTGATTGTCGGGCTGACGGGGCTCATCGGGCTGACCTTTGGCGGCTGGGTCGCCGACCAGATCCATCAGCGTTTCGCGCGGGGCCGGCTGATCTTCGCCGCCGTGAGCATGGCGATCGCGACGCTCGCGACCGGCTATGCATTGCTCGCCGGGCGCATCGAGGTCGCCGTGTTCGTCGCGATCTTCAGTTTCGGCTGGCTGTTCTCCTATAACTTCTACACCTGCGTCTACACGGCGATCCAGGACGTGGTCGAGCCGCGCTTGCGTGCAACCGCCATGGCGCTGTTCTTCGCCGGGCTCTACCTGCTCGGTGGCGGCATGGGGACGGTGGTGGTGGGGCTGCTTTCGGACCATTTCGCTCAGGCGGCGATGCTGGCCGCGGGCGCGACCGAGATGGCCGAGGCCTTCCGGGCCGAAGGGTTGCACGGTGCGATGTACCTGATTCCGGCGTCGTTGCTGTTGACCATGGTGTTCTTGTTTCAGGCGTCGAGAACCTTTGGTGCCGATGCCAAGCGGATGACCGCCGGGATGGCCGCGGGCGAGCCGGATGGGGACGCGGTGCCCGCCTGACTCCTGGGGCGGGGCACCGGGACACGTTGGTGACGTGGTGGTAGCGCCGGATGTGCAACACCGCTGTGTCGTGGGGCGACACACCGGTGTTGCCAAATTGGCCACCCGCCTTCCTCATGATGGGCGCGACATTCAGCCCCGAGGAGCGAAGCAGTACGACAACCGGTCTGCAACCTCGCGTCGGCTCCAGTACACTGCGCGGCCGTTTTTCCGAGCCCCTGAATCCCCATGCCAAACGTCTCTCCCGCTCGCGCCTGCGGCATCGACTTCGGTACGTCGAATTCCACGGTCGGCTGGTGGCGACCCGACACCGAGCCGCTGCTGGTGCTCGAAGACGACCAGCACACCTTGCCGTCTGTGGTCTTTTTCAACGTCGAGGAGCGCCGACCGGTCTATGGGCGTCTCGCGCTGGCCGAGTACCTGGAAGGCTACGAAGGCCGTCTGATGCGCTCGCTCAAGAGCCTGCTGGGCTCCAAGCTGCTCAAGAGCGAAACCACCGTGCTGGGTAGCGCCATGCCCTTCAAGGACATCCTCGGGCTGTTCCTCGGCACCCTCAAAGCGCGTGCCGAAGCGCAGGCTGACCGGCCGTTCGAGGCGGTCGTGCTGGGTCGTCCGGTGTTCTTCGTGGATGACGATCCCCAGGCGGACCAGGAGGCGGCCGACACCCTGGCCGCCGCCGCGCGCAAGATCGGTTTCAAGGAGCTGTCCTTCCAGTACGAACCCATCGCCGCGGCGTTCGATTACGAGTCCCGCATCGAACGCGAGGAGCGGGTGCTGATTGTCGACATTGGCGGCGGCACCTCGGACTTCTCGCTGGTCAGGCTGTCGCCGGAGCGACGCGACCTCGACGACCGGCAGGCCGACATCCTCGCCACCTCGGGCGTACACATTGGCGGTACGGACTTCGACAAGCAGCTCAGCCTGCAAGGCGTGATGCCCCTGTTCGGCTACGGCAGCCGGATGAAAAGCGACGCGCCGATGCCCACCAGCACGCACCTCAATCTCGCCACCTGGCACACCATCAATGCGGTCTACGCGCCGGCTTCGGTCCGCGCGTTGCAGAGCATGCGCTACGACATCCAGGACCCGACCGGGATCGACCGGCTGTTTGGTCTCATCGAGCAGCGCGCCGGTCACTGGCTGGCGATGCAGGTCGAACAGGCCAAGATCGACCTGACCGATCACGACCGCTACCTGATCGACTTTGCCCGCATCGAGGCGGGATTGCAGGCGAGCTTGACGCGTGACGGCTTCGAGGCTGCCATCGAGCCGCTGCTCGAACGAATCCGCGCGAACATCGGTCAATTACTGGCCAGCGCCGGGCTCGGCCACGACGACGTCGACACGGTCTTCTTCACGGGCGGCTCCAGCGCCATACCGGCGCTGCGCCAGGGCGTCGCCAGGCTGCTACCGCGAGCCCGTCACGTGGAGGGCAACCGTTTCGGCAGTATCGGCTCCGGCCTGGCGATCGAGGCGCGCAAGCGTTACGGTTGATTTGCCCGTCGGCATCCTTGCAGCGGCACGGCGGCGGGCCCGTGAGGAGTGATCATGAGCTACAAGCTGCGAACGACCGACCCTGCCGCCGAGGTGCGCAAGGTCGCCCGCCAGGGGATCGACAGTGCCATCGAATCGCTGAATGTCGCGGAGGCCGAACGCGCCGAAGGCATTCACCAGGCACGCAAGCGTTTCAAGGAGCTGCGCGCCCTGCTGCGGCTGGTGCGCCAGCCGCTGGGTAAAGCGTTCAAGGCCGAAAACCGCTTGTTGCGTGACCTGGGGCGACGTCTGGCCGAGTCGCGCGACGCGGCGGCCATGCTGGAAAGCTGGAATCTGCTCGCCGAACAGTACCCGGACCCGCTCGCCGAGCCGCCGTTCAGTGCTGTCCGCCAGCGCCTGGAAGCGCGGGCACGGCAAGGGGAGAGCCGTGCCAGCGGCCTGGATGAACACCTGGACGCGGTCATTGACGAGCTTCGCGCCTTGCGCGAGCGCAGCGAGCACTGGAAGCTGGCGGGCAATGGCTTCGATCTCTTTGCCGCTGGCGTGCGGCGCACCTACGCCGACGGTTGCACCGAGCTGGCCCGGGTACGCCTCGATCTGAGTGACGAACAGCTCCATGAATGGCGCAAACGGGTCAAGGACCACTGGTACCAGACACGCTTGCTGTCGCCGAGCTGGCCGAAGCTGATGCAGCTGCGCAGCGAGACGCTCAAGGCTTTGGCTGATCGGCTGGGCGACGACCATGACCTGGCGGTGATGCAGCAATTGATGAAGAGCGAGCCGGAGCTGTTTGGCGACGCGGCGCAGCATGAGCGCCTGGACGGGCTGATCGCCAGGCGTCGCAGCGAGCTGCAGAGCGGGGCGTTGAAGCTGGGCAGCGAGCTCTATTTCGACGCGCCGGACGAACTGGTGGGGCGCTGGCGTCGCTATTGGGACGACGCGCAGCGCTAGCGCGTCAGAGTTTCTTGGCGGAAACGATCTTCACCGGGGTGAGCGGGACGTTCTGCATCATGCTGCGGTTGCCTGTCGGCACCTGGGCGATCTGGTCGACCACCTCCATGCCGCGTACCACCTTGCCGAACACCGCGTAGCCGAAATCGCGGCTGCCGTGATCGAGGAAGTCGTTGTCGCGGTGGTTGATGAAGAACTGACTGGTGGCGGAGTTGACGTTCTGGGTGCGCGCCATCGCCAGGGTGCCGCGCACATTGTGCAGGCCATTGTCGGCTTCGTTCTTGATCGGGTCGCGGGTGGGTTTCTGATTCAGGCCCTCGCCGAAACCGCCACCCTGGATCATGAAGCCGGGGATCACGCGATGGAACACGGTGTTGTCGTAGAACCCGCTCTCCACGTACTGCAGGAAGTTGTCCACGCTGATCGGCGCCTTCTCCGCTTCGAGTTCGATCTCGATTTCGCCCATGGTGGTGGTGAGCAGCACGTGCGGGTTGTCGGCGGCCATGAGGTGGCCGGCCAGCAGCACAGAGCAGGCAGCGAGCAAAAGTCTTTTCATGATGCATTCCTGGGTTGTTTTGAAGCCTGGGCCGACCCGACGCTGGCCGGCTGCGCTTGCGCATCGTACGTCTTGATCAGGTCGATGAGAATCTGCGTGGCCGGGCCGAGGGGCTTGTTGTGATTGGTGTAGAGGTAGAACAGCGGCCGGCGCACGCCGCCCTGGATCAGCGGCAGTGGTTTGAGGATGCCCTCGGCCAGCTCCCGGCCGATCATGTGGCGCGGCAGCCAGGCGAAGCCCAGCCCGCTGCTGACGAAGCCCACCGAGGTGGCCAGGCTGCCGACGGTCCAGCGCTGCTCGGCACCCAGCCAGCCGCTGTCGCGCGGCTGGCGCTGGCCGGAATCGCGGACCACGATCTGCATCTGGCTTTGCAGGTCCTGCACGCTGAGCTTGCGCTGCAACTGATGCAGCGGATGGTCGGCATGGGCGACCGCGACGAACTCCACCGAGCTGAGTCCCGTGCCGAGGTAGCCGTTGATGTCCAGCGCGCTGATCGCCAGATCGGCGGTGCCGTCGCGCAGGACATCCTCGACGCCGGACAGCACTTCCTCGCGCAGGCGGACCCGGCAACCACGGCTTTGCGGCATGAAGTCGGTCAAGGCGTGGATCAGCTTGGCGTTGGGATAGGCCGCGTCGACCACCAGTCGCACTTCTGCCTCCCAGCCCTGTTCCATGTGATGGGCCAGATCCTCCAGCTGGCCGGCCTGCATGACCAACTGCCGCGAGCGCCTGAGCAGGACCTCGCCCGCTTCGGTCAGCACCGCCTTGCGTCCGTCGATGCGCAGTAGCGGTACGCCCAGCTGTTCCTGCATGCGGGCCACGGTATAACTCACCGAGGATTGCGAGCGGTGCAGCATCTCCGCGGCCTGGGCGAACCCGCCGTGGTCGATCACCGCCTGCAGGGTCCGCCACTGGTCGAGGGTCACCCGGGGTGCTTTCATCGCGTTATTTTCCTGTCGCGTCTGTCTGGTAGGCTGGCAGTCGCCCATTCGAGGAGCCGCATACAATGAAAAACATCTGCCTGGCTGCGCTCGTATCGCTTGCCATCATCCCACCGAGCGTCCTTGCCGTCAGCTACCCGGTGGATCTGGAGCAAACGCTCAATGGCACCGAGGTGCTGGCCAGAACCGAAACCATCGACCGGGATATCGCCGGGCTGACGCTGCAGAACTTCGGCCAGCATCCGGTCATCTGCACAGCCCTGTTTCGCAACGGCCCCGAGTCGCCACGCACGCGCCGCGTGACCCTCGAGCCTGGCGAAACCCGGCCGCTGACCGCCAAGTTCACGCGTGAAGTGATCCGTCTGCGCATCAAGTTGACCTGCGAAGAGGCGCAGTGAGCGAACGCACCGCGGCTTTGCTGAACAAAGCCGCCGCGAGCCGGGTCGGACGGGTTACTCTATGCGCCGTTTTGTCCGATCTTCCCTGAGGTATCCCTTGTTCGACCAATTCGCCCTGCACGAACGCCTGCTCAAGGCCGTTGCCGAACTCAAGTTCGCGGAACCGACGCCCGTGCAGGTCGCCGCCATCCCACCGGCCCTGGAGGGCCGCGACCTGCGCGTGACGGCGCAGACAGGCAGCGGCAAGACGGCGGCGTTCGTGCTGCCGATGCTCAATCGGCTGATCCGCGATGCCCAACCCCGCGTCGACGTGCGTGCGCTGATCCTGCTGCCCACCCGCGAGCTGGCGCAACAGACGCTCAAGGAAGTCGAGCGCTTTTCGCAGTTCACCTTCATCAAGTCGGCAATCGTTACCGGCGGTGAGGATTTCAAGGTACAGGCCGCGTTGCTGCGCAAGGTGCCGGACATCCTCATCGGTACGCCGGGACGCCTGATCGAACACCTCAATGCGGGCAATCTCATCCTGCGGGACGTCGAAATCCTGGTGCTCGACGAAGCCGATCGCATGCTGGACATGGGCTTCGCCGAGGACGTTCAGCGCCTGGTCGGCGAGTGCGACAAGCGCCAGCAGACGCTGCTCTTTTCCGCTACCAGCGGCGGTGCCGCGTTGCGCGACATGACCGCCAAGGTGTTGGATGACCCGCTGCACCTGCAGCTGAACCGCGTCAGCGAGCTCAACGAAGGCACCCGCCAGCAGATCATCACGGCCGAGGACAGCGACCACAAGGAGCGCCTGGTCCATTGGCTGCTCGCCAACGAGACCTATCAGAAGGCCGTGATCTTCACCAACACCCGCGCCCAGGCCGATCGTTTGTACGGTCGGCTGGTGGCCGAGGGCGTCAAGGTCTACGTGCTGCACGGCGAAAAGGACCAGAAGGACCGCAAGCAGGCCATCCAGCGGGTCAAGGAGGGCGGGGTCAAGGTACTGGTCGCCACCGACGTCGCGGCGCGCGGGCTGGATATCGAAGGCCTGGACCTGGTCATCAACTTCGACATGCCGCGCTCCGGCGATGAGTACGTACACCGCATCGGCCGCACCGGGCGTGCAGGGGCCGAAGGGTTGGCGATTTCGCTGATCTGCCACAACGACTGGAACCTGATGTCGAGCATCGAGCGCTACCTCAAGCAGCGCTTCGAACATCGCGTCATCAAGGGGCTCAAGGGCAGCTACATGGGCCCGAAGAACCTCAAGGCGTCCGGCAAGGCGGCCGGAACCAAGAAGAAAAAGGACGACAAGAAGAAGGTTGGGGAAAAGAAGGCCAAGAAGCCCGCCAAACCGACCAGCAAGCGGCCCGGCAACGCCAAGCGCGAGGCGGCAGCCTCGTCCGTGGTCAGCGGCGATGGCCTGGCACCGTTAAAGCGCAAGAAACCAGCCGCATCCTGACGGTACGGGCCGCGCGCGATTGGCGCCCGGCCCACCAACTCAGCGTTTCTCGGCCGGTGCGATATCGGCTTCCTTCTCCGCCTCGCGTACGTGCTGCATACGCTTTTCGTAGGCCTCGCATTCACTGCCCAATTCCTGCGCGGTCTGCTTGACCTCCATCTCGCGCAGCTCCTCGTTGATCTCCGCGGCCCGCTCCGGGTTGCTTTCGGTCAGCGCATTCACGCGCTCTGCAAGTTCCCTGGCCTTCGCTTCGATAACGTCAGGCGTGCACTGTTCGTCGATCTGTTCGTCGGCCAGTGCCGGCTGAGCTGCCAGCAGGGCGAGGGTGAGGGGAATCATCAGGCGGTTCATGGGCGCACTCCTTTCATAACGTCTGTTTGGTGGATCGCGGTCGGGGCGCTTTAGTTCAGCCTTTGCGGCCCTTCCGGGATCGAACCATGGCGCGCCGGACGGAGTCCGAATAGCAAGGCCGCCGTTCCAAGCGGCGCAACAGGAGAACGGACATGACCTACGACTGGGACCTGATGCTGCGCCTGCTGCGCGAGGTGCAGAAACCCGGCAATGAACACTTCCGGCCGCGGCAGTACGCCGATGAACATGCCCTGGCCCTGGAAGAGGCCGGCAAGCCCATGCCCAACCTGGATTCGCTCAAGGCAGAGGCGCAGAACTACGAGAGCCTGCTGTTCGAAGGAGGGTTCATGGTGTCGCGCCCTGAGGAGCAGGGCGGCAATGGCGAGAACTTCATACTGACCGAGCGTGGCCAGCGGCTGCTCGGCATGCTCGAGGGAACCGGCAGCGCCGACTGGCGCCGGCAGCTGGACGACAAGGGTGAGGCGGCGCTGGTGCCGGAGGTATTCGACGGCGTTGCGATGGCCTGACCCTGTCGCCGCCCCGCTGCACTGGCGTAGCGGGGCGCCCGAGTCGGATCAGTAGAGTCCGATGGTGCCGCAGCTCTTGTTGGCGGCGTGCTTCTGCAGCACCGGCAACTGCGGACGGGCCTTGCCGCTCTTCACGTCCAGCGACAGGGCGTAGTCGCCCCACCAGGGGCCGGCTGCCCAGTAGGTGCTGGGAATGCACTGTTGACCGAGGTACTTGAGCAGGTTGTCCATCGCAACCACGGCTGACGGCGAAAAGTCCGGCACGCCATGCTCACCGATGAAGCCGCGCAATCTGTACTTCTTCAGCCACTCGACGAATGGCTTGGCGCGGTTTACGCCTGTCATCGGGTCATAGACGGCCTTGGTGTTGGCGTAGGTGCCCGAGTAATCGCTGTCCAGATACAGATGGGCCTCGTAGACCAGGTTGTTCTTCGGGTCGCGCATCCAGGCGTCGCTGATCAGCTGGATGTTGTACGACGGCCAATGGTAGGCACTGGACCAGCGATCACCCGCGACGTAGATCCAGCGCTTTGCGTCCACTGCGCGGATGGCCTTCGCTGCGGCCAGGGCTGCGGCGGGCCACTTGCCGTTGGTCGAGTGCGGTTCGTTCATCAGGCCATAACCGTAGACCGCCGGATGGTTGAGCACCTGGCTGGCAATGCGTTTCCAGCTGTCGGCAAACGCGCTGATGGGGACCTCGTTGGAGGCGATCAGCTTGCCGTGATAGCGGTAGTAATTGTGCATGTCCAGGATGACCTGCATGCCGTGCTTTTTCGCCAGGTCGAGCGTACTGAGCAAGCGGCCAAGTTCAGCAGCATTGAGGGGCTGGTTCAGCTTTGGCTGGAGGCGCTCCCAGCGGAACGGCAGGCGGACCAGCTTCAGGTTGAGGCTGGCGTAGCGCTTGAACTCGGCATCGCCCGGGTAGATGTAGTGCTTCAGATAGACGCCAGGCAGCGACCCGGAGCTGAACTCCGCACCAGCGAGGTTGATGCCGACCAGGTTGATCGGATTGGTCGGCGCCGGGGTACCCGTCTGCGCGTTGCCGCCTGTCGGGGTCGTCTGACTAAAGCCGGTGCTGCTGACCGAGACCGTCCTGGGAAAGCCTACCGTGCGGCCATCGAGCGAACCGCCATCGAGCAGAACGGTCATGTTGCCGCCGAAGCGGTAGTACAGGGTGACGGTTCGGATCTGGCCGTCGGCGAAACGTACCTTGGCGCCTTTGTGGAACGCCGCGCGGTTGGCATCGGTGTCCTTCACCGAGATGCCCGGCGCGCGCCGGTAGATGCCGAAGGTGAAGTCACCGCCGTTGAACGAGTTCAGGGCCACCGTCAGCGCGGTAGGCGCGCTGGGTGTCGTCGAGGTCGGCGGCGTCGGGTTGGATGGTGCAGTGGTCGATGACCCTGATGACGAAGAGCCCGACGATGAGGAGCCGGTCGACGTGGACGGGGCTGGCTTAGGAGTCGAGGGGCTCGAAGGCGAGGCGCTCCCCGAGGATGAAGCGGCTGCCGCGGCGTACAGCTTGTTCGGGTAGCCGAGCGAGCCGCTCAGCGTGCTGCCGGCGAGCATGACACTCATGTTCTGGCCGGACGTGTAGACGGCCGTGATGCTGCGAACCTGCCCATTCGCCAACTTGACCGAGGCGCCGGGCTTGAAAGCGGCGGCGTTGGCGCTGTTTGTTGGGATGGAGAAGCCAGCCGACTTGCGCCAGACACCGTTGATCCAGTCGCTATTGGTGTAGTTGTTGATGGCGCTGCTGTGCGCCGTACCCGCGCTGGCGGAAGGCGAGGCGGGACTCGTCTGGGTCGGGGTGCTCGACAGCGCGGTGACCTTGTGTGGATATCCGGTCGCGCTGGCGTTCAGCTTCGCGCCGGAGAGCATGGCACTCATGTGCGCGCCGGAGAAATATACCGCCAGGATGGTCCGCACCTGGCCGTCGGCCAGCCGTACCTGTGCGCCTTTGGTGAAGGCTGCCTTGTTTGCCGCATTGGCCGGGATGGAGAATCCGGCAGATTTGCGCCAGGTCCCGAGGAGCCAGTCGGAGCTGGTGAAGTTATTGACCTGGGCGGTCGCGGCCGCCGTGACGGCGGTCGAGGAAGTGCTGCTGGCGGCGGCGACCGGTGCCGGCAGCAGTGTGAATCCTGCAAGCGCGCTGAGCAGCGCTGCGCTGAGAACGAACCCGGGTGCACCGGCGTTGCGAAGGGACATAAATCACTCCAGTACTTAATACGGCAAAGGGCTAGCCCTTTAAAAAGTGCGGAAGCATCCAAAGACCCATGCAACGAACGAAGCACCGACCGATGACGCCACCCTTGCATGCGCCACAACCGGTCGGGCTGTCGCGCAAGGCATAGGCTTTATATCGGTCAAAGATTAATTTTTGAAGTTAATTTGGCGTCAGAAAAATGCATGTGAGCGGCAATAAGAATATAAATATCTATATGGCCATTAGTTGATGGCAGATAAATATTAAATTGCCTTCATATAATAAATAACTGTTTTGGCTGAAGTTATCGAGGTTCGGCCACCGGTTGGACGACGTCGGCTGCAAGGCGCGCCGGCGCCAACGAGCCGATCAGGCGCAACGCGACGGAGCGGTGGTTATGTTTCAGGGTGTTTCCGGGCTGGCTCAAACGGCAGGCAGAAGCCAGGGTGCATGCCGGATGAAGCAGGAGACGTCGGAGCGGCGGCAGGGTCTCAGCGCACGTGCTGCAGGCTGTCGACCGTCAGCTCGAGCGCCTTGCGCATGTCCAGCCGAGCGGAACGCCCGATGTCCTTGTTATCCAGTTCGTAGCTGCGTTCGGAAGGCAGGATGGGGGCTGTCAGGTCGTCGGCTTCGGCGGCCTCGAAATCGCTGTTGCGGCCGATGGTCAATGCGCTGCGGCGCAGCAGTTCGCGCACCTGCTCGGGTGCCAGCGCCGGGTTGATCGACAGCATGGCGCCGACGATACCCGTGACCATGGGGGTGGCATAGGAGGTGCCGCAATGCACCTCGCCACGCTTGCCGGGCTCTAGCGTGGCGGCGCGGGTGCAGGCCGAGGCGGTGATGTCGACGCGCCGGTCGATATTCGACGAGGGGCGCTTGGTCACGTAGTCGGGATGGTCCACCGGCACATCCTTGCCCATGTCGCGCTGGTGCGCGCCCACGACGAGCAGTTGATCGGTGATGAAGGACGAAGGCAGGCGGTAGTCATCCTGTCCGGAAAAGGCCGAGCCATTGCCGGCGGAATTCACCACCAGCACGTCCGGATGTTCACGGCGCAGCCAGAGGAAGAATTCCTCGAGCAGCTCTTCGTAGCCGCTCATGGCAACACCGGAGCGAATCAGCGAGTCGACTTCCTCGCCGGCGACGTCGCGCGTGCCGACGCGATGAATGCCCCAGCTCCAGTTCAGCACCCGCACGCCGTCTTCGACCAGGTTGACTGAAGCGGCGACGTTGGCGGTGATGCCTGCGTCCGAGTTGCGCTCGACGATGACCTCGAAGCCGGCGCTGGTCGGCTCCAGCGCGCTGAGAAAGCCGCTGTCACCCGGATCGGCACTGCGCGCCGCCAGAATGCCGGTGACGCTGGTGCCGTGCTCGGCCGGTGACTCGGCATCGCGGGCATAGACGCAGGTGCGCGGCCGATCGGGGTCGCAGGCTCCAAGGTAATCGCTGAACTCCGGGGAGTCGAAATCGACGTCGCGCTCGACGACACCGATCCGTACCGGGTGCGTCTGGATCCTTGCGTGTCGCGCGGGAACGCGGCGCAGGTAGAAATCCACTGCATCGAGAAAACGGTTGGCGACCCATTCGCTGTTGCGTGGTTGGCTCTGCGAATCCGCCTCCAATGGCTCCTCGGCGCCGGACTCCTCGACCACCACCGCGTCCACGCTGGTCTCGCTGCCCAGCCGGAGCACCAGCGCGTCACGTTCGGTCAGGTCGTCGACCGGCAGGCGCAACTGGTAGGTATTGAGCGGGGCAATCGCGCCCACCACCGTTGCGCCATATTTCTCAGCCAGTCGTTTCGACTCGGCCAGCCCGTCATGGTCCTCCTCGATGATCAGGCTGACCAGGTTCACATAGGTCGTCAGCCCATCCATGTTCCTGGCGACCTCATCAGGACCTGCAGGCACTACATGGCTACCGTTGAGCGTCAGCCAGACCGGGTTGCTCCGGCGCTCGCCCTGTTCCAGCCAGAGCGGTCCGCTCTGGTGATCCTTTCGGTTGAGCGTCAGGCGCAGTCGACCCTCCTGTTTACGCGTGGCCTCGATGGCGCGGTCGCGCAGCATGACCCTGACGGGGCCGCGGGCCAGCCCGGTGCCGCTCATGCAGAAGGTCAGCTGCTCGGTCGACAGCAGGTCGCCGCACCGTTGCAGGTTCTTGAGTCGCAGCGGCGGGTCGGCGGCCAGTACCGTGCCGGAACCGGCGGCGATGAGGAGGGCAGCCAGGCAGCGTGTCGGCAGCCTCATGGTCGACGTTGCAGGTAATGCACGCTGAACAGCTCCTGGGCGTCGGTCCACTGGCCGCTGCAATCGAAACCGGCGCTACGGGCCAGGTCGGCGAACGACTGCAGGGTGTATTTGTAGGAATTCTCGGTGTGCAGGCTCTCGTCGGCGTCGAAATGAAAGCGCTGCCCCTCGATGGTGACATCCTGTGCTTCGCGGCTGATCAGATGCATCTCGATGCGCGACTGCTGCTCGTTGAAGAAGGCCTGATGGCGGAAGCGTGAGGGGTCGATGTCGCTGTCGAGTTCGTTGCGGATGCGTTGCAACAGGTTGAGGTTGAATGCCGCGGTCACGTGCGCTTCGTCGTTGTAGGCCGCCTCGAGCACGCTGCGCTCCTTGACCAGATCGACGCCGATCAGCAATCCACCGCCGGGCGGGAGTATCTCGTACAGGTGGCCGAGCAGCCGGCGCGCTTCCAACGGCGTGAAGTTGCCGATGCTGGAGCCGGGAAAGAACACCAGCGGATGATGAAGGCTGTAGTCGTCGGGCAGCTTCAGCTCCTCGGAAAAATCGGCGCAGGCGGCATGAACCTCCAGCCAGGGATAATCCGCGGCGAGGCGCTGCGTGCTGGTGAGCAGGAAATCCTCGGAGATATCCACGCCCAGGTAGCTGACCGGGCGCAACCCCTCGAGCAAGAGGCGCACCTTGCGGCTGGCGCCGCTGCCCAGTTCGATCAGGTCCGTCTGTGGCCCGGCAATCTCGCGGATCTCGTCTGCCGCGGTGGCGAGAATCTGCTCCTCGGTGCGTGTCAGGTAGTACTCCGGCTGGACGCAGATCTGTTCGAACAGTTCCGAGCCGCGCCGATCGTAGAAGAACTTCGGCGAGATGTGCTTGGGCGAAGCGGCAAAGCCGGCCAGCGCCTCGTCACGCAGCGAGGCTTCATGGGTGGGCTGGGTCTGGTCATGAAAACGAACGGCAAGTGCCATGTCATAGCTCCCTGGCCAGGCGCAGCCCGGCGAACTGCCAGCGCATCGCCGGCTGAAAGAAGTTGCGATAGGTGGCGCGAATGTGTGATTCCGGCGTGGCGCAGCAGCCACCACGTAGCACCATCTGCCCGGACATGAACTTGCCGTTGTACTCGCCCAGGCTCCCCTCCAGCGGGCGGAAGCCGGGGTAGGGGCGGTAAGCGCTGGCGGTCCATTCCCAGACGTCGCCGAACAGCTGCGCAGGGCCTTCGTGCGGCATGCGGGTGGCGACGGGCTGCAGGTGGTCGCTTTCGAGGAAGTTGCCGCGGCGGGGCTGGTCACTGGCGGCTACTTCCCACTCGGCCTCGCTGGGCAGGCGCGCACCGGCCCAGCGGGCGTAGGCATCGGCTTCGTAGAAACTGACGTGGCAGACGGGCGCGTCCAGGTCCAGCGGCTTGAGTCCAGCCAGGGTCATTTCATGCCAGGCGTCGTCGTGACGCTGCCAGTAGAGCGGCGCGTGCCAGCCCGCCTGGTTGATCTGCGCCCAGCCGTCGGACAGCCAGAGGTCACTGCGCGCGTAGCCGCCGTCGGCGATGAAGGACAGGTATTCGCCGTTGGTCACCAGGCGGTCGGCCAGCTGGAAGTCCTCCACGAACTGGCGATGACGTGGCGTTTCGCAGTCGAACGCGAAGCCATCGCCGGCGTGGCCGATATGGCGCACGCCGCCGGTGAAGTCGTGCCAGCGGATGCGATCCTGATGCAGCTTCGGTGCGGGTTTGAGGTCGGCCCGGTAGGCCGGCTGCAGCGGGTTCTGCGCCAGGATGTGCTTGATGTCCATGAGCAGCAGTTCCTGATGCTGCTGTTCGTGCTGCAGGCCCAGCTCCACACGGCGCATGATCTCGCCGGCGTGCTGGCGCGGCGGGCTGCTCAGCAGGTCGGCCATGGCCCGGTCGACGTGCTGGCGAAAACGGTAGACGTCCGCGACGCCCGGTCGCGAGATCAGCCCGCGTCTCGCCCGTGGAAAGGGCGTGCCGTGGGTTTCGTAATAGGAATTGAACAGGTGGTCGTAGATCGGATCGAGCGGCTTGTAGCCGCCGAGATAGGGTTTGAGCAGGAATGCCTCGAAGAACCAGCTGATGTGGGCCAGGTGCCACTTGGGCGGGCTGACGTCGGGCATGCTCTGAATGACATGGTCCTCGACCTGCAAGGGCGCGCAGATCGCCTCGCTGGTGGCGCGGACTTGCCGAAAGCGTTGCAGCAGGAAATCCAGGTCGGCGAGTGCCGGTTGTGCCTGTTCCGCCAGATTACCCATGTGGGTCCCCCCTCGTTGACGCGCGCTAGGGCCCATCGCCCCTATTAAGCGACCCGAAGCGCGACGTGAAAGTTCGCCCGGGAAGGCGCCGTCAGGCCCGGGCGGTCGAGTGTGTTTGAGCTAAGCAGCAGAAGGCGGGTAGCGAAAGGCGGCGCGATGAGGGGCCGCCTCCATGGGACGAAGGTGCATAGCACCGCCGAGGTCGGTGCTGATCAGTAGTTCGGCGGAGTCTCCGGTATCCCGGTGCCGTCGGTGATGTCCGGCATGGTCCAGGGATCGAGCCGCTGCTCCTTGTCTTCCACGTCGAGGCGGGCCTGCTCGATGACGCTGCCCAAGCGCTGTGGGCTGCTGTAATCGGCCTGCGCCACGCTCGGTACGCGCAGCACTTCGGTGCCGTTGCCGGTCATCACGGTGAAGCTGAAGCTGTCCTCGTCGGGATTGGCGCTGGTCACGCAGCCACAGGGCAGGAAGGCTTCGGAAACGAGCTGCATTGCATCGTCGATGGTCAGGGTCCGGTCGCTCATGCTGTTCTCCATCATCGGTGGTCCTAAAGTTGACCGCCTCGACGCGCTGCCGTTTCCTGTCGTGCACGCGGCAAGGCTCCACACTTGTAGACAGGCCGTCCCGACCACATAGTCCAGGCATGAAAACACCGACTTCACAGGATCCCTTGGCGCTGTTCCACCCAGCTGTGGCCAACTGGTTCCGCTGCAGTTTTCCCTCGGTCACACCGGCGCAGGCCGGGGCCTGGCCCTTGATTCGGCGGGGCCGTTCGACGCTGGTGGCGGCGCCCACCGGGTCCGGGAAGACGCTTACGGCCTTTCTCGCCGCCCTGGACGAGTTGGTGCAGCGCAGCCTCGAGCCGGACGGGTTGTCCGACGAAACGGCCGTGCTCTACATCTCGCCGCTCAAGGCGCTGTCCAACGATATCCACCTGAATCTGGAGCGCCCACTGTCGGGCATCTGCAACGAGCTGCAGCGGCTTGGTCTGCCGGTGCCGACGATTCGCACGGCGGTGCGTACCGGGGATACGCCTCAGGCCGAACGCGCGGCGATGCGCAAGCGGGTGCCGCATGTGCTGGTGACCACGCCTGAGTCCTTCTACGTGCTGCTCGGTTCGGAATCGGGCCGGCAGATGCTGGCGAGCGTACGCAGCGTGATCGTCGACGAAATACATGCGCTGGCTGGCAACAAGCGTGGCAGCCATCTGGCGCTTTCGCTGGAGCGGCTCGAGGCACTCTGTGGTCGCGCGCTGGTTCGGGTCGGGCTGTCCGCGACGCAAAAGCCCATCGGCGCGGTGGCGGATTTTCTGGTCGGCCGGGGACGCCACTGCGAGCTCGTCGATATCGGCCACGCCCGGGCTCGAGACCTGGCGCTGGAGGTGCCGCCGGTTCCGCTGGAGGCGGTGATGAGCAACGAGGCCTGGGCGCTGGTATATGACCGGCTCGCCGCGCTGGCCGGTGAGCATCGCACCACCCTGGTGTTCGTCAACACGCGGCGCATGGCCGAACGCGCCGCGCGGCACCTGAGCGAGCGCCTGGGCAATGCGGTGGTCGCCGCGCATCATGGCAGCCTAGCGCGCGAGCAGCGGCTGGACGCCGAACAGCGGCTCAAAGGGGGGGAGCTTCGGGTGTTGGTCGCCACCGCCTCGCTGGAGCTGGGCATCGACATCGGAGAGGTCGAGCTGGTTTGCCAGCTGGGGTCGCCTCGCTCGATCTCGGCGTTCCTGCAGCGTGTCGGGCGGGCCGGGCATCAGGTCGGCGGGGTGTCGAAGGGGCGCTTGTTTCCAAGTTCCCGCGACGACCTGATCGAATGCGCCGCGCTGCTCGACGCAGTGCGCCGCGGTGAGCTCGATACCCTGGTGATCCCCCGCGCACCGCTCGATGTGCTGGCCCAGCAGATCGTGGCCGAGGTTTCGTGCCGGGAATGGCAGGAGGATGCGCTGCTGGCGCTGATCCAGCAGGCGATGCCCTACGCGATGCTGGAGCCGTCGCGCTACGAGGCGTTGCTGGCGATGCTCGCCGAGGGCTACACCACTCGCCACGGCGCACGTGGCGCCTACCTGCATCGCGACCGGGTCAACCGCAGCCTGCGTGGTCGCCGGGGCGGCCGGCTGACGGCGCTGACCTCCGGCGGCACCATCGCCGACAACGCCGATTATTCGGTGCTGCTCGAGCCTCAGGGTCTCAATATCGGCACGGTCAACGAGGATTTCGCCGTCGAAAGCCTGGCGGGCGACGTGTTCCAGCTGGGCAATGCGTCCTACCGCATCCTCAAGATCGAGCCGGGACGCGTGCGGGTCGAGGATGCCCAGGGTCAGCCGCCCAATATTCCGTTCTGGCTGGGCGAAGCGCCGGGGCGCAGCGACGAGTTGTCTGCAGCGGTTGCGAGGCTGCGCGCGGAGATCGATGAGCGTCTGGCCGCCGCAGGAGCGGGCCGCACGGTCGATCTGGCCCCGGTCATCGACTGGCTCATCGACACGCTCGCCCTGCCCGAGGCCGCCGCCCGGCAGATCGTCGAATACCTGGCCCGCGCTCGCGCGGCGCTAGGCGCGCTGCCAACACAGCAGCGGCTGGTCATGGAGCGCTTCTTCGACGAATCCGGCGGCACCCAGCTGGTCATCCATTCGCCGTTCGGCAGTCGGATCAACCGGGCCTGGGGGCTGGCGTTGCGCAAGCGCTTTTGCCGCACCTTCAACTTCGAACTGCAGGCCGCGGCGACCGAGGACGCCATCATCCTGTCGCTCTCGACCAGCCACAGCTTTCCGCTCGACGACGTCTGGCGTTACCTGCGCGCGAACAGTGCCGAGTCGGTCCTGATTCAGGCGTTGCTCGACGCCCCCCTGTTTGGCGTGCGTTGGCGCTGGAACGCAACCACCGCGCTGGCCTTGCCGCGCATGGCCGGCGGTCGCAAGGTGGCACCGCAGCTGCAACGAATGAAAAGCGAGGACCTGCTGGCCACGGTGTTTCCCGATCAGGTCGCCTGCCTGGAAAACATCGTGGGCGAGCGTGAAATACCCGAACACCCGCTGGTCACCCAGACCCTCGACAACTGCCTGCATGACGCCATGGACAGTGAGGGTTGGCTGGCCCTGTTGCGGCGCATGGAGGCGGGGCAGGTCGATCTGCTCGCCCGTGACCTGCCGGCGCCTTCGCCGCTGGCCATGGAAGTGCTCGGCGCTCGGCCTTATGCCTTTCTCGACGACGCCCCGCTGGAGGAACGCCGGACGCAGGCGGTGTTGAACCGGCGCTGGACCGATCCGGCGTCCAGTGACGACCTCGGCGTGCTGGACGCGGCCGCGATCGAGGCCGTCGCAGAGCAAGCTTGGCCGCAGGCCCGTTCGGCCGACGAGTTGCACGAGGCGCTGACTGGGCTGGGGTGCCTCGCCGAAAGTGAAGTGCGCGCCGACTCTGGATGGGCCATCTGGCTGGATGAGCTGGCGCGCGGCGGTCGTGCGATGCGCATGCAGGTCGCGCACGATCGGGCGCTCTGGTTGCCGATCGAACGCCTGGGTCTGTTGCAGGCGATCTATCCCGGCGCGCACGGCGAGCCGCCCCTGGCGCCGCTACCGGGGTTGGACCAGAAATGGGACGAGGAAGACGCTATCGTCGAACTGGTACGCGCTCGGCTGACCGGCTTCGGCCCCTTGCCGGTGTCGCTGATTGCTCGTCCCCTGGCGCTGCCGGCGTCTGCCGTCGCGCTGGCGCTGACCCGTCTGGAAGCGGAAGGCTATGTCCTGCGGGGCCGCTACGTGCCTGGCGCAACCGACGAGCAATGGTGCGAGCGGCATTTGCTGGCGCGCATCCACCGCTACACGGTCAAGCGTCTGCGCCGCGAGATCGAGCCGGTAGAGCGTTCGGATTTCATGCGTTTCCTGTTCGACTGGCAACACCTGTCCGAGGGCACGCGAATGGCCGGGCGGGAGGCCCTTGGCGCGGTCGTCGAGCAACTGGAAGGGTTCCAGGCGGCCGCTGGCGCCTGGGAAAGCGAGTTGCTTCCGGCACGCCTGAGTGACTACGGCGGCACCTGGCTGGACGACCTCTGTCGCTCCGGGCGTATCGTCTGGACGCGCCTGGCGGGGCGGCTCAGGGCCAGCAGCGGGCCGGTGCGCGGCACGCCCATCGTTCTGTTGCCGCGTCGGCATCTGGCCGCCTGGTATGCGCTGGCCGGCGACCTGGCGCCGCCCGAGTTGTCGTCACGTGCGCAACGGGTGTTCGACACCTTGCAGGGCCAGGGGGCACTGTTTTTCGATGAGCTGCAGCACGACGCCCATCTGTTGCGCAGCGAGCTGGAGGACGCGCTGGGCGAACTGGTCGCGGTAGGGCTGGTCAACGCCGACAGTTTCGCCGGCCTGCGCGCGTTGCTGGCGCCCGCCGCGAAGCGTTCGCGCAGCACCCGGCAGAGCCGCGGCGGGACCTTTATCGGTGGCATGGCTGATGCCGGTCGCTGGGCCCTGGTGCGCAAAGGCGCGCCGGCGCCGACCGAAGTCCCGGCACGCCGGCCAGCGCTCGACCCCGAGGCGCTGGAACATGTCGCCATGAGCTTGCTGCGTCGCTACGGTGTGGTGTTCTGGCGATTGCTGGACCGTGAAGCGGACTGGCTGCCGCCCTGGCGAGACCTGTTGCGCCTCTATCACCGCCTCGAGGCACGTGGCGACATTCGCGGTGGGCGTTTTGTCGCCGGCGTAGCGGGTGAGCAATTCGCCTTGCCAGAGGCGGTTGGCCTGTTGCGCGAGGTGCGCAAGCGGCCACCGAGCGGCGAGATGATCGCAGTCTCGGCAGTCGACCCGATGAATCAGGTCGGCACGCTGCTACCCGGCGAGCGGGTGCCTGCGGTGGCGGGCAATCGCATTCTCTATCGCGACGGCATACCGCTGGCATTGTTGATCGCCGGCAAACCGGAACTGCTGGCGGAGCTGGACGAAGACGACCAGCGAAAGGCACGGCAACTATTGGCCGTGGGGCGGAGGTAAGGAAGCTCGGCGCCGCGCGCCACGTTCATCCGCGGGCTGGCTGACCCTTTCCTGGCACAGCCCATCCCGCTGGGCGAAGCGGGAGGGACTCGTTCAGGGGCGGCGGACGAGAACCGTCAATAAGCCTTCAGGCTCAACCCGCCACCAACACCCGGATCGCCTCCAGGCGCAACGCGGCTTTTTCCAGCATGGCCAGGCCTTCCTCACGCTGCGTGCGCAAGGCCTCGATCTCGCTGTCACGCACGCTTGGGTTGACGGCCTGCAGTGCTGTCAGGCGCGCCAGCTCTTCATCAAGGCTGGCCTTCAGTTTGCGCTGTGCTTCGGCAACCCGTTCGGCGTGGCGCGGTGCGACCTTGGTTTCGGCATCGGCGATCTGTTTGGCCAGCGCATCGCGCTGCGCCTGGACGAACTTGTTCGCGCTGGCACGCGGCACGCTCTCCAGCTGGTCGGTGAGCGTCTCGAACGCCACCTTGGGGGCCAGATCGTTGCCGTTCGAATCCAACAGGCAGCGCAGCGCCAGCGGCGGCAGGAAGCGGTTGAGCTGCAGCGCGCGCGGCGCCACCACTTCGCTGACGTAGAGCAGTTCCAGCAGCACGGTGCCGGGCTTGAGCGCCTTGTTCTTGATCAGCGCGACGGCCGTGTTGCCCATGGAGCCGGACAGCACCAGGTCCATGCCGCCCTGCACCATGGGGTGTTCCCAGGTGAGGAACTGCATGTCTTCGCGGGCCAGCGCCTGCTCACGATCATAGGTGACGGTTACAGCTTCGTCGTCGCCCAACGGGAAGCTGGCGTCGAGCATCTTTTCGCTGGGACGAAGAATCAGTGCGTTCTCGGAATGGTCCTCGCTGTCGATGCCAAAGGCGTCGAACAGCTCTTCCATGTAGATCGGCAGGGCGAACTGGTCATCCTGCTCCTCGATGGCTTCGACCAGCGCCTTGCCCTGTCCGCCACCGCCGGAGTTGAGTTCCAGCAGGCGGTCGCGACCGGCATGCAGGTCGGCTTCCAGCCGCTCGCGCTCGGCGCGGGCCTCGTCGATGAGCGTCTGGAACGCGTCGTCATCGCCTTCTTCCAGCTGGTTCAGCAGGCGCGGCCCGAACTGGTGCTGCAGGGCGTTGCCGGTGGGACAGGTGTTGAGGAAGGCATTCAGCGCCTCGTGGTACCACTTGAACAGGCGTTCCTGCGGGCTGGTTTCCAGGTACGGCACGTGCAGTTGGATGACATGGGCCTGGCCGATCCGGTCGAGGCGGCCGATGCGTTGCTCCAGCAGGTCGGGGTGCGAAGGCAGATCGAACAGCACCAGATGATGCGCGAACTGGAAGTTGCGGCCCTCGCTGCCGATTTCCGAGCAGATCAGCACCTGCGCGCCGAATTCCTCGTCGGCGAAGTAGGCGGCGGCGCGGTCGCGCTCGAGAATGCTCATGCCTTCATGGAACACCGTGGCCGGGATGCCGGAACGCACGCGCAGCGCGTCTTCCAGATCCAGTGCGGTCTCGGCGTGGGCACAGATGACCAGCACCTTGAACTTCTTCAGCATCTTCAGCGTATCGATGAGCCATTCGACGCGCGGGTCGAACGTCCACCAACGGTTCTGCGTGTCCGGCTCCTCCTGCTGGCTCTGGAAAGCCACCTCCGGGTACAGCTCGGCGTGCTCGCCCAGTGGCAGCTCCAGGTACTCGGTGGGGCAGGGTAGCGGATAGGGGTGCAGTTGGCGCTCGGGAAAGCCGCGCACGGCGGCGCGCGTATTGCGGAACAGCAGGCGGCCAGTGCCATGGCGGTCCAGCAGTTCGCGGATCAATCGGCTGCTGGCTTCGATGTCGCCGTCGGTCGCCGCCGCGAGCAGGGCCTCGCCTTCGGCGCCCAGGAAATCGTGGATGGTCTGGTGCGCTTCCTGGGACAGGCGGCCTTCATCGAGCAGCTCCTGCACGGCACGGGCGACCGGCTGGTAGCTGGCGCTTTCGGCGCGGAAGGCTTCGAGGTCGTGGAAACGGTTCGGGTCGAGCAGTCGCAGGCGGGCGAAGTGGCTTTCCTGACCGAGCTGCTCCGGCGTCGCCGTCAAGAGCAGAACGCCCGGGATGACCTCGGCCAGTTGCTCGACCAACCGGTATTCGGCGCTGGCGTTTTCGGGGTGCCAGACCAGGTGGTGCGCTTCGTCGACCACCAGCAGGTCCCAGCCGGCGGCGAACGCAGCGTCCTGGGCACGCTCGTCTTCTTTCAGCCAGTCCAGCGAGACCAGGGCCAGTTGGGTGTCTTCGAAGGGGTTGCTGGCATCGCTTTCGATGAAGCGTTCGTCGTCGAACAGGGCGACCTGCAGGTTGAAGCGGCGGCGCATCTCCACCAGCCACTGGTGCTGGAGATTCTCAGGGACCAGGATCAGCACGCGCTTGGCACGGCCGGAGAGTAGCTGGCGATGGATGACCAGGCCGGCTTCGATGGTCTTGCCGAGGCCGACCTCGTCCGCCAGCAGTACGCGCGGAGCGATGCGGTCGGCCACTTCGCGGGCGATGTGCAACTGGTGCGCGATCGGTTGAGCGCGTGCGCCGCCGAGGCCCCAGAGCGAGGAGGTCAGTTGCTTGCTCTGGTTTTCCAGGGTGTGATAGCGCAGCTTGAACCAGTTCAAGGGGTCGATCTGGCCGGCGAACAGGCGATCGCTGGCGAGACGGAACTGAATGAAGTTCGACAGCTGGGTTTCCGGCAGGGTGCGGGCTTCGTTCTGCGCGGTCAGGCCGTGATAGACCAGCAGGCCGTCGACGTCGTCGACTTCGCGCACAGTCATCTTCCAGCCTTCGAAATGCGTGACTTCATCACCGGGGACGAAGCGCACGCGGGTCAGTGGCGCGCTGCGTGTGGCGTATTGGCGGGTTTCGCCGGTGGCGGGATAGAGCACGGTGAGCATCCGCCCATCCTGGGTGAGGATGGTCCCAAGACCGAGTTCCGCTTCGCTGTCGCTGATCCAGCGTTGCCCCGGTAGATACTGCTGCGCCATGCCCTGCCTCCCGCTGTAAAAAAGCCCGCTATGGTAACGGAACACCACCGATAGAGCGACGGTAAGCCGACCGGTTTGCGTGGCGTCGCTGCCTTTCGGCCGCAGATCGAACCGGGCGGACCCCTGGCAGTGTAGCGTTGCCGCTAAAGTTGGCTCCGATTCGGCCGATCATGAGGTAAAGCTCCGCATGCCAGGGTCGGTCTGCGGTCCGTTTTTGGGAGAAGGTCATGCTGCCAGTGATTCCGCCCGGTGCCGTTCAGGTCACCACGCAACAGGATGTCGTCAAGCCGCGCCCCGACGTCCCCCCCGTGGCGCCTGTCGAGCCGAGCGCCAACGAGAGTTCGGTCGAGCTCGACCGCCGGCACCCGCAGGAAGCTGAACAGATGCTGCGTGACGAGCAGCGCCGGCGACAGCGTCGTGGCTACACACCGCAGGAACTCGCCGAAGGGGAAACCGCGGACGAGGATCAGGCGGCACTCGACGAATTGCCGCGCCAGGGCCTCTGGATCGACGTGGAAGTATGACGAGCGATCTGAGCGGCTTGGCGCAGGCCGAACTCGACTATCGACCGCGCTGGGTCGAGCCGGATCTGGCTGACCTTTGGCTGCAACGGCTGATCGCCGACACGCCCTGGACCCAGCCGCGTATCAGGCTCTATGGCCGAACGTTTGAAGTGCCCAGGCTGGTCGCCTGGTATGGCGACCCCGAGGCGCGTTATCGCTACTCAGGGCTGGTGCATCAGCCTCTGCCCTGGTCCCCCCTGCTGGCGGATATTCGCGACCGGCTGCAGCAAAGCACCGGCCTGTCGCTCAACGGCGTGCTGCTCAACTTTTATCGCGACGGTCAGGATGCGATGGGTTGGCACAGTGACGACGAGCCGGAACTGGGGCCCGAGCCTGTGGTGGTGTCGCTCAACCTGGGCGCGACACGGCGCTTCGATCTGCGCCGCAAGGGCTGCAGCCGGATCGAGCACTCG
Source organism: Stutzerimonas marianensis (assembly GCF_022810315.1). Classification (NCBI taxonomy): domain Bacteria; kingdom Pseudomonadati; phylum Pseudomonadota; class Gammaproteobacteria; order Pseudomonadales; family Pseudomonadaceae; genus Stutzerimonas; species Stutzerimonas marianensis. The sequence continues at coordinate 230,239 of NZ_JALGRD010000006.1, read as the reverse complement.
CTGCCATTGGAGCATGGATCACTACTGGTCATGCGCGGCCCGACGCAGCATCATTGGCAGCACCAGATCGCGCGGACGCGCAGGGTGTCCGAGCCACGCGTCAACCTCACCTTTCGCCAGATCATTCGCGAGTCCATATGAGCAGTGAAGAAAAACTGATCGACTTCGGCGCCGAACGAGAAAAGCGCATCCACGACATCAAGGAAAAGCGCCTGGCCGAGATGCGCCAGGCCTTCGAGCAGGCGTTGCCGCTGGGCAAGCCGAAAAAGAAGAGCAAGGCAAAGCCGAAGAAGCGCTGATCGCCAGCGTCGTCAGGTTCCCGCTTTCCCCTCCTGAGGCGCTCCTCCGAGTCGCCGAATCCCTCCTGATACCCCTGTTTTCTTGACCTGGATCAGCTCGTTGCGCGCTCGCCGGGCACAGGGTCATGCCTATTGATATCGATCAATTTTTTATCCGCACCGGGGAGTAACGTGCAGCCATCGGACGGCACAACAGCTACAGCGCGGAGGCAGGAAATCATGTTCGTCGATAATGTGGTGCTTGCAGGGGTCGTCACAGTCGGCCTGATGGTCGCCTTCCTCAGCGGATTCGGCTATTTCATCTGGCGGGACGCTCACAAGAAGCGTTGATCCCACCAGTACACAGAGCACGCAAGGCATTTGGGCGACTTCGGTCGCCCTTTTTTATTCCCGTCGATCGGGTTAACGCTGGGGTTGCACGAAGACGGCGCTGGTGAAGGGTGGCACTTCGAACGCCGAGCCAATCACGCCCGCTTCACGGCTGCGTGCGTCGGCCGAGCGCTGCAACACCGGATGCAGCCGGTACCCGCGCCCGCCCGGTAGGCGAATCGGCTCACCAGTGGCATTGAGTACCACCATCAGCGAACGGTAGCGCCGATCCAGATCGCGGCCGTCGCGTGGATCGTCGGCCAGGCTGAAGGCGATCACGCCGGGCTGCTGTTCGGGGCCGGTGTTGTGAAAGCGCAGGCGTCGTTGCACCTCGCGCGCGCTGCCGAGCTGAAACAGCGGGCTGTCTGTGCGAATCTTCAACAGCTCCAGGAAGCGATGCTTGGCCCCAAGGATGTCGACGGCGCTGGGGCTGGCGTGCGGATCGCGGATGATCTGGCGGATCAGCGGCCAGTTGTCCCCATCCTTGTCGGCGCGTGGGAGCCCTTTGTTCCAGTTGTTGTCCTGATAGCTGAAATCCATGGCATTGAACCAATCGCCCGAGTCATAGCTGTCGCGCTGCATGGACTTGGAGCGCAGGATGTCCGACCCAAGGTGAATGAAGGGCACGCCCTGGCTGAACAGTGGCACCGCCAGCGCGACCAGTTGCAACCGCACCCGGTCGGGCACCGCCAGGTGGCTCGGCAGCTTGTACTGGTTGTTGTCCCACAGCGTCTGGTTATCGTGCTTGGATACGTAGTTGACGGTTTCCTGCGGGTCGAACGTATAGCCAGCGGGCTGACCGTTGTAGTCGATCTCGGCGCCGCTGCGAACCTGGCCGTCGGCACTGACGAAACGGAAGTCGCGCAGGCCCCCGGCGATGCCGACCCGAATCAGATCCGCGGCGTGCAGCAGCTGGGCCTTCTCCTGCGGGCCGGCAGCGCCCAGCTCGTTTGGCTGCACGAACAGGCCGTTGGCGAAGCCCTGATTGCGGCGGATGCTCTCGCCGCTGTCGAAGGGGCTGCCACCGCGGACCGCGTCGCGCTGCCGATCGTTGAAGGTGCCGATGCCGGTCCCGGCCATGTTCAGTTGTGTGGCATTCACCCCGCGCGCGTTTTGCGCGACCTCGCCGAAATCCCAGCCCTCGCCGTAAAAATAGGTCTCCCGATCGACGCGGCGTACGGCACGCAAGGCGGCGAGGATATCCGTCCGCATATGGTGGCCCATCAGGTCGAAACGGAAGCCGGCGATCTTGTAATCGCGAGCCCAGACCACCAGCGAGTCGACCATCAGCTTGGCCATCATCCGATGTTCGCTGGCGGTGTTCTCGCAGCAGGTCGAGGTTTCCACCGCGCCGGTGACCGGATCACGGCGGTGGTAATAGCCCGGCACCACCTTGTCCAGTACCGACTTGTCGGCCAGGCCGGATGCATTGGTGTGGTTGTAGACCACGTCCATCACCGTGGCGAGCCCGGTGTCGGCGAGCGCCTTGACCATCTGGCGAAACTCGATGATGCGCTGCACACCGTCGGCGTTGCGTGCGTAGCTGCCTTCCGGTGCGGTGAAGTGGAACGGGTCGTAGCCCCAGTTGAAGGCGTCCAGCCCGCGCAGGGTGTCATGGAGCGATTGCGCTTCGCCGCTGGCGGGGTCGAAGCCCTGCAGCACCTGCCGAATGCTGCCGCTCGTGCAATAGGTTGACCAGCGTTCGCGCGCTTCGGCCGATAGCGCGCAGAGTTTGGCGAAGGGATCGTCGAGGTCGACCCGTCGGGTCGGGTCTTCATCGATGGTGGCGATGTCGAACACCGGCAGTAGCTGGACGTGCGTCAGCCCGGCTTTCTGCAGGTCTCGCAGGTGGCGCATGCTCTGGCTGTCGGGCTGCGTGAAAGCGGCATAGGTCCCGCGCAGTTCAGGCGGCAGGCTGGTGTCGCTGGCGCTGAAGTCGCGCAGGTGTGTTTCGTAGATGACGCTGCCTTCTGGGCGCGCCGGGCGAGGCGGACGCAAACTGTCCCATCCGGCCGGTTTGAGGTCGTCCGCCTCGAGGTCGACCACCTGGGCATACTGACTGTTGCGTGACAGGCTCAGCGCATAGGGGTCGCTGACGAGTGTCGTCTCGATGGTGCCCGTGCCCGGACGATAGGCCGTGACCTCGTATTGATAGTACTGACGGTCCAACGAGCGCGGGCCATCCAGGCGCCACACGCCCAGCCGCTCGCGCATCACCTTTGGATAACCCGGAAGCAGGCGTTTGTTGGCATCGAAGGCATGCAGACGGACCCGCTGCGCTGTGGGCGCCCAGAGTCTGAACGACACGCCGCTTGCCTCGACCGCCGCGCCAAGTGGCCCGGAATAGGCGAACAGCTGGTCGAGCAGGCCGGCCGTTTGCAGCTGGGTGGCGTCGATGACGCGATCCTGTGCATCGTAGGCAATCACCACGAGCTGACCCATCACGGCGCGGCGGAGTGTCCGCGCCGCGGTCCGAACGCGAAACGCGGGTGCTTCGGCCAGGTGCGGGTGCTGGCGCTTCAGGCCGCGGCGCAGCGTGGTCGGTTGCAGCGGGAGGATCTGCCCACCACTGACGGTGCCAGCCTGGCCGTCGACCCGGATGCGGGCGTCGAGCGAATGGCGAAGCTCGAGTCGCGAAGCGCCGACGCTGCCCCCGGCCAGTACCAGGGTGAAAGGGTCGAGCCAGTGCGCGCGTGCGCCTTCGATGGCCAGCATCGGGCCACTGATGGGGGCTTGGGACAGCTGCGGACTGCCGCTGAAGGTGAACACGCGCCGGCCCAGCTCAGTGAGGCGCCAGGTCAGATCACCACCGCCGAGGTCTTTCTCGTCGCCCTTGTGCAGGATGAGGTTCAGGCACTCAGCCTGGGCAGCGAGCGGTATGCGATAGAACGCGCCATGTTCCGGGTCGATGCCGGCTGCCGTCAGCGGACTGTCCCAGTCGGTGTCGGACCGACTGCCGCGGCAGTCGGCTGTGTTCCACAGGTGCAGCCCCCAGCCGGCGTAATCGCCATCGGGGCGTTCGTAATAGAGAAGGGCCTCGTCAGGGCCGGGGTCGAGCGGTGCGGCCTGGGCCGGTTGGCCGGCCAGAGCGAGGCCGCCTAGAACGAGCGCCGCCAGGCGCCGATAAGCCATCGAGCGAGTGAGCATGGAAGGGTCCCGTTGTTGTTCTTGTCGTACCACTGGCGATGGTGGGCGCGCATCGGCCGGTACGCATCCTCCATCGCTCACAACAACGGGGCGTAGCCAGGTAACGTAATGGCGGACTGCCTGTAACCTGGCGCAACAACGCGCTGCACGGCCCGGACGCCGCCGCGGCGCCCTCGGCTCGCGCCTGTGCTGGCATCAGCCGAAGCTGATCGGCGGCAGCTCCTTGAGTTCGACCGTTTCTTCACGACGGGGCGCCAGTACTTCGGCTTCGCCATCCACGACCTGCTCGTCATGCTGGTTGAACACGCGCGTGGCGATGCGCACCCGATTCTTGGGCAGTTTTTCGAGGATTTCCAGGCGCACGGTGAGGGTGTCGCCGAGCTTCACCGGGCGCGTGAACTTCATGGTCTGGCCCAGGTAGATGGTGCCGGGGCCGGGCAGGGTACAGGCGACCGCCGCGCTGATCAGGGCGCCGCTGAACATGCCGTGGGCAATTCGCTCCTTGAATGGTGTGCCGGCGGCGAAGTCCGCATCCAGGTGAACCGGGTTGCGGTCGCCGGACATGGCGGCGAATAGCTGGATGTCCCGCTCTTCGACCGTTTTTTCGAAGTGTGCGGTCTGGCCGACTTCCAGGGCGGAGTAAGGCGTGTTGCTGAGCGTACTCATGCGTGAACCTCTTCGTGATCGCGAGAAGCGCAGCATTCTAGAGGGCGGGCGGCCGCTTGTCCCGGTTGTCCGTGCCGCGGGTCGCTTGGGCCGAGATTCACACCACTGATTACACTCGCTGCGCTATTGCGCGCCCCGGCGGAGCTGTTAAGTTCGCCACAGCCCGCCGCGCGTGGGCCAGACCATCTCAGGTAAAGAGGCCAATAAGAATGCAACCTGATTTCTGGAACGACAAACGCCCCGCCGGTGTACCCAACGACGTCGACATGGCAGGCTTCCGCTCGGTGGTGGAAGTGTTCGAACGCTCCTGCAAGACCCACGCGGATCGTCCCGCCTTCAGCAACATGGGCGTGACCCTGACCTACGCTGACCTGGATCGTTACTCGTCCGCCTTCGCCGCCTGGCTGCAGAATCACACCGATCTCAAGCCCGGCGACCGCATCGCGGTGCAGATGCCTAATCTGCTGCAATATCCCATCGCCGTGTTCGGCGCCCTGCGTGCCGGGCTGATCGTGGTCAACACCAACCCGCTGTACACCGCGCGCGAAATGCGCCACCAGTTCAAGGATTCCGGCGCGCGGGCGCTCGTCTACCTCAATACCTTCGGCAAGCTGGTGCAGGAGGTGCTGCCCGACACCGGCATCGAGTTCCTCATCGAGGCGCAGATCGGCGACATGCTGCCATCGCTCAAGGGGCTGCTGGTCAATGCCGCGGTCAAGCATGTAAGGAAAATGGTGCCGGCCTACAGCCTGCCGCAGGCGATTCCGTTCAAGCAGATCCTGCGTGACGGCGGGCGTCACAGCCTGAAGCCGGCGACGCTCGGACTGGAGGACATCGCGGTGCTGCAGTACACCGGCGGCACCACCGGCGTAGCCAAGGGCGCAATGCTGACCCACGGCAACCTGGTCGCCAACATGCAGCAGGTCCGGGCCAACATGCAGCAGTTGGACGAGCAGGGGCAGCCGGTGATCCGGGAAGGGCAGGAGATCATCATTGCGCCCTTGCCGCTGTATCACATCTACGCGTTCACGGTGAACTGCATGTGCATGATGGTTACCGGCAACCACAACGTGCTGATCACCAACCCACGCGACATCGACGGCTTCGTCAAGGAGCTGCAGAAGTGGCGCTTCACTGGCTTCCTCGGGCTGAACACGCTGTTCGTCGCGCTCATGTCGCACCCGGATTTCAAGAAGATCGATTTCTCCGCGCTCAAGGGGACCAACTCGGGCGGCACTGCGCTGGTATCGGCCGTGGCCGAGCGCTGGAAGGCGGTGACCGGGGTGACCGTGACCGAGGGCTACGGGCTGACCGAAACGTCGCCGGTGGTCAGCGCCAACCCGCACGGCGACAAGTCGCGCCTGGGCACCGTTGGCCTGCCGCTGCCCGGCACGGCGCTGAAGGTGATAGACGACGAGGGTCGCGAGCTGCCGATCGGCGAGCGGGGCGAGCTCTGCGTCAAGGGCCCGCAGGTGATGAAGGGTTACTGGCAGCGTGAAGAGGCCACCACCGAGGTGCTCGATGCGGAGGGCTGGCTGAAGACTGGCGACATCGCCGTGATCGACGCCGACGGCTTCGTACGAATCGTCGACCGGAAAAAGGACCTGATCATCGTCTCGGGCTTCAACGTCTACCCGAACGAAATCGAGGACGTGGTCATGGCGCACCCGAAAGTGGCCGCGTGCGCTGCCATCGGTGTGCCGGACGAGAAATCCGGCGAGGCGGTGAAGCTGTTCATCGTGCGCAGCGACCCCAGCCTGACCGTCGAGCAGGTGCAGGCCTACTGCCGCGAGAACTTCACCGGCTACAAAATCCCTCGTCACATCGCCTTCCGAGACGCGCTGCCAATGAGCGCAGTCGGCAAGATCCTGCGCCGCGAGCTGCGCGACCAGGCGTGACGGCCGCCGGAGGGCGTCACGTCTCGATAGAGTGACCGATTACGGTCAATCGGTCACTTTTGTATCGATTCAGCCCTGGCCGGACACTGTTCGGCCAGTTTCAAAGCTGCTAACCTCGAGCCGCTTTTCGGCGGGAATTGCGCTACAAAAGTTAACAAAACACAACAAAACAGCTGCCATGTGCAGTAAAGCTGTCGCTTAGGAGTGGGGTTTCATGACCGATAACTTCTGGAAGGATAAATATCCTGTCGGGGTCGAGAGCGAGATCGATCCCGGTGAGTACCAGAACATCCAGGCTGTGCTCAAACAGTCCTGCGAGCGCTTCGCGGACAAGCCGGCCTTCAGCAACCTCGGCAAGACCCTGACCTATGGTGAGCTGTACCAGCTGTCCGGTGAGTTCGCAGCCTATCTGCAACAGCACACCGACCTGCAGCCCGGCGACCGGATCGCCGTGCAGCTACCGAACCTGATTCAGTACCCCATCGTCGTGTTCGGCGCCATGCGTGCCGGCCTTATCGTCGTCAACACCAATCCGCTGTACACCGCGCGGGAGATGGAACATCAGTTCAACGACTCCGGCGCCAAGGCGCTGGTGTGCCTGGCGAACATGGCGCACTTGGCCGAGGACGTCCTCCCCCGGACCGGCATCCGTCACGTCGTGATCACCGAAGTCGGCGACATGCTGCCGACGCTCAAGCGCCTGCTGGTCAACGCCGTGGTCAAGCATGTGAAGAAAATGGTCCCGGCCTACAGCCTGCCCAAGGCGGTGAAGTTCACCGAAGCGATGGCACTAGGGCGCGGCAAGGCCTTGCGTGAAGCCAATCCGGCGAGCGATGACGTCGCCGTGCTGCAATACACCGGTGGCACGACGGGCGTGGCCAAGGGCGCGATGCTGACGCACCGCAACATCGTCGCCAACATGCTGCAGTGCCGGGCCCTCATGGGCGCCGAGCTGGGCAACGGGTGCGAAACCATGGTCGCGCCTCTGCCGCTGTATCACATCTACGCCTTCACCTTTCACTGCATGACCATGATGCTGATCGGCGCGCATAACGTGCTGATCACCAATCCGCGTGACCTGCCGGCCTTCGTCAAGGACCTCGGCAAGTACCGCTTCACCGGTTTCGTCGGGCTCAACACCTTGTTCGTGGCGCTGTGCAACAACGAGGAATTCCGCAAGCTGGACTTCTCTGCGCTCAAGGCTACCTTCTCTGGCGGCATGGCCCTGCAGCTCGCGGCGGCGGAGCGCTGGCAGCAGGTGACCGGTTGCGAGATCTGCGAAGGCTTCGGCATGACCGAGACCAGCCCCGTCGTGTCGGTCAACCCCTTCGGGCGGATCCAGATCGGCACCATCGGCATCCCGATGCCGTCGACGCTCTGCAAGGTCATCGATGACGAAGGCAACGAGCTGCCGATCGGCTCGATCGGCGAACTCTGCGTGAAGGGTCCGCAGGTCATGAAAGGGTACTGGCAGCGCCAGGAAGCGACCGACGAAATCCTCAGCGCCGATGGCTGGCTGAAGACCGGCGACATCGGCCTCATCCAGGAAGACGGCTACCTGCGTATCGTCGATCGCAAGAAGGACATGATTCTGGTGTCCGGCTTCAACGTGTACCCGAACGAGCTCGAGGATGTGCTCGCCACCTTGCCGGGTGTGTTGCAATGTGCGGCCATCGGCGTGCCGGACGACAAGTCGGGCGAGGCGATCAAGCTGTTCGTGGTGGTCAAACCGGGTGAGAGCCTGACGAAGGAACAGGTCATGCAGCACATGCACGATAACGTCACCGGCTACAAGCGACCCAAGACCGTCGAGTTCCGTGACAGCCTGCCGACCACCAATGTCGGCAAGATCCTGCGCCGCGAGCTGCGCGACGAAGAGCTGCGCAAGCTCGGCAAGAAATAGGCCCTGAGACGGCCAAACAGAACCCCGCCGCATGGCGGGGTTCGTCGTTTACGGCCTGGGCGGCGGGGCAGGCCGCCACCGTCAGTTGAAGCGGTTGACTTCGCCTTCTAGCGCATCGGCCAGGCGCTTCAACTCGTGCGCGGTGTTGGCCAGTTCGGCACCGGCCTTGCGGCGAGACTGGTTGTCCTGCGCGACGGTGTGCAGGTTCTGGCTGAGCACCGACGCGGTGGCGCTCTGCTCGCTGGTCGCGCGGGCGATATCGGCGAACTGATCGAGCGTCTGCGCGGTGTGCGTCTGGATGTCATCGAGGGTCGCGGCGACCTTGCCGTTGAGTGCCAGCCCTTGCTCCATCAAACGGTTGCCCTCATCGATGGAGGTCATCGCCCGGTTGGTTTCATCCTGGACCGACTGGATCACTTCGGTAATCTCCCGCGTGGCCTGACTGGTGCGAGCCGCCAGGCTGCGGACCTCATCGGCTACCACGGCGAAGCCACGACCCTGTTCTCCGGCGCGTGCCGCTTCAATGGCCGCGTTGAGGGCCAGGAGGTTGGTCTGCTCGGCGATGCCGCTGATCACGCCGACGATGCCGCCGATCTGCTGCGAGCGCTCACCGAGCCCGTTGATGACTTCACCGGTGGACGACAGTGATCGGGCGATCTGCTCCAGTGCGCGCGCGGCCGCACGCATCGACTCGGCGCCTTCGCGGGTGAGGCTGACGTTCTCGACGGTCAGCTGTTCGGTGCGGTGCATGCCGCTGGCGATTTCACTTGCCGTGGCGCTGAACTGCTGGACCGCGCTGACCATGGAATCGAGCTGGGTAGCCTGTTCGGCCGAGCGCTGCTCGGTGCCCGTGGCCAGCTTGTTGAGCTGATCGGCGCGCTGGGTAACGTCGGTGGACGAGGTGCGCACCTTGGCGACCGTACCGGACAACGATTCGGCCATCTGGTTGAAGGTCGCCGTGAGCGCGCCGATCTCGTCCTGGCGCACGACGGGGACACGCACCTTGAGGTTGCCCTCGCCGAAGGCATGGGCCTGTTCCACCAGGCGTCCGAGCGGACGCAGGCGATGACGCAGCAGGACGATGGTCGCAGCGACGGCCAGCAGCAGCGCGAGCAGGCTACCCAGCGCCAGTTGAGTCCCGACGCGCCAGATCAAGGCGTCGATTTCGTCCTGCGGCAGGGTGGCCGCCACGTGCAGGGTTTCCTTCTCGACCGGTGCGGCGAGACTGACGAACTGTTCGTTGCCGTCGCTCCAGGTCAGCGGCTGGTTTGGCTCGGCCTTGGCGATTCCGGCATCCAACTCATCCAGGGTGCTGGCACCGGCGGGCTTCACCAGCCAGCCGGTGGCATCGTCACGCACAGCCAGCGAGCCGCCCTCGCCGATGCGGAACTCGGAGAGGGTCTGGAACTGATCCTGCTGCTCCTGGGTATAGTCGAAGCCGACATAGAGCACCGCGATCACCTGACCGCTGCTGTCGCGGACCGGGGTGTACTGGTTCATGTACTGACGCCCGAACAGCGTCGCGCGGCCAACGTACGGTTGGCCGTTGAGAAGCGGGGCATAGCCGGGGTGCTTGCGGTCGAGCAGTGTGCCGATGGCCCGCGAGCCGTCTTCCTTCTTGACCGAGGTGGTGACACGCAGGAAGTCGTCGCCGGTGCGCACGAACACCGTCGCCGCGCCGCCGGTCAGCTTGGTGAATTCATCCACCAGGGTGAAGTCGCCATTGAGGCGTTCACCGTTCAGGTAAAGCGAGGGCGCCGTTCCGTCCACAGCCGGACCCAGCGTCAGGCCGGATTCGAAACGCCGTTCGAACAGCGTTGCCAGGCGCTGAGTGCTGGTGCGCAGGGTCTGGTGGAAGCTGGCGAGCTGGCCGGCCAGCAGCTGCGCCTCGCTGGCCAGATGCTGGCGGTGGGCGAGCTCGGTGGACTGGCCGAGCGAGCGCAGCGCGAACAGGCTACTCCCGGCGATGACTACCGCCAGAACGCCGGAAAGCGCCAGGCCCAACTGGCCGGCGATACCGGAACGGGTTCCAAACATTCATGTACTCCTAGGCGGGACGGAGATCGCGCCGGTCTCTTATGGGTAGGACGATTGCAGGCAAAACAGCAAGGCTGGTAACGCGGGTATCGGCCTGGTGGGAGTGGCCTTGAGCCGGGCCGACGGACGTAGTTGTCGGCCGTCGGCGCGCCCATTCAGTCATGGTTGGCTTTCAATGGGCTGTCATTGCCATCATTGCGATCGGACCAACGGACGGCGCAACCGTCGCCAGGCGCGAACGACTGAGCAGGCGGACCGGTCTACCCGCTCATGGCCGCGTCCACTTGATGCCGTAGGGGACGATGGCGCATGCCATTTCGCGGCCTGCCCATCAATCTCGTTGCAAGGATGAGTTACCCATGCAAAAGAAAAACAATGCACGTCGGGTAGTTGCTTCTTTCGCTGTACTGGCTTCCACCGCAGCCCTGGCTGCACCCACTTCCGAAGTCGAGGCGTTCAACGACTACTGGAGCCCCGGAAAACCCAACCCGCGGGTCTGTCAGTCACCGCTGCTGGTCGGCACGCCCCTGGGCCTGCCGCGTTGCATGCAGGCGAGCAACGTCATGACGCATCTGCAGAACCTGCAGGACATCGCGTCGCTCAACAACGGCAATCGTGCCTCGGGCCAGCCGGGCTATCAGGCCTCGGTTGACTACGTACGCACCACGCTGGAGCGTGCAGGCTACCAGGTGCGGATACAGGCGTTTCCCTTCCTGGCGTTCTACCCGCAAGGCCCCGGTTCGCTCGCGGCCGTGACGCCGCAGCCGGTGCAGTACACCTGGGAGGAAGACTTCACCTATGCCGACCAGACCGACCCCGGCAACGTCACGGCACCGGTCGTGCCAGTCGATCTCGCGCTGGGCCTGGGCAACACCTCGACCAGTGGTTGCGAGCCGGGAGATTTCGCCGGCTTCCCGGCCGGTGCCATCGCCCTCATGCAGCGCGGCGATTGCCCGTTCGGGCAGAAGGCGACCAATGCAGCGGCGGCCGGCGCCTCGGCGGCGATCATCTTCAACCAGGGCGATACCGAAGACCGCAAGGGCCTGCTGGTCGCGACACTGGGCGAAGATTACGAGGGCGGCATCCCCGTATTGTTCGCGACCTACGACAACGGCGTAGCCTGGGCCGGAACCGACGGTTTGCAGCTGAGCATGAATGTTGACGTGGTGCGCGAGCGGACCGAAACCTTCAACGTGCTGGCCGAGACCCGGCGTGGCAATCCGGACAACGTGGTGATGGTCGGCGCGCACCTGGATTCGGTGTTCGAAGGGCCGGGCATCAACGACAACGGCTCCGGCAGCGCCGCGCTGCTCGAGATGGCGACCCTGATGAGCAAGGCGCACCCGCTGAACAAGGTGCGCTTCGCCTGGTGGGGCGCGGAGGAATCAGGGCTGGTGGGCTCGACCTACTACGTCAACCAGCTTCCCGAGGAGGAGAAACAGCAGATCAAGGCCTACCTGAACGTGGACATGATCGGTTCACCGAACTACGCCAACTTCATCTATGACGGCGACGGGTCGGACTTCGGTCTGCAGGGCCCGCCCGGCTCCGGGGCCATCGAGCGCCTGTTCCGCTCCTACTTCCAGCTTCGCAACGCGCCTTCCGAAGGCACCGAGATCGACTTCCGCTCCGACTATGCGCAGTTCTTCGAGGACGGCATCGCCTTCGGCGGCCTGTTCACCGGCGCTGAGGACATCAAGACGGTCGAGCAGGCGCAGCGCTACGGCGGGACGGCCGGGGAGTCGTTCGATCCGTGCTACCACACCGAGTGCGATGACCTGACCAACATCGACACCGAGGCGTTGGAGCTGCATGGCGATGCGCTCGCGTTCACCACCAGCTGGCTCTCGCTGTCGACCAAGATGATCGACGACGAGATCGCCGCGGCGGCCGAGCAGAGCATCGGCACGATGCGCATCCAGCAGATCCAGGAGAAGTCCCGCTGGGGTCACTGGATCCGTTGATCGCCTGAACACCGCGCCGGCCTGCCGGCGCGGTCCTCCTGCAGTCCCTTTCCCTTCGGCCAGCCGGGCAAATCTGCGACAATCGCGCCCTTCACGCATTCGCCTACGGCAGTCCATGACCGACGCAACGCCCACTGTTGACCAACTGTTGAACAACCTCGACCAGGTGATGCTCGCTGACCGCCATCGCCTGCGCCGGCAATTGCACGACCTGCGCAAGAAGGCAGGTGATGCGCCAATTCATGGGCCGGCTCTGGCGCAGTGGCTCGACCGCTTCCAGGCTTCGGCCGCCAAGGTCGAGGCCCGCCGCCGGAGCGTGCCGGTGATGCGCTATGACGAGGCGCTGCCGATCGCGGCCAAGCGCGACGAGATCAAGGCGGCGCTGGAAAAGCATCAGGTGCTGGTGCTGGCCGGCGAGACGGGCTCGGGCAAGACCACCCAGCTGCCGAAGATCTGCCTGGAGATCGGCCGCGGCGTGCATGGCCTGATCGGCCATACCCAGCCGCGGCGGTTGGCGGCGCGCAGCGTGGCGACGCGGGTCGCCGAGGAGATCGGTACGCCGGTCGGCGAGCTGGTTGGCTATCAGGTGCGCTTCGAGGATCACAGCCAGGACAGTACGCTGGTCAAGCTGATGACCGACGGCATCCTGCTCGCCGAGACGCAGCACGACCGTTTCCTGGAAAAGTACGACACCCTCATCGTCGACGAGGCACACGAGCGCAGCCTCAACATCGACTTCCTGCTCGGCTACCTGAAGACGCTGCTGCCGCGCCGGCCGGACCTGAAGGTGATCATCACCTCGGCGACCATCGACCTGGAGCGCTTCAGCCAGCACTTCGATAACGCGCCCATCGTCGAAGTGTCGGGGCGGACTTATCCGGTCGATGTCTGGTACCGGCCGCTGGCCGCCGAAACCGACGAGGACGGCAACCGCGTCGAGGACGATCTCACCGTCGACCAGGGCATCCTCGCCGCGCTGGGCGAGATCGAAGCGCATGAAAAGCAGGTCGGCAAGCGGCCCGGTGACGTGCTGGTGTTCCTGCCCGGCGAGCGCGAGATTCGTGATGCCGCCGAGGTGCTGCGCAAGGCCAACCTGCGCCACACCGAGGTGCTCCCGCTGTATGCGCGGCTGACCCCGGCCGAGCAGCAGAAGATCTTCCGGCCGATGCCGGGGCGCAAGATCGTGCTGGCCACCAACGTCGCCGAGACCTCGTTGACCGTGCCTGGCATCCGCTACGTGATCGATTCGGGCACCGCGCGCATCAGCCGCTACAGCTACCGCGCCAAGGTCCAGCGACTGCCGATCGAGGCGATCGCCCAGGCCAGCGCCAACCAGCGCAAGGGCCGCTGCGGGCGGGTCGAGCCGGGCATCTGCATCCGGCTGTACAGCGAGGAGGATTTCCTCGGCCGGCCCGAATTCACCGATCCCGAGATCCTGCGCACCAACCTGGCGGCGGTAATCCTGCAGATGCTGCATCTGCGCCTCGGCCAGATCGAGGACTTCCCCTTCATCGAACCGCCGGACGGCAAGGCCATCAGCGATGGCTTCAACCTCTTGCAGGAGCTCTCGGCGGTCAACCGCGAGAATCAGCTGACGCCGCTCGGTCGCCAGCTGGCGCGCCTGCCGATCGATCCGCGGCTGGGTCGCATGTTGCTCGAGGCGGCCAACCTCGGCAGTTTGAACGAGGTGCTGATCGTTGCCAGCGCGCTCTCGGTGCAGGACGTGCGCGAACGCCCGGCCGATCGCCAGACCCAGGCAGACCAGGCGCATGCGCAGTGGAAGGATCCGGACTCGGACTTCGCCGCGCTGATCAACCTCTGGCGCGGCTTCGAGGAGCAGCGCCAGGCGCTGGGCTCCAACGCGCTGCGGACCTGGTGTCGGAAGCACTTCCTCAACTACCTGCGTCTGCGCGAGTGGCGCGACGCGCATCGCCAGCTGACGCTGATCGTCCGTGAGCTGAAGCTGGGCGCGAACAAGACGGTGGATGGCTCCGGCCATCCACCCCACGAAAAGCCTGGGGCGCGCCGAAACCCTAGGGTGGAAAACGCCGAAGGACTTTCCACGCGTCAGGCCGAAGCCGGCACCCAACCCGAGCGCACCACCGACAAGCGCGTCAACGCCAAGCTCGCCCAACAGGCCGAAGCGAACGAGGCAGCTATTCGCGCGAAGGATTACGCGGCCGTGCACAAGGCCATTCTCGCCGGCCTGCTCAGCCAGGTCGGCAGCAAGACCGAAGACGGCGATTACCTGGGCGCGCGTCAGCGGCGCTTCTGGATCCATCCGTCGAGCGTCATCGGCCGCAAGAGGCCGAACTGGGTGATGGCCGCCGAGCTGGTGGAGACCACCAAACTGTTCGCGCGCATGGTCGCCAAGATCGAACCGGACTGGATCGAGCCGCTGGCCCGGCACTTGATAAAGACCAACCACTTCGAAGCGCACTGGGAGAAGAAGCGCGGCCAGGTCGTCGCCTTCGAGCAGGTCACCCTGTACGGCATGATCATCGTCGGCCGCCGCCCGGTGCACTACGGGCCGATCGAGCCGGCGTTGTCGCGCGAGCTGCTGATTCGCGAGGGGCTTGTGCGCGGCGATATCAACAGCCGCGCCCGTGCGCTCAGCGCCAACCGCCAGTTGCTCGAGCGCCTCGACGAGCTGGAAGCCAAGGCCCGCCGGCGCGACATCCTCGCCGACGAGGAAACCCTATTCGCCTTCTACGATGCGCGCCTGCCGGCCGATATCTACCAGACCGCGACCTTCGACAGCTGGTACAAGCGCGAGGGCGCCAAGGACCCGCAGCTGCTGATCATGCGCGAGGAGGATGTGCTTGCCCGCGATGCGCGCGAAGTCACCGCCGCGCAATACCCCGATGCCCTGCAGCTGGGCGATCTGCAACTGCCGCTCAGTTACGACTTCGAGCCGGGCAGCGAGCGCGACGGCGTGACGTTGCGCGTACCGGCGCCCTTGTTGCCGCAGCTGCCGGCCGATCGGCTGGATTGGCTGGTGCCGGGGCTCATCGAAGCCAAGGCGGTGGCGCTGGTGCGCGGGCTGCCGAAGGCGATTCGCAAGAACTTCGTGCCGGTACCGGACTTCGTCGGCGCCGCGCTCGGCAAGATCACCTTTGGCCAGGGCTCGCTGTTCGAGGCGCTCGGCCGCGAGCTGCAGCGCATGACCGGGGCGCGCATCCCCGACAAGGCCTGGCCGGAAGCGGTCGCCAGCCTCGAGCGTCACCTGCGGATGAACATCGAGGTGGTCGACGCCAAGGGCAAGTACCTGGGTGAGGGGCGCGACCTCGCTGCACTGACCGCGCGCTTCGCCGAAGCCAGCCAGGCCGCGCTGGCCATGCCGCCGAAGCAGGCCGAGGCGGATAAGCCAGTGGAAGCGCGTGCCTTCGAGGCGGTGCCGGAGAAGGCCCAGCAGAAGGTCGCCGGCCTTTCGATGACCGTCTACCCGGCGCTGGTGGAAGAGGGTGGGGTCGTGAAGGAAGGCCGCTTCTCAACCCAGGCGGAAGCGGAGTATCAGCACCGCCGCGCCCTGCAGCGCCTGCTGCTCCAGCAGTTGAGCGAGCAGGCCAAGTTCCTGCGCGGCAAGCTGCCCGGGCTCACCGAGCTCAGCCTGCTCTACCGCGACATGGGCAAGCCCGATGCGTTGGTCGAGGACATCCTGCTGGCCAGCCTCGACGAGGTCATTCTCGACGGAGTCTCCCCGCTGCCGCGCGATGGTTCTGCCCTGGCTTCGCTGGCCGAGCAGAAACGTGGCAGCTGGACCGAACACGCCGAGCGCCTGGCTCGGCGGGTCCTCGACATTCTCAAGTTGCGCCAGGGTTTGCAGAAGCGCTTCAAGGGCAAGATCGACCTGGCCCAGGCGGTGGCGCTGAACGACATCAAGGCGCAACTGGCAAACCTGATCTACCCCGGCTTCGTGCGTGACACCCCGCCCGAGTGGCTTAAGGAATACCCCCGTTACCTGAAGGCCATCGAGCAACGCCTCGACAAGGTCGGCGCCCAGCTGCAGCGCGACCGCGTCTGGACTGGCGAGATCAGCGGTTACTGGGAGCAGTACCAGGCCCGCCAGAAGAAGCATCAGCAGGAAGGCAAGCGTGATCCGGCACTTCAGCAATACCGTTGGATGCTCGAGGAATACCGCGTCTCGCTCTGGGCGCAGCAACTGGGCACCCGGATGCCGGTGTCCGACAAGCGCCTGAACAAGCAGTGGAGCGAGGTAGAGGGCTGAGTAACGGCGGTAGGCGTGTTTCGCAGGTGGCCAAACGCTGTGTAGGAGCCAGCTTGCTGGCGATCAGGCCGCTCGATGGACCGTCATGTAGCCGTCATCGCCGGCGAGCCGGCTTCTATAGGAACCGTTGTGCTTGCAGGAGGGGATGCTTCGTGCACGCAGACGGCGTGAGGCGAATAGCCGAACCCTTCGCGCCGCATGACGCGAAGGGCGACCTTTTCGCGACCGCTTAGTCGACGTTGAAGCTGGTGGTGGTGCCGTAGTACAGCTTGTCGACGGCTTTGCCAGCGACCTTTTGCCCGTTGGCCGGCGCTTCGTGACCGCTCGCGACGATATAACGGCCGGCGCCCTCGACCGGCACCCTGACCTGGCCGCTGGCATCGGTCTGCAGTTTCCGGGCTTGGTTGTCCGGGGTGATCAGCATGACGTCGTTCTGCGGTACCGGCTCGCCCTTGAACAGCAGGGTGAAGCGGTCGGCGCCTGCTTTCACCGGGACCAGTTCGAAGTCCATGCCTGGCTGGGTTTCGGTCCGGCCATGACGAGCATGCATCAGGGCCGCAGTCACTTCGCCCTGGTCGTTCTTCCAGGGTTCCCACACCTGGTCATTGGTGGCACGTACGTCACCGTCCCCTTCGACGCTGACTTCCAGATGGTCCTCGCGCACGTCGAGGGCCGCCGTGTTTGCGGTCTCGGCGCCAAGCAGTCTGGTTGTCGGCGCGAGTGCCGCGATGGTCTCGCCGCGCTCCAGCACGTCCTGGTCGGGCTCGCCCAGATAGAGCTTGACGGGGCCTTTACCGTCGCGTTCGAGCCAGAGTTCATGGGCAGTGGCGGGCAGTGCGATCGCGCCGAGAAGCAGGGCACAGGCAAGGGGCTTGAGCATGGGTCGTTCGTTCCTTGTTTGATGAGGCGGGGGCTAGGGGTGCGCTTGGACGTTCCGCCAGCGCACGGTGAACATCGATGCAGGCGAAACCGAAGGAAGCCGATCATCCGCAGCAGGGCGGGCCGCCGATCACGACACAGCTACCGCTGAGGGCGTAGGCCTCCCGGTCCGGACAACAACGGGAAGCCTAGGTTTTTGAGAATGGCTTGTAAACGAGAACGTATCTCGAATGTGGCGGTATTTTGAATGCTCATGTTTCCAGGGCGGAAAACGGGCGACCGTTGCGATTTCCGCCAGACTGAGGCCCGTCTCGCAATTCCCGCGCGGTGCCTACCTCGATCCTGCCGAAGACGGCTGACGGTTGCCCAGCATGCGGGCCAGGACGTCCTCGTCGCGTGGACGGCGACGATGAACGTAGACCATGGCGATGTGGCCGACGATCAGCACCAGCAGGAGCCACCCCAGCCAGCTGTGCAGCACGCCGGGTGCGGTCATCCAGCCGATCGAGCCGCCTTCGAACCCGGGCATCAGCGGAAGGCCGAACGGCTCGAACGCGCGCCCGGAGCCATACTGACGCAACAGGCCGATCGCCGGCACGACGAGCATCAGCGTGTACAGGGCGAGGTGACCCAGCTTGGCCATGAGGCTGAGCGAGGCCGGGCGATGGCCTCGGTTGTGCAGCGACCAGAGCCCACGCAAAACGATGAGTATGATCAGCAACAGGCCGACGACCTTGTGGGTGCCCCAGAGAAACCCTTCGATTGCCGTGTCTTCGAGCTGCAGGTGGGCCAGTGCGGTCGCGAACTGCCAGGCGAGAATGGCAGCCATGCTCCAGTGAAAGAATCGGCTGAGCGTGCCGTAGCGGGCCGGGCTGTCGTGCAGTTGGGTTTGGTTGGCGCTCATCAGGGGGTGCCTCTGGTTAGGGTTTTGGAGAGCGTATCCGCTCTAGCACGGGCCCTTCAACGCCGGAGCCATGCTGTCGCTACCGTTCTGGCGCGTGCAGGGTGCCCTGCGTGTCCAGGTGCAGCCGCAGCAGGTCTTCGGCGAGGACCAGGGTGCCGGAGAAGCAGTGGGCGGCCTCGGCTCGTATGTCCTCGATCGAGAGTCCGCGGCCCGGCTGGTTCTGGTAGCGCGGGCTGAAATGAGTCAGAACCAGGTTCGGCAGCCCGACCGACTGCGCGAATTCGGCGACCTGGGCTGCCGTGCTGTGACCGAACTCGGTCTTGCCGGCTTGTGCGACGGCCTGGGTGTAGGTGGCCTCGTGGACCAGCACCTGGGCGCCGTGACAGGCCTCGCGCAGCAGCTCGGGGCGGTCATTGTCGCCGCCGATCACCAGGCGGCGAGGTGGTCGGGTGGGCAGCAGGTAGTGGTCGCTGCGCAGCGCTCGACCTTCGAGGTCGACGTCGTTGCCGCGGGCCAGCTGGCCCCAGATCGGTCCCCGTGGGATGCCGTCACGCTCCAGCCGCGCTATGTCCAGGCGCGGGTCGGGCCGTGCCTCGGTAAAGGCGAAGCCCCAGCTCGGGACACGGTGTGACAGGGCGGTGGCGGTGACGATCACCTGTGCGTTGCGCCATTGCTGGAACTGCTCGGTGGCATGGAAGCGCAGCTCATAGGGCAGGCCGCTCTGGCTCATCTGCAAGGTCGTGCGCACCCAACCTTCGATGGCGGCAGGCGCGATGATGTCCAGCGGTTCCTGGCGCCGGGCCATGCCAGCACTGGCGAGCAGACCGGGCAGGCCGTAGCAGTGGTCCCCGTGTACGTGCGTGATGCAGATCGCGCGCAAGCCATGCAGCGTCAGCGGCGTGCGCAGCAGCTGGTGCTGGGTCGCTTCGCCGCAGTCGATGAGATACCAGCCCTTGCCGCTGCCCTCGACCAGGGCGATGCCGCTGACATTACGGGCCCGGGTGGGGGTGCCGGACGAAGTGCCGAGAAAAAGCAGATCCACGCGCCGCTCCTGGGTTCGATCGAGGTCTGGCATGGTCCTGCCTTGGCGCTCACACCGCAACCGGACTGCACGACAATGCGCGTACATATATCTTTTAGATACTAAGAAAGCACGAACTTATATTAAGGATTGCTAGTCCGCGCCGTTATGCTGCACGCCTCGATCTGGCCCGTACGGGCGTTCAAGTGGAAGCGCGTGATGGAATTGGGTGTGCTGGGCTTTGTGGTGGCGGGCCTGCTGGTGGGGTTCATCGTCGGTATGACGGGGGTGGGCGGTGGCTCGCTGATGACGCCGATTCTGCTCTGGTTCGGCGTCAATCCGGCCGCGGCAGTCGGAACGGACCTGCTCTACGCGGCGATCACCAAGGCGGGTGGCGTCTGGGTGCACCAGAAGAACCGCAACATCGACTGGTCGATCACCGGTTGGCTGGCCCTGGGCAGCGTGCCGGCGGCGGCGCTGACGCTCTGGCTGCTCAAGGGTCTGCATTCGGACCAGGAAACGCTGAATACCCTCATCAAGCAGTCACTCGGCGTGGTACTGGTGCTGACGGCGGCGGCCGTGCTGTTCAAGAAGCGCTTGCTGGCCCTGGCGGCGAGGCTCTCCGGGCCGACGCCGCGGCTGTCCCCACGCGGCCTGGACGGGCTGACGGTAGGCGTCGGTGTCATTCTCGGGGCGGTGGTGACCCTGACCTCCATCGGCGCCGGCGCACTGGGCACCGTGGCGCTGTTCTTTCTCTACCCGCTGCTCGCCACGCGCCGCCTGGTGGGCACCGAGATCGCCCACGCCGTGCCGCTGACTCTGGTGGCGGGCCTCGGGCACGCCAGCATGGGCAACATGGACTGGACCATCCTGACCTACCTGCTGATCGGTTCGCTGCCGGGCATCTACCTGGGCAGCAACCTCTCGGGTCGCGTCCCGGATGCCGTGCTGCGGCCCTGCCTGGCGGTCATGCTCGCCACGATCGGCTATAAGTTGATCTGAACGACAGCCATCAGGAGAGCGTGACCCGCCGCACCGGGACTGCAAGGCATGCGGCGGCGTTGCCGGGGCCGCATGACCTACGCCACCTTTCGCTTCTATGCCAGGTTGAACGACTTCCTCCCGCTGGACCGCCGCGGGCTGGCTTTCAGTTGCCATTGCGCCCGAGCCGCAACGACCAAACACATGATCGAGGCGCTCGGCGTGCCGCACACGGAGGTGGCGCTGGTGCTGGTCAACGGCCAGCCGGCCGGGCTGGACTGGCCTGTCGACCACGGCGACCGCGTGGCCGTCTATCCGAAGTTCGAACAGCTGGACATCTCGGGGCTTACCACTATCGACCCACTCCCGCCGGGCCCGCTGCGCTTTGTCGCTGATGCCCACCTCGGCGGATTGGCCAGGCTGCTGCGCATGGCCGGTTTCGACACGCTCTATGACAATGCCTACGAAGACCGGCCAATGGCTGAACTCGCCAACCGCGAGCGGCGCATCCTGCTGACGCGTGATCGCGCCCTGTTGATGCATCGGGTGGTGTCGCATGGTTGCTACGTGCACGCGCTCAAGCCCGTCGAACAACTGCGTGAACTCTACGCGCGGCTGGATCTGGCTGGTCATGCACAACCCTTCAGCCTGTGCATGGGCTGCAACCGACCGTTGAAGGCGGTACGCAAACAGGACGTGCTGCACCGGCTGCCGGATAGGGTCCGGCAGCGCCATGAGCGCATCCTCAGCTGCGACGGGTGCGACAAGCTGTTCTGGGAGGGCTCGCATTGGCAGGATATGCGCGCTCTGCTCGAAACCCTGACGAGCCGCAGCTGAGCGCGGCGAACCATCGGCGTCCTCGCAGGGTCTTGCCTATATCGACCTGTCCCGCCCGGAGCCCCATGCATGCGCTCGCGCAGATCCCCCTACCTGATCACCGCCGTTCCGATGCTCGCCACGGGCCTGGCCTGCGTTGGCATCGGCCTGAGCACCGACGCGGAGACCTTCGTCTGGATGGCGCCCGGCTTCGTCCTGCCGGGCCTCTTCCTTGTCGCCCTGGGTGCAGGTGGCCGGGCGCGCTGAGCCGGTCCGGGCCAGCGGCGTGACGCGCCGTCGAGCCGTTGATCAACGCCGACACGGCTCGCACGATCCCACGCGGCCGACCTTGGGACGGTCGACCGCGGAGGCGAACGGGATCAGAGGTATTTGAGCCACTCGATATCGCGCCGCCGTGCCTTCAGGTCCGCGAACCAGCGCACGGCTGGGAACAACGCCACGGCAAGCACCAGCGTCCAGACCCAGAGCGGCCAGACCGCATCGAAGCCGAAATGGCTGCCCTGATTCAGGCCCCAGATCGCCACGGCCGCCAGGTAGAGCAACTTGAGCACGTACAGGTGCAGCAGGTAGAAGAACATGGGGGCCGCGCCGAAGACGGTCAGTGGCTTCAGCCAGCGCTGCGTCTGGTGGCGCTCGAAGGCGCGCAACAGTAGCAGCCCGCAGCCGAGGGTAAGGCAGAGAAACAGCAGGGAGGGTGGATACTTGGTGACGTTGAGTAGACTCATCAGCGTGCGCAGCCCATCCTCACCGCTGCTCCAGGTCTGCTCGCCGTAGCCGTTGATCAACCGCAGCGCGGCGAAGCACAACAACGCAACCAGCCCGGCGTTGAGCAGGTGTCGCTGCCGTGGCACCGAATCCGCGCCACGGGCGAACCAGGGGCCCGCCGCATAGCCCAGTGCGATGACGCCGATCCAGGGCAGCAGCGGGTACGAGGTGCGCAGGCGCAGGCCGTCGGAGAGCTCGATCCAGCCGCGGTCATGCAGTATTGCCCAGGGCACATGCAGCGCCGAGCCTTCGGTGAACTGCAGCGGGTCGAGCAGGTTGTGCCCCGCGACGATGACCAGGCCCAGCGTGGCGAGCAGCCCGCGGGGTAACCAGAGCAGCGCAGCCAGTGCCAGCATGCTCAAGCCGATGGCCCAGATCACCTGGAGATAAATCACGCTGGGCGGGAACTGGAAGGTCCAGGCGAAATTGACCAGGGTGAACTCCAGCACGATGAGAAACAGGCCGCGCTTGAGCAGAAAGCTCGAGACGGCGCTGCGGCCGTCGTGCTTTTCGCCGTACAGGAACGCCGAGAGACCGGTGAGGAAAATGAACACCGGCGCGCACAGGTGCGCCAGGGTACGGCTGAAGAACAATGCCGGTTCGGTGACGCTGACATCCATCGGATCAGGCACCTGCAGATGCAGCAGGAAGGTCTCGCGGACGTGGTCGAGCAGCATGAACAGGATGACCAGCCCGCGAAGCGCGTCGATCGATTGCAGACGCATCGTGGGGGGTGGCGTAGCGGATGGGGCGGGCATGAATTACTCGAAGCGAGCTTGCAGGGCGTGCGCGAAACGGTCGCGCGATGTGTGGCGCGATACGTTATAACAAAAGCGGGCGGCGACCAAGCCATGGCCGGCCGCGCGCCAGTCCGGCTCCGTTCCGCGTCTAGGCGGGCTCGCAGTTGACCATCCAGGACACGCCGAAGCGGTCGACGAACATGCCGAAGCGTTCGGCCCAGAAGGTTTTCTCCAGCGGCATGATCACCTGGCCACCCTCCGCGAGCCCATCGAACACCCGTTCGCACTCGGTGATGGTTTCTGGGTGCAGCGAGATGGAGCAGCCTTTGATGCCTTCGTACGGCGCGCCGCCACAGGCCGGATCGCCCGGCATGGTGTCGGAGGCCATCAATCGAAAGTCACCGAGGGTCAGGCAGACGTGCATGATCCGCTCGCGGTGCTCGGCCGGAAAATGCTCCGGCTCGGGGGCCTGTGCGAAGGTCATCATCTCCAGGTTTCCGCCCAGCACCTGCTGGTAGAGGGTGAAAGCGTCGCGTGCCTGGCCGTCGAAGGTGAGATAGGGGGTGATTTTCATGGGCGCTCCTGTCGGGTTGAACATGGGGTCTTGGCACGTAGCTCGTGCACTGTCGGTATAGCCTGGGTTCTGTTCGCGCGCCGAGGGCGGCGGACAACGGCTTCCGATCATGGTCGTTTGGCGGGAGCGGGAATCGACAATCGGGGGTGTTCTTGACGCGGCGGCGTCACCGTCCGACCAGGCCGGCGTGATGGGTCGGTACGCATTCTCGACGTGAAGGTTCCGGCCACGCCAGGGCGCGTGCGGCGGGTAGCAGCCGGTTCTCGACGAACGTATCGAAGGCCGCCTGGCTTTCCCAGAGCTCGACGATGCGCCAACCGCCAGGGATCGCCGCGCAGGCATGAAAGATCACACCCGGCGGCGGGCCGCTCGAGGCGAGCCGCGCACCCAGCGCTTCGTAACGCCGCTGGTCGACGTCGGGAAATTCCAGGGTGGTCAGGCAGGGCATCGTCAGTCTCGCACAGGGCGCCGCAGGCTCAGCCGCGCGGCGGGATGTTCAGCCCCTTGGTCACAGCCGGACGCGCGACGAAGGCGTCGAGCACCCGTTGCACGTTGACGAAGCGTTCGAACTCCACCAGTTCGCGCGCTTCGTAGAAGCCCACCAGATTGCGCACCCAGGGGAAGGTGGCAATGTCGGCGATGCTGTAGCGCCCACCCATGAGCCAGTCGCGGCCTTCCAGGCGCTTTTCAAGTACGCCAAGCAGGCGCTGGGTTTCGGCGAGGTAGCGGTCGCGCGGACGTTTGTCCTCGTAGTCCTTGCCGGCGAACTTATGGAAGAAGCCGAGCTGGCCGAACATTGGCCCGATGCCGCCCATCTGGAACATCAGCCACTGGATCGTCTCGTAGCGGGCCGCCGTGTCCTCGGGGATGAGCTGGCCGGTCTTTTCCGCCAGATAGAGCAGGATCGCGCCGGACTCGAACAACGCCAGCGGCTCGCCACCCGGGCCGTCGGGATCGAGAATCGCCGGGATCTTGTTGTTCGGGTTCAGCGAAAGAAACTCCTCGGAGAGCTGGTCATTGCTCTCGAAGCTGACCAGGTGCGGCTCGTAGGGCAGACCGATCTCTTCCAGCATGATCGAGACCTTCACGCCATTCGGCGTGGGCAGCGAGTAGAGCTGCAGGCGATCCGGGTAGCTGGCGGGCCATTTCTGGGTGATGGCGAAGCGAGACAGATCATGCATTGGATGGCTCTCCGATGAGGTCTTGATGACGCGCATCTGCCTCCGACCACACCGGGACGCTGATGTTGCGCCTGTATCCGGCGGCGTGCGCGCAGCCCGAGTCTACCCTGGCGGTCGTTGCCAGCGTTGTCGGAGCGGCTGGGTTTCAGGTCTCCAACGAGCGGCCACTCGCAGCATTGGGTTAAAGCAAAAAGATTGCATCTGGAGCGCATTAACTTTCATTTCCACAACCTTGCGCCGCGCCACTAGCATGCCCAGCAGGGCGCCAACGGCGCGAACGGCAGAGGAGAGAGCACATGACGGCAGAGGCCTTGGGTATCGAGCGGCAGCAGCTGGTCGAGGCGCTGGACGAATTGCTCAGTGCCGAACGCGCCGGCGCGCAGGTCGCCAGCGTCAGCCTCGACGACGCCACGAGCGAGGTGCAGCGCAGCGTATTGACGCAGGTGCATCGCGGCGAGGCGGACAGTTGCCGCCGCCTGCGCGAATGCCTGCGACTGCTGGGCGCAGAGCCAGGCCACGAGCGGGGCGCCTTCTACGAGAAATGCATGGCCATTGCGGATCTGGGCGAGCGGCTGGCGCTGGTCGACCGCGGGCAGAAATGGGTCATCCGCCGGCTCGAGGCGTTGCTGGAACAGGTCACTCATCCCCAGATCCGTGACGAGCTCCAAGCGGTACTGCGCACGCACGAGGTCAACAGCGACGACTACGCCGCGCAGGCCGACGCCTTGCGCTGATCGCATGGCTGGCCGCCGGCCGCCGGCCGCCGGCACCCGCTTGGCGTGGACGACCGTTCCCGCTATGGTCGGGGCTTTCCGCCTGCCCTGGAGAGTCCCCGGTGTCCCTGACCACGCCCTACGATCCGCAAAACATCTTCGCCCAGATCATTCGCGGCGATGCTCCGTGCTACAAGCTGTACGAGGATGAGGACGTCCTGGCCTTCCTCGATCTGTTTCCCCAGTCCTACGGCCATGCGCTGGTCATCCCGAAGCGCTCGGCGGCCTGCAACATCCTCGACGTGGACACCGAAGCCCTGTGCAAGGTGATGGCAGTGGTGCAGCGGCTGACGCGTGTCATCGTCGACGAGCTGCAGCCCGATGGCGTGCAGGTGGCGCAGTTCAACGGCGCGCCGGCGGGGCAGACGGTGTTTCACATCCACGTCCATATCGTGCCGCGCTATTCCGGCGAGGGGCTGGGCGTGCATGCCGCCGGCAAGGCCGATCCGCAGGCGCTGGAGCAGTTGCAGGCGCGTCTGTTGCAGCGTCTCGCCGGGCAAGCCTGACGGCTGCGCGCACGCAACAGCGATCCGTTGCGCCTGCGCCTGCGCAGCGCCTAGCCGATCGCCAGTTGTGTCAGCGCGTGCAGGATCAGGCCGACCAGGCCGCCGACGAGGGTGCCGTTGATGCGGATGTATTGCAGGTCCTTGCCGACGCTCTGTTCCATCTGCTCGACCAGCTCGCGGCTTTCCCAGTTCTCCACGCGCTGGGCGATGTACTTGCCGATCTGTCCGCGATAGCGCTCCAGCAGGCCGGGTGCCGCATCCATCAGCCGCTCGTTGATCCAGGCACGCATGGCGGTATCGGCCGCCAGTGAGTCGCCGAGCCCCTGGGTTAGACGTTCGATGCGACGCCCGATGCGCGAGTCCGGGCTGTCCAGATCGGCTTCGAGCCATTCGGTCAGTTCCTGCCAGAGCGTCCTGAGGTAGTCGGTGGTGGCGGGATGCTCCAGTAGCTGGGCGACGATTCGCTCGACTTCCAGCCGATAGGCCGGGTCGTGCTTGAGCCGCTCGATGTACTGCGCCACATGCTCGTCGAAGCGCTCGCGCAGTGGATGCTCCGGATCGTTCGCCACCTCGGCGATGACCGCCGATACGCCATCGACGAACTTGTTCGCCGACCAGCCTCCCACCGCCTTGCCCAGCCCCAGATACCGCAGCGTGCGCACTTCGGCGGTGATCGCGTCGGCGACCAGAGCGCGGGTATCGTCGTCCCGCAGCAGCGCATCGAGCTTGACCAGCGCCTCGTCGAGCATCGCCTGGTGCTTGCCCTGGCGGGTCAGCATTTCGAGGACCTGGCCGCAGACGGGCGCGAGGTCGATCTTGCGCAGGCGGTCGGCCAGCTTGGCCTGGACGAAACCCTGCACGCGCTCGTCATGCAGCGAATCGACGCCAAAGCGGGCGATGGCGGTCAGCTGCCGGCCCACTGCCGCGGCATTGTCGGGATGGCGCAGCCAGCCGGCCAGACGCCCGCCAATGTCCAGCGCCTCGAGCTTGGCCAGCACCAGCGGCGTGGCGAGGAAATGCGTGGTGATGAAGGCGGAGAGGTTCTGCCCGATGCGCGCCTTGCTGCGCGGGATGATCGCCGTGTGCGGGATCGGCAGGCCGAGCGGGTGGCGAAACAGCGCGGTGACGGCAAACCAGTCGGCGATCGCACCCACCATCGCCGCCTCGGCGAAGGAAGCCAGGTAGCCCCACGCGGCATGGCGCGGTTCCAGGGCGGTCGCGACGACGTAGAGCAGGGCGGCGAGTACAAGAAGAAGGCCGGCGACCCGCTTCATGCGTGAAACCGGGGATTGCCAGCGGGTTTGCAGAGGGCTCATGCGATTCCTCTTGGCTTGGCGAAGGAGTGGCTGAGTCATGAAAAGACGACGGGCCTGCTCTGCAACAGACCCGTCGGCGCGGTCGTGGGTTCGGTGTGCGGTGGCGGATCAATCCTCGCCGTCATCTTCCTCGCGCAGCAGCACGTAGCGGCCATCGTCCAGTCGCTCGCAGACATAGAACATGGCGATGGTCCCGTCCGGCTCGGTCACCGCGGCGTAGTCGTCCGCCTCGACCGTGAAGTAGCCCTTCGAGTCCGCACCGGCTTCGCTGGCGAAGACGGCGGTGAAGAAGGCGTCCTCCGGCATGCCGTCGAAATAATCGGCGCGAGCTTTGGCGTCCCATTCCTGGGGCGGCTCGAACTGGCCCTCGATGATGACGCGGGCATCGCCCATGTCGCGTTCCTCGCCGTCCGGGTCGGTTTCATGGGCGCGGTAGATGGTGCAATCCAGTGCATCCGGGTGAGCGAGGATGGTCTCGCGCGTCAGGTGTTCGGTGGCAGGCATGATTCAGCTCCGGTGCAGGTGGGAATGGCGGCAGTGTGGTGGAGCAGAGGGGTTGCTGCAATGGCAAGTTCCGCCGGCTGTCACCGCCCATCCGGGACGATGAACGTCCGCCCGACCGGGTGGCTCCTATTCATCGAGTTCATGCAACGTTCAGCGAGGTCGAGATGAACAGCAAGCCCGAGGAAAACGAGGAGCAAGACCCGCCCGACATCACCATGACCGATGGCGGGGAAAAGGAGCCTGGCGAAGATCCCGATTTCGACGACAGCGAACTGGACGGCCCGACCGAAAGCCGCGGGCAGGAGGAACCATGATCGATACCCAGTGCCGGCACCGACTGCCTTCCAGGCGTGCCAAGGTCGTTCCGCATGGATAGTTTTCAGGCGCATCCCACCCCGATGGGCTGGGAACTGACCGAACTCAAGTCCGGGCAAACGGTGCTGCGCACCCTGACCAAGGACGAGATGCTCAACGAGCTCGACCATTTCATGGCCGGCAGGACGGCCACCGTGGAGGTGCTCAATCGAAGCGGGGCCGTGGAGGAGACGCGCCCCTATCCAGGAAGCCACCATCAGCTGTGACGCGATGCCGTTGCCGGACAGCGCACGGACGGACGCGAAACCTGTCATAAGATGACCGCTTCGCTTACTCCCGGAGACTCCGCATGCGCTTGACACTCGCCCTCCTGTCCCTGCTGGCGCTGGCCGGTTGCTCGTCCTGGCAGGCCGACCCGCAAGACATCAAACCCGTACCGCAAGAGCGCCTGCGCGGCTTCCAGACTCCCGTCGAAAATGGCGGTGAAGTGGTAGTGACGCGCGATTTCGGCCTGCGCGGCGGTGGCTGCTACGTGGCGGTGATGATCGACCGCAAGATCGCGGCGCGCATCCATGTGGGCGAGCAGGTGCATCTCCAGGTCCCGGCGGGCATGCGCATCGTCAGCATCGAATCCGACCCCGAGGACGACACCCTCTGCGGCATGGGCAACCTGCTGCGGGAGAAGGCCGCCCGGATCGAGCCCGGGCAGACGCTGCACTTTCGCATCAGCGCCGACAACACGATCGGGTTCGACATCCAGCCGGTCGAGGCCGACTGAGCCACGGCGGGGTCGAATCACGTCGATACAAAGTGCCCCGAACCTTACCCGGCAGCGGCGCTCCGAGATAGGCGAAACCGTTGTGCTTGAGCCTTGCGCGGCCCGCTGGGCGGCTCCGGGCAGCAGCACGATGCATCGTCAATCACTGCCACCAGGAGTCGCTGCGTGAACAGAGCCCTCGTTTCGTCGTTGATCGCCGGTCTTGCCGTTGCCCTGCCGCTGCAGGCAGAGCAGCGCCCGGCGTATGGCCCACAGCTCGAAGGTTTCGAGTATCCCTTCCCGATCCAGCGCTTCGAGTTCTCCTCCCAGCAGCAGGCGCTGTCGATGGGCTACCTGGATGTACAGCCCGAAGGAGAGGCGAACGGCCGCACACTGGTGCTGCTGCATGGCAAGAATTTCTGCGCGGCAACCTGGGAACAGAGCATCCGGGTACTGTCCGAAGCCGGTTACCGGGTGATCGCCCCGGATCAGGTGGGCTTCTGCAGTTCGGTCAAGCCTCGCGGTTACCAGTTCAGCTTCGCCCAGCTGGCGCACAACACGCGGGCCTTGTTGCAGTCGCTGGACCTGGAGCGGGTCACAGTGATCGGTCACTCCATGGGTGGCATGCTCGCGTCGCGCCTGGCGCTCAACTATCCGCAGCTCGTCGAGCAGCTGGTGCTGGTCAATCCCATCGGCCTGGAAGACTGGCAGGCCGAGGGCGTGCCCTACGCCGACATCGACCAGCTCTACGAGGGTGAGCTGAAGACCGATTTCGAGAAGATCAAGGGCTACCAGCGCAAGTTCTACTACAACGGTGACTGGAAACCGGAGTACGACCGCTGGGTCACCATGCTGGCCGGTATGTATGCAGGGGAGGGCAAGGAGATCGTGGCCTGGAATCAGGCGCAAACCTCGGAAATGGTCTTTACCCAACCCGTCGTTCACGAGTTCGAGCGGCTGAGCATGCCCACCCTGCTGCTGATCGGTGGCAAGGACCGCACCGCGCCCGGCGCCAACCGCGCGCCCGAGGCGGTCGCCGAACGCTTGGGTGACTACCCGGCGCTAGGCCGGCAGGCGGCGGCACGGATACCCCAGGCGACGCTGGTGCCGTTTCCCGAGCTCGGTCATTCGCCGCAGGTCGAGGCGCCGCCGGTATTTCACGAGGCGCTGCTCAAAGGGCTCGCCGACCTCCGTTGACGTGCGGCGGCTCATCCGCCACGAATCAGCTCCTGGATGCGCACGGCCAGCTCGTCCATGACGAAGGGTTTGGTCATCACGTGCATGTTCTCGGCCAGATGACCATCGCCAAGGATGCTGGTGTCGGCGTAGCCGGTGATAAACAGGACTTTCAGGTCCGGGCGGGCGACCCGGGCGGCGTCCGCCATCTGCCGACCATTCATGCCACCCGGCAGGCCGACGTCGCTGACCAGCAGGTCGACTCGCGCGTCGGACTGCAGTACCTTCAACCCGGACGGGCCGTCGGCGGCTTCGAGGGCGGCGTAACCGAGGTCATGCAGCACTTCGACGACCAGCATGCGAATGGTCGGCTCGTCATCGACCACCAGCACGGTTTCGCCCGCCTTGGCGCGCGGGGCGTCGCCCAGGGGTTGCGGAGTGTCGGGCTGCTCTGCCGGGCCGAGGTGGCGGGGCAGGAAGAGCACCACCCGTGTGCCTTCGCCCTCGCGGGACTGGATTTCCACCTGACCACCGGTCTGACGGGCGAAGCCGTAGATCATCGACAAACCGAGCCCGGTGCCCATGCCGATGGGTTTGGTGGTGAAGAAGGGGTCGAACGCCTTGGCCACGACGCCTGGCGTCATGCCGCTGCCGTTGTCCGAGACGCTCAGCGACACATAGTCGCCCGCCGGCACGTCGCGGGCCAGGGCAGTGGCGCGGTCCATGTCCAGGTTGCCCGTCTCGACCACCAGTTGCCCTCCATTGGGCATGGCGTCACGTGCGTTGATGCACAGGTTGAGCAGGGCGTTTTCCAGCTGATTGGAGTCGACCATGGTCAGCCAGAGCCCGCTGGCGGGGCGGATCTGCAATTCGATGGCTGGCCCGACCGTGCGTGAAACCAGCTCCTCCATGCCCATGATCAGCCGATTGATGTCGGTCGGACGCGGGTCGAGGGTCTGTCGGCGGGAGAAGGCGAGCAGCCGGTGGGTCAGTGCAGCAGCGCGTCGGGACGAGCTCTGCGCGGCGTCGATGTAGCGGTCCAGCCCGTCGAAGCGCCCCTGACGCAGGCGCAGCTGCAGCAGCTCGAGGCTGCCGTTGATGCCTGACAACAGGTTGTTGAAGTCATGCGCCAGGCCACCGGTGAGCTGGCCAACCGCTTCCATCTTCTGCGATTGGCGCAACTGCTGTTCGGAGCGCGCCAGCTCCGCAGTGCGCTCGGTGACCAGGCTTTCCAGCCGCGCATTGAGGGCCTGCAGGTTCTGTTCGGCACGCCGGCGCTCGATGGCGCCCCGGGTGCGTTCGGCCACTTCACGAGCGAAGGTCGCCTCGGCCTCGGTCCAGATACGGGGTTCGCTCGCGTTGACGAAGATCATCGCCACCGTCCGGCCCTGCTCGACGATCGGTACGTTGATCAGCGCGCGAACGCCGAAGCGCTCGAGTGCGGTCTGGCTGTCCCGCGTGCGCGGATCACTCCGGGTGTCGCTGATGCTCACCGTCTCTCCGCGCATCAACTCATGCACATGGGTACCGGAATCGGGCAGGTAGTGCTTGCCCGCGACGCTGACGGTGCCGGGCGTGGTCCAGTCGCCATCCACCATGAGCGTCATCTGGTCGGCATCGATCACGCCATAGCCGGCACGGCTGCCCTGCAACGTACGGCCGAGGATTTCGGCGGTGGTGTAGGCCATCTCGGCGATGTCCTGCATGTCGCGCAGGCGGTCGCTCAGCTCCAGTAGGCCGTTACGCCGGGCCTCGGCGGCATGGCTGTCGGTGATTTCGCGAAACAGCGTGGCGAACTTGTCGTTCTCGAAGCGGTGCGTGCGACCCTCGTACCAGCGACCGCGGCTGCCGATCGCGCGAATGAAGATCGCCGGCACGCCGGTGTCGACGACCGCCCCGGTTTCCTCGATCCAGTGCGGGTCGCTTTCGAACAGCTGCCGGTAGGTCCGCAGGCGGGCCAGCGCCGGGTCGATCTCGACGATCTCGCCCCAGGCCGCGTTGACGTGCAGGTAGCGCAGGTCGACCACGCGTCCTTGCTCGTCGCGCACCACTTCGCCCAGCACCAGGCCTTCCTCCAGGTTCTCGAACAGGCCACGCCAATGGGCTTCGCTCTGGGCCAGCGCCAACTCGGCGCGACGTCGATCCGAGATGTCGTTGAACAGAATGGCGACCCTGTGTTCGGCTGGATCGCCGATCCGCAGCGCCTGGACGTCATACCAGCGTCCGAAAGGCAAGGCGGCATTCTCGAAGCGCTCGCCGATACCGGTCAGGGCGACGCGGCCATAGGTGTCGAACCAGTGCCGTTCGAGATCGGGGGCGATCTCGCTGACCCATTTGCCTTGCGAGTCGGAGAGGCCGGTCATGCGTTCGTAGGCGGCGTTGCCCTCGACGATGCAATAGTCCACCGCGCGCCCCTCGTCATCGAAGCGCATCTGGACGACGCAGAAGCCGGTGTCGATGGCGCCAAGCAGCGTGCGGTATTGCGCATCGCATGCCGGCGAGCCCAGAGCCGTTTCGGCCTGGAGGGGTTCCAGCCGCGCACGCAACTGCGCAATCTCGTCTTCCAGCGAGCGGGTATGGCGCCTGAGCTGTTCTGCTTCGGATAGGGTCACTGCTTTGCGGGCCTTTTCTTTGCGGTAGTCTGCTCGTTATTCGGGGCGCCAGCGACGCGCGCTACCGCGCCCTATATCTAGGGCATTGCCGGCTTGTAACAGTTTCCTGTTCCAGACGGCAGGAGATGACCGGCTAGAGCGGCCACACCCAGAGGATCACCGGGACCGCGACGAGAATGACCAGGATCGACAGGGGCAGCCCGAGGCGCCAGTAGTCACCGAAACGGTACCCGCCCGGTGCCATGACCAGCGTGTTGGATTGATGGCCGATGGGCGTGAGGAAGGCACAGGATGCACCGATGGCGACTGCCATCAGCAGCGGATCGGCGGAGGCCTCCATGCCGCGTGACAGGCTGATCGCCACCGGCGCGGCCAGCACCGCGGCGGCGGCATTGTTCACCACGTTCGACAGCAGCATGACCCCGCCCATGAGAATCGCCACGGTAGCGGCAGGCGGTGCGGATTGCCCCAGCGCGAGCAGGCCGTCGGCGATCAGCCGCGAGCCGCCGGTGCTTTCGAGCGCTTCGCCGATCGGCAGCATGGCGGCGATCAGGACGATGATCGACATGTCGATGCTCTTGTAGATTTCGCCCGGCGGCACCAGCCCGACCAGCACCATCGCCAACGCGCCGGCCACCAGGGCCACCGCGGCCGGCAGGACACCGAGGGCGATCAGGAGCAGTGACGCGGCGAACAGGCTGCTCGCCAGCATCACCTGTCGCGGTGCCGTGATGCGCAGCCCGCGTGAGGCCAGAGGCAGGCAACCGATATTGTTCAATGTCGCCTGTAACTGGTCCTCGCGCGCCTGTACCAGCAGGATGTCGCCTGCGGCGAAACGGATCCGGCTGAGTCGCTCGTTCAGGCGCTGGCCTTGCCGCGCCACGGCGAGGATGTTCACGCCATGCCGCTCGCGCAGCGCCATGCCTGTCGCTGTGGTGCCGACCAGGGAAGACTGTGGCGTGACGATGGCTTCGGCAAGGGCGCGTTCCTTGGAGCCGTCATCCGCGTCGGCGGGTTTGTCCGCATCGCCATTCTTGTCGGCGTGTTTGCGCTCGCGTGCCAGTTCACGCGCTTCCTCCTTGCCGTCAGCATCGGCGGCCAGCTCCAGTTTGGTGCTGTCGAGGAATGCCTTGAGGCTGTCCGAGTCGGTTTCGACCAACAGGATGTCGCCGTCGCGCAGCACCTCGTACATCGATGGCATGCCGACTTTTCGGCCGTCGCGCACCAGTGCGGTCACCAGCACGTCGCCCTCGCCGCTGGCGGTCATCAGTTCGTGCAGGGTACGACCGATGAATTTGCTGCCCTCAGGCA
The DNA here is from genome assembly GCF_022810315.1 of Stutzerimonas marianensis. Lineage (NCBI taxonomy): Bacteria > Pseudomonadati > Pseudomonadota > Gammaproteobacteria > Pseudomonadales > Pseudomonadaceae > Stutzerimonas > Stutzerimonas marianensis. Next base: position 196,576 of record NZ_JALGRD010000006.1, on the reverse strand, counting down.
GCTTCAACTCGGTCAGGTAGGCATTGATCTCGAACAGCTGCCCGTCGTCGGCGGCATTCTCACGGCGCGGCGTCAGGCGCCAAAGCAGGGCAATGAACAGGACTCCACCCAGGGTGATGGCCAGGCCCACCGGCAAGAAGTCGAACATGCCGAACGGGGCATCGGCGACCTGGCGGCGGTAACCGGCAATGATGATGTTTGGCGGCGTGCCGATCAGCGTCAGGGTGCCGCCGAGCAGCGAGCCGAACGCCAGCGGCATCAGCAGGAACGACGGTGACCGCCCGCTCTGGTGCGCCATCCACACGGCGACCGGCATGAACAGCGCCAGCGCGCCGACGTTGTTCATGAAGCCGGAACAGAGCGCAACGATACCGGTCAGCGTCAAAACCTGGACCGAGGGGCGCTCGCCGACGCGCGTCAGGTGCCGAGCCATGGCGTCGACCACGCCGGCGTTGAGCAGGCCGCGGCTGAGCACCAGCACCGCCGCGACGCTGATCACGGCCGGATGGCCCAGGCCCATGAAGGCCTCCTCGACCGGCACGATACCGGTCAGGGTCGCCACCAGGAGCGCACCGAGCGCGACGATGTCGTAGCGCCAACGATTCCAGATGAACAAACCAAGTGTCACGGCCAGCACGGCGAATACGATCAGCTGATCGCTTTGCATGGATAAACTCCGATTTTGTCGCAGCCCGGCTTTCGAATAGAACGGCAGGGGATGTATGGCGGCGGTCACCGCCACGGTGGGAAATGTTCGACAACAACAAGCTGCCGGTTGCTGTTGAGTAATCGATAAAAGCCACTCGCTGCCGGTTGAAAGGCGGTGGAGCTTAACAAGGGCAGGCGCGCCGTCCCAGTTGTCGCTTCACCTCCATTTCGGCTGCGATGATCCAGGGTATGGCGCGCTGCTACTGGCCAATCGGCGAGTTCGAAGGCATGGTTGCGAAACGATCGTTGCTGCCTGGTGTGCCATGCCTACGTCCGTTTCAATCACCTGTCGAGATGGTTACGCGCTATCGGCGCAGCTCTGGCAGCCCTTCGGCGAGCCGCGCGGCGCGGTGATCGTCAGCAGCGCAACCGGGGTGTTGGCGCGCTATTACGCACATTACGCACGCTTTCTCGGCGATCACGGCTATCAGGTGCTGACCTACGATTACCGTGGCATTGGCGGTTCGCGACCGGCCTCTCTGCGCGGCGCCGATATTCGCTGGCGCGACTGGGGCGATCTGGATTTCGATGCCGTGGTCCGCTGGATGCGCCAGCGCAATCCGGATGGACCGCTGATCGCGGTGGGTCATAGCATCGGCGGCTTCTTGCCCGGTTTCGCCAGCGCGGCGACCGAAGTGGACCGCTTTCTCAGTGTCGGCGCGCAATACGCCTTTTGGCGCGACTACGCACCTGCCCATCGGTGGCGCATGTTCGTCCGCTGGCATCTGTTCATGCCGGCCATGACGGCGCTGTGTGGCTACTTCCCCGGTCGAAGGCTGGGCTGGCTGGAAGATCTGCCGGCCGGTGTCGCGCGCGAATGGGCGTTCCGACGGGCAGCGCTGGAGCAGAGCTATCCGGCACACGAGAAAGACGAGGTGCTTCGACGTTTCGCCGCCATTCGCGCTCCGATCCTGGCGCTGAGCCTCAGCGATGACGAATACGGCACCGCCCCGGCCATCACGCGGGGCCTGCGCTACTACTGCAACAGCCACCGCGAGCATGTCCGCCTGACACCGGAAGCGTTGGGCGCGGCGCGGGTGGGGCACTTCGACCTGTTTCGCGAGCGTTATCGCGAGAGCGTCTGGCAGGCAACGCTGGAGTGGATCGGCGGGGGCATCAATCCCTGGACGCCAACCGATGTGCTGGCGCCTGAAATATCCCGAGGCAAGCAGTCACTGTTGCGCTGATCCGAGTGGGTCCTTTACCGCGCTGCTATTGCCCGCACGCCGGGTTGAACCCGTGCGATTCATCCCGGGAGGAAACCCGCGGAGCGCGAAGGGGTCGCTAACAGAGGCCCTGGGGATTCATTCCCGCTCACTCTGCAAAGGAGGTTCCGCATGCAACGCCGCCACTTTCTCTCCACTACTGCCGCTGTTAGCGTCGGGCTGGCGCTCGCGCCTGTGCTGGCGCGTGCCGAGGCGAACCCGCGTCAGCCAGGTGCCGCGTCTCAGTCGCCTGACAGTCTGCCGATGAACGAGGGCACGCATGAGCGCTATCGGCCGCCTTATCGCTTCGGCCTTGGGGGCGCGGTCGGTCTGGGTGACATGCGCCGCGAACTGCCTGAAGCGGAGGCGCTGGCGCTGCTGCAGCAAGCCTGGGATCTGGGGATCCGTTACTACGATACCTCGCCCTGGTACGGACTGGGCCTCAGCGAGCGGCGTCATGCCGGGCTGTTGTCAGCGCAAGAGCGCGATGCCTATGTACTGTCGACCAAGGTCGGCCGATTGCTCAAGCCTGAGCCCGGTTACTCTCACAAGAACTGGCAGGGCGTTAACAACTTCGACTACGAGTACGACTACAGCGCCTCCGGTACCCGCCGTTCCATCGAAGACAGCCTTCAGCGCATGGGGGTACCGAGCCTGGACGTGGTGTTCATACACGACCTTTCGCCGGACAACGAGGACATGGGCGAAGGCTGGAAAGAGCACTTCGAGGTTGCGGTCAAAGGCGCAATGCCCGAGCTGGTGAAGATGCGCGAGGAGGGCCTGATCAAGGCCTGGGGGATGGGCGTGAATACATTGCCGCCTGCGCTCGGCGCCATCGAACGGTCTGACCCGGACATCATTCTTTCCGCCACTCAGTATTCGCTGCTCAAGCACAAGGATGCACTGAACGATCTGTTCCCGGCCGCGGAAAAACGAGGCGTTTCCCTCGTGCTCGGCGCACCGTTGAACTCCGGCTACCTGGCTGGCAACGAGTACTTCAACTACAGCAAGGACGTGCCCCAGGACATACAGCGCAAGCGGGAGCGTTATCAAGCGCTGGCCCGTGAGCATGGGGTTGATCTGCGTACGGCCGCGTTGCAGTTCTGCAATGCGCCTTCGGTCGTCTCGGCCATCATCCCCGGCGCGAGCAAGGCGGAGCACGTTCGTGAGAACGCTGCATCGATGTCAGCCAGGATACCGGGTGAATTCTGGGCGGCTGCCAAGCGGGAAGGGCTGCTCGAGGAAAACGCGCCTATTCCAGGCTGACCGAGCCGTCGTGTTCAGCCCGGGATGTTCGGCGTTTTGCCGAGCAGCTCGTCCAGCGCCTGGCGGTATTCCTGACGCCCGATGCGCATGCTGTTGTTGTGGGTGCCGCCCTCGATCAACAGCAGGCGTTTTGGCTCCTGCGCGGCGTCGTAGAGCTCCTGGCTGAAGCGTGCCGGCACGTAGGGGTCAGCCGTGCCATGCACGATCAGCACGGGCATGCGGACCTGGTCGATCTTGTCGATGGAGTCGAACTTCTGGGACACCAGCCAGCGGATCGGCCAGGGCGTATCGGCAACTTCCGTGGCGATGTCGGCCAGGGTGGTGAAGGTCGATTCGATGATCAGCGCGCGGGCGCCGGCATTGTCGTCTGTCGCTTGGCCCAGATCGGTGGCCAGGTCCACGGCGACGGCACCGCCAAGCGAATGGCCGTAGATGAGCCGCTTGCTGGCATCCGGCTGCAGGCTTTTCAGGTGATCCCAGGCGATCCGCGCGTCTTCATAAACGCTGGCCTCCGATGGCAACTCGCCGAGACTTTTGCCGAAACCACGGTAGTCGATTGCCAGTACCGAAAAGCCCAGCGAGCGAATTTGCTCCAGGCGGAACAGATGCCCTGTTAGGTTCCAGCGCGAACCGTGAAGGTAAAGCAATGCCGGCGCGTCCGCCTGGTCGGCCGGCCACCACCAGGCGTGGATGTTCTGTTTGTCACCGAATGCCGGCGTGGTCAGCTCCAGTTCTTCGACCCCGCTGGGCAGGCCTCTGAACCAGCTGGCGGTCCCTGGCTCGATCCGAAATACCAGCTCGCGCTCGGTCTGCTCGAGCATCGAGCAGCCAACGGGCAGCACGGCCAGTAATGCAGCGGCGAACAAGGAAAAGAAGGTTCGGGCCTTGGTGCGGAAAAACGGCAAACTCGACATGCGGCTGGATCACCTCCGATTGAGCCGCTATTGGAGCGTTCAGCCAGTACCGCACGCAAGCGACTCGCGACGACATGTCATTACGGAAGATTGCGGCGTTTCGCTAGCTGTCTCCCTGACATCGGCGCGAAGTAGCATCGTCGCCCTACATGTTCAAGGAATTAGAGACACGCATCGGTTTGCTAGCTGCCTCGCTCGGCTAAACGCCGCATCGTTCTGCTCCGCTGCCGATGACCGCGGAACAGGACGCGAAATGAGTTCCTTACCCCTTGACCCTCACGTCGCGTGAGGCACGACCATCACTCCCGCACAGACGAGGAGCACATCGCGATGCAGTTGAAAGTTGGTGAATTGGCCCGGCGCTGCGGTTTGACCGTCAGGACGTTGCACCACTACCACGACATCGGGCTGCTGCGTCCGTCCGCGCGCTCCGACGCCGGCTACCGGCTGTACAGCCGCGACGATGTTGCACGGCTGCAGCAGATCCAGGCCTTGCGAAGCCTTGGCGTTTCGTTGGCCGACATCGGAGCCATTCTCGACCGGCAAGCGCTGTCGGTCTCCACCGTGATCGAGCAGCAATTGACTCAGCTCGACCAGCAGATCGCGCGGCAGGTCCGGCTGCGTGAAAAACTGGTGCAACTGCATCGTCAGTGCGTCACGGGGCAGGAGCCGGCACTTGCCGACTGGCTGGAAACACTGGAGTTGATGAGCGTGTACGAAAAGTATTTTTCCGAAGACGAACTGTGTCAGTTGCCCTTCTACAACCGCAATGCTGCAAGCGACACCCGCTGGATCGAACTGGCTGAGGAGGCGGCGCGGCTGCTGCATGATGAGGTCAGCCCCCAGGATGGCCAGGCGCAGGACCTGGCGCGGCGCTGGATGCGCCAGTTGGAGCAGGACACCGCCGCCGATCCGGCACTGTTGGCCAAGCTCGACGCGATGCACCTTGGCGAGCCAGTGCTGCAAAGACAGACAGGCATAACCCGCGAAGTCAGCGAGTATGTGCTGCATGCCTTTGCTGAAAGCAAGCTGGCGGTTTATGCGCGATACCTGGATGCCAATGAGCTCGCCTTCATGCGCGAGCACTACCTGGCTAGCATGCGGGAATGGCCGCGCCTGGTCGCAGCATTGCGTAAGGCTCGGCGAAAGGGTCTGCCGCCAGACGATGAGAAGGTGAAGGTGCTGGCTCACCGCTGGCTGGCGCTGTTTCGTGCCTATGCCGGTAACGATCCGCAAACACAGCAGAAGATCCGGCAAGCCAATCAGCAGGAACCGAGCCTGATGGAAGGCACCTGGGTCGATGAAGGGCTCCTGCATTATCTCGGGCAGGCCGTGAACGCGCTGTAAGGCCGACCTGAAGCTTGCCGCTGCACTTGGGATGGTATTGAGCGCAGCGATACCTGTCGCGATATCCCGAACCGATGGGTATCGCTTCGCTCATCCGTAATCTACGTCTGCGCGTCGAATGGCAGGAGTTGCTCAATCGCAGACGATGGCTGCATCAGGCGATTTTCTTTCCGCCTCGTCGCGCGTGTTCCATGCCCACCAGAACACCAGCAGGCCGACGGCGCCGGTCGCTGCACCGATGTAGCCGGTAGAAGTCCAGCCCAGGCCCGCGCTGATCGCCAGCCCGCCGAGCCAGGGGCCGAGGGCATTGGCGACGTTGAACGCCGAATGGTTGGAGGCGGCAGCGAGCGTTTGGGCGTCCGCGGCGACGTCCATCAGGTGGGTCTGCAGGGGCGGGCCGAGCGACACCATGGTGCCAACCGCAAACGCTGCCGGAAGGATCGTCCACAGCGAAGTCGCGGCGAATGGGAATACCAGCAGGACCAGAATGCTCCACAGCAAAAGCCAGGCGACGGCCTTGAACCCTAGCTTGTCGAAGAGCCAGCCGCCCACGATGTTGCCGACGATTCCGCCCAGGCCGAAGGCGGCCAGCCCCACCGGAATCCAGTTTTCGCCGACGCCGGTCACCTCGAGCAGGGTCGGCGCCAGGTAGCTGAACACGCAGAACATGCCGGCAAAGCCGATTGAGCTGATCGCCAGTGCGAGCCAGACCGGTTTGCGGTTGAAGTCACGCAGTTCGCGCATCGGGTTGTTGCGTGGCTCGCTGCGGTCCAGCGGGAGAAAGATCGCGACCAGCAGGACGGTCAACAGCGCAATCAGCCCGACCAGGGCGAATGCCCAGCGCCAGCTGAGACCCTGGCCGAGCCAGGTGGCGGTGGGATTGCCGATGAGCATCGCGATGGTCAGCCCGGCCAGCACGCGGCTGACCGCCTTGGCGCGCTGATCCGGGGCCACCATCGACGCGGCGACCAGCATCGCTACACCGAAATAGGCGCCATGCGGCAACCCGGCGATGAAGCGGAACAGCATCAAGGTGTGGTAGTCCGGGGCCAAGGCGCTGGCAAAATTACCCAGGGCGAAAAAGCTCATCAATAGCAGCAGTAGATGCCGGCGGAACATGCGTGAGCCAATGATGGCCAGCAGCGGTGCGCCAACCACCACGCCAAGGGCATAGGTACTGATGACGTGCCCGACCTGTGGCTCGCTGATCCCCAGCCCCTGCGCGACGTTCGGCATCAGGCCCATGATGGCGAACTCGCCGGTGCCGATGGCGAAACCGCCCATGGCCAGCGCCAGTTCGATCAACAGTATGGCGCGGGCCGACAGGGCCGGCTTGCCTGTGCTTGCGTGGGTCATCGATGCCTCGAAGGAAGAGCTGAGTGACGGCTGGTGTCGCCTGGACGTGCAACGTCGGGAGTCGGAAATCCAGCGAACTAGATAGGCAGCGACGGGACCACGAAGTTCGGGCGTATCGTCGATGCCAGAGCGCGGCGGATGTTACCAAAGCCCAGCGTTATCGGTACTTCGCGAGAATCGCCTCGAACTCGCCATCGTCTTGCAGTTGTTGCATCGCCTCGAGTATTTCGTTGGCAGGAACATCCGGCTCATCGCGCACCAGGCAGTGGATCGAGTATTCGACGAACTGATCCATCGTACGCAGTTTGCGCTCGGCTGGCCGATCTCGGTTGAACCAGGCCAGCGCGGTCTCCGAGCTCAGCGCGTAGCGATAGCGTCCAGCAGCAAGCTTTGCCAGCACCTGGCTTTCGGTTCGCGCATCGTCGCGTGTCAGCGTGGCGTCACGAAAAGACGGCTCCAACTCGGGATAGGTGAAGCCCAGCACGGTGCCGATTCGTTCGTCGCGCAGGTGCTCGATCGTGGTCGGTGGAGTGGTTGCCGCGGCCACCAGTTGGATGCGTTGAGTCATGAATGGCACGCTCCAGCGATAGCTGGCCCGGTGCTCGTCGATCCAGGCTGGATTCACGTAGCAGCTGACATCCACCGTACCTTCGGCGAGCAGCGGTTGAATGCGTGACCGCGACATCACCACTTGCTCGGCCTGGCGCCCGATTTTCTCGGCGATGCGTTGGTGCAGGTCATGGAGAATGCCGGCAGTCACCTTGCCCTGGGCGAGCCGAACCATGGGCATGGTCGAGCTATCGCTGACCGAAAAGCGCAGCGGGCGGTCGTCTCCAAGCGCAGGGGCGCTCGCGACCATGATGGATACGGTGAGCGATATGGCGCGCATGGCGTGGGGAAGTCCTTCGTCGAGATCTGCCCGTTGCGGGTTGGATCATGTTGGCGAAGGGCGGATTATCGCGATATCAATCTGATTATGTCGATTTATCGAATGAGTAAGTCGGCGTGCTTCTCTGCCGCGCTGGCCCTATGTTGACTCGGCAGAACAGCTCTGTCGCACAGGCGCATCGCGGCGCCGCGGATTCGCACGATCGCGGCGCTGCGGCTTGTTTATCAGCCTTTACGGGTGGGTGGTGCCATGAATTCCGGGCCCACCGGGTCGGTGATGTGCTCGGCCAGCAGGTCATCGATGTCCTGCAGATCCTGCTGGGACAACGTCCAGCCGAATGCCTCGTCGATCCCATCCAGCTGATCTGGCCGACGTGCGCCCCAGAGGGCGACGGTCGGTCCCTGGTCGAGCACCCAGCGGATCGCCAGCGCCAGCACTGACTTGCCGTGGCGTTCCCGGGCCAGCGACTTCAGCGCCTCGACCGCGGCAAGGTACTGCTCGAACCGGGGTGCCTTGAACTTAGGGTCGGATTTGCGCAGGTCATCGCCGTCGAAGGTGGTGCTGCTGTTCATCCGGCCGGAAAGCAGCCCGCGGCAGAGCGCGCCGTAGCCGAGCACCACCAGCCCCTTGCCCCGAGCGTAAGGCAGCACGTCGGTTTCGATGGCCCGCTCGAACAGGTTGTAGGGCGGCTGCACGCTGGCCAGCGGGGCTGCCGAGCGAAACGCATCCATCTGTTCGATGGAGAAGTTGCTGACGCCGATCGCAAGGATCTTGCCTTCTTGGCGCAGCTTTTCGAGCTCGGCGGCGGTCTCCTCGATGGGCACCAGCGGGTCGGGCCAGTGGACCTGATACAGGTCGATGCGGTCGGTGCGCAGGCGCCGCAGCGAATCTTCGATCTCCTGACGGATACGGGCCGGGGTGGAGTTGCGCCGCGGGCCGCCCTCATTCCAGTCCAGTGCCACCTTGGTCGCGATCACGGCCTGGTCGCGTACGCCTTCGAGCGCCTTGCCCACCACTTCCTCGGAATGACCGAAACCATAGACAGGAGCGGTGTCGATCAGGTTGATTCCCCGTTCGAGGGCCGTGCGGATGGTGGTCACGGAGCGCTCGTCGTCTGCGCCGCCCCACATCCAGCCACCTATGGCCCAGGTGCCCAGGCCGATACGGGATACGGGCGTGGCGATGCCCTCGATGGTGAGTGTTTCGATGGTCATGGATGCTCCTCGTCTGTCTCGATGGCGGCCCGCCTCGCAGCGAACCGGGCAACGAGTAATGACAGCAAGGAGCGGCAGGCGTGCCGCCGCCACGATGAGGCGGCCGGGACGCAGGAAGTGATTGGAGGCCCGAATAGGGTCGCCGCGTCATGTGAACGGTGGCGCGTTGACGGGAGCCCTAGCTGCGTGCGGCCAGGGCTTCGGCGATGAGCCGAGGTGTGTCCTGGGCCCCCATGGTCTGGGCGGCGGCCAACGGAGTGACACCGTTCATGTCCGCGCGGCTAGGGTCGGCGCCTCGCTCGAGCAGTAGAGCAACAATCTCGCTGCGGTTGAACATGGCGGCCATCATCAGTGCGGTCTTGCCGTCGGGCGAGGCGCTTTCGACATCGGCGCCATGGTCGAGCAGCAGGCGCACCATGTCGAGGTTGCCCTTGAACGCGGCGCCGGCCAGCGGGCTCTGGCCCTTGTCGTTACACAGCTGCGGGTCGGCGCCGTTTTCCAGCAACACGCGCGAGGCGTCCAGGTGGCCGTGATAGCTGGCGAGCATCAGCAGGCTGTCGCCATTGTGGTTGCGGATATTGGCCGGCAGGCCTCGCCCGAGCAGGTCCGCCAGCCGTGCGGCGTCGCCCTTGCGGGTGCTTTCGAACACCTGTTCAGCGAACGCCAGCGCGGCGTCGTCCAGGTCGGGGCGTGAGGCGGGTTGATCCGTCATGTCGTGTCCTCGGTCTATGGGGCGAAACGCCGTCATTGTGCCAAAGCGGATCGCCCGCGCTGACAACGGCATGTCTATCCGACCGATAGTCGACGTGAATGTCCCGCTGCCACGCACCCTGGCCCTGTGGCAGTATCGCCGTCCCCTGCATGACGACCGCTGCCATGAACCCCGATGCCCTGGAACGCCTGGTGACCCAAACGATGCCATACGGCAAATATAAGGGGCGGCTGATCGCCGATCTGCCGGGGCACTACCTCAACTGGTTCGCCCGGGTCGGCTTCCCACCAGGCGAGCTCGGCCGCCTGCTGGCGCTGATGCACGAGATCGACCATAACGGCTTGTCCGCGTTGCTGGACCCGTTACGCCGTCGCTGAGGCTCAGGCCTCGCCTTGTGCCTTGAGGGTTTCCAGGGCTGGCGCGGCATAGATGCCGACCTCCACCGCCAGGGCCATGACCCGCTCGACATCGCAGGTGTAGACCAGCACAGCCTGCAGCGCGTCATCCAGCGGCTCGCTGAAGTCGACCAGTACATAGCCGCCTTTTTCCGGGTACAGGCTGCCGAGCTGGGTCTGGATACGGTTCATCGCCTTGAGCGGTTCGGCCTTGGCCAACTGCTTGGGTTTGAGCACGAACGTGACGTCCGGGCCAAAGGAACCGACGATCTGCTCGAACAGCGTCTGGTAGTCGTCCGCCTGGAACAGCACGGTGTCCGGCAGGCTGCCGACCACTACCCATTCACCCAGCGGAATGGGGAAATCGACGTCGTAGTTGATGTCCGGGTTGGCCTGAAGGAAGGCTTCGGGGTCGGCATAGGCCTGGGCAGCTTCGTCGGCGATGCGTTCGATGTCGTCATCGCGCAGGCAGCCGGAACTGATCAGGCGGATCAGTTCGGCGAGTGACGCTTTCATATGGGAATCCTGGCGGACCGGGGGCGCGCAGGATAACCGAAGTGCCTGCGCACCCGCGCGCAAATCCTTGACCCGGTCGTGTCTGGTTTTCAGCGCCGGGCTGCAGAATCTGTTAGCTTTTCGTGCACAATAGCCGCCATAAACAGACACGGCATGAACGATCGCAACGGCACCCGCCGGCTTCGCTCCGTTCCTCGCGCCCGACAACGATCCGCCAATTTCAAGAGGAACGACTGTGCACAACGTCGTCATCAGCGGTACCGGCCTTTACACCCCTGCCCACAGCATCTCCAACGACGAGCTGGTCGACTCGTTCAACACCTACGCACGTCGCTTCAACGCCGAGCATGCCAGCGCCATCGAGGCCGGCGAGGTTCAGCCGATGCCGGAATCGAGCTCCGCTTTCATCGAAAAGGCCTCGGGTATCAAGAGCCGCTTCGTCACCGACAAGGACGGCATTCTCGATCCGGACCGCATGGTTCCGCGCATTCCCGAGCGCAGCAATGATCAGTGGTCGATCCTCTGCGAAATGTCGGTCAAGGCGGCCGAGCAAGCCCTCGAGCGTGCCGGCAAGACGGCAGCGGACATCGACGGCGTGATCGTCGCCTGCTCCAATCTGCAGCGCGCCTACCCGGCGGTCGCCATCGAAGTGCAGGCGGCACTGGGCATCAAGGGCTTCGGTTTCGACATGAACGTGGCCTGCTCGTCGGCCACCTTCGGTATCCAGAACGCGGCCAATGCGGTCCAGCTCGGCCAGGCGCGGGCGGTGCTGATGGTCAATCCGGAAATCTGTACCGGCCACATGAACTTCCGTGACCGCGACAGCCATTTCATCTTTGGTGACGCGTGCACCGCCGTGGTGATCGAGCGCGCCGACCTGGCGACCTCGCCGTACCAGTGGGACGTGCTCAGCACCAAGCTGGCGACCGAGTTCTCCAACAACATCCGCAACAACTTCGGCTTCCTCAACCGCACCGCCGAGGAATACATGACCAACCCGGACAAGCTGTTCGTTCAGGAAGGGCGCAAGGTATTCAAGGAGGTCTGCCCGATGGTGGCCGAGCTGATCGGCGCGCATCTGCAGGAAAACGGCATCGCGGTGGAACAGGTCAAGCGCTTCTGGCTGCACCAGGCCAACCTCAACATGAACCTGCTCATCGTACGCAAGCTGCTCGGCCGCGATGCGACCCCGGAAGAAGCGCCGGTCATTCTGGACACCTACGCCAACACCAGCTCGGCCGGCTCGGTGATCGCATTCCACAAGCATCAGGATGACCTGCCGGCCGGCAGCCTGGGTGTGCTCAGCTCGTTCGGCGCTGGCTACTCGATCGGCAGCGTGATTCTGCGCAAGCGCTGATCGCCGTGCTCACGGCGCGCCTTCTTCCGCCGGATCGTTCCAAACAAAAAAGCCCCGGCATAGCCGGGGCAAATTTTTGGAGCAATACGAGGGAAGGGTCGATCAGAAGCTGTAGACCATGCCCAGCGAGAAGACATTGATGTCGTCCCCGGCCGCAGCGACCTGGTAGACGTCGGTGTCGTGGCCACCCTTGATGCGGTAGGACGCCGTGTTGTCGTCGTTCTTCAGAATGTTGTACACGCCATAGACGGTCAGCTGCTTGGACAGCTTGTGGTCCAGGCCGAGACTCAGCTGGGTGGCGCCGGAATCGTCCGCGTCGCTCCAGTCGTCAGCGGCTACGTATTGCAGCTTCAGCGTGTTGGCACCGAACTTGTACGCCGTGTTGAGGCCCCAGGAGTCACGCTCGCCGAGCCCCGGCTCTTCGGTTTCGAAACGGTCGAACATCGCACCCACGCTGACCGGGCCGAAGGCGTAGCTAGCGGCCACGCGGTAGGCATCGCTCTCGTAGGCTTGAACGTCGTCAGCCAGGGTCTCTTCGTCATCACCGTCGGCCTTCTCATAGCCGGCGCTGAATGACAGATCACCGACGCTGTAGCCCAGCGCAATGCTGGCGAGGGAGTAATCGTTGTTCTCGATGTCGCCGTCTTCGGTCTCGAAATCTTCAAAAGAGGTGGCGTACATGGCGCTGGCTACCAGGCCACCCATGCTCGGGCTGACATACTGGATGCTGTTCTTGGCGCGACGGTTGGCTTCGTCGGCAATGTTACGGGCGTCGCCGACGGTGTCGCCGAACAGGTCGAAGGCGTTGCGCACGTTCTTGACGGGCGTGTCCTGATTGCCCACGAGCACCTGGCCGAAATCGCCTGCCAGACCGACAAAGGTGTTGCGGCCAGCAAAATTGTCACCACCTTCGTCGATGATGATCTTCGATTCGATCTGGTAGACGGCGTTGAGGTTCGGGTTGATCTCGGTAACGCCCTTGAAGCCCAGACGCGACGAGTTGCTGGCGATGGCCAATTCGCTGTCGGTGTCGTTGTCCACGAAGTCCGCCGACACGTGGGCCTTGCCATAAATCTCCAGTTGCTTGCCGATGATCTCGTAGGCGTTGGCGGTAGTCGGCAGCGCGACTGCAGCAGCAATGGCGAGGGTCAGGGGGAGAAGCTTGCGTGGCATGATATTTCCTTTCTGTGCGTTCGCGGATTGGTAGCTACGCCGCCTCCGGGTCCTAACCCCCCAAGCGGCTGTGGGCAGAATGGAGGGGAGCGGTTACAGCTTTTCGAAAGTTTGGCGACATTTCTATGACAGAGAGTGGCCTGATAACTTTCGTTAACTATTAACCTGGGCGTTACGGTTCAAAAGCTCACCTACCACTCGGGACTTCAGTTCTCGTGACCAAGCAGCGACACTATGCGCATGCCTATCCAGACGCTTTCCCGCCTCGCCGAACTCGAATCTGCCCGCTGGGATACCTTACTCGGCCCCGAGCCGCAGCCGTTCCTGCGCCATGCCTTCCTCAGTGCGCTGGAGGACAGCGGCAGCGTGGGCGGGCGCAGCGGCTGGCGGGCCCGACATGCGTTGCTGAGCGATGACGAGGGGCGTGCGATCGCAGCGCTGCCGCTGTACCGCAAGACGCACTCGAGCGGCGAATACGTGTTCGATTGGGCCTGGGCCGACGCCTGCCATCGCGCTGGCATCGAGTACTACCCGAAGCTGCTGTGTGCGGTGCCGTTCTCACCAGTGACCGGCGGCCGCCTGCTCGGTGACCGGGAGGCCGCGGGGCGACTGATCGACACGCTCAGCGCGGGCCTTGCCGACCAGGGCCAGTCGAGCCTGCACATAAACTTCACCGAGCCGGATGCTGACGCGGTGTTGCGCGGGCGTGACGGTTGGCTGGAGCGCATCGGTTGCCAGTTCCACTGGCACAACCGCGGCTACCGCGACTTTCAGGATTTTCTGGACGGGCTCACTTCACGCAAGCGCAAGCAGCTGCGCAAGGAGCGCGAGCAGGTGGCCGGGCAGGGGATCGATTTCGAGCGGCGCGAAGGCCACCAGCTCAGCGAGGCGGAGTGGGATTTTGTCTATGCCTGCTATGCCAATACCTACCACGTGCGCGGGCAGGCGCCGTACCTGACGCGCTCCTTCTTCAGCCTGCTCGCCGAGCGCATGCCGGAGGCGATCCGCGTGGTGCTTGCCCGGCAGGGCGGCCGGTCAGTGGCCATGGCGTTCTGTCTGGTCGACGGTCGTGGACTGTACGGTCGCTACTGGGGCAGCCTGGCCGAATTCGACCGGCTGCATTTCGAGACCTGTTTCTATCAGGGCATCGACTATGCCATCGCGGCGAACCTGTCGCGCTTCGATGCCGGGGCGCAGGGCGAGCACAAGCTGATCCGCGGCTTCGAGCCGGTGATCACGCGGTCGTGGCATTACCTCCTGCACCCAGGCCTGCGCGCCGCGGTGGCGGAGTTCCTCGATCAGGAGCGGGTCGGCGTGTTGCGCTATGCCGAAGCGGCGCGCGACGCCTTGCCGTATCGCCAGGGTGATGCCTAGGTCTTCAGCTGCAATGGCCTAAGTCGGCGCGCTCGCTCAGCGGGTATTGGGACGGCGACCCGATCAAGCCTTGGTGATGACCAGTTCATTGGCGCCGAGCTGGCAATTGGAGTCGAGCGCCAGACGCGCCACCTGCTCGCGCAGTGCCCTCAAACCCTGAATATTGATAGAGGCCTGCGCCTGCTGAGTCGCGCGAAGTTCGATAGTGGCGGTTTGAGGTCAGTGAGGCGACGTCCGGCATGCCACGCCCGAACTGCATCAGTCCTGCGTCGGGCGGCTGCGCATTAGCGCGATGTCATCCCACCGAGATATCTCCACCGGCCGTTGCGCCATCCGTGCGACCCGAGGCAACTCGGCCAGGCATCGCTGAGCCGGCACGAAATACCCGATTCGGTTGTGGCATCGCCAAACCCGCATCCTCTAGATAGGCCTGCTGCACGGTGGTGAGGCTGACGTCCTGTTCCAGACTCAGCGCGAGCGCTGAGGGCAAACGCTCGCCAGGCTCGGCACCATCTAGGCAAATGCTGCGAAAGGTGTGATGGCTAGGCTTCGGCGCGGCGCGGAGCGCCGTTGGGCGGGGGCGCTGCAGACCTGTTCCCGAGGTCCGCGGTGTGCCCTGTCCCAGTAACGCCATCACCTCACACCGCCACCAAATGATCCTCCCCAACGTTGCGGAACTGCTGGACTGGGGGCTCGAAGCCGCGAAGCTTGATCGGGTCAGGCGCGTCGAACGATTGCAGCAGGCTCTTGAAGTCCCGGCGCCGGTCGACGTCCGGCATTGGCACCGCATCGAGCAAGCGGCGGGTATAGGGGTGTTGCGGATTGTGCAGCACCTGATCGCGGCGACCAACCTCGACGATGCGGCCGCAGAACATCACCGCCACGCGATGACAGAGGCGTTCGACCACCGCCATGTCATGGGAAATGAACAGGTAGCTCAGGCCGTGCTCGGCGCGTAGCCTTTCAAGCAGTTCGAGCACCTGTGCCTGCACCGAGACGTCCAGTGCCGACACCGACTCGTCGGCGATGATCACCTTGGGGTTGAGTGATAGCGCCCGTGCGATGCAGATGCGCTGACGCTGGCCGCCGGAAAACTGATGCGGATAACGCGTCATCGCATCGGCCGGCAGGTCGACCTGGTTCAGCAGCTCGGCGACCCGCTCCCTGCGCGCCGTGAGCGGGAGCCGATCGTGTATCAGCAGCGGTTCGCCCACCAGTTCGAGAATCGTCTTGCGCGGGTTCAGGGCAGCGTAGGGATCCTGGAAGATCATCTGGATGTCACGCCGCACCGCCTGCAACGACGCGCCCGTCAGGCCGTTGAGCTCGCGGCCTTCGAGCTGCACGCTGCCCTGGTAGGCCAGCATGTTCATCAGCGCCTTGCCGGTGGCGGACTTGCCGCAGCCGCTCTCACCGACCAGCCCCAGGGTCTCGCCCTGGCGCAGCTCGAAATTGACGTCCTCCACGGCATGCACGTTTCTGCCCGGTTCGAACCAGCCGCCGCGCAGGGGGAAGCGTACCCGCAGGTCGCGTACCTGCAGCACCACGGGGCTGTCCGGCAACGCCTGGGGTGCTGGGGCGGTGCCCAGCACCGGCACGGCGTCCAGCAGCCGGCGCGTATAGGCGGCCTGGGGCGCGGTGAACAGTCGGCGCACCGGAGCATGCTCCTCCATCCGGCCCTGGTTCATCACAACCACCTGGTCGGCCATTTCGGCGACCACGCCCATGTCATGGGTAATCAGCAGCAGGCTGGTGTGAAAGCTCTGCTGCAGCTCGCGCATCAGTTCGAGTATCTGTGCCTGGATGGTCACATCGAGCGCGGTGGTCGGTTCATCGGCGATCAGTACCTGCGGACGGCAGAGCATGGCCATGGCGATCATCACCCGCTGGCGCATGCCGCCGGACAGCTCGTGCGGGTATTGAGTGAGGCGCTTCTGCACATCCGGCATGCGCACCGCATCGAGCATGTCACGGGCGCGGTTGCGGGCCTCGTCGCGGGTGAGCGGTTCGTGGCGGCGCAGGGTTTCGATCAGTTGCTGGCTGACCGTCATCAAGGGATTGAGCGAGGTCATCGGCTCCTGGAAGATCATCCCGATCTGCTTGCCGCGCAGGTGACGTCGTTCGTGCTCGGGCAGGCCGAGCAGGTCACGCTCGCCGAACAGGATGCGCCCCTCAGGGACCCGAGCGGCGCGTGGCAGCAGGCCCATGATCGCCAGAGAGGTCAGCGACTTGCCGCTGCCCGACTCCCCGGCGATGCACAGCGTCTTGCCCGGATGCAGGGCGAAGCTCAGGTCGTCCACCACACGACGGGGGCCGAAATCGATGGACAGGTGCTCGACGGCAAGAGTCGCATGGTCGTTGGGTATCGAGTCGTTCACGGCGGACCTTTGAATGGCTGGATGGTTAAGGCGGGGCAGGGCGCCGTCAGGCGAACACCACCTTCGGCACGTAGAAGGACACCACCCAGTTGGGTATGTCGACGATCTCGCTGATGCGCAGGTCTCCGCATACCGAGCAGAGCATGTAGGCCTGTTCGGCCGGCATTCGGTGCTCACGGCAGAGCCAGTCGATGGCGTTCGACAACGCATCGCGCGAGGCCTGCATAAGGTCGGGGGCGATGCCGGTGAAGGCTTCGTAGCCGGCGCTGTCCAGGTGGCGCGTGACCGGGCCCGGCGTGCTGAAGCGTGGCGCCCTGAGGGGTGTGTCCTTGACCAGATCCAGCGTCACCACTACGTCCATCTGGCTCTCGATGGCGGTGCCGCAGACCTCACCATCGCCCTGTGCCGCATGGGTGTCACCGATGGAGAAGAGTGCGCCTTCGACTTCCACTGGCAGGTACAGCGTGGTGCCGGCGGCCAGGTCGCGGATGTCCAGATTGCCGCCCACCCGGCGCGGCGGGACCACCGAATGCAGCCCGCTCTCGGCCGGCGCCAGGCCGATGGTGCCGGCGAAAGGCTTGAGCGGCACCTTGGCGAAGTCACCAAAAGCAGCGGGTGCCAGACTCTCGGTGTCGTACTGCCAGAGCGCGAGGGCGGGCTCGGTGAACTGGTCGGCAAGCAGGCCGAAGCCCGGTATGTTGGCCGTCCAGCCGAATCCCGAGGGTTTGAAGCTGTCGATGGTCACCTTGACCACATCGCCGGGCATGGCGCCTTCGATGAATATCGGGCCGGTCACCGGGTTGATCTTGTCGAACGGCATGTTCGCCACATCGGCGGTGACAGACGTCGGCGTGAAATAGCCGTTGGACGAGTCGTGGCAGTGGAATTCCAGGGTCGTACCGGGAGCGATCCGCTCCACCGGGACAAAACTGTTGTCCCAGCCGAAATGGTTGTGGACGCTGTGAATGGTCTTGATCAGGCAGTTCTGGCACATGGGTGAAACTCCGGCAGTCGATTCGAAAGCCCGGCAAGCCGGGCAGGGCGGGCGCAGCCGGACGTATCGGGTTGCGCCACGGTGGCTAGCGGATCGTCACTGGCCCTTGATGTAGATGTGGTCATAGTTGACCGGCACGTGCACCGGATCGACATAGAGCGCATCGTCGCCGCCCATGCGCGCCGAGCGCACCGAGAAGCGCTGCTCGTTGAAGATCGGCACCCAGGGCGCGTCGGCCATGGTGTCGGTGAAGACCTTCTTCCACAGGGCAATGCGTTCGGCTTCCTGCTCCGGCTTGGCCATGGCGTCGGCCTTGGCGGCCAGCGCGTCGAGCTCCTTGTTGCAGTACAACGACCAGTTCCAGCCGCCTTCCACCGCACCGGCACAACCGAGGATCGGCCCCCAGAAGTTGGATGGATCCGGGAAGTCGGCGATCCAGGCCATGCCGCCCGACCAGACCATCGGCGCCTGGTCCTTCTCGCTGCCGGCAGCGATCACGTTGGCCTGGGCCAGCGACTTGATCTGCGCACGAATGCCTACCTTGGCCAGATCCTGCTGGATCGACTGGGCGATCCGTGGCTGCGGATCGGTGTTCATCACGTACAACTCGGTGTCGAAGCCCTGCTCGAACCCCGCTTCTGAAAGCAGCTTTTTCGCCCCTTCGACGTCATAGGCGTAGCCCTTGTAGGCCTCGTCGTAACCGGGCATGGCCGGCGGCAACGGCTGGCTGGCCGGCGTTGCTCGACCATTGATGATGCGCACGATGCGGTCTTTGCTGATGGCCATGTTCACGGCCTGGCGCACCTTGAGGTTGTCGAAGGGGGCCAGGGTGGTCTTGAGGGTCAGGTAACCGGTGTGCAGCTGGTCACCGACCACCAGCATGTCCTTGAATTTCGGGTCCTTGCGAAACTGCAGGAAGCGCGCTGGCGGCACGCCGTCGCCAGCGATGTCGACTTCGCCTTTCTCCAGGCGCAGCAGGGCGACGCTCGGGTCCTGCCCGACTTCGAAGGTGATGCCGTCCAGATAGGGAAGGCCCTGGTGGAAGTATTCCGGGTTTTTCTTGAACACCAGGCGCTGGCCGAGCTTCCATTCTTCGAGGCTGAACGCGCCGGTACCGACCGGATGCTTGCCGAAATCCTCGCCCCATCGTTCGACGGCTTCCTTGGGTACCACGGAGGCGAAATTGATCGCCATGACGTGCAGGAAGGTGGCATTGGCTTCGCTGAGGGTGATCTTCAACTGATAGTCATCGACCACTTCGATGCCGCTGAGGCTGTCCGCTTTGCCTTCAGCCATGTCCTGGTAGCCGGCGATCGAGCTGAAGAAGCCGGCGCCCGGGCTCTGGGTCTTGGGGTTGACGGTACGCTCGAGCGAGTACTTGACGTCGCTGGCCTTGAGCTCCCGGCCGTTGTGGAACTTGACGCCCTTCTTCAGGGTGAAGGTATAGACGGTACCGTCGTCAGAGATGCTGTAGTCCTCGGCCAGGTCCTTCACCAGTTCGGTGGTGCCGGGTTTGTAGTCCATCAGGCCGTCGAACAGGCTCTTGATCATCGACCAGTTCTGCCAGTCGTAGCCGATCGCCGGATCGAGGGTGGCGACATCGTTCTGGTAGGTCACCACGGCGGTGCCGCCGGGCTTGGCGTTGGGGTCCTGTGATTCCTGGGCCATCAGGCCGCCGGCGAACAGTGTGGCCGCGATGGCCAGCGATAGTGCTTTGCGCTTCATGCTCCTGCCCCTTGCTTTTGGTTAGTGTTTTTTCACATCGATGCGTGGGTCGACCAGCGGGATCACCAGGTCGGCCAGCAGGTTGCCGAGCACGATGGCCACGGCCGATACGGTGGTAACGCCGACGATCACCGGGATGTCCACCTGCTGGATCGCCTGCCAGGCCAGTTGTCCGATGCCCGGCCAGCCGAACACCGACTCGACGACCACCAGCCCGCCCATGAAGATGCCGATATCGATGCCGATCATGGGAATCACCGGGACGATGGCGTTGGGCAGCACGTGGCGCAGGATCACCCGTCCGCGGCTCAGGCCCTTGGCGCGGGCGGTGCGAATGAAGTCCTGATGCAACACCTCGATCATCGAGGAGCGCACCATGCGCGAGTACCAGCCGCTGCCGAGAATCCCCAGTGTCAGAGCCGGGAGCAGCAGGTGCTCCGGCCCGCCATAGCCGCCAAGCGGGAACCAGCCCAGTTGCATGGAGAAGAAGTAGAGAAACAGCATCGCGGCGATGAACTGCGGCGCCGAGACGCCGATGAAGGAAAACGCCATCAACAGCTTGTCGGCGACACCACCGCGGCGTAGCGCAGCGATCACACCGAGGCTGATGCCGATCAGCAGCTCGAAGCCAATGCCGGCGGCCATCAGTTCCAGCGACGGCCGCAGGCGCGAGCCGATCAGCTCGGCGACTTCGCTGCGCTGTATGTAGGAGCGACCGAGATCGCCCTGTGCCAGATTGCCGAGGTAGCGTCCGTACTGTTCGTAGAAGGGCAGGTCCAGGCCGAGCTGCGCCCGGATGCCGGCTACCACTTCCGGTGTCGCACTGCGCCCGGCGATCTGCCGCGCCGGATCGGCCGGCAGCATGAACAGCAGCAGGTAGGTGATGAAGGTGACGCCGAGCAGGATCAGCAGCGAATAGCCGAGGCGGCGCAGGATAAAGATCGACATCAGCGTCTCCCCACCAGTGTAGGGTCGAGCTCGTCGCGCAGCGCGTCGCCGACCAGGTTGAAGGCGAGCGACAGGAGGATGATCGCCGCGCCTGGGATGAACACCAGCCAGGGCGCCTCGCTGAAGTAGGTCTGACTTTCGAAAATGATGTTGCCCCAGCTCGGCGTGGGCGGCTGCACCCCGACGCCGAGGTAGGACAGCGTGGCCTCCAGCAGCACCGTGGTGGAAATGCCGAGCGTGGCCCAGACCAGGATGGTCGGCAGCAGGTGGGGCAACAGGTGCGAGAAGAGGATGCGCAGCGAGCTGGCGCCGAGGGTGCGTTCCACCGCCACGAAGTCGCGGGCCTCCAGCGCCACGGTTTCCGAATAGATCACCCGGGCGATCTGCACCCAGTTCACCATG
The DNA here is from genome assembly GCF_022810315.1 of Stutzerimonas marianensis. Taxonomy (NCBI): domain Bacteria; kingdom Pseudomonadati; phylum Pseudomonadota; class Gammaproteobacteria; order Pseudomonadales; family Pseudomonadaceae; genus Stutzerimonas; species Stutzerimonas marianensis. Next base: position 175,706 of record NZ_JALGRD010000006.1, on the reverse strand, counting down.
GCGATCACCAGCGCCACGATCCACACGCTCGGCTGGAAGATCGCCGCCAGGGCGATGGCCAGCAGCAGAGCGGGAAAGGCCATCATCAGATCGGTCAAGCGCATCAGCAGGCTGCCCAGCCAGCCACGCACGAAGCCTGCTGTCAGGCCGACCAGGGTGCCGATCAGCACGGCCAGGCCGTTGGCTACCAGGCCGATGAACAGCGAAGTGCGTGCACCGTAGATGAGCCGCGAGAGCAGGTCGCGACCCAGCAGATCGGTGCCCAGCCGATAGGTCCCGTCCGGCGGCAAGGGCGCCCCTTCCATCGATAGCCCTTCGATGAACTGCTCGGAGGGGTCGTACGGGCTGACCCAGGGCGCCAGGATCGCCAGTAGCACAATGGTCAGGATCAGCAGCAGTGAGAGGGCCACCGAGGGGCGTCGGCACAGGGCGAACAGCGTCTTCATCGCATGCCTCGCGTACCGATCCCGGACGTTTCGGGTCGATCGTTGGCCATGTCGGAGCAGAGCGAATCCATGCTTCGGCCCAGGCGCATCGACAGCAATCTCAGCCGCTCATAGGCCGCTGTCTCGTCGATGCCATGCTCGACCATTAGCCGAGCCAGTGCCTGTGCCAGTAGCGGGGCGGACGCCAGCCGTTGTTGCAGAGCCAGGCGTTCGTCACGCTCGCTGGCCAGTCGCTGCTGCAAGCCGATCGCCATCATCAGCGTGGTGTAGACCGAGCCTTGCGTGATGGGCTTGTTGAGCAGGGCGGTGGCGCCGAGCTCGATGGCGCGCTGGATATGCGACAGCGTCTCGTGAGCGCTCAGTGCGATCAGGGGAACCCCTGCCGACCCCAGTTGGCGCAGCGTCCGCGGACTGGCGAAGTGTTCGAGTTCGACCACGGCGGCAAAGCAGTTATCCAGCGCCACGGGCGCATCGCCGGTCAGCGCCACGGCAGTGATGCCCAGGCGCTGCAGGCTCTTGTGCAGTGCGGCAAGGGTGCGCTCTTCACAGTCGATAAGCAGCAGGCGGCCACTTTCGAAGTCGGGGCGTTTCAGCTTCATTTGACGATCCTCAGCTGGGTCGGCGTGGTCTCGCGTAGTGGGCGCAGGTCGCTCAGGTCGGTGGCGGTGAGATAAGGGTCCGGCGCCAGCACGCCGTCTTCGCTGTGCAACAGGCAGAAGCGTCCGTTGCGTAGCTCGGCGATATGGCAGGGCAGGCTGGTGTGGTTGTTGTGCGGCGCGATGCGCAATGTGCCGAGCGCGCTCGGCCAGGCGGCCTGGTGCAGGTGAGCGGTGATCGTTTCGGGGTCATCGTCAGCGGTGTGTTGCAGCGCCTGGGCGAACAGGTGCACGGCAGCGTAGGCGCCCGCGTAGTAGTGCGAGCAGCGTGGCAAGCCGTGGCGTCGCTGCTGGCGCTTGCTGAAGCCTGGGTCGACTGCCTCGAAGAACGGCCCGCAGGAAAGCAGGCGCAGGTTGTTCAGCGTGCCGAGTTCACCCAGTTCCGCCTCGGTCAGGTTGCAGCTGAGTACGGGCAGGCTCAGGCCGCGCCCGTTGCAGGCCTCGTCGAGCTGGGCCAGAAAGGCATAGGACGACTCGCCCACCAGATTGTTGAGAATGAAGGCCGGCGGGTCGGCTATCAGCGCCTTGATTATTTCGGTAAAGGTGGTCGAGCCCAGATGGACATACTTCTCCGCCAGCACCTCGCCGCCGGCGGCCTGCAGCACCTCACGCGCGATGCGGTTGCTTTCCCATCCCCAGACATAGTTCGAGCCGATGAGATGGGCGCGGCGTCCAAAGGTGCGCAACGCATAGCGCAGCAGGGGGATCAGGGTCTGGTTCGGGCAACCGCCGAGGTAGAGCACGTTCTCGCTGCTTTCGAAGCCCTCATAGGGGCAGGCGTACCAGAGCAGGCCGCCGTGCTGTTCCAGATCCGGGATGATTTCCTTGCGGCTGGCCGAGGTGATGGTGCCGAACAGATGGCGAATGCCCGCATCCATGAGCTGCGCGGCGCCTTCGCCGTAGCGCCCGAGCTGGCCTTGCGGATTGATGTGGGTCGCCTGCAGCTGGAACTCATAACGCGGATCGTCGTTGATCTCGGCCAGCGCATTGAGCGCGCCTGCCAACGCGTGGCTGCCCATTCGGCGATAGGTCCCGTCGGTGGAAAGCAGCAGACCAATCGGAAAGGTTCGGGGCATTGTTTGCATCCAAAAAAAAGCCTGATCGACCAGCAGGCTGGTGATCAGGCTTCGTTACCTGGCGCCTTCGGGGCGCAATGTTGGCAAGGCTTAAGGGGTCGTTATCCCGGCTTGCATGTCTGGGTTTGCTCCATGAAAAAAGGATGCCAACTATGGCTCGCCACCATATGAGCAAGACCAAACCGTGAGGCGAGCCGGTCCCCGCGACCGCTATGCGAAGCTGTAGGTGGCTGCACACGCCGTGCCGCTACGGATGCTGGTCTTGCATTGTTGCGGCGCGATGTTCTGTCATGGAGCACCGCCTTCGGCAGCTGTGTCGATTCGGTGCATGGGCAGCAGCGCGTCGACAGTTGAGACGAGGGGCCTTTCGGCTAGCGGCTGCTTTTAGGCGCGGCGCTGACGCCTTCAAGAGTGGCGAACGACGTGTCCTTAGCGGTCAGCAGGAAGTCACGCATGAAGGGCGAATCCAGCATATCGGCGCGGATACCGGCATAGAGCGTGGCGAACAAGCCTTTTTCGCCGAGCCGCTTGGCCGTCACGTAGCCGCGCGCACTGTACTCGTGCAGGGCCCAGTTGGGCAGGCTGCATATACCGCGACCGGAGGCGACGAGCTGCATCATCATCACCGTCAGTTCGGATGTGCGGACCTGCGCAGGCTCGACGTCCTCCGGCTCGAGGAAGCGGGTGAAGATGTCTAGCCGGTCGCGCTCGATGGGGTAGGTGATCAGCGTCTCGCTCGCCAGGTCCTCGGCGCGCACGTACGGCCGAGTCGCCAGCGGATGCTGGTTGGCGACCGCCAGCAACGCCTCGTAGGTGAACAGCGGCACATAGGCGATGCCCGCTAGTTCGATGGGGTCCGACGTCACCACCAGATCCAGGTCGCCTCTTGCCAATGCAGGCAGAGGGGCGAACGAGAAGCCCGAGGCCAGGTCCAGCTCGACTTCAGGCCAGGCGTCGCGGAATTGGTCAATGGTCGGCATCAGCCACTGGAAACAACTGTGGCATTCGATCGCCATGTGCAATCGTCCGGCTGTGCCGCCGGCCAGCCGGGCCAGGTCCCGCTCGGCACTGCGCAATTGCGGCAGTAGCGAATCGGCCAGCTGCAGGAGCCGCAAGCCAGCACTGGTGAAGCGCACGGGGCGGGTCTTGCGTACGAACAGTTGCAGCCCGAGACGCTCCTCCAGCTCCTTGAACTGATGCGACAAGGCCGACTGGGTCAGATGCAGGCGCTCGGCTGCCTCCACCAGGCTGTCCGTTTCGCGCAGCGCATGAAGGGTTTTCAGGTGACGTAATTCCAACATGCTCGGGGTCCTGTCATGACGGGGCAGAGAAGCCAGCCCTGGCGACGCGTTCGATTGTGCATCGCTCGTTGCATGAGCCGGTTTCAGGTTCTGCAGAGTGTCGCGCAGCCCTGTCGCGGAGTCGAGTGCCGTCCCGGTGCGGTTACATCCAGAGGCGAGTCAACAGGTAGCCCAACAACCCGAGCATGCCGATCGACAGGAGCACCAACGCGCCGTCACGCGCCATCATGCCAAGGCCCAGCAGGCTCAGCGCAGCGCCCGCGATGGAGTTGCCGAAGGGAATCAGTTCGAGTGGTGGCATGGTGGCGGCAATCAATAGGCACAGCACGGCGTTGAGCCGCACGGCCAGGCCCGAGGTGAAGAATGTCAACCGGTGGCGAATGATCCGATCGACCCAGCCGGCCGGCCGCTTGAGAAATCCCATCGCGCGGTCGTACTTGCTTCGCGGGGCGCGACGACCCAGCAACCACTGCGGCAACCAGAAATGGTCGCGGCCGATCAACAGTTGCAAGGCGATGAGGCCGACCATCGCGGCAAAGAAGGTGGGCAGACCCGGGATGCCTGACAGCGGAGAGAAGACCAGCAAACCGGGCACCAGCAGCAGGGCACCGAAGCTGCGTTGGCCGGTTGCCTCGAGCATGCTCGCCAAGGTCACGTCCTGACCGGGTTCGCCGGCCTGTTCCAGGCATTCGAGCAGGGTACGCAGATTCTGTGGAGCGTCGTCGCGGGTCATAGTCCTTGGCTTCTGTGCGGCGTCAGAGGTTAGAGCCCAGCCACAGCCGAAAGTCTCAATATGAATAATTCTGTGGTTCATCCTTAGTAACTTGAGTTTGTTTCAATGAGTGCCGGCCGGGACAATCGCCGCAATCATGTGAAACGACTTGGAGATATGAAATGGCTGTTGCGCACTCCCTGGGCTTTCCCCGCATCGGCGCGGACCGCGAACTGAAGAAGGCACTCGAGGCGTATTGGAAGGGCGACCTGGCTGAGGCCGGCCTGCGCGATGTGGGCCGCCGACTGCGTGCGGCTCACTGGCAGGCGCAAGCCGCTGCCGGCATCGAGCTGCTGCCTGTCGGCGATTTTGCCTGGTACGACCAGGTCCTGACCCATTCGCTGATGTTCGGCGTCGTGCCGGAGCGCTTCCGCGATAGCCACGGACAGGTCACGCTCGACACCCTGTTCGCCATGGCGCGCGGAGCGACGCAGGGTTGCTGCGGCGGCGTCCAGGCGCAGGAAATGACCAAATGGTTCGACACGAACTATCACTATCTGGTCCCGGAGTTCAGCCCCGACCAGGCGTTTACCCTTTCCTGGACGCAACTGTTCGAAGAGGTCGAGGAGGCACGGGCGCTGGGCCATCGCCTCAAGCCGGTGCTGATCGGGCCCCTTACATACCTCTGGCTGGGCAAGGCCAAAGGTGCGGCCTTCGACAAGCTGGACCTGCTCGAGCGCTTGCTCCCGCTTTACGGCGAGGTGCTCGATCGGTTGGCGGCCCAGGGCGTCGAATGGGTCCAGCTCGATGAGCCGATCCTCGTGCTGGACCTGCCGCAGGAGTGGAAGAGTGCGTTCGAGCGCGCCTACAACCTGTTGCAGCGGGCCCCCCTGAAGAAGCTGGTCGCGACCTATTTCGGTGGTCTGGAGGACAACCTCGGGCTGGCCGCCGGGCTGCCCGTCGACGGTCTGCATATCGACCTGGTGCGTGCGCCGGAGCAGTTCCCCACCATCCTCGACCGCCTGCCGACATACAAGGTGCTCTCGTTGGGCCTGGTCAATGGTCGCAATGTCTGGCGCTGCGACCTTGAACGTGCCCTGACAGTGATCGAGCACGCGGCCGAGCGACTCGGTGAGCGCCTGTGGGTGGCGCCGTCCTGCTCGCTGCTTCATGCGCCTGTCGATCTGGAGCGTGAAGACCAGCTGGATCCCGAAATCCGGAGCTGGCTGGCGTTCGCCGTGCAGAAGTGTGCAGAGGTCGCCGTGCTGGCACGCGCGGCCGAGCAGCCTGACGATCCGCGAGTCCAGGCAGCTCTGCAGACCAGCCGGGCCGTCCAGGCGGCGCGGGCGGCGTCATCCCGCATCCACAAGCCCGACGTGCAGGCGCGCCTGGCAGCGGTCAAGCCACGGCACAGTCAGCGGCAATCGCCGTTCGCGCAGCGCATCGAGCAACAGCGCGCACGGTTGAACCTGCCGCAGTTTCCCACCACCACTATCGGCTCCTTCCCGCAGACGGGCGCCATCCGCCTGGCACGCCAGGCTTTCAAGCAGGGCAAGCTGGCGCTGGCCGACTACACCGAGGCCATGCAGGCCGAAATTCGCCATGCGGTTGCGGTGCAGGAGCAGTTGGGCCTGGACGTGCTGGTGCATGGCGAGGCCGAGCGCAACGACATGGTCGAGTACTTCGCCGAGCAGCTGGATGGCTATGCCTTCACGCGCTTTGGCTGGGTGCAGAGCTACGGGTCGCGCTGCGTCAAGCCTGCGGTCATCTATGGCGACCTGAGCCGCCCGGCGCCGATGACCGTCGAATGGATCCGCTATGCGCAACAACAGACGCACAAGACCATGAAGGGCATGCTGACCGGGCCTGTGACCATGCTGATGTGGTCCTTTACGCGGGAGGACATCAGTCGCGAGCAGCAGGCGCGGCAACTGGCACTGGCGATCCGCGACGAGGTTTGCGACCTGGAGGCCGCTGGCATCGGCGTCATTCAGATCGACGAAGCCGCTTTCCGCGAAGGCCTGCCGCTGCGTCGTGCCCAGTGGAGGGCGTACCTTGACTGGGCGGTCGACGCGTTTCGCCTGTGCGCCAGTGGCGTGCGCGACGACACCCAGATCCACACGCACATGTGCTACAGCGAGTTCAACGATGTCATCGAGGCGATCGCGGCGATGGATGCCGACGTCATCACCATCGAGACGTCCCGCTCGCAGATGGAGTTGCTGGAAGCGTTTCGCGCCTTCGACTACCCGAACGACATCGGCCCGGGTGTGTACGACATCCATTCACCGCGCGTGCCGGACACCGCGGAAATGGTCCAGTTGCTGGAAAAGGCCAGCGAGCGGATTCCGGCCGAGCGCCTGTGGGTCAACCCGGACTGCGGCCTGAAGACGCGCGCCTGGCCGGAGACCGAGGCGGCATTGGTCAACATGGTTGCCGCTGCCCGCCAGTTGCGCGCTACACATCGCGACAAAGTGGCCTGACGAGGCTGGCCGAGCCGGAGGCCGCAGCGCTGTGCGCGCCCTCCGGTTTTGGCTAAGGTAGCCATCCCATTCCCACCCGTTCTGCACACCATGACTCCCGCCATCGATCTGCTGAAAAAGGCCAAGGCCGACCATCACATCCACAGCTACGAGCACGATCCCAAATCCGCATCATACGGGCTCGAGGCCGCTGAAAAGCTTGGCCTCGAACCCGCACGGGTGTTCAAGACATTGCTCGCCTGCAGTGAAAAGAACGAGTTGCTGGTTGCCGTGGTGCCGGTCGCCGGTTCGCTGGACCTCAAGGCGCTGGCGCAGGCAGCAGGGGTCAAAAAGGTGGATATGGCCGATCCGATGGCGGCGCAGAGGGCCACCGGTTATCTGGTCGGCGGCATCAGCCCGCTGGGGCAGAAGAAGCGCCTGCGCACCTTCATCGACAGTTCGGCGCAGGCGCAACCGAGCATCTATGTCAGCGCTGGCCGGCGAGGGCTGGAGGTGGAGCTAACGGCCGAGTTGCTGGCCCGGCACACGGGAGGCACCTTCGCGTCGATCGGCCGGCCTTGAGCGCTGCGATCAGAGCGGCGGAAGGACCTCGCCAAGGTCGGTCGAGTTGATGCCGGGAATGTGGATGTCGCTGTGCACCAATTGCTGGCCTTCCATCTGCGGCTGGGTCACCCAGGTCAGGATGTCGTAGTAGCGGCGGATGTTGGCGACGAAGTGCACCGGCTCGCCACCACGTGCGTAGCCATAACGCGTTTTGCTGTACCACTGTTTCTGCGCCAGGCGCGGCAGCATCTGTTTCACGTCCAGCCACTTGTTCGGGTCCAACCCCTCACCCTCCGCCAGCTTGCGTGCGTCTTCCAGATGCCCGCCACCCACGTTGTAAGCGGCCAGCGCGAACCAGGTCCGATCGGGTTCCTTGATGCTTTCGGGTAGGTTGGCGTGGATCTGCGCGATGTATTTACCGCCGCCCTGGATGCTTTGCGTGGGGTCCAGACGATTGGTTACGCCCATTGCCTTGGCGGTGTTCAGCGTCAGCATCATCAACCCGCGCACGCCTGTCTTGGAGGTCGCATCCGGTTGCCAGTGCGATTCCTGATAGCCGATCGCCGCCAGCAGACGCCAATCCAGGCCATGCGTCTTGGCCGTTTCCCTAAAGACTTTTTCGTAGCGTGGCAGGCGCTGCTGCAAATGCTGGGCGAAGGCATAGGCGCCGACGTAGCCAAGCACGTCGACATGACCGTAATAACGTTCGCGCAGGCGCTGCAGGGTGCCGTTCTCACGCGCCAGGGCAAGGAATTGGTTGGCGGCCTGCAGCACGCTGTCATCCTCGTCCTTGCCAAGGATCCAGGCGAGGCTGTTCTGCTCGCCGAGGTCGAACGCGGCGCGGGCGTTGGTGAAATACACCTGATTCAGCGCCAGCTCGTTGGATTCGACCAGTGTCAGATCGACCTGGCCTTCGTCCACCATGCGCAGCAGGTCGACCACTTCCACCGCGTCGGATTCCTCATAGCGCAGGTCCGGCAGCTCGGTCTGCAAGGCCCTGAGCTTTTCCGCCTGGCTGCTGCCCTTGAGGACCAGGATGCGCTTGCCGACCAGGTCTTCGGGTTGGGTAGGTCGACGCTGTCCTTTGCGATAGACCACTTGTGTGGTCACGTCGAGATACGGCTGGGTGAAACGCACCAGATCCTTGCGTCCATCGCTCGCGACCAGGCCGGCCGCGGCGAGCGCCGGGCCGCCGGGACGGTTCAGGCGGGTGAAGATTTCCTCGATGTTGTCGGCCGTTTCAATCTGCAGCTCAACGCCCAGGTGGCTGGCAAAGCGCTTGACCAGCTCGTATTCGAAGCCGGCTTCGCCATTGCGGTCCTGGAAATAGGTGGAGGGGCTGTTGCGGGTGATCACGCGCAGCACACCTTCCTCCTTGATACGCTCCAGCGCGCTGGGCGGTTCAGCGCAGCTACTGAGCATCAGGAAGAGTCCGGTCGCCAGCAACCAGGAGGTGCAGCGCTTTCGGAACGCGGTTTGGGCAAACATCGGCGCAGTATACGCAAAGGCGATCCGCCACCATATCTCGACAGGATCGACGGACTTTGCTAAGCGAAGCGGCGAGCGATCGCGCCCGGCGGGTTCGACGCCGCGGTTCCAGCCCGCACGACGCCGGCTGCTGCCGGCTCGGCTTGCCGCGCAGCGAGCATGGCCCGACAATCCGTGGCGGCCGACGGCCGCGCTTCTTCCGACCCGTACGAGATTTTTCCGCCGCATGAGCGACGCCCCTCCTAAACCCTGGTTCGTCTACCTGGTACGTGCCGCCAACGGTGCGCTCTACTGCGGCATCAGCGACGATGCCCAGCGCCGTTTCGTCGCGCACCAGAGCGGCCGAGGCGCGCGTTTCTTCCACACCAGCCCGGCGGTGGCGCTGGTCTACGTGGAAAGCTGCGCGGGCAAAGGCGATGCGCTGCGCCGTGAGCGCCAGGTCAAGCGGATGACGAAGCAGGCCAAGGAAGCGCTGGTCGCCAGCCAGGGCGGCTGCGTCGTGCTGAATGGTGCATCAATCACCTGAGTGGGTAGGCCGCCCGCGCATCGGCGAGTAAGCTGCCCGTCTACCTATCTGACTGGCGGAGCCGACATGCACGACGTGATCCTGCACCACTACCCCACCTCGCCCTTCGCCGAGAAGGCGCGCCTGATGCTGGGTTTCAAGCAGCTGTCCTGGCGGTCGGTACAGATTCCGCCGGTAATGCCCAAGCCGGACCTCACCGCGCTGACCGGCGGCTATCGCCGCACGCCGGTGTTGCAGATCGGTGCCGATGTGTATTGCGACACCGCCCTGATGGCGCGCCGCCTTGAAGCGGAGAAGGCCACGCCGGCGCTGTTCCCTGAGGGCCTGGAGTTTGTCGCGGCGACCTTGGCGCAATGGGCTGATTCGGTGCTTTTCCTGCATGCGGTGAGCCTGGTGTTCCAGCCCGAATCCATGGCGCTTCGCTTCGCCCAGGTGCCGAAAGAGTTCGTCGAAGTGTTCAGTAAAGATCGCGCGGCGCTGTTCAGCAGTGGTTCGGTTTCCCGGGTGCCGCTGGAGCAGGCGAAAAACCACTGGCCGGTGCTGATGGCGCGGTTGCAGCAGCAACTGTCGCGGTCGGGCGGCGAGTTCCTGCTGGGGGACGCGCCCTGTATCGCCGATCTGTCGGTGGCCCATTGTCTGTGGTTCCTCAAGGCGACGCCGGTTACGGCGCCGCTGGTCGAGGATTATCCCGAGGTTGCCGCCTGGCTGGGTAAGGTGCTTGGCGTCGGCCATGGGGCCTGGAGCGAACTGTCCGCCGAGGATGCGCTGAAGGTGGCGCGTGAAGCCGAGCCGGCGGCGCTGCCGGACGAGGCCTTCTCCGACCCGAACGGTTTTCAGGTCGGCCAGCGGGTCAGCATCGCGGCGGTCGACTACGGCACCGATCCGGTCGAGGGTGAGCTGGTTTTCGCTGGCGTCGAAGAGCTGATCCTGCGTCGCGAGGACGAACGCGCCGGGGTGGTCCACGTTCACTTCCCACGCATCGGGTATCGCATCGAGGCGCGCTGAGCGCTACACCGCGGCAGGTAGGACCCGCCGCGGCCGTTCGTGCTCAGAGGGCAATGAACAGCAGGGTGATGCCCAGCAGCAGGCGGTAGATCACGAAGGGCAGCATGCCCAGCGCGTCGAGTGCCTTGAGGAACAGCTTGATGCAGAGGAAGGCGGCGACGAAGGACAGGGCCGCGCCAATGAAAATGTCGTTCCAGTGTGCCGCTTCGCCCGACTGTGCCAGTTCCACCGCCTTCAGCCCGCCTGCTGCCAGGATCAGCGGAATCGACAGCAGAAAGGAGAAGCGTGCTGCGGTCTGTCGTGTGAAGCCGAGCAGCAGCGCCGCCGTCATGGTAATGCCCGAGCGCGAGGTGCCCGGAATCAGCGCCAGCGCCTGGGCGAGGCCGATGATCAGGGCGCTCTTCCAGGTCAGCTGCTCGATGTCCGCGACACGCCGCCCCTTGGCATCGGCGTACCACAACAGCAGGCCGAAGATGATCGTGGTGGCGGCAATGAACAGCATCGAGCGGGTGTACTGCTCGATGTAGTCCTCCATCAGCAGACCGATGATGCCTGCCGGTAGCGTGCCGATGATGATCGCCCAACCCAGCCGGCTTTCGGCGCTGGCGCGGCGCTGGAAGACGTGCGCCAGCCAGCCGCGGCTCGTGGCGATGACCTCCTGGCGAAAGCAGATCAGCACGGCGAGCAGAGTGCCGACGTGCACGGCCACGTCGAACGCCTGGCCCTGGTCAGGCCAGCCGAGCACCTGCGACGGCAGGATGAGGTGGGCGGAAGAGGAGATCGGAAGAAATTCGGTGATGCCCTGCACGAGGGACAAGATAATCAGGTGAAGCCAATCCATTGTTGATCCTTAGCAGAGCGGGCGTGCGGGTTGCCTGGCCGTTTGGCTGGCATGTGACTGGAAAATCCGCATTTCATTCCGCAACGCATGCATTTCCTTGCCGCGTCGCCACGTCGCACGAACGGCGCGCAGCGCGCCTGTTCAGCCTTTGCGCCGCTTCAACTGGTCTTTCAGCTGGGTCGGCAGGTGGCGGATGATGAGCATGTCACGGGCCTCGTCGTACTCGACCTTCGAGCCGAGCAAGTGTGATTCGAAGCTGATCGACAGCCCTTCGGCGCGCCCGGTGAAGCGCTGGAACTGGTTGAGGGTGCGCTTGTCCGCCGGGATTTCGGGCGACAGGCCGTAGTCCTTGTTGCGGATGTGGTCGTAGAACGCGCGTGGGCGTTCTTCGTCGATGACGCCGGACAGCTCTTCCAGGGACATCGGCTCGCCGATCTTGGCCTGGCTGCTGGCGTAACCGACCAAGGCGCTGGTCTTTTCGCGCGCCTTTTCCTCGGGCAGGTCTTCGTTCTCGACGTAATCACTGAACGCCTTGAGCAGGGTTCGGGTTTCCCCGGGGCCGTCGACGCCTTCCTGACAGCCAATGAAGTCGCGGAAGTATTCCGAGACTTTCTTGCCATTCTTGCCCTTGATGAAGGAAATGTACTGCCGCGACTGGCCGTTGTTCTTCCATTCCGACAGGTTGATCCGGGTGGCCAGGTGCAGTTGGCCGAGGTCCAGGTGCTTGGCCTCGGCCACGTCCAGCGCGTCGGTCACGGTTACACCGTTGCTGTGGTGGAGTAGGGCAATGGCCAGATAGTCGGTCATGCCCTGTTGATAGTGCGCGAACAGCACATGGCCGCCGGTGGAGAGGTTCGATTCCTCCATCAGCTTCTGCAGATGTTCGACGGCTTGCCGGCTGAACGCGGTGAAGTCGAGGTTGGCGTCCATGTACTGGTTCAGCCAGCCGCTGAAGGGGTATGCCCCGGACTCCTCGTGAAAATAGCCCCAGGCCTTGCCCTGCTTGGCGTTGTAGCTCTCGTTGAGGTCCGCCAGCAGGTTCTCGATGGCCTGGGATTGGCCCAGCTCCGAGTCGCGGGCATGCAGCACGGCGGGCGTGCCGTCGGGCTTTTTCTCGATCAGGTGGACGATGCAATGGCGGATGGGCATTTCGGGCTCGCGGCGGCAGAGGCAGACGGGGCGCAGTTTAACCGAGGGGCCCGTCGCTCCGCAGGGCAAAAAACCGGGTACGGCGAAGGCTTGCAATGCGAGTAAGATGGTTGCCTTTCATTTCTTTGCTGGATGTGTCGATGATGACGATGTGGCGCAACAGTACCTGGATCCTGCTGGGCGGTTCGCTGATCCTCGCGGTGTCTCTGGGGACGCGGCACGGCTTCGGCCTGTTCCTGCCGCCGATGAGTGAGGCATTCGGCTGGGGGCGTGAAGTCTTTGCGTTCGCCATCGCCCTGCAGAACCTCATCTGGGGGCTGGCGCAGCCGGTCACCGGAGCGCTGGCAGACCGCTTCGGCGTGGTTCGGGCGGTGGTGATCGGCGGCGTGCTCTATGCGATCGGTCTGGCCCTCATGGCTGGGGCCGAGACAGCCGCGTCGTTGTCCCTGAGTGCCGGTTTGCTCATCGGACTTGGGCTGTCGGGCACGTCGTTCTCGGTAATCCTCGGCGCGGTTGGCCGTGCCGTGCCGGCCGAAAAGCGCAGCATGGCCATGGGTGTCGCCAGCGCGGCGGGTTCGTTCGGTCAGTTCGCGATGCTGCCGGGTACGCTCGGGCTGATCGGTTGGCTGGGTTGGTCCTCGGCTCTGCTCGCGCTTGGATTGTTGGTGGCGATGATCGTGCCGCTGGCCTTGATGCTGCGCAGCGGCCCGGCCGCACCGGTGTCCGGACCTCAACAATCGCTCGGTGAGGCGTTGCGTGAGGCGGTGGGGCATTCAGGGTTCAGGTTGCTCGCGCTGGGTTTTTTCGTCTGCGGCTTCCAAGTGGTCTTCATCGGGGTGCACCTGCCGGCCTTCCTGGTCGATCAGGGGCTGCCGGCGATGGCCGGGACCACGGTGCTGGCACTGGTCGGGTTGTTCAACATCGTGGGGACCTACACGGCCGGCTGGCTGGGCGGCTGCTATTCGAAGCCGAAGCTGTTGACGGCGCTCTACCTGTTGCGCGGCGTGGTGATCGCTGCGTTCTTCTTTGCCCCGCTGACGCTCTGGACGGCTTATGCCTTCGGCATCGCCATGGGGCTGCTGTGGCTGTCGACGGTGCCGCTGACCAACGGGACGGTGGCCACGTTGTTCGGTGTGCGCAACCTGTCCATGCTCGGCGGCATCGTGTTCCTGTTCCACCAGATCGGCTCGTTCTTTGGTGGTTGGCTGGGCGGTTGGGTTTATGACCGGACCGGCAGTTACGACCTCGTCTGGCAGATCTCGATCGCGCTCAGCCTGATGGCTGCCGCGCTCAACTGGCCGATCCGGGAACAGCCGGTCGACCGGGTGCGACTGGCGGCAGGGGCCGCGTGATGAGCAGGCATGGGCTCTGGCTCGGCGGCCTTGCGTTCTTCGCCATCGTCCTGATGGCCGCCTGGTGGGGCTGGCAGCGCGGTGGCCTGGCCTTGATGCAGCTGGGCGTCGGGATCTGCTGATCGGCGGCTCGGTCGGTTTTTTGCGCTTGGTGCGGAATCAATTCGATGTCGCTGGCTCCAAACAAGCGAGACGAAACAAAGCTGTCGCAGAACCGTCATCAGAGCCCTGTAAAAAGCTGCGGCATGCAGTTACCTGGAGCAGCAGAACGATGTCCACCCTTACCGAACTCGCCCAACAGATCGCTCAGCTTTACCCCCTGCAGGACAAGCGCGTCGGCAAGCGCTACCGCGTGGTCGGGGAGTTGGCCGGCATGACCGAGCTCGAGGAAATCAATGGCGAACCGCGCTATATCCAAACGCTGGCACTGAAAGATCGGCAGCACTGGGATATCGCGGTTTGAACCCTGGCCCGGATGCCTCAGTCCGGGTTGGCCGCCTTCCATTGATCGGTGCGCCACAGCGCGCGCTGGTCATGATCCTGAAAGGTCCAGGCGACGAAACGACTGCGCTTCTGTCCCTGGGCCATTTCGAAGATGCGCACCTGTTGCGCGCCGAGGGTGGCGAGTCGCGCCTGTAGCGGGCGCACGTTGGCACCTTTCGAAACCAGCGTACTGAACCAGCAGACCTGCTGCCCGACACCATGGCTTTCTTCAGCCAGCCGCGCGATGAAGGCCGCCTCTCCACCCTCGCACCAAAGCTCGGCTGCTTGCCCACCGAAATTCAGCGCCGGCAGCTTGCGTTTGGGGTCCAGCTTGCCCAGGTTGCGCCACTTGCGCCGACTACCGTTGCTGGCTTCGGCCTCGGATGCGTGGAACGGCGGGTTGCACAGCGTGATGTCGAACCGATCGGCCGGCTCGATGAGGCCGGTGAATATCAGCCGGGAGTTGTGCTGCTGGCGTATCTCGATCCGCTTTTCCAGGCGATTCGCCTTGAGGATCGCCCGGGCCGATGCGAGGGCCGTAGCGTCAATGTCCGAACCCACGAAGCGCCAGCCGTACTCACGTTGGCCGATCAACGGATAGATGCAGTTCGCTCCCGTGCCGATGTCCAGCGCGCGTATGTTGCTGCCGCGCGGAATCTCGCCGCCATTCTGCTCGGCGAGCAGGTCGGCCAGCCCATGCAGGTAATCGGCGCGTCCGGGGATTGGCGGGCAGAGGTAGCCGGGCGGAATGTCCCAGTGGGCGATGCCATAGAACTGTTTGAGCAGCGCACGGTTGAAGACGCGCACGGCATCGGGGTTGGCGAAGTCGATGCTCTGCTTGCCGTAGGGATTGAGAATGACGAATGGCGCCAGCTCCGGGCAGCCGGCGATCAGCTTCGGAAAATCGTAGCGACCGCTGTGCCGATTGCGCGGATGCAGGCCGGGGTTGCCGCCAGCGGGCGGTACGGGTGGTTTCGGGGCGGGCATGGTCAGGCGTTGATGTGATGAGAAGCGCGCATTGTCCCACAGCTTTCAGCGGCGGCGGGGCACCAGTAGCATCCACCCCAAGCCCCAGAGCAAGGCCCCCGCGCCCAGCCAGAACGCCGAGTGCAGCGAGCCGCCCATGCCCAGCCAGACGCCGGTCAGCCAGGGCCCTGCCAGCTGGGTCAGGCTGTAGAGCGCGATCAGAGCAGCGGACAGCCGCGGCCCCTGATGCGGGTGCAGAGTCCGGGCAAGGCGTTGGGTCAGCAGCACGGTGCCGAGAAAGGTGCCACCGACCAGCACGGCGCACAGCAGTATGCCGGGTGCGCCCGGTATCAGCAGTGCGCCCAGGACACCAAGCAGCTGAGCGACATAGCTCAACCGCAACGCGAGCGTATCGCCGAGCACTGCGCCGAGCCTATTCCACAACCAGGGCGAGGGCAGCGTCGCAAGCGCGACCACCAGCCAGCTGCTGTCGACGAGAAAATCGCCAGGCTCGACCTGCAGGCGCGCCACCATCGGCAGGAAGGTCATCGGCAGGATGTAGCCCATGCCGGCCCCGGCGTAGGACAGAAACAGAGGCGTGCTGGCGCGATCGAGCAGCCTTCCGCTGGGCACCTTCGCGGTCGGGTCGGGTGCTGTTTCGATCGGCAGGTCCAGCTGCGATAGTTGACGCCAGCCCCACCAAGCCAAGGGAACGGACAGCAGTGCCGCTGGCCACCAGCGATCGGCATCAACCAGCAGGCCATCGCTCAGGCTGACCAGCACACTGGAGAGAACCAGACCGACACAGACGCCCAGGTAAACCAGCCCGCTGGAGGAGACACGCTGCTGGCGCGCCAGCCATTCGAGGATCAGCGAGGGCGCCTGGACGAACACCAGGCCATTGCTGATCCCATTCAGCAGGCGCAGCGCCGAGAGCGTGTCCGCCGATTCCGCCTGCGTTTGCGCCAGCGAGCTGAGTATGTGCAGCCCCAATGCCCACGGCAGGCTGAGGCGGATCTGCGCGACACGATGCCAGCGCAGGGCGAGCAGGGCGCCGATCAGATAACCCAGGTAGTTCCAGCTGGCGATGCGCGCACCTTGTTGGACACTCAGCAGGCCGTCTTCGACGAGCCAGGGCAGCAGGGGCGTGTAGATGAAACGGCCGAGTCCGTGGACAACGAGAAGCAGGGTCGCACCGGCGAGCAGGACCGGGAACAGGGCAGGGCGTTGGGGCATCGAGAGGCAGACCATGCGGCAGGAAGAGAGACAGCTTAGCGGTGTGCGCCGGAATGGACCACGCTACGGATGGCTGAGAGGCTCCCTGTTCGATGACTCACGGGTAGCCGAGCGTTTCCTTGATCTTCGACAGATTGCGCTCGATCCAGCGAGGGTCGACGGCGCCCCAGTCATGGATGCGATAACGGCCGGCATTGTGGCGCTCGCCAGACTCCTGGGCGAAGCGGCAGTCGATATCCAGGTCGGCGAGCGCGGCCAGGGTATCCTGCGCCGTGCGCCTTGGCATTCCGGTCGCTGCCATCAGCTCGGGCACGCTGCTTGCGGTAGCGCTGTCGATTAGCCAGGCCACGTAAAGGCGACGGTAAAAACTGCTCTTGGTTTTGCTGATGGTCATCGCGAACTCCTTGTAGAGAACCGCCCGGCCGTCGCAACGACGGGCGGGGACGGGTCAGCGCAGCGCGAGTATGCCGATGTAGGCCACGGCGCCTGCGGTATAGCCAAGAAATGCCAGCAGGCTGACGTGCTTGACGTACCAGGTGAAACTGATCTTCTCCATGCCCATGGCGGCGACCCCGGCGGCCGAGCCGATGATGAGCGTGCTGCCGCCGGTACCGGCGCAGTAGGCAAGCATCTCCCAGAAATTGCCGTCGACCACGAATTGAGACAACCAGTTGGCATCGGCTGGCGCAGCGGAGGCCAGAGCGGCTGGGCTGACCAGCGGGTACATCTTCATCGCGCCGGCGACCAGCGGTACGTTGTCGACCACGGCCGAGAGCAAGCCGATGGTGTAGTTGATCGGATAGATGTGCCCCAGCGAGTCGCGCAGCGCCACGGCAACCTGAGTCAAATGCCCGGCCGTGGCCAGCGCCGCGACCGCCAGAAGGATGCCAAGAAAGAACAGCACGCTTGGCGTGTCGACCTTGCGCAGCACGCCGACCACCGATAGCGGATGCCTGTGCTCGTGCTCCTTGTCGCGGTGAAGGAATTCGGTGGTAACCCAGAGCACGCCGAGACCGAAGAGGATGCCCATGTAGGGGGGCAGGTGCGTGACGGTCTTGAACACGGGCACGAAGACCAGCGCCGCGAGGCCGAGCGCCAGTACCAGGTTGCGCTCGAACGGCGTGGTCTCCGGTGGGTTCGACTCGGCCAGGTGGGCGCGAGCGGCTGGGCGGGGTACCTCGCCCCGCATGCGGAAGCTGAGGATCAAGAGTGGCACCAGCAGGCAGACCAGGCTCGGCAAGAACAACCCGACGATGACACCCGAGGCGGTGATCTGGTTGCCGATCCAGAGCATCGTGGTGGTTACGTCACCGATCGGCGACCAGGCGCCACCGGCGTTGGCCGCGATGACCACGACGCCGACAAAGAGCCAGCGTTCGGGGCGCCCACGGATCAGCTTGCGCAAGAGCGAGACCATCACGATGGTGGTGGTGAGGTTGTCCAGCGCGGCGGAGAGGAAGAAGGTCAGGAAACCGATGATCCACAGCAGATGAACACGCTTGCGCGTCTGGATGCGGTCGGTGATGACCTTGAAGCCTTCGTGGGAGTCGATCAGCTCGACGATGGTCATGGCACCGAGCAGGAAGAACAGGATCTCCGAGATTTCGCCCAGGTGGTGTCTGAGGGATTCGACGACGGTCTCCGAGGCACTCGCCGCGACCGCATCGCCGCCTTGTACAAGCGGGAGTATCGAGTCGGCGCCGAGCACCAGCAGCGTCCAGCACAAGACAGCGGTGAGGATCGCCAGGGCCGCCTTGTCGATCCGCAGCGGGTGTTCCAAGGCTATGCATAGGTAGCCGATGAAGAATACGACAGCCATGAGTGCGTACATCGGAGGGTCTCCAGATTGAGAAACCAGACCGGCGCGCCCGTGGGGGCGTCAGCTCGGTGATGGCAGGCCCGAGCGATGCAATAGGCTGAACGAGATGAAGCTGAACCGCGGCACGAAGGCTGACGCCGGCGTTGGAACCTGGATGGCGTGGGGCAACGAGTCGCCGGCACTGCCTAACTTCATGTCCTGGAGCGCTTTGCGATATCCGGCCTGCCTGCTAATTGTTCGTTTCCGTGCGGCATAGTGTATCGGCCGCCACGGGTTTTACTTGTCATCGATCAAGTGCAAAGGGGCATGCAAAAAGGCCAGCACCTGGAGTGCTGGCCTTCTCGGTCACAAGCCGGCGATGCGCTCGCGTTGCTCGACCAGCCGCGCTTTTGCCTGTTCGGCTTCAGCGAGCTTGGCGCGCTCCTTCTCGATCACCTCGGCAGGCGCCTTGTCGACGAACCCGGCATTACCCAGCTTGCCGCCGACGCGCTTCACTTCGCCATCCAGGCGGGCAATTTCCTTGTCGAGGCGGGCAAGCTCCGCATCCTTGTCGATCAGGCCGGCCATGGGCACCAGTACCTGCATGTCGCCGACCAGTGCGGTCGCCGACAGCGGCGCGTCTTCACCCGCTACGAGGATGCGCACGCTTTCGAGCTTGGCCAGCTTCTTCAGCAAGGGTTCGTTGTCGGCGAGGCGACGGCGATCGGTTTCGCTGGCGTTGCCGAGCACCACGTCGATGCGCTTGGCCATCGAGATATTCATCTCGCCGCGAATCTGGCGAATGCCGAGCATGAACGCCTTGACCCATTCGATATCCTGCTCGGCGGCCTCATCGAGGCGCTCCGGATCGAATTCCGGCCAAGGCTGCAGCATCAGGGTCGGCCCGGATTTGCCCGCCAGCGGTGCGACGCGCTGCCAGATTTCCTCGGTGATGAAAGGCATGAAGGGGTGCGCCAGGCGCAGTGCGGTTTCCAGCACGCGTACCAGGGTGCGGCGGGTGCCTCGCTGACGTTCGGCACTGGCGGTCTCGTCCCAGAGTACGGGCTTGACCAGCTCCAGGTACCAGGCGCAGTACTCGTCCCAGATGAACTCGTACAGCGCCTGGGCGGCGAGGTCGAAGCGGAAGGCTTCGAGCTGGCGGTTCACTTCGCTTTCGGTGCGCTGCAGGGCCGAAATGATCCAGCGATCGACCGAGGACAGTTCGACGGGCTCGCCATTGACGCCGGTGTCCTTGCCTTCCGTGTTCTCGAAGACGAAGTTCGCCGCGTTCCAGATCTTGTTGCAGAAGTTGCGATAGCCCTCGACGCGGCCCATGTCGAACTTGATATCGCGGCCGGTGGAGGCCAGCGAGCAGAAGGTGAAGCGCAGGGCGTCGGTGCCGTAGCTGGCGATGCCTTCGGGGAATTCGGCGCGGGTCTGCTTGGCGATCTTCTCGGCCAGCTTGGGCTGCATCATGCCGCTGGTGCGCTTGTCGAGCAGCGCGTCGAGGGTGATACCGTCGACGATGTCCAGCGGGTCGAGCACGTTGCCCTTGGACTTGGACATCTTCTGCCCCTGGCCATCGCGGACCAGACCGTGCACGTAGACCGTCTTGAACGGAATCTGCCCCGTCAGGTGCGTGGAGAGCATGATCATCCGGGCGACCCAGAAGAAGATGATGTCGAAGCCCGTGACCAGCACGTCGGTCGGGTGGAAGGTCTTGAGGAAGTCGGTCTGCTCCGGCCAGCCGAGGGTGGAGAATGTCCACAGGCCCGAGCTGAACCAGGTGTCGAGCACGTCCTCGTCCTGGCGCAGGTTGACCTGGTTGCCCAGGTTGTATCGACGGCGCGCTTCCTGTTCGTCGCGGCCGACATAGACGTTGCCGGCTTCGTCGTACCAGGCCGGAATGCGGTGGCCCCACCAGAGCTGTCGGCTGATGCACCAGTCCTGGATATCGCGCATCCAGCTGAAGTACATGTTCTCGTACTGCTTGGGCACGAACTGGATTTCGCCGCTTTCCACGGCGGCGATGGCCTTGTCGGCCAGCGGCTTGGTCGAGACGTACCACTGGTCGGTCAGCCAGGGCTCGATGATGGTGCCCGAGCGATCACCGCGCGGCACTTTCAATGCGTGGTCGTCGATCTGCTCCAGCAGGCCCATTGCCTCGAACTCGGCGACGATGGCCTTGCGTGCATCGAAGCGGTCCATGTGGGCATAGCCGTCCGGCAGGCTCGGGTCGATCCGGTCGTTGGGCGTGCCGTCGATGTTGAACACTTGCGCCCGGGCCAGGATTGCCGCGTTGCGGTCGAAGATGTTGATCAGCGGCAGGTGATGGCGCTTGCCGACCTCATAGTCGTTGAAGTCGTGGGCCGGGGTGATCTTCACGCAACCGGTGCCGAACTCGAGGTCGACGTAGTCGTCGGCGACGATCGGGATGAGGCGATTGACCAGCGGCAGCATGATGTGCCGGCCGATCAGGTCCTTGTAGCGCTCGTCCGCGGGATGCACGGCAACCGCGGCATCGCCCAGTACGGTTTCCGGGCGGGTGGTGGCGACCACCAGATAGTCCTTGCCATCAGCCGTGCGGCAGCCCTCGGCCAGGGGGTAGCGCAGATGCCACAGGTGGCCTTTTTCGTCGTGGTTTTCGACCTCGAGGTCCGAGATCGCGGTATGCAGCTTGGTGTCCCAGTTGACCAGCCGCTTGCCGCGGTAGATCAGGCCGTCTTCGTGTAGGCGGACGAAGGCCTCCTTCACCGCGTTGGACAGACCGTCGTCCATGGTAAAGCGCTCACGCGACCAGTCGACCGAGGAGCCGAGGCGGCGGATCTGGCGGGTGATGTTGCCGCCGGACTCTTCCTTCCACTGCCATACCTTGTCGAGAAACTTCTCGCGGCCCAGGTCGTGGCGGCTGATGCCCTGAGCGCCGAGTTGCCGCTCGACCACCATTTGCGTGGCGATACCGGCGTGATCGGTGCCGGGCTGCCAGAGGGTGTTGCGCCCCTGCATGCGACGCCAGCGGATCAGCGCGTCCATGATGGCGTTGTTGAAGCCATGACCCATGTGCAGGCTGCCGGTAACGTTCGGCGGCGGGATCATGATGGTGTAGGGCTCGCCCGAACCCTGGGGTGCGAAATAGTTGTTCGATTCCCAGGTCTGGTACCAGGAGGTTTCGATGGCATGCGGCTGGTAGGTCTTGTCCATGCGGCGGGACCCTTAGAACGGCTAATCGGAAAAGCGGGCAAGTATAAAGGCAAAGTAGCAGAGCGGCGGAACCGCTATGGCGCTTTTCTGTCACGCGTGCCCCGGGGCGCTGTGACAGCCGCCGCGTCGGATCGGGAGGGCGGTCAGGGCCGCTGGGACTTGATCAGTTGCGCGGCGCGCGCTTCCAGGCGCTGGCGCAGTTCCGCTTCGATCTGGGGTACGAAGTCATCGATGACTTCCTGCAGGATGAGCTGCGCCGCGTTGCGCAGCTCATGGTCGAGATGGCGCTCGGCCAGGGTACGGAAGGCCGTGCGCACGGCCGGTTCGCGCGGTTCGGGCTCGGCTTCGTGCGGGCTCGCACGTTCAGGTGCCCGCTCGACCACCTCGGACAGCAGCGGGATGCTGTCGGGGTCGACGGCCTCGCTCACTCGCTCGGGTTCGTGGTCACCGAGCAATGCACGGATTGATTCCAGGTCGTCGAGCAACTGGGTGGGTTTCTGAGGGTAAGTCTGGGTCATCTAAGGTTCCGGGAGATTGAGCGTCCTGGCTGTGACAACGCTCTGTCGCCCTGCCTGGCGACATCGTTCTGTTCGATGCGGCAGGTCCGCGTCGAGGGTTCGCTAGAGTTCGACCCGTTTGGGATCATAGCCGCGCTGCCGATAGAGGCGGAAATTGTCCCGGCAAACGGTCAGCAGCTCCGGTTGCTGGTTGACGATCTCTATCACGCGGCTGAACTGGTCGACATGTGGTGAAAGGCTCGACGAAAGGTTGACCAGCAGTCCCTGAGGCACGGCTGGTGCTTCGTCGATGCCGATCACTACGGGTGCATGCGGATCATGCTCGTGCAGCTCGTGCGGGACGAAACGCTCGGCGCGAAAACTCCAGAGCAGCGTGTCGAGCGCTTCGCACTGGCTGGCGTCCTGGCAGCGGATGAACACGGGCATGCCGTGCTGCCAGCCCTTGCTCGCCAATTGGCAGGCCGCTCGGGCACGGCTCGCCGGTTCGCCATCCGCCAGTACGTAGAACTCGATGCGGGTCATGCGCCCTCCGTTCTCACGCCTCGCCCGCCCGGTCCAGCAGGTACTGCATCAGCAGCGGTACGGGGCGACCGGTGGCGCCTTTCTCCTTGCCGCCGCTGGTCCAGGCGGTGCCGGCAACATCCAGATGAACCCAGGGGTACGCCTTGGTGAAGCGCGACAAGAAGCACGCCGCGGTAATGGTGCCGGCTTTCGGACCGCCGATGTTGGCCATGTCGGCGAACGGGCTGTCCAGCTGTTCCTGGTATTCGTCGAACAGCGGCAACTGCCAGGCGCGGTCGTCTGCTTTCTGTCCCGCCCCCAGCACTTGCTGAACGAGTTCGTCGTTATTGCCGAGCAGGCCGGAGGTGTTGCTCCCCAGTGCCACGATGCAGGCACCGGTGAGCGTGGCAACGTCGATGACGGCGCGGGGCTTGAAGCGCTCGGCATAGGTGAGGGTGTCGCAGAGCACAAGTCGGCCTTCGGCGTCGGTGTTGAGAATTTCAACGGTCTGGCCGCTCATGGTCGTGACGATGTCGCCGGGGCGTGTGGCGTTGCCGCTTGGCATGTTCTCGGCGCAGGCGAGCAGCCCGACGAGATTGATCGGCAACTGCAATTCGAGCGCAGCACGGAAGGTGCCCAGTACGCTGGCGGCACCGCACATGTCGTACTTCATCTCGTCCATGCCCAGCCCGGGCTTGAGGCTGATGCCGCCAGTGTCGAAGGTGATGCCCTTGCCGACCAGCGCATAGGGTTGTTCGCCTTTCTTGCCGCCGTTGTACTGCATGACGACGATGCAACCTGGCTGCTCGCTGCCCTGAGATACGGCCAGGAAGGAGCCGGCTCCCAGCTCGCGCAGCTTTTTCTCGTCCAGTACGTCGACCTTGAGCCCCTTGAAGGCCTTGCCCAGTTGCTTGGCCTGATCGGCCATGTAGTTGGGGTGGCAGACATTCGGCGGCAGATTGCCCAGGTCGCGGGTCAGGCTCATGCCTGCGGCGATGGCGCTGGCATGGCGCGCCGCAAGCTCCGCCTGGGTCTGCTCGGCCTTGTCCACGAGCAGGGTGACCTTGCGCAAGGCGGGGACATCGGCCTTCTTACTCTTGAACTGGTCGAAGACATATCGCCCATCGGCCAACACCTCGACCAGAATGCGGGCACGTGCGTATTCATCACGATTCTTGATGCGCACATCCTGTAGCGCGACGGCGGCATCCCCGCCGCCCAGACCCTTGATTGCAGCCAGCGCGGCGGCTGCGGCCTTGCGCCACTGGCGGCTGTCGAGCTCGTCGGCTTTGCCAGTGCCCAGCAGCAGTACCCGTTCCGCTTTCAGGTTGGGTAGGCCATGCAGCAGCAGGGTCTGACCCGTTTTGCCCTGCAGGTCGCCACGCTTGAGGATTGCACTGATTGCCCCGTTGCTGGCTTGGTCCACACTTTGTGCAACCGGGCCCAGCGTCCGGTCCTCGCCGATCGGCAGGATCAGCGTGGCGGTTTTGGTCGCGGCGGCTTTGGTGTTCTTTACAGCGAATTCCATGGCGTCAGGTCCCCAAGACAAAGAGTCGGGTTTGCAGGATAATGCCGGGCTCATTTTCCGGTGGTTCGTCGCGCGGGGTGTTTTGGCAACCCCTCGCTGCGTGCGGACCGGCTACTTGGCGGCTAGTTTGAGCGCAGCCGCTGGAGCCTGACAACCCTGGAGTGTCCGGTTTGATCGTCTTTCGTTACCTGTCCCGTGAGCTGCTGGTCACCCTGAGCGCGGTCAGTGCGGTGCTGCTCGTGATCATCATGAGCGGTCGTTTCATCAAATATCTGGCGCAGGCGGCGCAAGGCGTGCTCGATCCCGGCGTGCTGCTGATGATCATGGGCTACCGGTTGCCCGGTTTCCTGCAGCTGATCCTCCCGCTGGGGTTGTTTCTCGGCATCCTGCTCGCCTACGGACGGCTCTATCTGGACAGCGAAATGACCGTGCTGTCGGCCACCGGCATGAGCCAGCGTCGCCTGCTCGTCTACAGCCTCGGCCCGGCGACGCTGGTTGCGATGCTGGTTGGCTGGTTGAGCCTGGGCCTGGCACCGCAGGGCGTGGCCGAGGTCGATCGCATTCTCAACGAACAGGATTCGCTGACCGAATTCGACACCCTCGTGCCGGGCCGTTTTCAGACCCTGCGCGACGGCACCCGGGTGACCTATACACGCGAGCTGACCGCCGACAGGACCGAACTGGCCGGTGTGTTCATCTCTGAAACCAATCTTTCCAGCGCCTCGGGCGAGCAGCGCGGGCTGTCGGTGCTGGTTGCCGAGCGTGGTCGGCAGGAAATCCAGCCGGACGGAAGTCGTTATCTGATACTGGAAAACGGTTACCGCTATGACGGCAATCCTGGTCAGGCGAACTATCGGGCGATCCAGTACGACACCTATGGCGTCCTGCTTCCGAAGCCCGAGGTGAGTGTCGAGCTGAGCGAGCGCGAGGCGATGCCTACGCGCGAGTTGCTTGGTAGCGACAATGTCCGCCTGCAGTCCGAGCTGCAGTGGCGCGTCTCCCTGCCGGTGCTGGTGTTCGTCGTGACGCTGCTGGCGGTGCCTTTGTCCCGGGTCAATCCGCGGCAGGGGCGGTTTTTGAAGCTGTTGCCGGCAATCCTTCTCTATATGGCGTATCTGGCGTTGCTGATCGCGGCGCGTGGTTCGCTGGACAAAGGGCGTATCCCTGTTGCGCTCGGCCTGTGGTGGGTGCACGGGCTGTTCTTTGTGCTGGGGTTGCTGTTGATCTACTGGGAACCGCTCCAGTTGGCCTTGCGCCGGCGTCGCGCTGCCGCGGAGGTGGGCCATGCGTAAACTCGATCGTTATATCGGCATCAACGTACTGCTGGCGATCCTTACGGTACTGGGCATCATCGTCGGCCTGGCGCTGCTGTTCGCCTTCATCGACGAACTCGGTGACGTGAAGGGGGGCTACGGCTCGCTGGACGCGGCGCTCTATGTGTTGCTGACCACGCCATCGCGCGTTTACGAAATGCTGCCAATGTCCGCGCTGATCGGCTGTCTGATTGGACTCGGGACACTGGCCAGCAGCAGTGAACTGACCATCATGCGCGCGGCTGGCGTATCGCTGGGGCGCATCGTCGTGGCTGTGATGAAACCGATGCTGGTGTTGATGCTGGTCGGTGTGCTGATCGGTGAGTATGTGGCGCCCTGGAGCGAAAACATCGCCCAGGCAACGCGGGCCTCGGCTCAGGGTGCGGGGGAAGCGCAGAGCAGCAAGCGTGGGCTCTGGCATCGTCAGGGCGACGAGTTTGTCCACATCAATGCGGTGCAGCCCAATGGAACGCTGCTGGGCGTGACCCGCTACCGGTTCGACGACCAGCGCCAGTTGCTATCAGCGAGTTTCGCACGCCGAGCGCTGTATCAGGAGGACCATTGGCAGCTGATCGACCTCTCCACGACGCACTTTCGTGGTGATCACACCGAGGTGGTTCGTGCAGAGGAAGAACGTTGGGACGTGCAGCTGACGCCGCAACTGCTGGGTACGGTCGTCATGGAACCGGATGCGCTGTCGGTCACCGGTCTCTGGCGGTACATCCACTACCTTGGGGAGCAGGGGCTCAACAACAGCCGCTACTGGCTCGCGTTCTGGACCAAGGTGCTGCAGCCGGCCGTTACGGTGGCGTTGGTGCTCCTGGCGATATCCTTCATTTTCGGACCGCTGCGTTCGGTCACGCTGGGCCAGCGCATATTTACGGGGGTCGTTGTCGGTTTCGTGTTCCGGATTCTGCAGGATCTGCTGGGTCCGGCTAGTCAGGTATTCGGCTTCTCACCCTTGTTGGCGGTGGCGGTACCGGCAGCCATTTGCGCCGTGGCTGGCATGATCCTGTTGCGTCGGGCGGGCTGAGGCTGCCCGCTCGGCTCCGGGCAGATCACTTCTTGTGGATGTTCTTCGGTAGCTGAACTACCTGGCTTTCCGAATAGATATCGTGCCAAGTCCGTTTTTGCTTGTCCCAGAGCATCCACCAATAGCCGAGCCCCAACGGCGCCCAGGAAATGATCGCGAGGAGGAAGCGTAGCAACGCCTGCCACAGGTCGATTGCGCTGCCATCGGCGTTCTGAATGCGCACGCCCCAGACCTGCATGCCGAGCGTTTGCCCATTGTGCGTCCAGAACTTCGCGAAGAAGCCGAACAGGGCGAACAGCAGCAGGGTGGACAGAATGGGGTCGATGTCGAGGCCGCCGGCCTCTGCCATGGTCTTCAGCGCGTCCCCGCCGTAGATCGCACGCAGAATGACCTGCTGATAGATCAGGGTCACAACCATCATCAGGGCAATCGACAGAAAGGTGTCGTACAAGAGTGCGGCAAGCCGGCGAATCAGTCCGGCGGCCGGGAATTGTCCCTGGGGCTTGAGCAGGTGGTTGCGCATCAGCTTGTCTCGCGAGAAGGGCGGGCGCGCATTCTACGGAATTGCACGCATTAAAAAGCCCCTGATGTCGCCATCAGGGGCTTTTCGGAGCGGAGGCTTATTCCTGGATTTGAACCTGGTCAGCCTGCATGCCCTTTTGACCTTGCACTGCGATGAAGCTGACTTTCTGGCCTTCTTTCAGGCTCTTGAAGCCGTTGCCTTCGATCGCGCGGAAGTGCACGAACAGATCCGGACCGCTCTCAGGCGTGATGAAACCAAAACCCTTCTCGTCGTTAAACCACTTGACGGTACCGTTCTGACGATTCGACATAGCGCTGTATCCTTGAAACTCAATAGTAGAAACGCCTCTGCAAAGCAGGAGGCGGAGACTGGTTGCAAGGAGTAAAGAGTCGAACGGGATGTAGCAAATCAAAAGGATCTACTGCACCAGGTCACGATTCAACGGCGACCCATGCAAACACAGTGGGCACACTCTACGATAACTCGCCAGGCGATGCCAAGCCCTCGGAGTCATAGAATCTGCCCACTGCAAACCGCGCTTTTCATGCGCGTTTTCATGGATGTTACGAATGTATTCGGTTGTCTTGCGTCGACCGCTTCGCATGGTTTGCCGAAAGGTCGAACGGGGCGGAAGGATGGGCGCACCTTCATTCCGCTCAGGGCCGCTACTGCGCTTGCGACCGTGGCCGAAGACGAGGTCTGTCTCCGGACTTGAGTCATGGTGCCTCGAGAGAGACTCGAACTCTCACGTTGTTACCAACGGCGGATTTTGAATCCGCTGCGTCTACCGATTCCGCCATCGAGGCACAGTGGCGGCGCAGTATAGGGATGCCGCAGGAGCCGGTCAATCGTCTATGTTGGTCAGCGTCCAGGCTTTCCGCTAAGCTTTGCGCCCTCTCTGAACGCCGTGCCGACCACTTGCAATGCTAGTTTCCGATTTTTCCTTTGATCTGCCTGATGAGCTGATCGCTCGGCATCCGCTGGCCGAGCGTCGCGCCAGCCGGCTCCTGGTGCTCGATGGCCCGACCGGCCAGTTGGCTCACCGCGGCTTTGCCGATTTGCTCGACTACCTTCGTCCGGGCGACTTGATGGTCTTCAATAACACCCGGGTCATTCCGGCGAGGCTCTATGGCCAAAAGGCCTCGGGAGGCCGGGTCGAAGTGCTGGTCGAGCGCGTACTGGACGAGCACCGGGTTCTCGCGCACGTGCGTTCGAGCAAGTCGCCCAAGCCGGGCAGCGAGATTTTGATCGATGGAGGTGGGGCGGCAGCGATGCTGGCCCGGCACGATGCGTTGTTCGAACTCGAATTTTCCGAACCGGTCCTGCCGCTGCTCGAGCGGGTTGGGCACATGCCGTTGCCTCCTTATATAGACCGGCCGGACGACACGGCTGATCGTGAACGCTACCAGACCGTCTATGCCGAGCGTGCCGGTGCGGTGGCGGCACCCACTGCCGGACTGCATTTCGATGCGGCGCTGCTCGAGGCCTTGCGCGGCAAAGGAATCGAAACGGCATTCGTGACCTTGCATGTCGGGGCCGGGACCTTCCAGCCGGTGCGAGTCGATCGGATCGAAGAGCATCAGATGCATCGCGAATGGCTCGAAGTGGACCAGGCGGTGGTCGATGCAGTGCTGGCGTGCCGCGCCCGGGGCGGTCGCGTCATCGCGGTGGGCACGACCAGCGTCCGCTCGCTGGAAAGCGCGGCGTGCGACGGCCGTCTTGCCCCCTTTAGCGGAGACACCGATATCTTCATCTACCCGGGCAAGCCGTTCCACGTCGTGGATGCCCTGGTAACCAATTTCCATCTTCCCGAGTCGACCCTGCTGATGCTGGTGTCCGCGTTCGCGGGCTATCGGGAGACCATGGCGGCTTATGCCGAGGCGATCGCCAGCGGCTACCGCTTCTTCAGTTATGGCGATGCCATGTTCATCACGCGCAACCCCGCCGCACGCGGTCCCGAGGATTCCCGATGAGTCGTACCTGTCATATGTCTTTCGAGCTGCTCGCGACCGACGGGAGGGCGCGGCGCGGACGACTCACCTTCCCCCGAGGCACTGTCGAGACCCCGGCGTTCATGCCTGTCGGCACGTACGGCACCGTCAAGGGCATGCTGCCGCGCGACATCGAATCGATCGGTGCCCAGATCATCCTGGGCAACACCTTTCATCTGTGGCTGCGGCCGGGAACGGAGGTGATCAGGGCGCACGGTGACCTGCACGACTTCATGCAGTGGCAGGGGCCAATCCTCACCGATTCGGGTGGCTTCCAGGTGTTCAGTCTGGGTGCGATGCGCAAGATCAAGGAGGAGGGGGTGTATTTCTCCTCGCCCGTGGATGGTGCGAAGGTGTTCATGGGGCCGGAGGAGTCGATGCAGGTGCAGCGGGATCTCGGGTCCGACATCGTGATGATCTTCGACGAGTGCACACCATACCCGGCCGACGAAGACGTCGCGCGCCGCTCGATGGAGTTGTCGCTTCGCTGGGCGAAGCGCTCCAAGGTTGCGCATGGCGACAATCCTGCTGCGCTCTTCGGAATCGTTCAGGGGGGCATGCACGAGTCGCTACGCATGCGCTCGCTGGAGGGGTTGAGCGACATCGGTTTTGACGGCCTGGCGATCGGCGGGCTCTCGGTTGGTGAGCCCAAGGACGAGATGATCCGTGTACTCGACTTCCTGCCGCCAGCGATGCCGGCCGACAAGCCGCGTTATCTGATGGGTGTCGGCAAGCCCGAGGATCTCGTCGAGGGTGTGCGCCGCGGCGTGGACATGTTCGACTGCGTGATGCCGACACGGAACGCACGTAACGGGCATCTGTTCACCGATAGCGGGGTGGTCAAGATCCGCAACGCCACGCACCGTTTCGACGATTCTCCGCTCGATGCCGGCTGCGATTGTTACACCTGCAAACACTTCTCCCGGGCTTATCTGCACCATCTGGACAAGTGTGGCGAAATGCTTGGCAGCATGTTGAATACAATCCACAACCTCAGGCATTACCAGCGGCTCATGGCCGGTTTACGCGACGCTATTCAACAGGGTACATTGGCTGCCTTTGTCGACGCCTTCTATGCCAAGCGCGGTCTGCCAACGCCGCCGCTTGCCTGACGATTCCTATAACTAACTGATCTCTGCAACAGGAGTGCTACATGAGCTTTCTGATTCCCGCCGCCCATGCCCAGGAGGCTGCCGCCGGTCCCGCCGGTAGCGGTTTCGAGTGGCTGTTCCTGGTCGGCTTCCTGGTCATCTTCTATCTGATGATCTGGCGCCCGCAGGCCAAGCGTGCCAAGGAGCACAAGAATCTGATCGGCGGCTTGCAGAAGGGCGACGAGGTCGTGACCTCAGGTGGTATCGCTGGCAAGGTGACCAAGGTGACCGACGATTTCGTGGTGATCGAAGTTTCCGACTCGGTTGAGCTGAAGTTCCAGAAGGTGGCCATTGCCGCAACGCTTCCCAAAGGCACGCTGAAAGCCATCTGAGCTGACTTCTTCTCAATATCAAACGACGGGGCGCGCAAGGCGCCCCGCGTCATTAGACGGGCTGCGTCATGCTCAATAGATTCCCTCTCTGGAAATACCTGCTGATCGTGGTGGTGCTCGGCATCGCCCTGATTTATTCGGCGCCGAACCTGTATCCGGATGATCCGGCCGTTCAGATCACCGGCGCTGCCACCTCATTGAACGTCACCGAAGCCGATCTCGATCGTGCGCGCTCGGCATTAGCCGATGCCGGTATCGAGGTCAAGGCGATGAGCCTGAGCGAAGATGGCCGCGGTGGTTTGTTGCGGCTCGTCGAGCAGGACGATCAGCTGCCCGCGAAAGACGTCGTACGGCGGACCCTGGGCGACGCCTATGTCGTGGCGCTCAACCTGGCGCCGACGACGCCCGAGTGGCTGCGCAACCTGTCCGCCAGCCCGATGAAGCTCGGCCTGGACCTTTCCGGCGGCGTTCACTTCCTGCTTGAAGTCGACATGGACAAAGCCATCGAGACGCGTCTCAACGTCTATGAGGGTGAGGTCAAGACGCTGTTGCGCAAGGAGCGTGTTCGTTACCGCAGCTTGCCGCAGGCCAACAGCGCCGTGCAGCTCGGCTTCGCCGATGCGCAGACCCTGGAGCGCGCCCAGTCGCTGATCCGACAGAATTTCAACGATTTCGACTTGACGACGGTCGAGCGTAACGGTCAGCAAGTGCTACGGCTGGCGCTCACCGAGGCCAAACTGGCCGAGATTCGCGAGTATTCGATCAAGCAGAACCTGACGACGGTGCGCAACCGTGTCAACGAGCTGGGCGTGTCCGAGCCGCTGGTGCAGCGGCAGGGCGCCAACCGCATCGTTGTCGAGCTGCCGGGCGTGCAGGACACCGCCGAAGCCAAGCGGATCCTGGGCAAGACGGCCAATCTGGAGTTTCGCCTGGCCGCCGAACCCGATGCGTCCCGGGCAAGCACCGAGACCTTCGAATTTCGCGAGGAGGGGAGACCGCCCGTTCAGCTCGAGCGCAATCTGATCATCACCGGTGACCAGGTCACCGATGCTCAGGCCAGCTACGATGAAAACGGTCGCCCACAGGTCAACATTCGCCTCGATGGGCATGGTGGTGATCTGATGAACCGTGCCACCCGTACCAATGTCGGGCGCAGCATGGCGGTGATCTTCATCGAGCAGCGTCCGATCACGCGGTACGTCAAGCAGACCGTGGAAGGCGTCGAAAAGGAAGTGCCCATCGAGACCTTCCAGGAAGAAAAGAAGATCATCAGCCTGGCGACCATCCAGTCCGCGCTGGGCAGTCAGTTCCGTATCACCGGCCTCGACGGGCAGGGCGAGTCGTCGGAGCTGGCATTGCTGCTTCGTGCTGGTGGTCTGGCTGCACCGATGTATTTCGCCGAGGAGCGTACAATCGGCCCGAGCCTGGGGGCCGAAAACATCCGGCTAGGTGTCCAGGCAGCGATGTGGGGCTTCCTTTTTGTCGCCTTGTTCATGGTCGTGATTTACAAGTTCTTCGGCATCCTGGCCACCGTTGCCTTGCTGTTCAATATGGTCGTGCTCACGGCGCTGATGTCGCTGCTCGGTGCGACACTCACCTTGCCGGGTATCGCCGGTATCGTGCTGACGATGGGGATGGCGGTGGACGCCAATGTGCTGATCTTCTCGCGGATACGTGAGGAGATCGCCAACGGCATGTCGATCCAGCGCGCCATTCATGAGGGCTTCGATCGCGCCTTCTCGGCCATCGTGGACGGTAACCTGACCACCTTGCTGGTTGGCGGCATCCTGTTCGCGATGGGCACTGGCCCGATCAAGGGCTTCGCTGTCACGCTGTCGCTCGGCATCCTGACGTCCATGTTCACGGCCATCATCGTGACTCGCGCCATGGTCAACCTGATCTATGGCGGCCGCGATCTCAAGAAGTTGTGGATTTAAGGGGCTAGCACGATGAAACGCGTAATCAATTTCATGGGTGTGCGCTACGTGGCCTTTGCCATTACCGTACTGCTTACCCTGGCCTCGCTTGGCAGCCTGGCTGTGAAGGGGCTGAATTTCGGGCTGGACTTCACTGGCGGTACCCTGATCGAGCTGTCATACGAACAGCCGGTCTCATTGGATCAGGTGCGAGGGCAGCTGGCTCGCTCCGGATTCAACAGCGCGGTTGTGCAGAGCTTCGGCGCCACGACTGACGTGCTGGTGCGGATGCCCGGCGATGATCCCTTGTTGGGTGAGCGGATCGCTGAGGCGCTGAGAGGTGACGAGACGGCGGGTAGGATCACCGTCAAGCGCGTCGAGTTTGTCGGGCCGGCAGTGGGTGAGGAGCTTCGTGATCAGGGCGGTCTCGGTATGCTTCTGGCGCTGGGTGGAATCCTGGTTTACGTCGCCTTTCGCTTTCAGTGGAAGTTCGCACTTGGCGCCGTCCTCTCGCTGTTCCATGACGTCGTTCTGGTGCTGGGCGTTTTTTCGTTGTTCCAGATATCGTTCGATCTGACGGTGCTGGCCGCCGTGCTCGCCGTTATCGGTTATTCGCTTAATGACACCATCGTCATCTTCGATCGAATCCGGGAAAACTTCCGAGTGTTGCGCAAGGCGGAGTTGATCGAGAACATCAATATCTCGACGACCCAGACGCTGCTTCGCACGTTGGCGACTTCGGTATCGACCTTGCTTGCCGTCGGTGCGCTGATGGCGTTCGGAGGGGAAAACCTGTGGGGCTTCTCGCTGGCGCTGCTTGTAGGGGTCGGTGCAGGCACTTACTCGTCCGTTTACGTGGCAGGCATGCTGCTGACCTGGCTGAATCTTACCCGCGATGACCTGATTCCGCCGGTGGTCGAAGAGGTCGACGAACGCCCCTGATCGGTATATCCGAACTTCCGCGGTGCCGGGCGGTCAAATCCGCCGCAGTCGGGCCTGGCCCGTCGGAAGGAGGATGTATCAGTGAACAAATCGATGCTGATAGGTGCCATCGTGGGGGCGATTGTCGCCACCGCTGGTGGGGCATTTGCGACCTACGCACTGGTAGACCGCGGCCCTGCGTTCGCCAGTGTGGTCTCGGTTGACCCGATCAAGGAAACCATCAAGACGCCTCGTGAGGTCTGCAAAGAGGTGAGCGTGACTCGCCAGCGGCCGGTGCAGGACGCGAATCGTATCGCGGGAACGGCGGTTGGGGCGGTTGTTGGAGGCTTGCTGGGCAATCAGGTCGGTGGCGGCAGTGGCAAGAAGATCGCTACCGTGGCCGGCGCAGTCGGTGGCGGCTACGCCGGCAACAAAGTCCAGGCGCGGATGCAGGCCAACGATACCTATACGACCACCGAGACACGGTGCGATACCGTAACCGATGTGCAGGACAAAGTGGTCGGCTACGACGTCAAGTACGACATCGATGGGAAGGTTGGGCGTGTCCGGATGGATCGCGACCCGGGCGCGCAGATCCCGCTCCGTGACGGCGAGCTGGTACTGACCCAGGCGCAGTGAGCGAAGTGAGCACAAAAAAACGCCCGACTCGGGCGTTTTTTTTGGCGCGTTCGATACGATTCAGCGTTTCAGGCTGGGCGTAAGGTGCGGCTGGATGGCGGTCAAGACGGCCTTGAAGCACTTGGTGTTGCCGGCCACGATCTGCCCTTTTTCCAGGAATTCGTGGCTGCCGCTGAAGTCACTCACGAGGCCGCCGGCCTCCTGGATCAGCAGGGCGCCCGCAGCCATGTCCCACTCGGAAAGCCCGAATTCCCAGAAGGCGTCGTAGCGCCCGGCGGCCACGTACGCCAGGTCGAGGCTGGCAGCGCCGGCGCGACGGAGTCCGGCAGTCTGGCCCACGAGGCTGCGAAACATGTTCAGGTAGCTGTCGAGATTTTCCATCTGGCCGTCTCGGAACGGAAAGCCCGTGCCGAGCAGTGCGCCTTCGAGGCTCTTGCGGCTGCCCACGCGCAGCCGACGCCCGTTGAGTGCGGCGCCGCGGCCCCGACTGGCCGTGAACTCCTCCTGGCGGACCGGGTCGAGCACGACGGCATGCTCGAGACGACCACGGTATTTGCAGGCAATGCTCACAGCATAGTGAGGAACGCCACGCAGGAAGTTGGTCGTACCGTCGAGCGGGTCGATGACCCAGAGGTAGTCGGCGCCATCGCCGCTGCCTTCGAGCAGTCCACCTTCCTCGCCGAGGATGCCGTGGTTCGGATACGCCTTGCGCAGCGCCGTGACGATTAGCTGTTCAGCGGTCCTGTCGACCTCGGATACATAATCGCGCGCATCCTTTTCGCTGACCGAGATCACGTCCAGGCGCTCGGTGGAACGGACAATCATCTCGCCGGCGCTACGGGCGGCACGCAGCGCGATATTCAGCATGGGCTGCATCGGACAAATACCTGGTCGTTTAAAGAAAGCCGGCGATTCTAGCAGAAAGCGCGGCAAGGTGGAGTGGGTGCGCGATCCCGTCGCTCAATGGCGAAGTTCCTGGCGCTTACGGTAAGCTTCCGCTTTGCTTTCGCGGACGAAAAAGCTGTGTCGCTTGAGAACATTCGTGTAGTGCTGGTCAATACCAGTCATCCCGGCAACATCGGCGGCGCTGCGCGGGCCATGAAGAACATGGGCCTGTCGCGGTTGTATCTGGTCGATCCGGAAGATTTCCCCAGCTCTGAGGCAGTTGCGCGAGCCTCGGGCGCGGCCGATATTCTCGACGCCGCCGTTGTGGTGCCGACACTCGAAGAAGCGCTGATCGGGTGCAGTGTCGCCATGGGCACGAGCGCGAGGGATCGGCGTATTCCTTGGCCGCTGCTCGATCCTCGTGAATCTGGCTCGGTGTGTATGGAGCAGGCGGGGCAGGGGGCTGAAGTGGCGCTCGTGTTCGGTCGCGAATATGCCGGTCTGACCAACGACGAGCTGCAGCGCTGCCACTATCACGTGCACATCCCGTCCAATCCGGATTTCAGTTCGCTGAACCTGGCAGCTGCCGTGCAGGTGCTGACCTATGAGGTGCGGATGGCATGGCTCGCCACGAGCGGCCAGCCAACCAAGCAGGAAAAACTCGAAACCACCTCGATGCTCAACGCCCAGCCGGTGACCGCCGACGAGTTGGAGCACTATTACGCTCACCTCCAGCAGACTCTCGTGGATATCGGCTTTCTCGATCCGAACCGGCCCCGGCACCTGATGCCGCGGCTACGCCGTCTCTACGGGCGCAGCGGCATCAGCAAGCTCGAGATGAATATCCTGCGCGGTATTCTCACCGAAACCCAGAAGGCCGTTCGCGGCGAACCTCACAAGCGGAGATCAGATTGATGTTCGAGCGCATGCGCGAAGATATCCAGAGCGTGTTTCATCGCGATCCGGCGGCGCGTAACGCTTTCGAGGTGGTCACTTGTTATCCGGGGCTTCATGCGGTGTGGTTTCATCGCGTGTCCCATTGGCTTTGGGTGAACGATTGCAAATGGCTCGCGCGCATGAATTCGAACCTGGCGCGCTGGCTAACCGGTATCGAGATTCATCCCGGGGCGCAGATTGGGCGACGCTTCTTCATCGATCACGGCATGGGTGTCGTGATCGGCGAAACGGCGCAGATCGGCGATGACGTCACCCTTTATCACGGTGTCACGCTAGGCGGCACCAGTTGGAACAAGGGCAAGCGCCACCCTACGCTCGAGGACGGTGTCATCGTCGGGGCGGGCGCGAAGATTCTCGGCCCTTTCACCGTTGGAGCGGGTGCCAAGGTTGGCTCCAATGCAGTGGTGACGCGTGCGGTTCCGGCAGGCGCTACCGCGGTCGGCATACCTGGGCGCGTTATTGCCAAGCTCAGTGA
This sequence comes from Stutzerimonas marianensis, assembly GCF_022810315.1. Lineage (NCBI taxonomy): Bacteria > Pseudomonadati > Pseudomonadota > Gammaproteobacteria > Pseudomonadales > Pseudomonadaceae > Stutzerimonas > Stutzerimonas marianensis. Next base: position 139,761 of record NZ_JALGRD010000006.1, on the reverse strand, counting down.
CGAGCAGGAGGCCAAGCGCAAGGCTATTGCCGAGAAGATCGGCTTCGATGCCTACGGCGTGACCGAGGACATGCCTGATCCCGTTGCGAGAGCAATAGGCCAACTCCTCGATCACGTCCAAGCGGTCGAGGAGCGCATGGAGGGCATGTGCGAAGCGCTCAAGGCGCTCGGCAGCGACTATTGCGCCAAGAAGATGCCCGAGCTGCGTGAGGAAGACTTCGAGCAGGTGAAGAGCGGTGGCGATGAGGCGCGCCACTGAGATGCCGTTGGGTTTCGTGGCTGGTATGATCCGTCGGCTCGATAAGGGTGTCAGCTCGAATGTCCGAGTGAATTGATCGGGCTTATAGTTGATCTAAATACTCGGGTATTGCATACTTGCGCCAAACCATGATGCTTGGTGCAAGCCGATGCGATTGACAACCAAAGGCCGTTACGCCGTTACCGCCATGCTCGATCTCGCGCTTCACGCGCAGCACGGGCCGGTGTCGCTTGCCGATATTTCCGAACGGCAGGGCATCTCCCTCTCCTACCTCGAGCAGCTGTTCGCGAAGCTGCGTCGCGGTAACCTCGTGACCAGCGTTCGCGGCCCTGGTGGGGGATATCAGCTGTCCCGAGAGATGGGTGGAATCCAGGTGGCGCAGGTGATCGACGCGGTCAACGAGTCCGTCGATGCCACGCGTTGCCAGGGGCTGGGTGACTGTCACTCGGGCGATACCTGCCTGACCCACCATCTCTGGTGTGACCTCAGTCAGCAGATTCACGAGTTCCTCAGCGGTATAAGTCTGGCGGACCTGGTGATGCGCCGGGAGGTGCAGGAGGTTGCATTGCGCCAGGATATGCGCCGCGCCAAGGGGCATGCTCCGCAACTGGATAAGATCGAAGCGTCCGCCGTCGAATGAGCAGGACGACTGCCTGATAGGAGATACCTGATGAAATTGCCGATTTACCTGGATTACTCCGCTACCACGCCGGTCGATCCTCGCGTAGCCGAAAAAATGGTCGAATGCCTGACCGCCGAGGGCAACTTCGGTAACCCGGCTTCGCGCTCCCATGCCTTTGGTTGGAAGGCGGAGGAAGCGGTGGAGAACGCCCGTCGACAGGTCGCGGAGCTGGTCAATGCCGACCCTCGCGAGATCGTCTGGACATCCGGTGCGACCGAGTCCGATAACCTTGCCATCAAGGGCGTCGCGCATTTCTACGCGTCCAAGGGCAAGCACATCATTACCAGCAAGATCGAACACAAGGCGGTTCTGGATACCACGCGTCAGCTCGAGCGCGAAGGGTTTGAGGTGACTTATCTCGAACCGGGCGAGGACGGCATCATCACGCCAGCTATGGTCGAGGCCGCTTTGCGAGACGACACTGTCCTAGTGTCCATCATGCATGTAAACAACGAGATAGGCACAATCAACGATATCGCGGCGATTGGCGAGCTCACCCGCTCACGCGGTGTGCTTTTCCATGTCGATGCAGCGCAGTCGACTGGCAAGGTCGAGATCGACTTGGAGAAGATGAAGGTCGATCTGATGTCCTTTTCGGCTCACAAGACTTATGGCCCGAAAGGTGTGGGCGCGCTTTATGTCCGTCGCAAGCCGCGTGTACGCCTCGAAGCCCAGATGCACGGCGGCGGACATGAGCGCGGCATGCGCTCCGGGACGCTTGCAGCGCATCAGTCGGTGGGTATGGGCGAAGCCTTCCGTATCGCCAAGGTAGAGATGGCTGCCGAGAACGAGCGTATCCGCGCGTTGCGGGACCGCTTCTTCAAGCAGGTCGAGCACCTTGAGGAGCTTTACGTCAACGGCAGCATGACCTCTCGCGTACCGCACAACCTGAATCTCAGCTTCAACTACGTCGAAGGCGAATCGCTGATCATGGCGTTGAAAGACCTGGCCGTATCTTCCGGCTCGGCTTGTACGTCGGCGTCGCTCGAGCCTTCGTACGTACTGCGTGCGCTCGGCCGTAACGATGAGCTCGCGCACAGCTCGATTCGCTTTACCTTCGGCCGCTTCACCACTGAAGAAGAGGTCGACTACGCCGCGCAGAAAGTCAGCGAGGCGGTCACCAAGTTGCGAGAGCTTTCGCCCTTGTGGGACATGTTCAAAGACGGCGTCGACATCTCGAAGGTCGAGTGGGCTGCCCACTGAACCGTCGAACTCCCGCTCAGCCTGATTCAACGAGGATTGCACCATGGCATACAGTGATAAGGTCATTGACCACTACGAGAATCCGCGGAACGTTGGCAAATTCGATGCCGAAGATCCATCCATCGGTACCGGCATGGTCGGAGCCCCGGCGTGCGGCGACGTGATGCGGCTGCAGATCAAGGTCAACGAGCAAGGCATCATCGAAGATGCGAAGTTCAAGACCTATGGTTGTGGCTCGGCGATCGCGTCCAGTTCCTTGGCCACCGAATGGATGAAGGGCAAGACGCTCGAAGAAGCCGAAACCATCAAGAACACCCAGCTCGCCGAAGAGCTCGCGCTGCCGCCGGTGAAGATTCACTGCTCGGTGCTGGCCGAGGATGCTATCAAGGCCGCCGTTCGCGACTACCGCGCGAAGAAAGGGCTGCCGCAGGCCTAAGGAGGTATCGATGGCAATCAGCATGACCACGGCTGCCGCGAATCATGTCCGGCGCTCGCTGGAAGGGCGCGGGAAGGGGATGGGCATCCGATTGGGTGTGCGCACCACTGGCTGTTCCGGTCTGGCCTACGTGCTCGAGTTCGTTGACGAGGCGGCTGCCGAGGATGCGGTTTTCGAGAACCATGGCGTCAAGGTGATCATCGATCCGAAAAGCCTCGTGTATCTCGACGGAACCGAACTCGATTTCGTGCGCGAAGGGTTGAACGAAGGGTTCAAGTTCAACAACCCCAACGTGCGCGGCGAGTGTGGTTGCGGCGAAAGCTTCAATATCTGAGGTTGCCGTGGGAAATCCCTGTCACTACGCGCTGTTCGAGCTGCAACCCGCGTTCGATCTCGATCTGGATAAGCTTTCGGTGCGCTATCGCGAGATGGCCCGCAAGGTTCATCCCGATCGGTTCGCCGATGGGGATGAGGCAGAGCAACGCCGCGCCGTCGAGCAGTCGGCCAATCTCAACGAGGCCTATCAGACGCTCAGAAGTCCGTCGCGCCGTGCGCGTTACTTGCTGACCCTGCGCGGCCGGGAAATGCCGCTGGAAGCGACGGTGCAGGATCCGTCGTTTCTCATGCAGCAGATGCAATGGCGAGAAGAACTCGAGTCACTGCAGGACGAGGCTGATCTCGATGGCGTCATCACGTTCAAGGCTCGCCTCAAACGTGCACAGCAGTCCGTCAATGACTCGTTTTCCCGGATATGGGAAGACGACTCGCAGCGCGAGGAGGCGGAGCGCCTGGTGCGCCGCATGCAGTTCCTGGACAAGCTCTCGCAGGAAGTGCGCCAGCTCGAAGAGCGCCTCGACGAATAACCACGCGTAGCCATCGCGCTACGCCCGAAATAAGACAGACATGGCCTTACTCCAAATAGCTGAGCCCGGACAAAGCCCGAAACCCCACCAGCGACGCCTAGCGGTAGGTATCGACCTCGGGACCACCAACTCGCTCGTGGCCGCACTGCGCAGTGGTATTACTGAGCCGTTGGCCGATGTTGACGGCGAAGTCATCCTGCCGTCGGCGGTTCGTTACCATGCCGATCATGTCGAGGTCGGCAGGGCTGCCAGGGAAGCGTCGGCATCCGACCCCCTGAACACCATCGTATCGGTCAAGCGGTTGATGGGACGGGGTATTGGCGATGTGAAGCAGCTCGGCGTGCAGTTGCCATACCGCTTCGTAGAGGGGCAGTCGCAGATGCCCTTCATCGAGACGGTGCAGGGCGCCAAGAGCCCGGTGGAAATATCGGCTGAAATCTTGCGGGCATTGCGTGAGCGCGCCGAGGCGGCGCTTGGTGGCGAACTGGTGGGTGCTGTGATCACGGTGCCGGCCTACTTCGACGATGCGCAGCGCCAAGCCACCAAGGACGCCGCGCGGCTGGCGAACCTGAACGTCCTGCGGTTGCTGAATGAGCCGACCGCCGCGGCGGTCGCTTACGGATTGGATCGCCAGGCCGAAGGCGTCGTGGCGATCTATGATCTGGGCGGCGGTACCTTCGACATTTCCATCCTTCGCCTGACCAAGGGTGTCTTCGAGGTGCTTGCCACCGGCGGGGATACCGCTCTGGGCGGCGATGACTTCGACCATGCCGTGGCCGGGTGGCTGCTGGCGCAGGCCGGCAGGTCCGAGGACCTCGATCCGGGCGCTCAGCGAGAGGTGTTGCGCATTGCCTGCGATGCCAAGGAAGCGCTGAGCGAGTGCGAGTCGGTGGACATCCGATACGGCGCCTGGCAAGGCATGCTGACGCGCACGATCTTCAATGAGTTGATCGACCCGTTGGTCATACGCAGTCTGAAAGCCTGTCGGCGCGCGTTGCGCGATTCGTCGGTCGAGCTCGAAGACGTGGGAGCGGTCGTCATGGTTGGCGGCTCGACGCGAGTGCCTCGGGTTCGAGAACTCGTCGGTGAGATGTTCGGTCGACAGCCGATGACGGACATCGATCCCGATCAGGTTGTGGCGATCGGTGCCGCCATCCAGGCTGAAACGCTGGCCGGTAACAACCGTGACGGCGAAGAATTGCTGCTCCTTGATGTCATTCCGTTATCGCTCGGGCTGGAGACCATGGGTGGGCTCATGGAGAAGATCATCCCGCGCAATACGACCATCCCCGTCGCGCGTGCGCAGGACTTCACTACCTACAAGGATGGCCAGACGGCGATGATGATCCATGTGCTCCAAGGAGAGCGCGAGCTGATCGCGGATTGCCGATCCCTGGCCCGCTTCGAGTTGCGTGGCATTCCACCTATGGTGGCCGGGGCGGCAAAGATTCGCGTCACCTTCCAGGTCGACGCCGACGGTCTGCTCAGCGTCTCTGCTCGTGAGACCGCGTCGGGCGTCGAGTCGAGCATCCAGGTCAAGCCGTCCTACGGACTTACCGACGGTGAAATTGCCCGCATGCTGGAGGATTCATTCGACAAGGCCGGCCAGGACAAGGCTGCCCGCGCCTTGCGTGAACAACTGGTCGACGCGCAGCGGCTGATCGAAGCGGTCGAAGGTGCCCTGGATGCCGATGGCGATCGCCTGCTCAGCGAGGAAGAGCGAGTTGCGATTCAGGCGCAGGTCGAGGCCTTGCGTGGATTGATGGACAGCCAGGACGGTGTCGCCATCGAGCGCGAGGTCAAGCGGCTGAGCCAGATTACCGATGCCTTCGCCGCGCGCCGGCTGGACTCCACCGTCAAGGCCGCGCTGGCCGGGCGGCGGCTCAACGATATCGAGGAATGACCTTAATGCCGCAGATTGTTTTCCTGCCCCACGTCGACCATTGCCCGGAAGGGGCTGTAGTCGAAGCAGAGCCAGGCGAGACGGTGCTTGACGCCGCACTACGCAATGGCATCGACATCGAGCACGCCTGCGAAAAATCGTGCGCCTGCACCACATGCCACGTCGTGATTCGCGAGGGCTTCGGCTCGCTCGAGGCATCTGACGAACTCGAGGATGACATGCTCGACAAGGCGTGGGGGCTGGAGCCCACGTCCCGCTTGTCCTGCCAGGCAGTCGTCGCCGACAGTGATCTGGTGGTCGAAATACCCAAGTACACCATCAACCAGGTTTCCGAAGGCCATTGAAGGCGAGGTGTCCGATGTCGCTCAAGTGGGGTGATGTACTTGACATTGCAATCGAGCTGGCCGAAAGCAAGCCGGATATCGATCCGCGCTACGTGAACTTTGTCGAACTGCACCGCTGGATCGTGGAGTTGCCGACGTTTTCCGACGATCCGCAGCGTGGCGGGGAGAAGGTGCTCGAGGCCATACAGGCGGCCTGGATCGACGAGGTCCAGTGAGTCGCGGCGCAGCCGCATTCCCTGTCGCGCAGGTCAGCGCAGTCTGGCGACGCCCTTATATTCTTAATCCGAACCCGCGTATAATCCGCGGGTTTACTCGTTAGCTTTAACCCCTCAGTTTTGGAGTCCTACATGGCCCTGCAACGCACCTTCTCCATCATCAAGCCTGACGCTGTCGCCAAGAATGTGATCGGCGAAATCACCACCCGTTTCGAAAAGGCTGGCCTGCGCGTCGTCGCTTCCAAGATGGTCCAGTTGTCCGAGCGTGAAGCCGCCGGTTTCTACGCCGAGCACAGCGAGCGTGGCTTCTTCAAGGACCTGGTAGCCTTCATGACCTCCGGCCCGGTCATCGTCCAGGTTCTGGAAGGCGAAGACGCCATCGCCAAGAACCGCGAACTGATGGGTGCCACCAACCCGAAAGAAGCGGCTCCGGGTACCATCCGTGCCGATTTTGCCGTCTCCATCGACGAGAACGCGGTGCATGGCTCCGACTCCGAGGCGTCCGCCGCGCGTGAAATCGCCTACTTCTTCGCGTCCACCGAAGTGTGCGCACGCATTCGCTGATCAGGCGAAGGTGAATCCAGATGAATGCATCGACCGGTAAGGTAAATCTGCTGGGCCTGACCCAGCCGCAGATGGAAGGCTTCTTTGATTCAATAGGGGAGAAGCGCTTTCGTGCCGGTCAGGTCATGAAGTGGATTCACCACTTTGGCGTCGACGATTTCGACGCCATGACCAACCTTGGCAAAGCCCTGCGCGAAAAGCTCAAGGAATCTGCCGAAATTCGCGGGCCGGAAATCGTCAGTGAAGACATTTCCACCGACGGCACGCGCAAGTGGGTCGTGCGCGTGGCCTCGGGCAGCTGTGTCGAAACGGTCTATATACCCCAAGGCGGACGCGGTACGTTGTGCGTGTCTTCCCAGGCAGGTTGCGCGCTGGACTGCAGTTTCTGCTCCACCGGCAAGCAAGGTTTCAACAGCAATCTCACCGCCGCCGAAGTGATCGGTCAGGTGTGGATCGCTAACAAGTCATTCGGCACTGTCCCGGCCAAGATCGATCGAGCCATCACCAATGTGGTGATGATGGGGATGGGGGAGCCGCTACTGAATTTCGACAATGTCGTCTCTGCCATGCAGATCATGATGGACGACCTTGGTTACGGCATCTCCAAACGCAAGGTCACCCTGTCGACGTCGGGCGTAGTGCCGATGATCGACGAACTCAGCAAGGTGATCGACGTATCCCTTGCGCTTTCGCTGCACGCACCGAACGATGCGCTGCGCGACCAGCTCGTTCCGATCAACAAGAAGTACCCGCTCGACATGCTGCTGGCTGCTTGTCAGCGGTACATCTCGAACCTGGGTGAAAAGCGTGTGCTGACGATCGAGTACACGCTGCTCAAAGGCATCAACGACCAGCCCGAGCATGCCGAGGAACTGGTGGCGTTGCTTGCCGACATTCCCTGCAAGATCAACCTGATCCCGTTCAACCCTTTCCCGCATTCCGGATATGAGCGGCCGAGCAACAATGCCATCCGCCGTTTTCAGGACATGCTGCATAAAGCCGGGCACAATGTGACGGTGCGTACCACCCGGGGCGAGGACATCGATGCGGCCTGCGGCCAGCTGGTCGGGCAGGTAATGGATCGTACACGCCGAAGCGAGCGCTATATCGCCGTGCGTGAGTTGCAATCCGAGCCAGGTACGGCAACCGTTGCCACGAACCGATCCTGAGGGGGATGTTGATGATTCTGCGCGTCGCGCTGCTGTTGCTTTTTGCTGGCCTGGCGGCCGGTTGCGTTTCTTCCGGCTCCGTCGATCCGATGCGTACGTCCGAGGGGCGCAACGAGGCGCGTGACGCCTACATCCAACTGGGCATCGGCTACCTGCAGCAGGGTGAGGCCGCTCGCGCCAAGAACCCGTTGCGCAAAGCCCTCGAGCTAGATCCGAACAGCGCTGATGCACACGCCGCGCTGGCGCTCGTATTCCAGACGGAAATGGAAAACAAGCTCGCCGACGAGCACTACCGGAAGGCGCTCGCCAGTCACCGTGATGCGCGCATCTTGAATAATTACGGCAGCTTTCTGTTCGAGCAGAAGCGCTATGACGAAGCGCTGCAGCGCTTCAGTCAGGCCGCGGAAGATAACCTCTACCCGGAACGCTCGCGGGTATTCCAGAACATGGGCATGACCGCCTTGCAACTGGGGCAGCGCGAGCAGGCGGAAACCTATTTCACCCGTGCCTTGCGCCTCGACAGCCGCCAACCTCGCGCCTTGCTGGAGCTGGCGATGCTGGCCTATGAGGACAAACAATACGTTCCGGCCAAGCGTTACTACGACAGCTTCAGTCGTCTGTCCGAGCAGAATGCCCGCAGCCTTCTGCTGGGGATTCGCCTGGCCAACATTCACCAGGACCGTGATCACGCCGCCAGCCTTGCGCTGCAACTCAAGCGGCTGTATCCCGGGACCGCTGAATACCAACAGTTTGTATCGGAGCAACGATGACAGCGCCACAATCCGAAGCCGCTTCCTCGACGCTTGCCAATCCCGGCGAAACGCTTCGTGCTGCGCGCGAAAGCAAGAACTGGTCGCTTTCTTCGGTGGCTCAGCAACTCAATCTGTCCGAGCGCTCGCTGACCCAGATCGAGGCGGGTGATTTCAGTCAGTTGCCGGGCCACACCTTCGCGCGTGGTTATGTTCGGGCCTATGCCAAGTTGCTGGGGCTCGACCAGGCGCGACTTGTGCAGCAGTTCGATCAGCATACGGGCACCGACGCGACGGGAAGTCGCGTCAATAGCCTGGGCTATATCGATCAGCCAGTTCGCCTTTCGCGCAGCATGGTTCGCTTTTTCACCTTCCTACTGACCATCGTGATCGCGGTCGGCGCGTTTCTGTGGTGGCAGGACCGTACGGCCCGGAACGACGCGGGACGTTCGGTATCCGCGATCGAGCGGATCGAAGTGGAGGCCGCTGACGGGACCACCGAGATCCATCTCCTGGATCGAGCGGAAGAGCCAGCCGAGGCACCCGCGATCGAGGTATCGCCGGACTCGTCAGCGCTCGATGCGAGCGAGGAGCCTGCTGCACCTGCGCAAGATCAGCCCAGCTCTGAAGTACTGCCGGAAAGCCCCGCCGACGCAACGCCCGAACGCCTGACCGAGCCGGAGGCCGCCGAGCCGACGACACCGGCGACCAGCCCCACTGCACCGGCCGAAACGCCTGACGCCGGCGATACGGTCTCGGCGGCCGAACAGCCGGCGGAACCGGCAGAGCCGGCGCTGGCGGCAGGTGAGGGACGCTTGAACCTGGTCTACACCGCTGATTGCTGGACTCGAGTAACCGATGCCGATGGCCAGGTGCTTTACAGTGCGCTGGCGCGCGCCGGAACAAGCCGTACGGTGGTGGGCAAGACGCCTCTGGACCTGCACTTGGGCTTTGCCTCTGGTGCCGAGGTCCGCTTCAACGGCGACGTGGTCGATCTTTCAGGCAAAACACGTGGCGAAACCGCCCGCATCAAGCTCGGACAGTAACCATGCATAGTGAGTCTCCCATCAAACGACGGCTTTCGCGCAAGATCTGGGTCGGTAACGTCCCGGTTGGCGGCGATGCGCCGATCGCCGTGCAGAGCATGACCAATACCGAGACCTGCGACGTCGAGGCGACCGTTGCGCAGATTCAGCGGCTGCAAGATGCCGGTGCGGACATCGTCCGGGTTTCGGTGCCTTCGATGGACGCGGCGGAAGCCTTTGGCAAGATCAAGCAGCGTGTTGGACTGCCGCTCGTCGCTGACATCCATTTCGATTACCAGATTGCATTGCGAGTAGCCGAACTCGGAGTCGATTGCCTGCGTATCAATCCCGGCAATATCGGACGCGAGGACCGCGTTCGTGCGGTGGTCGAAGCGGCCCGTGACCGGGGCATCCCGATCCGTATCGGCGTGAATGCGGGCTCGCTGGAAAAGGACCTGCAGAAGAAGTACGGCGAGCCGACGCCCGAAGCGCTGGTCGAATCCGCGCTACGCCATGTCGAGCATCTGGACAGGCTGAACTTCCCGGATTTCAAGGTCAGCGTGAAAGCGTCCGATGTGTTCATGGCTGTCGCGGCCTACCGCCTGCTTGCCGACAAGATCGAGCAGCCGCTGCACCTGGGTATCACCGAGGCCGGCGGCTTGCGTTCCGGTACGGTCAAGTCCGCGGTCGGCTTGGGCATGCTGCTGGCCGAAGGCATCGGCGATACCATCCGTATCTCGCTCGCCGCCGATCCGGTGGAAGAAATCAAGGTCGGGTTCGACATACTCAAGTCATTGCGTTTGCGCTCGCGTGGCATCAACTTCATCGCCTGCCCGAGTTGTTCGCGGCAAAACTTCGATGTCGTGAAGACGATGAACGATCTGGAAGGCCGTCTGGACGACCTGCTCGTGCCGATGGACGTCGCGGTCATCGGTTGCGTCGTCAACGGCCCCGGCGAAGCCAAGGAAGCCCACATCGGGCTGACCGGTGGTACGCCGAACAACCTCGTCTACATCGATGGCAAACCGGCGCAGAAGCTCAGCAACGAGAATCTCGTGGACGAACTGGAACAGCTGATTCGTCGCAAGGCGGCGGAAAAGTCCGAGGCCGATGCCGCGCTGATCTTGCGCAGCTGATAAGGAACGAAATTGAGCAAGTCCCTGCAAGCCATTCGCGGCATGAACGACATTCTGCCGCAACAGACGCCAGTCTGGCGCTATCTAGAAACGACCTTTGCCCGATTGCTCGAGGCCTATGGCTACAGCGAGATCCGCCTGCCGATTCTGGAGTTCACCGATTTGTTCGCGCGTGGTATCGGTGAGGGCACCGATGTCGTCGACAAGGAGATGTACACCTTTCTGGATCGCAACGAAGAGTCGCTGACGCTTCGCCCCGAGGGCACAGCCGGTTGCGTGCGGGCCGTGCTCGAACACGGTATGACTGGCGGCGGGCAGGTCCAGAAACTGTGGTACAGCGGGCCGATGTTCCGCTACGAGAAGCCGCAGAAGGGGCGTTATCGCCAGTTCCATCAGATCGGCGTGGAAGTATTCAATCAACCCGGTCCGGATATCGACGCCGAGCTGATCGTTCTGACAGCGCGCCTCTGGAAACAGCTGGGTTTTGCCAATGCCGTGACACTGCAGCTCAACAGCCTGGGCTCGAGCGAGGCGCGAGCGCGTTATCGGGACGCTCTAGTGGCTTATCTGCAGCAACACTTCGAGCAGCTGGATGAAGACAGCCAGCGGCGCCTGACTACCAATCCATTGCGTATTCTCGACAGCAAAAATGCACAGACCCAGGCCTTGCTGATCGACGCGCCGACCCTGCACGAGTACCTGGACGACGAATCCCGTGAGCACTTCGAAGGGCTGAAGGCCCGTCTGGACGCGGCGGGCATCGCCTACGAGATCAATCCCAAGCTGGTGCGCGGGCTTGATTATTACGGACGAACCGTATTCGAGTGGGTCACCGACAAGCTGGGCGCGCAAGGTACCGTCTGCGCCGGTGGCCGTTACGATGGCCTGGTGACCCAGTTCGGCGGCAAGCCGACCGCGGGTGTTGGCTTCGCCATGGGTATCGAACGGCTGGTTCTGCTGATCGAGACGCTGGGCCTCGTTCCGTCCGAGCTGAATCCACCGGCGCACGCATACATCTGCGCGTTCGGCGAGGCAGCCGAGCTCGCCGCGCTGGCGCTGGCCGAGCGGCTAAGGGACGAACTGCCTGGCTTGAGGTTGCTGGTTAATGCCGGTGGCGGCAGCTTCAAGAGCCAGTTCAAGAAGGCTGACAAGAGCGGGGCGCGCTACGCCCTGATTCTTGGAGAGGACGAGTTGGCCGAGCGCATGGTAGGTTGCAAGCCGCTACGCGACGACACCGAACAACAAAGTATTGCCTGGGATGCTCTGGCTGAGCGTCTGGCTGCCTGCCTGGCCTGATTGGCAGGCCTGAAACCGCGAATTGAAAGGAGTAACGGAGTGACCTCGGGCTCAGATGAAGAACAACTGGCGGCGATCAAGGACTGGTGGCAGCGTAACGGCATGCCGTTGCTGCTGGGCGCCGTACTGGCATTGGTCTTGGTGTTTGGCTGGCAGTTCTGGCAGAAGCATCAGCTCAATCAGGCACAGAATGCTTCCGCCGTCTATCAGCAGCTGCTCAATGCCGCGCTTGAGGAAGGGGAGGTGGACATTGCCGAAGTGTCACGTCTCGGCAACGTTCTGAAGAGCGACTTCGCCGGTACGCATTATGCGCAATACGGCAGCCTGTTCGTTGCAAAGGTGGCGGTGGAAACCGGTCGGCTGGACGAGGCTGCCGCTGAGTTGCAGGCCATCGTCGACAAGCCGGCTGACAAGACCCTTGATGAACTGGCTCGCCAGCGTCTGGCACGCGTGATGGCTGCACAGGACAAGGCCGAGGAAGGGCTCGCATTGCTCGACGGCCAAGCGCCCGAGGCGTTCACGGCCAGCCGCGAAGAGCTTCGTGGAGACCTGCTTGTACAGCTGGGACGGAACGATGAGGCCCATGCGGCCTATTCGAAGGCCAAGGAGGCGCTTTCGCAGGACGCCGCGATCGGCGGCTTGCAGCTGAAACTGGACGATCTGGCTCGTGGAGAGGCGTGAACTGATGCGTTGGAAAACAGCCGCGCTGCTATCGCTGGCCATTCTGGCTGCCGGTTGCAGCAGCAATGATACAAAGGAACCCGAGCCTGCCGAGTTGGTGAAGTTCGATGCGGAAGTCGAACTCAAGACCGAATGGAGCCGCTCGATCGGCGATGGGCAGGGTGAGACATACAACCTACTGACGCCGGCCGTCTATGGTGACGAGATTTTCGCCGCGGACAACGAGGGTTTGATCGTCGCGATGGACCGGCTGACCGGCAAGGTCAACTGGAAAAAAGACCTGGACGTGCCGGTGTCGGGCGGCGTCGGTGCCGGTTACGGGTTGATCCTCGTCGGTACCCTTCGGGGTGAGGTGATCGCGCTTGACGTATCCAATGGCGAGGAGCGCTGGCGCAGTCAGGTGGGCAGCGAGGTGCTGTCTGCTCCGGCTGTGAACGGAGACGTGGTGGCCGTGCAGACCCAGGACGACCGTGTGCTGGCGCTGGAGATCGATACGGGTACGCAGCGCTGGAGCTATGAAAGCTCGCCAGCTGTCCTCACGCTTCGCGGCACTAGTGCGCCGCTGTTGACCAATCAGCTGGTTGTGGCCGGGTTGTCCACGGGTAAGGTTGTTGCGCTCGACACCCGTGGAGGACTGCCGGTCTGGGAACAGCGCATCGCCATTCCTCAGGGACGTTCCGAGCTCGAACGCGTTGTGGATATCGACGGCGGCCTGCTGCTGTCGGGCGGCACGCTCTACGTGGCGAGCTTCCAGGGCCGCGCTGCAGCGCTGGAACTGGAAAGCGGACGTATTCTCTGGCAACGCGATGCGTCCACCTCGGCCGGCGTCGCGTTGGGCTACGGTAGCGTGTACGTGAGCCAGGCCGACGGTACCGTGCTGGGTATCGACGAGCGCTCTACCACCGTGCTGTGGAGCAACGATTCGCTGGCCCGTCGAGGTCTGTCGGGGCCGGAAGTGTTCTCGAGCTATGTGACGGTCGGCGACAAGGAAGGCTATCTGCATCTGCTCAGCCAGGTCGACGGCCGTTTCGTGGCACGGACCCGCATCGACAGCGATGGTCTACGGGTCAGCCCTGTCGCTGAGGGCGATTGGTTATACGTCTTTGGAAATGGCGGCAAGCTCGTTGCGCTGACCATTCGCCAGGCGGACTGAACAAGCGACGCCTCGCCTTGGCGGGGCAATGATTTCCGGCCGCTGCCTTGCAGCGGCCTTCGTGTTTTCTGAAATAACGCAGTGGAGAGCCGCATGGTTCCCGTAATCGCCCTGGTGGGCCGCCCCAACGTCGGCAAGTCGACGCTGTTCAATCGTCTGACCAAAAGCCGCGACGCCATCGTCGCCGAATATGCCGGCCTGACCCGAGACCGCCAGTACGGTGAGGCCAAATGGCAGGGCCGGACCTATATCGTGATCGACACCGGTGGGTTGACCGGTGATGAGCAGGGTATCGATGCCAAGATGGCCGAGCAGTCACTGCAGGCCATGCAGGAAGCCGACGCGGTGATGTTCATGGTCGATGCCCGTGCCGGCATGACGCCGGGCGACCAGATGATCGCCGAGCACCTGCGCAAGCTTAACAAGCAGTATTTCCTCGTCGTGAACAAGGTCGACAGTATCGACCCGGACCTGGCCCGCGCGGAGTTCAGCCCGCTCGGATTGGGTGACGCGTTACCCATCGCCGCCGCCCACGGTCGCGGCATCAACCATATGCTCGAGCGGGCGCTGGGCGCCTTTCCCCGCGATAACGCCGACGCCTCGGACGCCGTTGAGGCGGAGGATGACGAGGCGGTCGAGCCGGGTCAGGAACCCAAGCGAATTCCCGGCCCTAGCGAAAAGGACGGGATAAAGATCGCGATCATCGGTCGCCCCAACGTGGGGAAGTCCACCTTGGTCAACCGAATGCTTGGCGAGGAGCGAGTGATCGTCTACGACCAGGCCGGTACCACTCGCGACAGCATCTACATTCCGTTCGAGCGCGATGAAGAGAAATACACGCTGATCGACACTGCCGGCGTGAGGCGGCGCGGCAAGATCTTCGAGGCCGTGGAAAAGTTTTCCGTGGTCAAGACGCTGCAGGCGATCCAGGACGCGAACGTGGTCATCTTCGTGATGGATGCCCGCGAAGGTGTGGTCGAGCACGACCTGAACCTGCTGGGTTTCGTGCTCGAAAGTGGTCGGGCATTGGTGATCGCGCTGAACAAGTGGGACGGCATGGAGCCGAGCGAGCGCGATTATGTGAAAACCGAGTTGGAGCGTCGGCTGTTCTTCGTCGATTTTGCCGATATCCATTTCATCTCAGCCAAACATGGCACCGGCGTGGGCAACCTGTACCAGTCCGTGCAGGCGGCCTTCAAATCGGCGGTTACTCGCTGGCCGACCAGCCGTCTGACGCAGATCCTCGAGGATTCGGTGCGTGAGCACGCACCGCCCATGGTCTCGGGTCGCCGCATCAAGCTGCGTTACGCGCACCTTGGTGGCGCCAATCCGCCGCTGATTGTCATCCACGGCAATCAGGTGGAAGCGGTTCCGAAGTCCTATACACGTTATCTGGAAAACACCTATCGGCGCGTGCTCAAGCTGGTCGGCACACCAATCCGGATCGAGTACAAGGGCGGTGAGAACCCTTACGAGGGTAAGAAGAACACCCTGACCGACCGCCAGGTCAACAAGAAGCGGCGCCTCATGTCGCACCACAAGAAGGCCGAGAAGAAGCGCCGCGACAAGAAGCGCTGAGCTTTTAGCCTTCGTCGAACGACTGGTCCATGTCCAGGGCCGGTCGTGGGTGCCTGGGCTTGCCGACCTGGCGAGCCGGGTTGCCGACCACGGTGGTATGGGGCGCTACGGCGTGCAGCACGATGCTCCCGGCGCCGACCTTAGCGCCTTCGCCTATCTCGATATTGCCCAGAATCTTTGCCCCCGCGCCGATCATTACTCCACTGCGCACCTTGGGGTGCCGGTCGCCGCTTTCCTTGCCGGTTCCGCCGAGGGTAACGCCCTGCAGGATGGACACGTCATCGCCGACTTCCGCGGTTTCGCCGATCACAATGCCTGTTCCGTGGTCGAGCATGATGCCGCTACCGATTCGACTGGCCGGGTTGATGTCGATGCTCAGCCGCTGGTTGCAGCGTGACTGGATGAACATGGCGAGCAGGCGCTCGTTCTGCTGCAACAGCTGATGACCGAGACGGTAGGCCTGTAGCGCCAGAAAACCCTTGGAAAACAGAAACGCTGCGAGCAGGTCGTCAAAGGCGGGGTCGCGTGTGACGATAGCCTCCAGATCCTGCCAGGCATGCACCTGCAGCTGCGGGTTATTGCGGTGAAGCGTGGCAAAGCGGTCAGCGAGAGGACCGGCCTGCTCGTCGCCGTCGGCCAGGGTGCGGCCGATGCGGTCGGCCAGTGCACCGCCCAGGTCTGAATGATTCAACACGGCTCTCTGGAACAGGTCGCGCAAGGCCGGTTCCTGGTGCTGGCCCCGTTCGGCCTGAGCTTGCAGGCGGTTCCAGAGTGCGTCGGTGGTGTCGCTGGGCATGCCGAATCCTTATCCGAAGCGGAAGTTGTGCCGGTCGCCCATCACTCTAGCAGGCCCAAAGGGCCGCCTGGGCGGCCTCGTATCGGGTCGCATTGATCGGCTATCCTGTCCACCCCTGCCGAAGCCCGTACGGCAGGCCAGTCGTGAGGCGACCAATGCTCATCAGTAAATTGCCCAACGTCGGCACCACCATCTTCACCACCATGTCGCAATTGGCGGCCCAGACGGGCGCGCTGAACCTGTCGCAGGGTTTCCCCGATTTCGATGGCCCTGATGCACTACGCGAGGCCGTGGCCCGCCACGTCATGGCGGGGCACAACCAGTACGCGCCCATGACGGGCCTGCCGGCACTGCGCGAGCAGGTCGCTCTGAAGGTCGCGTCCCGCTACGGTCGTACGGTGAACCCGGACATCGAGGTCACCATCACTCCCGGGGCTACGCAGGCCATCTTCTGCGCTATCCAGACGGTCGTGCGGCCAGGTGATGAAGTGATCGTGTTCGATCCCTGCTACGACAGCTACGAGCCGTCAATCGAGCTGGCCGGCGGCGTCTGCATTCATCAGGCGCTGAGCCTTCCAGGGTTCGCCATCGACTGGCAAAAACTGTCCGACGCGATCACCGCTCGTACCCGCATGATCGTGCTGAACACACCGCACAACCCCAGTGGTGCGCTGATCGAGCGGGCGGATCTCGACAGGCTGGCGGCCCTGATTCGCGACCGTGACATCTATGTGCTCAGCGATGAGGTCTATGAACATCTGGTGTTCGACGGCCGCGAGCATGCCAGCGTGCTGCGTCATGACGAGCTCTACCAGCGTGCTTTCGTGGTCAGCTCGTTCGGCAAGACCTACCACGTCACGGGCTGGAAGACCGGCTATGTCATCGCGCCGCCCGCGCTCAGCAGCGAGCTGCGCAAGGTGCACCAGTACGTCAGCTTCACTGGCGTCACACCGCTGCAGTGGGCACTGGCCGATTTCATGGCCGACCACCCCGAACACCTCGATGAGCTGCCGGGTTTCTACCAGGCCAAGCGCGACCTGTTCTGCGATCTGCTCACGGACTCTCATTTCAGTTTCACGCGGGCGGCAGGCACCTATTTCCAGCTGGCGGACTATTCGGCAATTCGCCCCGATCTCGATGATGTCGCCATGTCCGAATGGTTGACCCGCGAACACGGCGTCGCGACCATCCCCATCTCGGTCTTCTACCAGAGGCCGCCGGCTGGCCTGCGATTGGTTCGCTTCTGTTTTGCCAAACGAGAGGAGACGCTGCGTCAGGCAGCGGAACGACTATGCGCGATCTGAATTCCTTGCCCGACCTCGAGCTGGCCCTTATCCAGACAACGCTTGCATGGCAGGACGCCCAGGCCAACCGCGAGCGATTCGTCGCGCTGCTCGACGATGCGCGCGGCGCCGACCTGATCATCCTGCCGGAAATGTTCACCACCGCCTTTTCCATGAACGCCGCCGAGCTGGCCGAACCCGAAGAAGGGCCGACCTATGCGTGGCTGCGTGAGCAGGCGGCGCGGCTGGATGCGGTGATCACGGGTAGTGTCATCATCCAGGCCGCTGACGGCACGCACCGCAACCGGCTGCTTTGGGCCCGCCCGAATGGCGAGATCGCGCACTACGACAAGCGCCACCTGTTCCGCATGGCCGGCGAGCACGAGCATTACACAGCCGGCACCGAGCGCGTCCTGTTCGAACTCAACGGCTGGCACGTGCGCCCGCTGATCTGCTACGACCTGCGTTTCCCGGTATGGAGCCGCGACGCGCACGACACCGACCTGCTGCTCTACACAGCGAACTGGCCTGCTGCCCGTCGCAGTGCCTGGAACCGATTGCTGCCGGCGCGTGCCATCGAGAATCTCTGCTTCGTCGCGGCGGTGAACCGTGTTGGCGAGGACGGCAAGGGCTACCCCTACAGCGGCGACAGCCAGGTGCTCGACTATCTGGGCGACCCGCTCCTGGAAGCGGGTGATGCCGACGGCGTGTTCCGTGTGACCTTGCGCGCGCGAGACCTGGCGAAATTCCGCGGCAAGTTCCCGGCCTACCACGATGGCGATGCATTCGAATTGAAGCCCTGAGCGGTCGTCACCGCCCGGCGTCGGACCGGCGCCGGCGGCGCCAGAGGAGGGCGCCATAGATGGAGACATTGACCACGACCACTACCGCGGCCAGCGCATACTGGACGGGTATGCTCAACCAGGCGGGGTAGATCAGCGGTAACAGGTGGTGCTCGATGAAGCCCGCTTCGTACCCTGCCTCTCCCGCCAGGCCGCGCAACGCGTTTTCCACGCCTGTCAGCGGACAAAACCGGCCGCTCAACTCCACGAAAACACCCCACGCCACGGCGGGGAGGTGCAGCGCGAGAAAACCCCGTTTCCAGGCGACCAGCAGCCCGCCGAACAGAACGAAGAGGATGAAGGCCAGGTGCAGGACCAGCACCGTGTCCGCTGCGATTCGATAGAGCATGACGTCAGGCCGCGCTGCCCGGTGCGTTCGCGCGCTGCATCTGGCGATCTTGCAGGCCGGCCAGTAGCGTGACGGCGAACAGTGCCCCCAGCAGCGCCATGAACATGTCCGACTGGGTATCCCAGGGGTCGCCCTGGGTACCGAGAAAGGCTTCGGCGCCCTGGCCAGCCAGCAACGCCACCCACCATTCGATCAGCTCGTAGAAGGAGCTGAATCCCAGTGCAACGCAGATGGCGAGAAACCCCAGCATCCGCCCCGGCCTCACGAAGCCAAGGCGCAGCAGAACCTCGCGTGCGAGCAGCGTGGGGGTGACGCCCTGGATGAAATGGCCGAGTTTGTCATAAGGGTTTCGGCTGAGATCCAGCCAATCCTGCACCCAGAAGCCCAGCGATACGCGCGCATAGGTATAGGTGCCGCCAAGGATGAGGATCAGCGCATGGACGGCGATCACGATATAGAGCAGGCGCGTCAGTGGTAGCCGGGCGTGGCTCCAGAGCAACAGCGGGGCGGCGATGAGCACCGGCGCGACTTCGAGCAGCCAGGTGGCGCGGTCATGCGGGGCGATGCCGGAGCCGATCAGGGCCAGCAATACCGCAGCCGAAAGCGTCGCGTAATGTGTCCTGTCCTGCATCGTCTTCGCCTGAGAACCCATTGGAGCGGAGCATGAAGCGGGCCCTGACGATGTGCAATGGCCTAGCCGGCTCCGACGCGTGGCGCCAGTCTGGCGCGACCGAGGCGGGACAGGACGGAGGCGCAGCGTCGCAGGTCCACCGGGCCTACGTGGCGATTGGCGTTGCCCTGGACGCAGGCCACGTTGCGGTTGCGCCACTGCTCCCATTCATCGACCGGGTACTGCCTGTTCCAGGCTTCGTAGAGACGGCGGTCCTGCTTGGACAGCCGCAAGCGGTAGCGCTCGCTCATATACAGATAAACCCGGGCAATGGCGCCACGGCTGTAAGCCGGTGGCATGGCCGTGCGTTGCTTGAAGTTCACCACGAAAGGGCAGGCGCCGTACTGGCTCGGCTTTTCGCTGAGCATGCCGAACCCGTAGTTGCTGCGATCACCGTTCACTTCACCGACCACCGGCACCAGGTTGTGCAGGTCGGCCTCGGCCTGGCTGAACACCGGGTCGCGCGCCGTGCACTGTTTGCGTCCGCCCTGTTGCCAGCACTGCCGCTGGTGGCCGATCACCCAGGCTGGGACGATGTGCTCCCATTCGACTCGAGCGGCCCTTTTGGGCTGCTTGCGCGGGACATAGCCGCAGCCGGCGAGATCGATCCGGCTGCCCTGGAACTGGCAACGGCAATAGAAATCGACCGGGCGCTCGGCATAGATATGCCACGCGATCTTCTTCGCCTCGCGGAAGGTCCGCGGCGCTTCGGCGTGGGTCTGAACGGAAAAAAGCAGGGCGAGCAGAAGCAGGCTGAGCGGGCGCATGGTGTTCTCGACAACTGGCTGAGAATCGCATCCATGCGGGGCGCGCTATCTTACGGCTCTGGCTGAAAATTCATATACAACAATAAGTTACAGATATCATCTGGCCTGCTTCAGGCCCAGGCGATTGATCCTTAGCGAAGCGAGGATGATCAGGCCGCCAATGGTCAACAGCAGCAGGTCGGTTTCGGTGCCCCAGATGACCAGGTTAAGAACCAGGCCGACAGGGACTGACATGTTGTTCATGACCGCCAGGGTGCCGGCATCGACCAGTGTGGCCCCCTTGTTCCAGCAGAACTGGCCCAGCGCGGTCGCCAGTAGGCCCATCCAGACCAGCACGCCCCATTGCATCGATGTGCTGGGTAGCCGCTCCGGGTTGCCGAACAGCAGCCACGCCGGCAGAACGATGACCAGCGCACCGAGGAAGAAATAGCCGAAACGGCGGTACAGCGGGATATCCGAAGGATAGCGGTGCGCCAGGTGCTTGTAGCCGACCTGGCCGGCGGCGAAGGTGAAGTTCGCCAGCTGCATGAGCAGGAAGCCGCCGAGGAAGTCTTCGGTGATGCCGTCGTAGCGGATGATGCCGGCGCCGAGCACTGCCACGGCGGCAGCAACCAGTGCCCATGGGTTGAAGCGCCGGTTGATGGCGTCGTCGATCAGCGTCACATGCAGCGGCGTCAGCACGGTGAATAGCAGCACTTCGGCTACGGTCAGCACGTTGAAGCTGAGGTACAGGCACAGATAGGTCACGCCGAACTGCAGGGCGCCGACCAGCGTGACGCCTGCAATGAAACCGGGTGCCACGCCGCGCCAGCGGGTCAATGGCAGGAACACGGCGCCGGCCAGCAGCACCCGGGTCAGAACGGCGAAGTAGCTGTCGACCTGGCCGGCGAGATGGGCGCCGATCAGGTTGAAGGAATAGGCCCAGAGCAGGGTGACGAAAACCAGGTAGTGCATGCCGACTCCTCACGAGGGCGGCGACCATACCGGTTCGGTGAAAAAGAAAAAAGAGGCATAGGCGGGCAAGCGGGCGCGCTGGGGACGGCCAGGTTCGGACCGAGGGGCATGCCTGTAGGCCCCTCGGTCCGCCATTGCATCAGGCCGCCTTGCTCTGCGCTTCGCGCGATGCGCGGTTCAGCGCACTGAACAGGGCGCGGATGCTGGCGGTGGTGATGTTCTCGTCGATGCCGATGCCATGCAGTGGCCGCTCGCCGTCCAGGCGTACCTCGATGTAGGCCGCCGCACGGGCGTTGCTGCCGGCGCCGATCGAGTGCTCGTGGTAGTCCATGATCTCCAGCTTGACCGGCAAACCGGCCACCAGTGCCTCCAGCGGGCCCTTGCCGATGCCGCGCCAATGCACCGTTTCACCGTCGCTGAGGACTTCCACGTCGACTGCGCTGGTGCCGTTCTCCTCTTGCAGCCGATGGCTCTTGAGCGTGTAGGGTGCAGTGGCCTGCAGATATTCACGCTCGAGCAGCGAGTAGATTTGCTTGGCGTTCATCTCCAGACCCAGGCGGTCGGTTTCCTTCTGGACCACCTGGCTGAACTCGATCTGCATGCGGCGTGGCAGGCTGATGCCGTATTCCTGCTCGAGCAGGTAGGTGATGCCGCCCTTGCCGGACTGGCTGTTGACGCGGATGACCGCCTCGTAGCTGCGGCCAATGTCGGCCGGATCGATCGGCAGGTAGGGCACTTCCCAGAGAGCGTTCGGGTCCTGCTGGCCGAACCCCTTGCGGATCGCGTCCTGGTGGGAGCCGGAGAACGCCGTGTGGACCAGGTCGCCGACATAGGGATGGCGCGGGTGGACCGGCAGCTGGTTGCAGTCCTCGACGACCTTGCGCACGGCGTCGATGTCGGAAAAGTCCAGTTGCGGGTCGACGCCCTGGGTGTACATGTTCAGCGCCACGGTCACCAGGTCGACGTTGCCGGTGCGCTCACCGTTACCGAACAGGCAGCCCTCGACGCGATCGGCGCCGGCCATCAGACCCAGCTCGGTGGCGGCCACGCCCGTGCCGCGGTCGTTGTGGGTATGCAGGCTGATCAGCACGCTGTCGCGCTTGTGGATGTGGCGGCCGAAGTACTCGATCTGGTCGGCGTAGATGTTCGGCGTGGCGGCCTCGATGGTGGCCGGCAGGTTGAGGATCAGCTTCTTCGCCGGGGTCGGCTGGAACACACCGATCACCGCGTTGCACACCTCGACGGCGAAGTCGGTTTCGGTGGAGCTGAACACCTCGGGCGAATACTCGAAGCGCCAGTCGGTTTCGGGTGCGGCAGCGGCGAGGCGCTTGATGATCTGCGCAGCGTTGACGGCAATGGCCACCACGCCGGCCTTGTCCTGATTGAAGACGATGCGGCGGAAGCTCGGCGCGGTGGCGTTGTAGTAGTGGACGATGGCGCGCTTGGCGCCCTTGAGCGATTCGAAGGTACGGGTGATCAGGTCTTCGCGGGCCTGGGTCAGCACCTGGATGGTGACGTCATCGGGGATGTGGCCACCTTCGATCAGCTCGCGGACGAAGTCGAAATCGGTCTGCGAGGCAGAGGGAAAGCCCACTTCGATTTCCTTCAGGCCGACCTGCACCAGCGTCTTGAAGAAGCGCATCTTCTTCGCCGCGTCCATCGGCTCGATCAGCGACTGGTTACCATCGCGCAGATCCGAGCTCAGCCAGATCGGCGCCTGGGTGATGGTCCGCGACGGCCAGGTGCGGTCGGGGATATCGATCACGGGAAACGGACGGTATTTCTTCGCGGGATTCTTGAGCATGGTCATGGCGAATTCCTTGGGCAGCGCGCGGTAGCTGGTGCAAAAAACGGGTGACGGCGAGCGTCGATGGTTGGAATGTAGAACGCACTCAGCGGCTATTGCAACGACTGGCAAAAAATTGGGTAAAAACACTAAAAATTGAATTGAAAGCGAAATCAGCTCGCATCTAATCGCCAAATCCGATGACCGATTGCTCGACTCGATTGCGGTCACGTGTCGCACTCATGCTCGACTGTGCTGCGTGAGATGATCCGCGCCGACATTCCGGCTGGTCTCGGCAGGGCGTACTTGAAGCGAAACGGACAGTAGCAAGGGGGCCTGCGCGCGCCTGCTCCATCTATTCATTACGCGGCCATCCTGGGGTCGCTGGCAACTGGCCCCCTGGTGCTCCTAGCCTTCCGCGCGCTGGGTCGCCGTGTCCGGATCGGTGAGTTCGGCCGTGCGCGGCGCCGGCTGATTCAGCAGCTGGCTGACTGAGCCGTAACCTGCACGCATGTCGGCGCCGCTCGGGTGCTGGAAGACACGCAGACCGAACTCGGGCAGGATCGCCAGCAGATGGTCGAAGATGTCCGACTGGATACTCTCGTACTTCACCCACTGCACGGTATTGGTGAAGCAGTAGATCTCCAGCGGCAGGCCGTCGGCCGTCGGGCTCAGTTGGCGCACGATCAGCGTCATCGCCTGATGAACGCCGCCGTGACTGCGCAGGTAGCGTTCCACATAGGCGCGGAAGCTGCCGATATTGGTGATGCGCCGCGTATTGACCGGCTCCTTGCCGCGCTCTTCAAGCTTGGCGTTCCATTCGTCGATCTCGCGGCGCTTCTCGGTCAGGTAGTCATCCAGCAGGTTGAAGCGATGCAGGCGTTCGCATTCCTCTGCGCTCAGGAAGTGCACGCTCTGCTGGTCGAGGTACAGGCTGCGCTTGATCCGGCGACCGCCGCTTTCCTGCATGCCCCGCCAGTTCTTGAACGAGTCGCTGATGAAGCGCTTGGTCGGGATGTTGGTGATGGTCTTGTCCCAGTTCTGCACCTTCACCGTGTGCAGGGCGATGTCGATCACGTCGCCGTCCGCGTTGAGCTGGGGCATCTCGATCCAGTCGCCGACGCGGATGATGTCGTTCGAGGAAATCTGCACGCTGGCGACCAGCGACAGAATGGTGTCCTGGAAGATCAGTAGCAGCACCGCTGCCATCGCGCCGAGGCCGGACAGCAGGATGAGCGGCGAGCGGTCGATCAGCGTGGCGATGATGAGAATGGTGGCGATCGCGTAGATGGCGATCTTGACGACCTGCAGATAGCCCTTGATCGGATGCACATGGGCGTCGGCGCGGCGCTGGTACATCAGGTTGATGATGTCCAGCAGCGCGCCCAGGGCGAGCGCAATCGTCAGGACGATGAAGCCGCCGCAGACGTTGCGCACCACGGTGACGGCCGCTTCCGGCAGGCCAGGCACCGCGTTGACCCCGATCGAGAGCACCAGTGCCGGAACGATGTTCGACAGGCGGCGGATGATGCCGAAGTCCTGCAACTGCGCATCCCGCGAGCTGCGCAGCACCTTGTACAGGCCGCGCACGAGGATGCGCTTGACCACCCAGTTGGCCAGCCAGGCGGCGAACAGCAGCGCCGCGCTGGCAACGAGCGTTTGCAGCTCGGGATGGGCCCGAAGCCAGTCCAACGAGCTGCTCAGTTCGTCCTGCATCGGTATGGCTCCGTCATGTGTTGAGGCTCAGCGAATGAATTCGCGGCTGATCGAGCGGAACAGGTCCGTGCCGGCCTGTTCCATCCATTCGAACGCGACCATTTCGCGCGACACGATCTGCGCACCGGCCTGCTGCATGCGTGCGAGCCCGAGCGCCTTGTCGGTGGCGCGCCGAGAGCCGACGGCTTCCTCGACGATGAACACCTGATTGCCACGGGCCAACAGATCCAGCGCAGTCTGCAGCACGCAGATGTGAGTCTCGATGCCGCTGATGACGAACTGCTGGCGCTCGCCACCGGGCCGCTTGAACAGCTCGCCGTCGCGGGCCGCCGAGAAATGCAGTTTCTCGATGATGGCCGCCTCGGCAACGCCGTCGCGCAGCGAGGCGATCGTGGGGCCGAGGCCCTTGCTGTATTGCTCGGTCAGCAACGCCGGCACGCCGACGCGCTGCGCGACATTCAGCAGCCAGGCGCTGTGATCGGCCAGCGCCGCATGGCCTTCGATGGCCGGAAACAACCGCTCCTGGATGTCGACAATGAGCAGGGTGGATCGCTGCGGATGGATGAGCATGGTGGCTCCTTGAGGCAGGTCAGGGTTTGTACGCGCCGATGAATATGGCCGGATCGACGCGCGAATCATTGAGGCTGACGTTCCAGTGCAGGTGCGGGCCGGTGGCGCGGCCAGTCGAGCCGACCTGGCCCAGTACCGCGCCCCGCTCGAGTTCATCACCGACCTGCACCTCTACCTTGGACAGGTGACAGAACATGCTGATGAGCCCCTGGCCGTGGTCGACGAATACGGTCCTGCCGTTGAAGAAGTAGTCGCCGGTCAGGATGACCTTGCCAGCGGCTGGCGTCTTGATCGGAGTGCCCGCCGGCACGGCGAAGTCCAGCCCCGAATGCGGATTGCGTTCCTGGCCGTTGAAGAAACGGCGCAGCCCGAACGGCGATGACAGCGGCCCCTCGACTGGCTTGTCGAACAGCAGGTTGCTCGGCTGACGTGGGCTGAACTGGCGGTAGGCTTGGTTCTGTTCCGCCAGTTCACGCTCGATGCGTTTGAGATCCTCGGGATTCGGATCGACCTGGCGTTGGTTCTTCAAGGTAATGCGTTGCTCGCGATAGGTGCGCGGGGAAACGCGGAATACCGTCGCCTGCCCGCCGACATCCAGGGTCTGCTCGCCGGGCTTCACCGACAGGGGGATGCCGACGACGGCGATCCAGCGCTTGCCGTCCTCGCGCAGCACCAGCACTGGCTTACCCTCGTAGCGCACACTCGGGGCGCTGGCTGCGCTACCCAGGTCGATCACGGCGACGCCGCCGGGCACGGGCTTGTTCAGCAGACGGGTCAGAAAGCCTTCGGCGTGGGCCGGAACGGCGAGCGTAAGGGCGAACAACAGGACGAGGGCGCGCAGCATACGGGGTTCCGTTCGGAGAAATGGCCCATCCTCGCGTAAACATCCGGCGAGCGAAAGAGTAGGGCGGCCATCCGATCGTGGGCGCACGCATTCTCGTGAACGTTCCCCGAAGTGGCGGTCAGAGCAGAGGCAGGGTCACTGGCTCAAGGTGGTTGTCTTCGACCCTCACATCCAGCTCGCCTTCGCCCAACCGCGCTTTGAGGCGCTGGCCGGGCAGGGTCTGGTCGGCGCGCCGAATCGCCTGGCCGCGGTCGTCGAGCAGAATGCTGTAGCCGCGTGAAAGCGTGGCGAGGGGGCTGACCACATGGAGTGTCTGCATGGCGGCCTGGAGCTGATGCCTTTGACTTTTGAGCCGGTCGTGCATCGCACGCGGTAACCGGCCCGAGAGATGCTCAAGACGCTGGCGCAGCATCTCGAGCGTGCGTCCGGGATGCTGCGCGGCAAGCCGGGTATCGAGCCGCGCCAGGCGCTCCTGCCCGGCGCAAAGGCGTCGATCGATGCCGCGCAACAGACGCTGCTCCAGGTCGTCGATGCGCTGGGCCTGTTGCTGCAACCGCTCGCCGGGATGGCGCAGGCGGCTTGTCAGGCCATCCAGGCGCGAGGCGTCCCGGTGCAGCCGATCGCGCATGCGCAGCAGCAAACGATGGCGAAGACCTTCCAGGCGTTGGCGCACGTCGACGCTGCTGGGGGCCAGGAGTTCGGCGGCGGCCGAGGGTGTCGGCGCGCGCACATCGGCAACGAAATCGGCGATGGAAACGTCTGTTTCGTGGCCCACGGCGCAGACGATCGGCGTCCCGCAGGCGGCCACCGCACGTGCGACAGCCTCTTCGTTGAAGCACCAGAGGTCTTCGAGCGAGCCGCCGCCACGCGCGAGGATCAACGCATCGAAACCCGCGCGATCGGCCAGTTGCAGGGCGCGCACGATCTGGGGCGTCGCCTCGCGGCCTTGCACGGGCGTCGGCACCAGCGTCAGCGCGACATGCGGTGCGCGCCGACGGAACACGGAAATGATGTCGCGGATCACCGCGCCGGTCGGAGAGCTGACGATGCCGATGCGCCTCGGGTGCGCGGGCAGGCTGCGCTTGCCTGTGCTGTCGAACAGGCCTTCGGCGCTGAGCTTCTCTTTCAATGCCTCGAACGCCAGGCGCAAGGAACCGTCCCCCGCCGGCTCGACATTATCGAGGATCAGCTGGTAATCGCCACGGCCTTCAAAGAGCGATACGCGGCCGCGAACCTTGACCGCCAGGCCGTCACGCAAGGCCTGGCGGACTTGCAGGGCGTTCTGTCGGAACAGCGCGCAGCGGACCTGGGCATTCTTGTCCTTGAGGGTGAAATAGATATGGCCGGAGGCCGGCTTGGCCAGGTTGGATATCTCGCCTTCTACCCAGACCTGCGCGAACACGTCTTCGAGCAACAGCCGCGCACGGTTGTTGAGCTGGCTGACGGTCAGCACTTCGCGGTCAAGGTTCAGGCGTTGGAAAGGATCGGTGAGCATGCCGGCGATGATAAGCCGGGTTGAGCGCGCGCGTGAAACGAAACCTGGCGCGTCCGTCGGCCTCTCTTGACCGGCGCAGGCTGGGCGCTAAGCTGCGCGGCTTCGTTCATCTGTGGTTTACAGTGCCCATGAGCCAAAGCCAAGCGATCATCGTGCCGCGCATTTCCACGTTCCCGGGCCACGAAGCCAAGGCACGAATGATTCTGCGCTGGCTGGCCGAGCGACGCATCGTCGAGGCTCTCCCCACCACCTGCGGGCGTGGCCCTGGCGGCATGGCCTATGCCCTTGCGCCGGGTGCCCGTCAGGTCGTGCAGTTCCCCGATCGACTGCCCTTTGGTGAAGCGATCAACGGTCTGGAGGTGATCACTTCGCGCTGCATCTATACGCCGACGCACGGCTTCGCCGAAGAGGCCGGTTGCCCGGAGTGCCGGCAGGAAATCGGCGAGGCGCTGTTCGAGAGCCTGGATGACTGGATGCCCGGGCACTCGGACAATTTCATCTGCCCGGAATGCGGCTTCGAGGATGACATCAACGGGTTTCTCTTCATTCCGGCCTGCGGGTTTTCCAATCTCGGCTTCATTTTCAACGGCTGGGGCGAGGCTGGTTTCCAGCCCTCGTTTCTTGACGAGTTCGCGGCACGGCTGGGCTTTGCGGTATCGCTGGTGAAAGCGAGTCCGTGACCGGCTGGTCACCCGACTGGCGTGTCTGGCCGCGCCGGCCACACGTGCATTGAGCGCAAGGGCGCCCGTGGGTATAATGCCGCGCTTCCTTTTTCCCGCCTGGGAGCCCCCGCCATGCTGCGTATCAGCCAAGAAGCCCTGACTTTCGATGATGTTCTCCTGATCCCGGGATATTCCGAGGTTCTGCCTAAGGATGTCAGCCTCAAGACCCGCCTGACCCGCGAAATCGAGCTGAACATTCCCCTGGTTTCCGCAGCCATGGACACCGTCACCGAAGCCCGCCTGGCCATCGCCATGGCGCAGGAAGGCGGCATCGGCATCATCCACAAGAACATGAGCATCGAGCAGCAGGCTGCCGAGGTACGCAAGGTCAAGCGTCACGAGACGGCCATTGTCCACGATCCGGTTACGGTCACCCCGGAAACCAAGATCAGCGAGCTGCTGCGCAAGGCTCAGGAGCTGGGTTTCTCCGGTTTCCCCGTGGTGTCCGGCAAGGAGCTGGTGGGCATCGTCACCGGGCGCGACCTGCGCTTCACGCCGAATGCCGGTGATTCCGTCGCGGCGATCATGACGCCCAAGGACAAGCTGGTCACCGTGCTCGAAGGCACCGGCCTGGAAGAGATCAAGACCAAGCTCTACGAGCACCGCATCGAGAAGATGCTGGTGGTTGACAGCAATTTCCACCTGCGCGGCCTGGTCACCTTCCGCGATATCGAGAAGGCCAAGACCTACCCGCTGGCTTCCAAGGACAGCCAGGGCCGCCTGCGCGTTGGCGCGGCGGTCGGTACCGGCGCCGACACCGGTGACCGCGTCGAGGCGCTGGCCGCGGCGGGCGTCGACGTGGTGGTGGTGGACACTGCTCATGGCCATTCCCGCGGTGTGATCGATCGCGTGCGCTGGGTGAAGGAAAACTTCCCGCAGGTTCAGGTGATCGGCGGCAACATCGCCACCGCCGAAGCCGCGCTGGATCTGGTCAAGGCCGGCGCCGACGCGGTCAAGGTCGGCATCGGCCCGGGCTCGATCTGCACCACCCGTATCGTTGCTGGCGTCGGTGTCCCGCAGATTTCCGCCATTGCCAACGTTTCCGCCGCGCTGGAAGGCACCGGCGTGCCGATGATCGCCGACGGCGGCATCCGCTTCTCCGGTGACCTGTCCAAGGCCATCGTCGCGGGCGCCAATGCGGTGATGATGGGCTCGATGTTCGCCGGTACCGAAGAAGCGCCGGGCGAGATCGAACTCTTCCAGGGTCGCTCCTACAAGGCCTACCGCGGCATGGGTTCGCTGGGTGCCATGTCCCAGGCGCAGGGCTCCTCCGACCGCTACTTCCAGGATTCGGCTGCCGGTGCCGAGAAGCTCGTGCCCGAAGGCATCGAAGGTCGCGTGCCCTACAAGGGGTCGCTGGCGGCGATCATCCACCAACTGATGGGTGGCCTGCGGGCGTCCATGGGCTACACCGGCAGCGCGAGCATCGACGACATGCGTACCCGTCCCCAGTTCGTCCGCATCACCGGTGCGGGCATGGCGGAGTCGCATGTGCACGACGTGCAGATCACCAAGGAAGCGCCCAACTACCGCGTGGGTTGATCCGCTGCTTTAACAGGTGCTGGAAGCTGGGCGCTGGAAGCTGGAAGCGATGACTTCGGCTTGCACGTCCAGCTTCCGGCTTTCAGCTTCAAGCTCTTTCCGAAGGAAAGCTCATGGCCATCCCCGACATTCACGCCCACCGCATCCTGATCCTCGATTTCGGTTCCCAATACACCCAGCTGATCGCCCGTCGCGTGCGTGAGATTGGGGTTTACTGTGAACTGCATCCGTGGGACATGAGCGAGGACGACATCCGTAGCTTCGCGCCACGCGGCATCATCCTCGCCGGCGGCCCCGAGTCCGTCCATGAAGCAGGCAGCCCGCGCGCGCCGCAGGTCGTGTTCGATCTGGGCGTACCGCTGTTCGGCATCTGCTATGGCATGCAGACCATGTCCGAGCAGCTGGGCGGTCGGGTCCAGGGTTCGGACGAGCGAGAGTTCGGCTATGCCCGGGTCGACTTGGTCGGCAAGTCCCGGTTGTTCGATGGCATCGAGGACCATATGGATGACGACGGGGTGTTCGGCCTCGACGTCTGGATGAGCCACGGCGACAAGGTCACCGACCTGCCTGAGGGCTTTCATATCCTCGCCAGCACCCCGAGCTGCCCGATCGCCGCCATGGGCGACGATGATCGCCACTACTACGGCGTACAGTTCCATCCGGAAGTGACCCATACCCGCCAGGGTGGCCGCATCCTGTCGCGTTTCCTGCTGGAGATCTGCGGCTGCGAGGCGTTGTGGACGCCGTCCAACATCGTCGAGGATCTGGTCGAGCAGGTCCGCGCCCAGGTCGGTTCCGACAACGTGCTGCTGGGTCTGTCTGGCGGTGTGGATTCTTCCGTCGTCGCCGCGCTGCTGCACAAGGCCATCGGCGACCAGCTGACCTGTGTCTTCGTCGACAACGGTCTGCTACGCCTGCACGAAGGCGATCAGGTCATGGCGATGTTCGCCGAGAACATGGGCGTCAAAGTGATCCGCGCCGACGCCGAGGCGCAGTTCCTGGAAAACCTCGCTGGTGAAGCCGACCCGGAGAAGAAGCGCAAGATCATCGGCCGGACCTTTATCGACGTCTTCGACGCCCAGGCGAGCAAGCTCGATAACATCCAGTACCTGGCCCAGGGCACCATCTACCCGGACGTCATCGAGTCCGCCGGTGCCAAGAGCGGCAAGGCGCACGTGATCAAGTCCCACCACAACGTCGGCGGCCTGCCGGAGGAAATGAACCTCAAGCTGGTCGAGCCGCTGCGCGAGCTGTTCAAGGACGAGGTCCGCAAGATCGGTCTGGAGCTGGGCCTGCCGTACGACATGGTCTATCGCCATCCTTTCCCGGGTCCGGGACTGGGTGTGCGCATCCTCGGCGAAGTGAAAAAGGAATACGCCGACCTGCTGCGTCGCGCCGACGACATCTTCATCTCCGAACTGCGCAAGGCCGACTGGTACCACAAGGTGAGCCAGGCCTTCGTGGTGTTCCAGCCGGTGAAGTCGGTGGGTGTGGTCGGTGACGGCCGCCGTTACGCTTGGGTCGTGGCGCTGCGTGCGGTGGAAACCATCGACTTCATGACCGCTCGCTGGGCGCACCTGCCCTACGAGCTGCTGGAGAAGGTGTCAAATCGCATCATCAACGAGATCGACGGCATTTCCCGGGTCACTTACGACGTGTCGAGCAAGCCGCCGGCCACCATCGAGTGGGAATGATGCAGGGGCATGCGCCTTGGCGCTGATGAGGAACCCCGGCTAGCCGGGGTTCGTTGTATCGGGTTTGCTGACCGCAATCTCAGTGAATGATCTTTGACAGGAACTGCCGGGCTCGCTCGCTCTGAGCGTGGGCGAAGAAGCCTTCTGGTGCCGCGGTCTCAACAATCGCGCCGGCATCCATGAAAACCACGCGGTCAGCGACCTGCCGGGCGAAGCCCATTTCATGGGTGACCACCAACATGGTCATGCCCGACTCAGCCAGCGCGACCATGGAGTCGAGCACTTCGCCGACCATCTCCGGATCGAGTGCAGATGTCGGCTCGTCGAATAGCATGATTCTGGGTTCCAGGCACAGCGCCCTGGCTATGGCGGCGCGCTGTTGCTGGCCGCCCGAAAGCTGCGCCGGATAACAGTCTGCCTTATCGGCGATGCGCAATTTCTCCAGCTGTTGCACGGCTCGCTCGCGCGCTGTGCGCTTGTCCAGGCCGAGCACGTGAATCGGCGCCAGAGCGCAGTTCTCGGCGATGCTCAAGTGCGGAAACAGGTGGAAGTTCTGGAACACCATGCCCACGTGCTCACGTACGCGGGTGATGGTCGAGGGTGTGTTGTCGAGGGTGATGCCCGCCACTTCGAGTCGGCCGCGCTGGAACGGCTCCAGCGAGTTGATGCAGCGGATCAGGGTCGATTTCCCCGAGCCACTAGGGCCGCAGATCACTAGTCTTTCTCCAGGAGCGACCCGCAGGCTCACGTCGTTCAGGGCATGAAAGGCACCGTACCATTTGTTCAAGCCGTCTATGTCGATAATTGGGGCATCGGGCATGGGATCGCTCACTTCAGGACATGGGTGAGGAACTGGCGCGTGCGCTCTTCGCGCGGCGCGGAAAACAACTGGGTGGGTGCTGCGCATTCGACGATCTTGCCGCCGTCGAAAAAGATCGCTCGGTCGGCTACTTCCCGCGCGAAGCCCATCTCGTGGGTGACCACCACCATGGTCATGCCCTCAGCGGCCAGTTCCTTCATTACTTGCAGCACCTCGTTGACCGTCTCGGGGTCAAGCGCCGAGGTTGGCTCGTCGAACAGCATCAGCCGGGGCTGCATGGCCAGCGCCCGGACGATGGCCACCCGTTGCTGCTGACCACCCGAGAGTTCGGCTGGCATGGCTTGCGCCTTGTGCTCCAGGCCGACCCGTTCCAGCAGTTTCATCGCCATGGCCTCCGCATCGGCGCGGGACAGGCCGCGTAGCTTCATCGGTGCTAGGGTCATGTTGCGCAGGATGCTCAGGTGCGAAAACAGGGTGTAGTCCTGGAACACCATGCCGACCTCGTCGCGCAGCCGGGCCATCGATTCACGGCTGCTGTTCGAACCGGTCAGCATGATCTCGCCAGCCGTCGCCGGTTCCAGGGCGTTCAGGCATCGGATCAGGGTGGATTTGCCCGAGCCGCTGGGCCCGATCACCACCACTACTTCGCCTTCGTGTATATCGAGGTCGACGTCCTGGATGACCTCGGTGTCGCCAAAGCGTTTGCGCAGGCCGCGTACGGTCATCAAGGTGTTCATGATTGCGCGAGCCTCTCGGTCGCGGCTTGCAGTGCCTGCTGCGCCTCGCTCTGGCGCTGGCGACGACATGCGTGACTGGCTCGCTCCTGCTCCAGGCGTTGGCGCGCGGCATCGATCTGTACGCGTTGGGCACTGGCTGCCGGACCGCCGGGCAGGCTGCGCGACCTGACATTGGTGATCGGGTCCAGAGCCTCGCGAACCTGCTGTTCGTTCAGACCTAGGGAGCGGCCAAGCTGCTGCTGGGCAGCGCGTTCGACCATCGCGCTGTCGATGCGACTTGCCGGCAGCCCATCGTCCATCGCCTGGCGTACTACCGCGCCGACGACGTGGTGCGCCTCGCGGAACGAGAGGTCGGCCGCGCTGACCATTAGGTCGGCCAAGCCAGTAGCGGTGGAGAAGTCTTCCGCCGCCTTGCGCAGCCCGGTTTCCAGATTCGGCCGCGCCGTCCGCAGGACCAGATCCAGCAGGGTCAGGCATTGCTGGCATTCCTGTGCCGACTCCCAGAAGCCGCGCATGCTCTCGCGATTGCCGTCGCCGGTATGGGTGAAGTTTGTGCCTTTGATGGTTGCGGCTGAGGCGACCAGTGAGCCGAGTATCTGCCCGGTACGCCCCTTGAGGTACTCCAGGACCACCGGGTTCTTCTTCTGCGGCATGATGCTGGACGTGCCGGCGACGCTGTCCGGGAAATCGATGAGTGCGAACTCGTGGGTCGACCAGACGAAGAAGTCTTGCGCCACGCGGCTCCAGAACACCGCCAGGAGGGTCATCTGCGCCATGCTTTCCAAGGCGAAATCCCGCGAGCCGACCGCGTCCAGGGTGTTTTCCAGGAAGCCGTCGAAACCTAGCAGCTCGGCGGTGCGCGCACGGTTGATGGCGAACGGCGTGCCGGCGAAGGCGGCGGCACCCATGGGGCTGCGGTTCATGCTGTCGAGGGTCGCCGCCAGGCGCCGGCAGTCGCGTTCTAGGGCCTGGGCAACGCCGGATAGGTAGAAACCGAAGGTGATTGGCTGTGCTGGTTGCAGGTGGGTGTAGCCCGGCATGATCGCATCGGTGTATTTCGCTGCCGCGTCCAGGGCGCTCTGGCGCACGTTGTAAAGCGCGTCGAGCAGGTCCATGAGGACGTCGCGACCGCGCAGGCGGTCTAGGGTCGCCAGCAAATCGTTGCGGCTGCGTCCGATGTGCAGGCGCCCGCCGATGTCGGTGCCGACCTTCTCGATCAGGTGTGCCTCGTAGTTGAAATAGGCGTCTTCGCGCAACGGATCGAGCGTCACGGCTTGCGGGCCGACCTGCTCCATTTCGAGCACGCCGCGAGCCAGGGCGACGGCCACTGGCGCGTCTATCAGGCCGCATTCGGCAAGCATGACGATATGGGCCTTGTTGACGTCACCGAGATAGCCGAAGCCATCGGCGAACCCTGCGAGGCGCGGTGCGTAGATGAGGTCGCAGACTTCCGCTGCGGTGGGTTCTTTGAGTCGACGGCTGACTTTGGATTCGAGCATGGGAATAGGCCTTCTGGACATCAGGACTGAGGTTGGCCGAGTCGGGACGCGTTGCGGCCCAGGCGACGTTCGAGGTAGCGGCTGAGCCAGGTCAGCGCGCTGCAAATGACGAAGTAGACGAGAAGGACCACGCTGTAGACCGTGAAGGCGGGGTTCACGCCCCCCATCATGGTGCTGCGCTCGACGATGATCTGACCGACCTTGAGGAACTCGCTGACACCGACCAGTGCACCCAGTGACGTGGCCTGTACCAGCAGGGTTAGCAGGCCGGTATAAGCCGGCAGGATCGCCTTGAGCGACTGCGGCACGACGATGTACACATAGATGTGCCAGGGCCGCAGGCCGAGCGCCCAGGCGCTCTTCCACTGGTGCCGCGGCACCGAGAGCAGACCGCCACGCACGATTTCTATGCCGTTGGCGCTGCCCCACAAGGTCAGGCCAAGGGTCACCGCGGCGAAGGGGCTAAGGTTGACCCCCAACAGCGGCGCGCCGAAGAAAATGAAAAACACGTTGACGATCAGCGGTATCGAGCGGAACAGCTCGACGTAACCGTGGATCGCCCAGCTTAGCGGGCGGTTCTTCACCGTGGCCAATGTGCCGAGCACGACTGAAATCAGCGTGGTGAACATCAGAATCACCAGTGCCAGCTTCAAAGTCATGAGCAGGCCCTTGGAGATGAACCCCCAGTTCTCGATCACGAATTCCATGACGGCCTCATTGTTGGAATGGACGTTGCAGGCGTGCTTCGAGGCGTCCCGCGAGCAGGGCCAGGACCGCCACCAGAGCGAGGTAGATCACGCAGATGGCGGCGAACATCTCGATGGCGCGGAAATCCGTGGCGATACGGTCCACCGCGACGAAGGTCAGCTCGGCCAGTCCGATGGTCTGCAGGTATGCCGAGTTCTTCAGCAGCGAGATGGCCGTGTTGAGCATGGCCGGCAGGCTGATGCGAAAAGCGATGGGCACCGCGATCAGGCGGAAGAACTGCCGCGACTGCAGGTTGAGCGCCATGCCTGCCTCCCGCAGTCCCTTGTCGATTGTGGCCAGGCCCCCGCGCAGATTCTCGATCTGGTAGGCGCCCGCCCAGAGTGACAGGCAGAGCACGCCCGACCAGTACAGCGACAGCTTCATGCCCACGGCAGGCAGGCCGTAGAAGATGAAGAACAGCTGTACCAGAATCGGCGTGTTGCGGATCAGCTCGACATAGATCATCACCAGTTGCGACAGCGCTGGCAGCTTGAACAGCCTGACGCCAGCACCCAGCACGCCGATCAGTAGCGACAGGACGATGCTCAGTGCCGAAACCTGGAGGGTCATCCATAACCCGTCGAGCAGGGCAGGCCACTGCGTGAGCAGGTAGTCGAAATCGAAGCTCATGGGAAACCGCCGATCAGTGGGATTCTTCTGGCTTGGGCTGCTCGAACACGCTCAGGTAGTAGCCGCGGATGGCTTCCGGAACGTATTGCTCGATCCACGGGCGGAAGAGCCGTTCCTCGTGCATGCGCTCGACGGCGGCGGAAAGGTAGGTTTGCCACTCGTCCTCGCCCTTGCGCAGACCGATGGCTGCGTCGGAGATCTGGAACGGCTCCTGGACCAAGCGCAGCGAATCGTCGTTGCCCGTCACCACTACCAGGGTCGCGGCGTCGTGGGTGTAGGCATCGGCGCGGCCCTGTCGGAAGCTCTGCAGCGCATCGGCGGCACTGTTCAGGCGCAGGGTCTTTACCTCTGGCATACGCTCTTCGAACCACTTGGCCTGCACCGAGCCCTTGAGCGTTGCCAGGGTTTTGCCCTTGAGGTCGTCGATCTCTTCGATGCCGCTGTCCTTGCGTACCAATACGTCACTAGCACCCCAGCGATAGGGCTGGGTGAAGGCGATCACGCGCTGGCGTTCCGGGGTTACGCCTAGAGTGGCGATCAACAGGTCGACCTTGTGGCCGAGCAGCTGAGGCACGCGGTTTTCCGCGGTGACGCAGGTAAAGGTCACCTTGTCCTTGGAGCCGAGGGCCCATTCGGCGATCTGCCGGGACATTTCCACCTCGACTCCGGCGAAGTTGCCGTTGTTGTCCTGGTAGCCGTAAGGCGGTTGGTCGCAGCGCACGCCTGCGCGCAACTTGTCCTGCTTGCTGATGGATGACGGCACGGGCGGCATGCCCTCAGCGGCCACCGAATGGGTGGCGAATCCGAGCGAAGTGGCCATGACAAGGGCGAGCTGAAGCTTGGGGAACGATGGCATGGGTGTCTCCTGTTTGTTGTTATCGCAATGGGTGAGCCTGAGCTCGAGCGGAACCATGGCAGTTAGGAGTAGCGGAACGTTGATATGAGCCTCGCTGTGCGTTCCGATCACATTGGCGCGGGCCTTGGCTGAAGTTTTAAAGGGAATGGCTCATACTGACAAATGCCAATACGCCACGTGTCCATGCGTAAATGATATGGGGATGCCATGAACTTCAAGCAGGTGGAAGCCTTCCGGGCCGTGATGCTGTCCGGCTCCATGACCGCTGCGGCCGAAGCGCTGCATACGTCACAGCCCAATATCAGCCGGTTGATCGCGCAACTGGAGCGCCTCAACGGTTTTGCCCTGTTCGAGCGAATAGGCAGCCGGCTGGTCCCAACCGATGAGGGCACGGCATTCTTCAACGAAGTGGACAGAGCGTTCATCGGTCTGCGCAACCTTGAGCACTCGGCGCGGCACATTCGCCAGCTCGGCACCGGGCGGATACGCATAGGCGCCGTGCCGTCGCTGTCCCTTTCCGTGCTACCACGGGCCATCCAGCACTTTCGCGAAGATCATGAGCAGGTTGCGATCTCGCTGCATACCAGTGACTCGACGACGGTAGCGCGCTGGGTCGCTTCGCAGTTCTGCGATTTCGGCTTGGTGTCGTTCATTGGTGAGGAAACCCCCGGGGTACGGGCACGTTTGATCGGCGACTTGCCTGCGGTGTGCATCTTCCCAAAAGGTCATCGTCTAGCGGCGTTGGAGCGCGTCGGGATCGATGATCTCGCCGGGGAGGAGTTCGTCTCGCTGGCGCACGACGACGGCACTCGGCGCCGCATCGATCGGCTGTTCCTGCAGCATGGGGATTGTCGCAAGCACAGCCTCGAGGCGCCCTATGCCGCGATCATCTGCGCCATGGTCGGTACTGGACTCGGGGTAAGTATCGTCAGCCCTCTGGTGGCGCAGGGCTACCTACATGCCGGCATCGAGGTGCGTCCGTTCGCTGCCGATTTCAGTTTCACTAGCTATCTGCTGTACGCCGATCACCGACCGCAGAACAATCTGGGTTCGCGCTTCGCGACTTTGCTACAGGCGATGTTCCTTGGAGAAAGAATGGAAGCCGGGACTGCCGAGCAGGTAGGGTGACACCCAAGGCAGCGCTATGGCCGCTGTGGTGTATTCCGCTAACCTTGCGCGCCATCGAACCGGGCGAAGCCATCGTGCGGCCGCTTCGTTTCGGTTCGCGCTCGCGACCTCGCTCAGATGAGGCACTCGATTTTCGATGCCCTGATGAGCCATCTTTATCGTGCAGGAGCAGGTTTTTTCATGCGTTTTGCCCGTAGACAAGGGCTCGCCGCCTGGCCGGCCTCGGTGCCGTCGGTCTGGCCGGCAGTGGCGCCCGCTACTGGCTGGGGCGCCCGGCCGAAGGCAGGCTTCTGCCGCAGCGAGCCGCTATTCAAAGCACGTCGGGTCAGTGACATCACCACAAGTCTGAGCAATCAGCTTGCCGGTGAACGCTACCGTTTCGAGCAAGGCAATCAAGACGAGTAACGAAAGTCCGTCAAATCCATCGCCGCGACGTTGGGTGATACGTGGGAGATCGCGGTTGAAGAAGCTGTCGGTCACGTCATCCGGCGGCTGTCTAACGAAGTGAAGACGCCTGGCTTGGTCAAGCTGACCGCGATCACGGTTCCCGACTGCGAGGCCATGCGTGAGCTTTGGTCGCTGTTCCGGGCTGCTGCACAGCGCCGCCGCTGCGTTGAACCGCCCGCTGCCGAGGCCAGAGACACGACACTGACAGCGGAGATTGACACCTTGGCGGCCTGGGCGGACATCCTTCGGCAGCGTCAGGGCGCTGCGAGATTGCCCTGAATCCTTGGCGTCACTCAATTTGGAATGGAGTGGGAATGATCGCCTGACAGCAGGCAGGCGAGCCCCGGTATTCGCCGGGGCTTTGCGTTTTTTCAGCCTATGACGGCTGCAGTGTCGATACGACGCCAGATGGCTTCTGACAGGCTGTAGAGCGCGAACGCGATGAGCCCGATCCCAACCAGTGCGAGCCAGAACGTACCGAAGGGTAGGGTTTGCAGGGCGTTGAGCGCATCCTCGAGGCCTGGCGGTTGCGTCGGCTCGTAGCGCCTGCCGCCGCTGAAGAGCATGCCGGCAACCACCAGGAACGCCGCGCCGCGCGCGATCAGGCCAGCACGCGAAATGGGGCGGACCCAGCGCATCACCTGTTCGGAGGCGTAGAAGTAGCGTTCGAATTTTGCCTTCCAGCCTTTGATGATGTGGGCGATGCCAACGCCCAGCGGAATCAGCGCCACGAGGTAGACCAGATAATTGGAGAACCGCCAGCCGAGCAGGCCGGACAGGAAGTCGCCGCCCCCACCGCCCCCATCTTGTGACTGACCAAGCGAACTGCCGAGCAACCCGAGCGTGAACAGCGCGAGCAAGCTGTAGGTGGTTGCGCTGCCGATCAGGCCGGCGCGTATCGCCAGTCCCTTGGCGTCTGTGCCGTGGTTTTCAGGGTCGGTGATCGCCTGGGTCAGTCGCCAGGTCGCGTAGGCGGCGAGGCCGACGACCATGATCCAGAGCAAGGTCTCGCCGAAGGGTTGCCCCAACAATTGCACCAGTGCGCCTTCGGTGCCGACGGTGTCGCCGTTGCCGCTGGCTGCCAGGAACGCGAACGCGCCGATGATGAGATAGACGACGCCACGCGCGGCGTAGCCGCTTCGGGCAAGCCAGACGATGCCGCGGGACAATTCGCCCTTCGGGTGCAGGACGTGCGTTTGCATTGAAAATCCTCCGGGTGTGGTCGATTGAAGCCCTTGGCAGTTGTAGACGCCTGTTCGCCACCCGGCGTTCGCCTCGGTGGGTTCGGCGCGTACGGGGAGGATGCCCCGTGAGGCCGAAGCCTGTAGCATGATGCAAATGCGAGATATTCCTTTTTCGGCGTTCAACCAGGCGCGCCGCTCGCACGTTTTTTTGGAAGCACAATGACTTTTACCCGAAGAAAGATCCTGACCGGGCTGGCGGGGCTGGCCGCTCTGGGCGTTGCCGGTGGCGGCGCCCGCTATTGGCTGGGGCGCCCGGCCGATCCTGTCTCGCATGACTATGAGTTGATCGCCGCGCCCAAGGAACTCGAGCTGGTTGCCGGCCATCTCACGCCTGCCTGGTGCTACGGCGGTCAGGCGCCCGGGCTCGAGCTGCGTGCGCGCCAGGGCGACTGGCTGCGGGTGCGCTTCACGAACCATCTGCCGGAGCCGACGACCATCCATTGGCACGGTATTCGTGTACCCCTCGACATGGACGGCGTGCCCTACGTATCGCAACTGCCGGTACTGCCGGGTGAGTCCTTCGTCTATCGTTTCAAGGTCGAGGATGCCGGCAGCTTTTGGTATCACCCGCACACCACCAGCGCGGCACAGTTGGGCCGCGGATTGGTTGGGCCGCTGATCGTCGAGGAGCGAGCCCCCTCGGGATTCACCCATGAGCGCACGCTATGCCTGAAGAGCTGGCACCTGGACAAGCAGGGCGCGTTCACCGCTTTCAGCGTGCCACGTGAGGCTGCTCGAGGTGGTACGCCTGGGGTGTTGTCGACGGTCAATGGTGAGCACGCCCCGGCGCTGGAGCTACCGGCGGGCCAGGTCGTCCGGCTGCGTATTCTCAACCTCGACAACACCCTGACCTACCGGCTCAACCTTTCGGGTGGAGAGGCGCGCATCTACGCGATCGACGGGCACCCGGTGGCCCCGCGCGCGTTGGGCAAGGCGTACTGGCTGGGCCCTGGCATGCGGCTCGATCTGGCGCTGCAGGCGCCAAGCCCGGGCGAAGAGGTGTCGTTGCGCAATGGCCCGCTGCGGCTGGCAACGCTCACCGGTGTTGGCGATATGGGCGAACCGGTCTGGCCCGAAGCCTTGCCGCGCAACCCGATCGCCGAACCGGACACCGAGCAGGCCGAGACTTTGCGGTTCAACTTCGAATGGTCGGGAACGCTGTCCAGCGAGGCGGGTGCGGGCGACGCCTTCACGTTCTGGCAAGTCAATGGTCAGGCCTGGGATATCAACGACAAGACCTGTGCAGACCGGCCGATCGCCACATTGAAGAAGGGGCGGCATTACATCTTCGAGCTGCGCAATCTCAGCCAATATCAGCATCCCATCCACCTGCACGGCATGACATTCAAGGTGATTGCGTCCAACCGCAAGCGCATCGACCCCTGGTTCACCGACACCTATCTGTTGGGCAAGAACGAGACGGCACGCATTGCGCTGGTGGCCGATAACCCCGGCGTCTGGATGTTCCATTGCCATGTCATCGATCACATGGAAACGGGCCTGATGGCAGCGATCGAGGTGGTATGAGCCGATGGGCTTCGGGGTGTGTGACAACCGACCCCGGGCTCAAGGGGCGCAAGAGGGGCAGGGCGGGTAGAATTCTCCGAACCACACCTTCAATCGCAAGGCCGCTATTGGCCTGCACACGAACATCGAGCGACATGAAAAGACCCCAGATCATCGATCGCAGCCAGGATGACCACTTCATGCGCGAGGCGTTGGCGCTCGCGGCGCAGGGGGCCGCGTTGGGGGAAGTGCCCGTTGGCGCCGTACTGGTGCATGAGGGAAAGGTGGTTGGCCGTGGCTTCAACTGCCCGATTTCTCGTCATGACCCCAGCGCACACGCCGAGATGGTCGCGATCCGTGACGCGGCTTCAGCCCTGGAGAACTACCGGTTACCCGGCAGCACGCTGTACGTCACGCTGGAGCCCTGCAGCATGTGCGCGGGCTTGATCGTCCACGCTAGGGTTCAGCGCGTGGTGTTCGGCGCCACCGAGCCCAAGGCCGGCGTCGCCGCCAGCCGGGGGCAGTTCTTCGAGCAGGCGTTCCTCAATCATCGGGTGCTGATCGAAGGCGGCATACTGGCCGAAGCGTGCAGTGCGATGCTGAGCGACTTTTTCCGTCAGCGGCGCATGCTTGGCCGCGGCGACACGGGGCAGGTCATTTCCACCGCTGAATGAGCGTTCAGATATCGCTGCTGTAGCGCCGCACGCCACTTTCCGGAAATTTCTCGTGCGCCGCGATGCTGCCTTGTGCGGGAAATACCACCAGATGGTCCGCAGCAATCGCAATGCCGACCGATTCCCCGGTGCGAAAGTCGGCGTGGCTGGGAAAGATGCCTTCGAGCTGATTACCGGTCGGCAGCTGTAAGCGATAAAGCGTCGAGGCGCCGAGAAATGTCTTGCCGACGATCAGGGTTTTCAAAGGGCTGTCGGGCGCGTAGACGATGTCATCGGGTCGCAGAAGGACGTCAACCGAGCTGCCTGCAGGCATCACGTAGGCGCGATTGCCGCGGATGACGCCCAGTTCGGTCTGCACGGTCTCCGGGTCGAGCAGCTGGCCACGAA
Organism: Stutzerimonas marianensis; assembly: GCF_022810315.1. Classification (NCBI taxonomy): domain Bacteria; kingdom Pseudomonadati; phylum Pseudomonadota; class Gammaproteobacteria; order Pseudomonadales; family Pseudomonadaceae; genus Stutzerimonas; species Stutzerimonas marianensis. The sequence continues at coordinate 97,800 of NZ_JALGRD010000006.1, read as the reverse complement.
TGAAATAGCCCTGGCCGATGAAGCTCGCGACGAAGGGAGTCAGCGGTTCGTGATAGAGGTTATAGGGCGTATCCCACTGCTCGAGCCGGCCATCCTTGAACACGCCGACCTGATCGCTGACGGCGAAAGCTTCTTCCTGATCGTGCGTAACCAGAATGGCGCTGGTACCGCGGGCCTTCAGGATTTCGCGTACCTCGTGGCTCAGGCGCCGACGCAGATCGCCGTCCAGGTTGGAGAAAGGCTCATCGAGCAAGAGCAGTTCGGGTTCCGGCGCCAGGGCCCTGGCTAGCGCGACGCGCTGTTGCTGGCCGCCAGAGAGTTCGTGAGGGTAGCGTTTGCCAAGCGGCGTCAGATGAACGAGTTCGAGCATGTCACGCACGGTTCGCTCGTAATCGGGCTGCTTGCGTATCCCGAATGCGACGTTCTCGGCCACCGTCAGATGAGGGAAGAGGGCGTAGTCCTGGAAAACCATCCCGATCCGGCGCTTTTCGGGGGCCAGCGTGTGGCCCTTGCGTGATATCAGGGTGTCGCCGAGCAGGATCTCGCCAGCGCTGACGGGCTCGAAGCCGGCGATTGCCCGCAGCGTGGTGGTCTTGCCGCAACCGGAAGGGCCCAGCAGGCAGCCGATCTCGCCGCGGTTGAGGTGCAGGTTGAGATGGCGTACGACGCTCTGCGCGCCGTAGCCGCAGTCCAGTTCCCGCAGCTGTAGCAGCGGTCCGCTACTCATGCGTGGTGATAGGCCGGTTCGACGAGGAATTCGAGCAGCGCCTTCTGCACGTGCAGCCGATTTTCAGCCTGGTCCCAGGCCACCGAACGAGGGTCATCCAGCAGGTCCTCGCTGATTTCTTCGCCCCGGTGGGCAGGGAGGCAATGCATGAACAGCACGTTGGGCGCGGCCACGTCGAGCAGTGCTCGGTCGACTTGATACGGGCGGAACGTTGCGATGCGGGCGGCTACTTCGTCTTCCTGGCCCATCGACGCCCAGACGTCCGTACTGATCAAGTGGGCGCCTTCGGCCGCAGCCCTTGGATCGCGTAGCAGCTGAACCCGGTCCCCCGCTTGCGCCATCAGCTCGGCGTTGGGTTCATAGCCTTCGGGACATGCGACACGCAGCTGGAAGTCGAACTGCATGGCCGCTTCTATATAGGAGTTGCACATGTTGTTGCCGTCGCCGATCCAGGCGACCGTCTTACCGGCGATGCTGCCGCGGTGCTCGTGGAAAGTCTGCATGTCGGCCATCAGCTGGCAGGGATGCAGGTCATCCGAGAGGCCGTTGATGACCGGCGCTACGGAGTGAGCCGCAAATTCGGTCAACGTCGAGTGGGCGAAGGTCCGGATCATCACCGCATCGAGCATGCTAGACAGCACGATCGCCGAATCGCAGACCGGCTCCCCTCGGCCCAGTTGGGTGTCCCGCGTGGACAGGAAGATCGCCTGTCCGCCGAGCTGGATCATCCCCGCCTCGAACGACACGCGCGTACGCGTCGAGGCTTTTTCAAAAATCATGCCCAGGACGCGGTTCTTCAGCGGTTCGAACAGGACGCCGCGCTTGCGCAGATCCTTCAGCTCGATGCCGCGGCGCACCAGGTCGATCAGCTCCTGGGGCGTGCAGTCCATCAGTGAGAGAAAATGCCTTGCGCTCATATCAACTACCTTTGTTGCCGCCGCCTCGGCCGGGTTTCGCGAGAAAAAGAGAGGCCTACGACAGCGGGTCGCATGGGGAGCGACGAAACGGGAAAGGCGCGATCTTATCCAGAAAGGCTTTGCAGGCGCAAATCGGCCTGGGACTTGTAAAGACGGGCGCTGGACGGCTCTGGCGCGAGTCTGGAGAGGCGCTTGCGGCTGTTCAAAGCCGAGTCCCGTGCTCGGCTTTCCTGCTCGAGTTCTGTACAATGCGCCGCAATCGTGACCTAGCCGAGGTGCCCCATGGATATCATCGAAACCATCAAAGAGCAGATCGAGAAGAATCCGGTGCTGCTGTACATGAAAGGCTCGCCTAATGCGCCCCAGTGCGGTTTCTCCGCCCGCGCCACTCAGGCGGTGATGGGATGTGGCGAAAAGTTCGCCTATGTCGACATCCTGCAGAATCCGGAGATCCGCGCCAACCTTCCCAAGTACGCGAACTGGCCGACCTTTCCGCAGCTGTGGGTCAATGGCGAACTGGTTGGCGGCAGCGACATCATCCTCGAGATGTTCGAAAAGGGTGAACTGCAGACCCTGATCAAGAGCGCCGCGCAGAAAGCCGATGCCTGATCATTGCCAGCGTCAAAAGAAACCCGCCTGATGGCGGGTTTCTTGTGTCTGGACATGACGAAACGATGCGACCGTTACTCGTCCATTTGCGACTGCAGGTAGTTTTCGATGCCGACCTTGTCGATGAGGCTTAGCTGGGTTTCAAGCCAATCGATGTGCTCTTCCTCGGATTCGAGGATGTCCTCGAGCAGCTCGCGGCTGCCGTAGTCACCAACGCTTTCGCAGTAGGCGATCGCTACCTTCAGATCCTGGATGCCGCTCTGCTCGAGCTTGAGATCGCAGTCGAGCATTTCCCGGGTGTTCTCGCCGATCAAGAGCTTACCGAGGTCCTGCAGATTGGGCAGGCCTTCGAGAAACAGAATGCGCTTGATCAGCTTGTCGGCATGCTTCATCTCATCAATGGATTCCTCGTACTCGTGCTTGCCGAGTTTGCCGAGGCCCCAATCTTCATACATGCGCGCATGAAGGAAGTACTGGTTGATGGCAACCAGTTCATTGCCGAGGATCTTGTTGAGATGCTGAATGACCAGCTTGTCGCCTTTCATGTCTGTACCCTGCGCCGAATCGGGTTCGTGATCTGCGCAGTCTGGCCGTGAAGCAGGGGGCTGTCAAACCTAAGTCATTGAATGTTAAAGGGTAAACAGGAATAAGAATACGTCTGTTCCGCGCCTCGCAAGCAACGTCTTGATTTGCAGGCAGAAAAAAGCCGGGCGATGGCCCGGCTCGGGAAGTCGATTGTGGTATCAGGCTGGTACGAAGCCAGCCGGATAGCCAAGAGCGGCATTGGCGCTCTGGATGTCGCCGAGCGTGTCGCGAACGACTTGCTTGGCCAGGCAGGCACATTTGCCACATTGGGTCGCGACACCTGTCGCTTCACGGACATCACGATAGCTACAGCAACCTTCATAGATGGCTTCACGGATCTGGCCGTCGGTAACGCCCTGGCAAAGACACACGTACATAGAACTACCCGTTGGGTCTGCGAATGGTTGTGATGCTAAATATAATGAGAATGATTGTCAAAGCGCGCTCGTCGGATTTTGCACTGCTCGACTCGATCGGTCGTGGGGAGCTGCCCGGCCGGCCGATGGAGTACACTGCGCACCCTTTTTCTGCCCGGAGCCGCCATGGCCCTGCAAGCCACGCCCTATAGAGTCGAGATCAATCTCACCGACCTGGACCGTAGCGTCTATCAGGACCTGCGTTTCACTGTGGCTCGGCATCCGTCCGAGACGGAAGAGCGTCTGGTGGCGCGTCTGATCGCCTATGTGCTCTGGTATGGCGAGCAGCTGGCGTTCGGTCGCGGCTTGTCGGATGTCGACGAACCGGCGCTGTGGGAGAAGAGCCTGGATGATCGCGTCTTGCACTGGATTGAAGTCGGCCAGCCCGATGCCGAGCGCATTACCTGGTGCTCTCGGCGTGCCGAGCGCTTCAGTCTGGTGGCCTACGGCAATCTGCGGGTGTGGCAGTCGAAGGTGCTCGACACAGTGCGCAGCCTGAAGAAGATCAACGTGGTCGCCGTGCAGCAGGAGGCGCTGGAAACGGTCGCCACGGACCTGCCCCGGGCCATCAACTGGAGCGTGATGATCAGTGAAGGCAGCTTGTTCATTACCGACGAGCGGGGCCAGCACGAGGTCCCGCTGCAATGGCTGATCGGCGAGCGCGACTGAGTAGCCGAGTGAGTGCCGACCGGAGCCAGGGCTCCGGTCGATTCGTTATCAGGATTGCCAGAACTGCAACAGCGCGTTGAACGACATCACCACACCGACGGCGGTCGCGATCATCGCCAGCAGCCCGAACAGAAGCATCCAGGTCGGATGCCTGTAGCGATCGCCGACGATGCTCGGCTTTTTCGCGGCCCAGAGTACGCAACCCAGGGCCAGCGGCAGCACCAGGGCGTTTAAGGTGCCGGCGACCACCAACACTTTCACCGGCTGACCGACCAGGCTGTAGATCAGCGTTGAGCAGGCGATGAAAGCAATCACCACCCAGCGGTTGTGTCGCTCGATGCCGTCGTGCAGCGAATACATGAACGTCACGCTGGTGTAGGCCGCGCCGATCACCGATGAGACCGATGCGGCCAGCAGTACCACGCCGAATATCTTGTAGCCGATCGTTCCCATCGAATGCGAGAACACCGAGGCGGCAGGGTTGCCCGGATCCAGCGCCAGGCCCTGACTAACCACCCCCAGCGCCGCCAGGAACAGGCAGATCCGTACCACGCCGGTGGTGGCGATGCCCGTCACGGCGGCGCGCGTGACCACGCCGACGTTCTCCACGCCGGTGATGCCCGCTTCGACCAGCCGATGTCCGCCCGAAAACGAGATGTAGCCGCCGACCGTGCCACCGACCAGCGTCACGATGGGCAATAGCAGGATCAATGGGTCATCGGGGTTGAGGCTGCGATTGAGTGCCTCCAGCAGAGGCGGGTTCGACTGCAGCATCGCGTAGCCGATCATGCAGAGCATCACCAGCCCCAGTAGCTGCATGACCGAGTCCATCACCCCTTTGGCGTTGCGCAGCAAGAACAGGCCGATGATGAGCACCGCGGCGATGAGCGATCCTGTCACCGGCGGGATGCCGAAGATGACGTTCATCGCCAGTCCCGCGCCTCCGATGTTGCCGATGTTGAATGCGATGCCCCCCAGCACGATGAACGCCGAGATCAGGTGGCCCACACCCGGCAAGACGCGGTTGGCCACGTCCTGCCCGCGCAGATTGGCAACCGTGATGATGCGCCAGATGTTGAGCTGGGCACCAATGTCGATCAGCAGCGAAATGACGATGGCGAAGGCGAAGCTTGCCAGGTATTTCTCAGTGAACAGTGACGTCTGGGTGAGAAAGGCGGGCCCGATGGAGGACGTCGCCATGATGAAGATGGCGCCGCGCAGTACGTTGCGTTGCGACGTGGGTGTAGAGCTGACAGATTGCGTGGTTTGCATTGGATACCTTCATTTCTTTTTGGCGTTGGGGCAGGTAGGGAATGCAGCCGGAATGCCCGGCGGAAATCGTTGTTGTTGGATACTGCGTAGCGCGTTGCTCCTTCAGATGACGCCGAGCTGTTCGTCGCGTAGGTCCGTGATGAACATGTGCCCCGGGGCATGCGTGATCACCAGTTCGGGCCTGGCCTGCATCGCGACTGCTTGAGGCGTCACGCCACAGGCCCAGAACACCGGAACCTCCCCCTCGCGCACCTGTGAGGCTTCGCCGAAGTCGGGTTTCGCCAGGTCCGCGATCCCCAGTCGGGCCGGGTCGCCAATGTGTACCGGCGCGCCATGCACTGAAGGGAAGCGCGAGGTGACCTGCACGGCGCGTACCACCTTGTCGGCGGGCATTGGCCGCATGCTGACCACCATGGGCCCGCGCAATGTGCCGGCTGGCTGGCAGGCGATGTTGGTGCGATACATGGGGACGTTGTGCTGATCCTCGATGTGCCTGACCGGAACGCCATTGGCGAGCAGGGCGCCCTCGAAGCTGAAGCTGCAGCCGATCAGGAAGGCGACCATGTCGTCTTCCCAGAAAGCGGTGATGTCCGGAACTTCCTGCTCGAGCTCGCCGTTGCGGTAGACGCGGTAGCGCGGAAAGTCGGTGCGGATGTCGGCGCCGGGTGCAGCACGCCGTGGATCGAAGCTCCCCACGTCGGTGACGTCCAGAAGTGGACAGGGTTTGGGGTTGCGCTGGCAGAACAGCAGAAAATCGTAGGCGAGATCACGCCTTACGATCATCAGGTTGGCTTGCGCGTAGCCGTTGGCCAGGCCTGCTGTGGGGCCGCTCAGCTCGCCCTGGCGTATTCGCTGGCGCAGCTCGACCGGGGACAGGTGGCGGTAGCGTGTCGTGTCCATGTTTAGCGCTCCACGGGTTGTTGTTGCCAGGCCGCCAGCAGGCGGCGTTGTTCCTGTTGGGCGCTTTGCAGCGCCACCGGCTTGAGCCGCAGCACGCTTGCCGGCAAGCACTGCGCCAGCTGGGCGACCGCCAGCGGCGTCAGCGCGCCGAGCCGGGGATATCCACCAATGGTCTGTCGATCATTCATGAGCACGATCGGCTGGCCATCAGGCGGCACCTGGATCGCCCCCAGCGGGACACCTTCTGAAATCATCGATTGCCGCGTGCTGCGTAGCACCGGGCCCAATAGACGAATGCCCATGCGGTCGGCACGTTGGTCGACCGTCCAGTCGCTGTTGAAGACGTCGAACAGACTTTGCCCACTGAAATCACCGATCTGCGCGCCCAGCACCACCGGCAGAGGGCCGCTTGGCAGAAGCCGCGCGGGCTGCCCCGTTGGCAGTTCGCGCGGTGCTGGCGCAGTGCCGTTCCAGTGCAGACGATCCTCGGCCTCGAGCGGGCGGCCATCGCCATGCAGGCCGCCGAGCTGCTCGCGGCGCACCGTGGCGCAACTGTCCAGCACGGGTGCTGCCGCGAAGCCCCCGGGAGCGGCCAGGTAGGCGCGTACCCCCTCGCGAGGCTGCGCAAAGGTCAGTCGTTGCCCTTTACGGATGGTGAAGCTGCGTCCGGGCAGCAACGGTTGATCGTCCAGCGTCGCGTTGAGGTCAGCGCCACAGATCGCGAGGCAGGTATCCGCTTCGGCGCGCAGCGTGACATTGCCCAGCGTGATCTCGACCGTTGCCGCGTCTGGCGGGTTGCCCAGCAGCCAGTTCGCCCAGCCTTGCGAGACCCAATCGAGAGCGCCGCCCTGGGTCACGCCCAGATGACGCACGCCGAACCGGCCACCGTCCTGCAGGCTGGCCAAGGCGCCGCTGCGTTCGATAATGAGGCTCATGGCGTCACCTCGAATGGGCGGTCGTCACCACCAAGCCGGACGAACTCCGCGTGATCGATAGGCTGAAAGCGCACCCGATCGCCAGGGCGCCAGATGCTGTAACCCTCCAGGGTTCGGTCGAACAGGCGGGTCGGGCTGCGCCCGATCAGGTTCCAGCCGCCTGGAGAAACCAAGGGATAGATAGCGGTCTGGCGGTCGGCGATTCCCAGGCTGCCGGCCGGAACCTGTTTGCGCGGCGTTTGCAGCCGCGGACTGGCGAGACCTTCTTCTACCAGGCCCATGAAGGCAAAGCCCGGCGCAAAGCCCAGCGCGAAGACCTGATAGGTGCGTGCGCTGTGCCGCTCGATCACGCCGGCTACACCGAGCCCGCTGCGCTGGCCGAGCGCCTCGAGCTCAGGGCCAACGCTTGGGTCGTACCAGACGGGGACTTCCAGCTCACGGGACTGGCCGCTGGTCTCGGGCTTCAGGTCATGCAAGGCGTTGGCAATGCACTGCCGCGCCTGGCCGTCGTCCAGCTGCGCCAGATCATAGTGCACCAGCAGGGTGGTATAGGACGGCACCAGGTCGACCAGCGCCGCGCCGAAGGCCTCACGCAGCCGCTGTGCGGCCGCGAGCAACCAGGGCATGTGGGCTTCGTCGATTTCGTCGAACAGGCGCAGCATCAGGCAGTCGATACCGACCACTTCGATTCGCGGGGTCATGCCTCGAGGTCCTTCAAGGCGTGTCGAATACGCTGGACCGCGGCGATGGAGCCGGCGTTATCGCCATGTACGCACAGGGTGTCGGCGCGCAGGATCAGTTCGGAACCGTCGCTGGCCGTGAGCGATTCGCCTCGCGCCAGCTTCAAGGCCTGGGTCGCCACGGTTTCGGCATCATGATGAACGGCGCCCGGCAAGGCGCGGGAAACCAGCATGCCGGCGGCATCATAGGCGCGGTCGGCGAAGACCTCGAACCAGAGCGTGATGCCAAGTTCATCGGCCATGGCTTGTGCGTCGTTGTTGTCGCGGGTCGACATCAGCATCAGGGGCAGCGAAGAGCCATAGGCCCTGACCGCGCGCATCACCGCGGCCAGCAGTTCGGGTTTGCGCATCATGTCGTTGTAGAGCGCACCGTGCGGCTTTACATAGCGCACCTGAGTGCCTTCGGCCCGGCAGATGCCGTCAAGCGCACCGATCTGGTAGAGCAGCATGTTCTCCACCTCGTCCGGGCTGCAGGCCATGGAGCGGCGTCCGAAGCCGACCAGGTCGGGGTAGGCCGGGTGCGCGCCGATCCTCACCCCGTGTTGCACGGCCAGTGCGACGGTCCGGCGCATGATCTGGGGATCGGAGGCGTGAAAACCGCACGCGATATTGGCGCAGTCGATGAATGGCATTACCTCGGCGTCCAGCCCCATCGTCCAGGCGCCGAAACTTTCGCCGATATCGCAATTGAGAAGCAGAGGTTTCATAACCATCCTCGCTAACGGCGGTTCAGGGGAGTCGAAAATCTGGTACAACATTGATAAAACGTCAACGATTTATCAATAAATTTTTCTGTTTGGAGCCGGTCGGCCCTGCGTTGCGCATTGCTGTATGCTTGCGCTCCTCGATTCATAAGGGGCGTCGTAGCGCTTCGCCCTGACAGTTCATGGTCTACAAGATGGTTGATTCCAAATCCCCGCGTCCGTTGCGATCGCCGATCGTCGCCTCGGCGCACCTGGCCGAGCAGTCTCAGGAGTTGTCCGAGCTCGAATACGGCATCATCGTCGCCAGCGCCGCGCTGATGCGCTGGATGGAGCGCTGCATGAAGGCCTCTGGCGCCGTGGAAATGAACGCGCTGGATGTCATGGTGCTGCACAACCTGACCAGCCGCGGCCGTGCGAAGCGACAGGCCGACATCTGCCTGCTGCTCAATGTCGAAGACACCCACACCGTGACCTACGCGCTGAAGAAGCTCGGCAAACTCGGTCTGGTCGAGGGTGAGAAGCAGGGCAAGGAAATGTTCTACCGGACCACCGACAAGGGCCGCGCCCTCTGCCAGGAATACGCCGATATCCGTCGCGAATGCCTGATTGCCTCGTTCGAGAACCTTAACGTCGACCCGGAAGAGATCCATCGCCTGGCCGGGTTGCTGCGTGCCATGTCCGGCCTCTACGACCAGGCGGCGCGCGCTGCCACTTCGCTTTGATCCCGTTTACGCTGCAGGCCGGATAACCCTCACAGATGCGCATCGAACCCCGTCCACTTCCCGAGCGGCTTCCCGACCTGGGCAACCTGCCGCCGCTGCTTACGCGGCTGTATGCGGCGCGCGGTGTCACCTCGGCAGAGGAGCTGGACAAGGGGCTCGCGCGGCTCATTCCCTATGCGCAGCTCAAGGGCATCGACGATGCGGTGACATTGCTCGTCGATGCCCTGGAGCGGCGTCAGCGCATCCTCTTCGTCGGTGACTTCGATGCCGACGGCGCCACCGCGAGTACGGTCGGTGTGCTGGGGCTGCGGCAGCTCGGTGCCGCGCACGTGGATTACCTGGTGCCCAATCGCTTCGAGTACGGCTATGGCCTGACTCCGGAAATCGTGGCTGTGGCACTTGATCGCCAGCCAGACCTGCTGGTCACGGTGGACAACGGCATCTCCAGTGTGGAGGGTGTCGCCGCGGCCAAGGCGGCGGGGCTCAAGGTGCTGGTCACTGACCACCATCTGCCGGGCCAGGAACTGCCGCTGGCCGATGCCATCGTCAATCCCAACCAGCCGGAATGCACCTTCCCGAGCAAGTGCATCGCCGGTGTCGGGGTGATCTTCTACGTGCTGCTGGCCCTGCGCGCGCGGCTGCGCGACCTCGGCTGGTTCGCCCGTCAGGGCTGGGCCGAGCCGAACCTGGCCGAGTTGCTCGATCTGGTGGCGCTGGGCAGCGTCGCCGACGTGGTGCCGCTGGACGCCAACAACCGCATTCTGGTTCATCAGGGCCTGGCGCGAATTCGCGCGGGGCGGGCTCGGCCGGGCTTGCGGGCGATTCTCGAGGTGGCGGGACGCGATCACCGGCGGATAACCTCGACCGATCTCGGCTTCATCCTCGGCCCGCGGCTGAATGCGGCAGGGCGTCTCGACGACATGGCGCTGGGCATCGAGTGCCTGCTCTGCGAAGACGAAGCGCTGGCGCGCGACATGGCCGTGCAGCTCGATCAGTTGAACCAGGACCGCAAAGGCATCGAGCAGGGCATGCAGCGCGAGGCGCTGGCGCAGCTCAAGGATCTGCCGCTGGAAGACCTGCCGTTCGGTCTGTGCCTGTTCGAACCGGACTGGCATCAGGGCGTGATCGGTATTCTTGCCTCCCGGCTGAAGGAGCGCTATCACCGACCCACCATTGCCTTTGCCGATGCTGGCGAGGGGATGCTCAAGGGCTCGGCGCGGTCCGTGGCGGGCTTTCACATTCGCGATGCGCTGGACGCCGTGGCCGCCCGTCATCCCGGCTTGATCAGCAAGTTTGGGGGGCACGCGATGGCGGCGGGCCTGTCGTTGCCGGAAGCGCACTTCGGTGCCTTCGCAGAGGCGTTCGATGCCGAGGTGCGACGGCAGCTGTGCGAAGACGACCTTACCGGGCGGCTGCTCACCGACGGTCAATTGAGCATCGAGGAATTCCATCTGGAGCTGGCTCGAGCGCTGCGCAATGCCGGACCCTGGGGGCAGCATTTTCCCGAGCCGCTCTTCCATGGCGTGTTCCAGTTGATCGATCAGCGTCTGGTCGGCGGAGAGAAGCACCTCAAGGTGGTGCTCAAGAGCCAGTGCGGTTCACTGACCCTGGACGGCATCGCCTTCAACGTCGACCGTGAGCGCTGGCCCAACCCCTCGGTTCGCTGGGCAGACGTCGCCTACAAGCTGGACGTCAACGAATATCGCGGCCGCGAAAGCGTGCAGTTGCTCGTCGCGCACATCGCGGCGCGCTGACGTCACGCTGGACGGCTGATTGCCGCCGAGATCGCCGAACGCATGCGCGCCTATGATCGGCCCGCTGAATCGGTGCCTATTTGTCATCCCCTGCTTGATTGGCGGCTTCGCGGTGTCGGCCTAGAGTGACTGGATTACAAGAACGATTCAGCGGAGCCTGCCATGAGCGAGACGACCCGGCATCATCGTGCCTGCCACTTGTGCGAGGCCATCTGCGGCCTGACCATCGAGACCCTGGGCACGCAGATCCTGTCCATCAAGGGCGACCCCGAAGACAGCTTCAGCCGCGGCCATATCTGCCCCAAGGCCGTCGCCTTGCAGGATATCCAGAACGACCCGAACCGCTTGCGCCACCCCATGCGGCGCGTGGGCAACGAGTGGCAGGCGATCACCTGGGAAGAAGCCTTCGCCTTGGTCGCCGAGAGGTTGGCCGGTATCCGCGAGCGCCACGGGTCGAATGCGGTGGCCGTTTATCAGGGCAACCCGAGCGTCCACAACTACGGGTTGATGACGCACAGCAACTATTTCCTCGGCCAGTTGAAAACGCGCAACCGGTTCTCCGCGACCTCCGTGGACCAGCTGCCGCATCACCTCACCAGCCTGATGATGTATGGCCACGGCCTGCTGATCCCGATCCCGGACATCGATCACACCCGTTTCATGCTGATTCTCGGCGGCAATCCGCTGGCATCCAACGGCAGCATCATGACCGTCCCGGATGTCGAGAAGCGCCTCAAGGCCGTGCGGGCACGTTGCGGGCGTCTGGTAGTGGTCGACCCGCGTCGTACCGAAACCGCCGCCATCGCCGACCAGCACCTGTTCATTCGACCCGGTGAAGACGCGGCCCTGCTGCTCGGCTTGCTCAGCACGATGTTCGAGGAGGGCCTGGCCCGACCCGGCGCGCTGCCGATCGATGGCCTGGAGGCGTTGCGCGAAGCGGTCGCACCGTTTTCGGCCGAGTCGATGAGCTTGCGCTGTGGCGTGCCCGCCGAGCAGATTCGTCAGCTGGCGCGGGATTTCGCCGCGGCCGACGGGGCCGTCTGCTATGGCCGCATGGGCGTTTCGACGCAGGCCTTCGGCACCCTGTGCCAGTGGTTGGTGCAGGCGATCAACCTCGTCACCGGCAACCTGGATCGCGTCGGGGGTGCGCTGTGCACCGAACCGGCGGTGGACCTGATCGCCACCACCTCGGGTGGGCATTTCAACCGCTGGCAGAGTCGCGTGTCCGGCTTGCCCGAATACGGCGGTGAACTGCCGGTGTCGGCGCTGGCCGAGGAAATGCTCACCGAGGGGGACGGGCAGGTGCGCGCGCTGGTCACGGTGGCGGGCAATCCGGTGCTCTCGACGCCGAACGGGCGCCAGCTGGAGCGCGCGCTTGATGGGCTGGAGTTCATGCTCAGCGTCGATTTCTACATCAACGAGACCACCCGCTACGCCGACCTCATCCTGCCGCCGACCGCGCCGCTGGAGCATGACCACTACGACAGCACGTTCAACCTCTTGGCGGTGCGCAACGTCACGCGTTTCAACGAGGCGGTCCTGCCCAAGCCGGCCGGCGCGCTGCATGACTGGGAGATATTCGTCGGGCTGGCCAAGGCCTACGCTGCACGCCTGAACACCGAACTCAAGCCCACCCTGGCTCCTCAGCAGATGATCGATCTGGGCCTGCGCGCCGGGCCCTACGGCGACGGCCACCCGCTGGGCCTGAGCCTCGAGCGGTTGCGCGAGTACCCGCATGGACTGGATATCGGCGCGCTCAAGCCGAACCTTGCGGCGCGATTGAAGACGGCGAATCAGCGCATCCAGGCGGCACCGCCACTGATTCGTGAAGACCTCCAGCGCTTTGCCGCACGCCCTCTGCCGGCTGCGGACCGGCTCGTGCTCATCGGCCGTCGCCATGTGCGCAGCAACAACTCCTGGATGCACAACTACCATCGCCTGGTCAAAGGCAAGCCGCGTCATCAGCTGCTGATGAATCCCCTCGACCTCGACCGGTTGGGCCTGGTGGACGGGCAGCGGGTGCGGGTCCGCTCGCGAGTCGGCGCCATCGAGGTGGAGCTCGCCGCCAGCGACGAGATGATGCCGGGTGTCGTCAGCCTGCCGCACGGATGGGGGCATGCGCGCCCTGGTGTGCAGCTTGACGTTGCGAGCCAGCAACCGGGTGCAAGCGCCAACGACCTTACCGATGAGCGTGAGCTTGACGTTTTGTCGGGCAATGCCGTTCTGAACGGTGTGCCGGTGTCCGTCGAAGCCGCCTGATCGCGCCAAACGGTTGCGCCTTGCAGGGCTGGCGCGCACACAAAGGGTTACGCCTGGCAGGCAAAGTCGTCGAAACAGTCTGTACTCAAGGATGTCCATTAACGCATCCATGCAGTCGAGGTTTCCATGACACAGCTCTTCCAGCCGCTCACTCTTCGGCAGTTGACCCTGCCGAACCGCATCGCCGTATCGCCCATGTGCCAGTACTCGGCCAAGGCCGGCATGGCCAACGACTGGCATCTGGTGCATCTGGGCAGCCGCGCAGTGGGCGGGGCAGGGCTGGTGATCGTCGAAGCCACCGCGGTCTCCGCCAACGGTCGCATTTCCCCGGAAGACCTGGGCATCTGGTCCGACGAGCATGTCGAACCGCTGCGCCGCATCACACGCTTCATCGAGGCGCAGGGCTCCTTCGCCGGTATTCAGTTGGCCCATGCCGGGCGCAAGGCGAGTACCTGGCAGCCTTGGTTGGGCCGCCACGGCAGTGTGCCCATCGCCGCGGGCGGGTGGACGCCGGTCGGGCCGTCCACCATTGCTTTCGACCCGGAGCATGCGGTCCCTACCGCGCTGGACGAAACCGGGATAAAGGTCATCGTGCAGGCTTTCGTCCGCGCGGCGGAGCGGGCGCTGGCGGCGGGCTTCAAGGTTGCCGAAGTGCATGCCGCGCACGGCTATCTGCTGCATCAGTTTTTGTCGCCACTCTCGAACCAGAGGCAGGACGCCTACGGTGGCTGCTTCGACAACCGCATCCGGTTGTTACTGGAGGTCACCGAAGCGGTGCGCGCCGTGTGGCCGCAGGAGCTGCCGCTGTTCGTCCGGCTCTCGGCGACCGACTGGGTGCAGGACGGCTGGAACCCGGAGGAGACCGTCGAGCTGGCACGCCGGCTGAAGTCGCTGGGTGTGGACCTGATCGATGTCTCCTCCGGCGGCACGGCGGCCAACGCGGAAATTCCGGTCGGCCCAGGCTATCAGACCCAGTTCGCCGAGCAGGTCCGACGTGAGGCGGGCATCGCTACCGGGACCGTCGGCATGATCACCGAGGCGGTGCAGGCCGAGCACATCCTGCGGACCGGCCAGGCCGATCTCATCCTGTTGGCCCGCGAGCTGCTGCGCGATCCCTACTGGCCGCTGCATGCCGCCGAGGACCTGCGCGACCAGTCCGTGCCGTGGCCCGCACAGTACGTCCGGGCCGCCCACCGCCACACGCCCATCCGGCAGGTACCCGATTCGCTCGATTGATCTTTTACAGGCAGGTGACCCATGAAGACCTCTGGATTGCTCGACCAACTGCTCAAGTCCGGCCAGGATCTTTTGCAAAAACGGTCGGACTCCGTTTCGCGCTCCACCACGGCCCCAGGCGACTCGTTGGGCGATCTGCTTTCAGGCGTCGGTGGTCCACTGGGCAGTGTGCTCGGCGGTTCCGCTGGGCGCGGCGCGCTGGCGACCGGCGCGCTCGGCCTGTTGCTAGGCCGCAAAGGTGGGCGGCGACTGGGTGGCAAGGCCGTAACCTACGGCGGCCTCGCGGCGCTCGGCATGCTGGCCTACAAGGCCTACGGCAATTGGCAGGCGCAGCAGGCCGCCGCGACTGCAGGTGCCGCTCAGTCCGGTCCGGCGCGGGTCGAGCCGAAAACGGTCGACCGCCTGCCGCCGGACCAGGTGGAAGAACACAGCCGCGCGATTCTCAAGGCGCTGGTCGCCGCGGCCAAGGCCGACGGTCATGTCGACGACGAGGAACGCAAGGCGATCGAAGCCGAACTGGCGCAACTCACCGAGGACCCCGCATTGCAGCGCTGGCTCGAGGCGGAATTGAACAAGCCGCTCGATCCAGTGGAGATCGCCGCGGCCGCCAAGACCCCGGAGATGGCGTCGGAAATGTACCTGGCCAGTGTGCTGATGATCGACGAGGACCAGTTCATGGAACGTGCCTACCTCGACGAGCTGGCGCGGCAAATGGGCCTCGATGCGCGTTTGAAGGCCGAACTCGAGAGCCAGGTGCGCGGCGTGTCGGGCTGACTTCAGCCGGCCGACGGGCTGAACGGTGTTTCCCGGGGCGGGCCGGCGATCCCGCATGGGCTGTCAGCGGCAGCCTGCTGCGCTATAATCGCCGGCTTTTGCACCCGTCCGATTGAGAGCTGCCTACCTATGGAAATCAACCCGATCCTCAACAGCATCAAGGACCTGTCCGACCGCACCCAGTCAATTCGGGGGTATCTTTGACTACGATCAGAAGCATGATCGTCTCGTCGAAGTAAACCGCGAACTCGAAGACCCGAACGTCTGGAACAATCCTGAATACGCCCAGAACCTTGGCCGTGAGCGCGCCACCCTGGCACAGATCGTCGAGACCATCGACGACCTCACCGGCAGCCTGACCGACTCGCGCGATCTGCTCGACATGGCCGTCGAAGAAGACGATCAGGGCGCAGTGGACGACGTAGCCGCCGAGCTGGAACGCCTGCGCGGCATTCTCGAAGGGCTGGAGTTCCGCCGCATGTTCAGCGGCGAAATGGACCCGAACAACTGCTACCTGGACATCCAGGCCGGCTCCGGCGGTACCGAGGCCCAGGACTGGGCCAACATGCTGTTGCGCATGTACCTGCGCTGGGCCGACAAGCACGGTTTCGACGCCACCATCATCGAACTGTCCGAAGGCGAAGTCGCCGGTATCAAGGGCGCTACCGTCCATATCAAGGGCGAGTACGCCTTCGGCTGGTTGCGCACCGAGATTGGCGTGCACCGCCTGGTACGCAAGAGCCCGTTCGACTCCGGCAACCGTCGCCACACCTCGTTCACCGCGGTGTTCGTCTCGCCGGAAATCGATGACAACATCGAGATCGAGATCAACCCGGCCGACCTGCGCATCGACACCTACCGCTCCTCGGGCGCCGGTGGACAGCACGTCAACACCACCGACTCGGCGGTGCGTATCACCCACGTGCCGACCAACACCGTGGTGGCCTGCCAGAACGAACGCTCCCAGCACGCCAACAAGGACACCGCCATGAAGATGCTGCGGGCCAAGTTGTACGAACTGGAGATGCAGAAACGCAACGCGGCCTCTCAGGCGCTGGAGGACTCCAAGTCCGATATCGGCTGGGGCCACCAGATCCGTTCCTATGTGCTCGACCAGTCGCGCATCAAGGACCTGCGTACCAACGTCGAGCGCAGCGACTGCGACAAGGTGCTGGATGGGGATCTCGACGAGTACCTCGAGGCCAGCCTGAAACAGGGGCTGTAAAGCTACTGCGCTTGTTCATGCTGCGTTGAAACGGCTCGGATGTTCATTTACAGAACGTAACTTCGCGTCCTCGCCGTTTCAGCATGGCCTACGCGGTCCGACCTACTGAACAGCGCTCTACGTTTACAGATTGCACGGCCATCGACATTAGCTAGCCATTTCACGGGTCAGACGACCCGCGCGACCGGAATAATTGACCATGAGCGAACAACCGCTGAACCAGCACGCCGTCCAAGAGGAAGAAAACAAGCTGATCGCCCAGCGCAAGGAAAAGCTTGCTGCCGTGCGCGAGCAGGGCAATGCCTTCCCCAACGACTTCCGTCGTGACCGCTATGCAGGCGACCTGCAGAAACAGTACGCCGAGAAGACCAAGGAAGAGCTGGAAGCGGCCGTCATTCCGGTCAAGGTCGCCGGGCGCATCATGCTCAACCGCGGGCCGTTCATGGTGCTGCAGGACATGAGCGGGCGCATCCAAGTCTACGTCGATCGCAAGACCCTGCCGGCCGAGCAGGTCGAGGCGGTCAAGCACTTCGACCTGGGCGACATCATCGCCGCCGAGGGCACCCTGGCGCGCTCCGGCAAGGGTGACCTGTACGTCTACATGAACAACGTGCGGCTGCTGACCAAGTCGCTGCGCCCGCTGCCGGACAAGTTCCACGGCCTGACCGACACCGAGCAGCGCTATCGCCAGCGCTACGTCGACCTGATGGTCAACGAGGAGGTGCGCGAAACCTTCCGCGTGCGCTCGAAGGTCATCGCCCACATCCGCAAGTTCCTCGCCGAGCGTGACTTCCTCGAAGTGGAAACGCCGATGCTGCAGACCATCCCTGGCGGTGCCGCGGCCAAGCCGTTCGAGACCCACCACAACGCGCTGGACATGCCGATGTTCCTGCGCATCGCGCCGGAGCTCTACCTCAAGCGTTTGGTGGTCGGTGGCTTCGAGCGCGTGTTCGAAATCAACCGCAACTTCCGTAACGAAGGCGTCTCGACCCGGCACAACCCCGAGTTCACCATGCTCGAGTTCTACCAGGCCTATGCCGACTACGAAGACAACATGGACCTGACCGAGGAGCTGTTCCGCGAGCTGGCCCAGGCCGTGCTCGGCAGCACCGACGTGCCCTATGGCGACAAGGTGTTCCACTTCGGCGAGCCCTTTGCGCGCCTGTCGGTGTTCGACTCCATCCTCAAGTTCAACCCGGAAATCTCGGCCTCCGATCTCAATGACCTGGAGAAGGCCCGTGCCATCGCCAAGAAGGCGGGCGCCAAGCTGCTCGGTCACGAAGGCCTGGGCAAGCTGCAGGTGATGATTTTCGAGGAGCTGGTCGAGCACAAGCTGGAACAGCCGACCTTCATCACCGAGTACCCGTTCGAGGTTTCGCCGCTCGCCCGGCGCAACGATCGCAACCCCAACGTTACCGACCGCTTCGAGCTGTTCATTGGTGGCCGCGAGATCGCCAACGCCTATTCCGAGCTCAACGATGCCGAGGATCAGGCCGAGCGCTTCCACGCCCAGGTGGCCGACAAGGATGCCGGCGATGACGAGGCCATGCACTTCGACGCCGACTTCGTTCGTGCGCTGGAATACGGCATGCCGCCGACCGCCGGCGAGGGCATCGGCATCGACCGTCTGGTGATGCTGCTGACCAACTCGCCGTCGATCCGCGACGTGATCCTCTTCCCGCACATGCGCCCGGAACTCTGATCCACTGAGCCTCGACCCACCCGCCGCGTGCCGACTGCGGCGGTTGCGGGTATAACCTCAAGGGTACGGGGCATCCGTGAAGAGGGACTGATGAACAGCCGTAACAATCTGGACGAGTATCAGACCATCGTACGCGGGCTGTCCGACCGCATCGTCGAGGCGCAGACGCCGGTGCGTGTGCTGGACGCGGTGAAGTGGGACGACGCGACCCGCCAGGCGTTCTTCGCCGCCAAGGGCCGCGAGCTGCCGCAGATCGACCGCGCCTACTACGAAGGCCGTCCGCTGGCCTTCGACTCCAGTGCGAAGAAGCAGGAATTCCAGGACATCGAGCGCGACATCACCCGTCAGCTCGGCCAGTTCAACCCGGTCGGGCAGATCATGCGGCGCATGTGCAAGGAATACCGCATGGTCATCCGCATGCTCGAGGCGCGTGGTACGCCGGACTTCGGCATGATCTCCCAGGAGCTCTACGGCGCGGCGTCCGACGCCTTCCATGCCGGCGACCCGACCCTGGCCGACCTCGGCCTGATGCTCTCCGACTACCTGAACAACATTGCCGATCGCGGTGACCTGCGCGACGAGCCGAAGAATCTCACCGCGCCGCAGGCCGTCGAGCTGCTGCAGAAGCGCCTGGACGTGGTGTTCGGTGAAGGCGAGGGCGTGATCCGCGTCTTCGAATCCGACGGCATCCTCGCCGATGCGGCAGCGGGCGCCGACTACATCAAGATCCGCAGCGACGCGCTGTTCAACGAGCGTGACGTGCGCGCGCTGGAGGTTCACGAAGGGCTGGTGCACGTCGGCACCACGCTCAACGGGCAGAACCAGCCGATCTGCACCTTCCTCGCCAAGGGGCCGCCGTCTTCAACGGTCACTCAGGAAGGCCTGGCAATCCTGATGGAGGTGATCGCCTTCGCCTCCTACCCGACGCGCCTGCGCAAGCTGACCAACCGCACCCGCGCCATTCACATGGCCGAGGAGGGCGCAGACTTCCTCGATGTTTTCGCCTTTTTCCGCGAGCAGGGCTATGGCGACGACGAGAGCTACAGCAACGCCAGCCGCGTGTTCCGCGGCTCGACCCCCGATGGTCTGCCCTTCACCAAGGACCTGTCCTACCTGAAGGGCTTCATCATGATCTACAACTACATCCAGCTGGCCGTGCGCAAGGGCCGGCTCGAGCATATCCCGCTGCTGTTCTGCGGCAAGACCACCCTGGAAGACATGCGCACCCTGCGCCAGCTGGTGGACGAGGGCATGGTCGTCCCGCCCAAGTACCTGCCGCAGCAGTTCCAGGACCTCAATGCGCTGTCGGCCTGGATGTGCTTCTCCAACTTCCTCAATCACCTGAGCCTGGATCGCATCGAAGCGGATTACGCCAACATCCTCTGAGCAGCCTCGGAACAGACTCCGAATCAATCATCACGCAAGGAAGCGTAACGACATGCAAAACCCCGTCTTCGCCCGCCAGTCCAACCCGCTGAACCGCAGCCTCTCGTCTGGCGCCTACAACCTCGTCATCGGCCTGACGCTCTGCTGGGGGTTCTGGGTCAACTGGTGGATGGTCGGCAACATTCCGGTCGAGTCCATTCGCAGCATCCATCCCTGGCTGTTCTTCGGCGGCTACTTCGCCAGCTGCCTGACTGGCGCCCGGCTGTTCCACCGCTCGAGCAAGCCTTGGGTGAGCTTTCGAGGCTATAACCTGGTGGTGGTCCCGTTCGGGCTGATCGTCAATCTGGTGGTGAGCCGCTACGACAGCGCACTGGTGCACGAAGCGATCCGCATCACCGCGCTGGTCACCCTCGGCATGATGCTACTCGGCACGCTGTTTCCGCGCTTCTTCGCCAGCATCGCCAGTGCGCTCACGGTGGCATTGCTGCTGGTCATCGTCGTCGAGCTGGTCGAGCTGTTCATCCTCGGCATCCACCATGGCGTGATCGACTGGATCGTGGTGCTGATTTTCTGCGGTTATGTGGGCGTCGATTGGGGGAGGGCGAACCAGCTTCCCAAGACCCTGGACAACGCCATCGACAGCGCCGCCGCGCTCTATATGGACATCATCAACCTGTTCCTGCGTATCCTGCGCATTCTCGGGCGCAAGTAGGCGAGGGCCGATCGAGGCCGCTCCCGCCGCGCTGCAATCACAGGATCAGGAGCTCGCCGTGGCCAGTCACGAACTCGAATACGAAATCCTCGGACAATCCGCGCAGAGCGTGGAAATCATCCTCGACCCCGGCGAGACGGTGATCGCCGAGGCCGGCGCGATGAACTACATGACCGATGGCGTGCGCTTCGAAGCACGCATGGGCGATGGCTCGGCAAGCGGTGTGCTCGGCAAGCTGTGGGGCATGGGCAAGCGGATGATCACCGGCGAGTCGCTGTTCCTCACCCATTTCACCAACGAAGGCAGGAGCAAATCGCGTGTGGCCTTCGCGGCGCCTTATCCCGGTACGGTGGTGCCGGTGGACCTCGCGGCGGTGGGCGGCACCCTGATCTGCCAGAAGGACTCATTCCTCTGCGCCGCTTTCGGCACGCGGATCGGCGTGAGCTTCAGCAAGCGCATCGGCGCGGGCTTCTTCGGCGGCGAGGGCTTCGTCCTGCAGCGTCTGGATGGCGATGGGCTGGCCTTCGTACACGCGGGTGGAACGGTAATCCGCAAGGAGTTGAACAACGAAACCCTGCGCCTGGATACCGGCTGCCTGGTCGCGTTCACCCAGGGCATCGACTACGACATCCAACTTGCTGGTGGGCTGCGCAGCATGCTGTTCGGCGGCGAAGGGCTGCTGCTGACGACGCTGAAAGGCACCGGCAGCGTCTGGATCCAGAGCCTACCGTTCTCGCGGCTGGCCGAACGGGTCTACGAGGCGACCTACCAGGCTCGCGGCGAGACCCGTGCCGGCGGAAAATGAGGCGACTTGCGCCGCCCCAGATTTGCCACAATCCGTTTTTGACTTTGTCCGAGATCATCCATGTCCGAACGCAATCTGATCCCCTACATTCTCACCGCCGTCGGCACCGTCATCGGGACGGTCGGGGTGCTCAGCTACTACGGCTACGTGCATGTCGCCAAACCCGAGGATGCCTTGCTGCTGGCGGACTTCACAATGCTCAAGACGATCCCCGGCGAGGATTACAAAGTATCCCTCGATCCAGCCCCGCAGGTGGCGCAGTGCATCGATGGTGTGCTCGTGCTGTTCGATACCGAGCACAAGGGACTGACCGGCGTGATGGTGGACAAACGCAAGCGCGCCATTCGCTGCATGGGGCAGGAGACGCCTCGGGAACTCAAATAGCGTTACACACGAAAAGCCCGCCTGCAGGCGGGCTCGGTACGTAGGGGCATCCTCAGCGGATGCCCGTTCCGCTCGATCACTCCATCGAAGAACGCGGCGCGACGCGCTGGTTGTCGTTGGAGATGGTCACCTCGACACGGCGATTCATGGCGCGACTGGAGGGCGAATCGTTGCTCGCCACCGGATACTGTTCGCCATAGCCCACCGTCTGGATGCGCTGCGGATCGACACCCGCGCGCGTCAGCGCACGACGCACGGATTCGGCGCGGCGCTCGGACAGCTGCTGGTTATAGGAATCGGAACCGGTGCTGTCGGTATAGCCCTCGACCACGACCTTGCGTTCCGGATTCTCGTTCAGGAAGTCAGCGAGCTTCTGGATACCGCGCATGCCGGCCGGCTTGAGCTCGGCCTTGTCCAGGTCGAACAGCACGTCACCGAAGGTCACCAGCGTGCCGCGCTCGGTCTGCTTGGCCTGCAGGTCTTGCTGCAGCTTGCGGATCTCTTCCTGCTGACGGCGAAGCTGTTGCTCGCGGGACTCGAGGCGCGCCTCGGCTCGCTTGGCCGACGTCTTCTCGATTTCCTGCTCGGCGGTGCGCAGCGCGATGGTCTGCTCGGCCAGTTCGACACGGCGCTTGGCAAGATAGGCAAGCTGGTCGACGCGCTCTTCGTCGGCATCGTCCTGATAGGCCTTGTTCGCGCGTTCGAGCGCTTTGCCGGCATCTTCGGTTTCCAGTGCCGCGAGGCGGTTCGAGCGGGGGTCGCTCTGAAGCTGGGCGTATTGGCCGCGTACTTGCTCGAGATTGTCATTGGGTTGCGAGGAACAGGCGGCAAGGCCGATGGACATGGCCAGCGCGGTGGGAATAGTCAGTAGTTTGTTCATAACGGGTCATCCTGTGCTGAAAGGCTTCGAGAATTGAGCGTCGTGATCAACGGGTACCGCGCATGCTTTCTTCGCGCAGATCCTGGATCCCCTGTTCGGCCTCCTCGACGGCTTTCTGTGCCTTGGCGGCCTGGGCCTTGCGCTCGGCGACACGGGCATCCCACTCGGCCTGTTCGGCGAGCTTGCGGGCCTTGTCGTAGTTTTCCTTCTGCATTTCCAGTTCGGCCTGCTTCCACTTTTCCTGCGCGGCGCGCATCTCGACAGCAGCGAACTCGGTACCGCCGGCGCTGACGGCGCTGCGCACAGCCGACTCGGTCACGGCGAACTGCTCGTTCGGTGGGTTGCCGGCGCAGCCCACCAGCAGCAGGCCTCCCAATGCCACGGCGGCCAACTTGGGCAGCTGGAAACGCGAAAGGGGGCTTTCGAGGGTGTTCATTTTCATGGCCAGTCTCCAATGCAAGTGTTGCCTGACGGATCGGAACAACGCCCGCATGCGTCGATTCGCGGTCTGAACAGCGGCGTGCTGTCAGAGCGGGCATATTTTTGTGAGGCCAGCAGGCTGCAATCGTTCAACGAAACGCTTGCCAACACCTCTGTAGCGACCCTTTCGAGCACATGTGCAGGCTCATGCCTGGCCCTTCTGCTCGGCCAGCAATCGCTCCAGGTGCTTGCGCGACAGCGCGAGAAAACGCGGCGTCGGACCGACGTCCTCATAAATGGGGTCGCCCTGCTCATCCGTGGAGATGACCTTGGTGCCCTGCTTGTAAGGCAGGCTGGTCTCGATCGCTTCGAGTGCCGCACCGACCAGCTCGCCAAGCAGCTCCTCGGCGCTGCGCTTGGGATACATCTCGGCCAGTGCCGCCAGCCGTGCGGCGCTTTCGATGTCCAGGTGGAGGTGATACTCCTGGCTGCTCATCCGTCCGCTGGCGGAGTTTTCCCATTCGCGGACCAGTTCGGATATTTTCATTTCGCGTCATCCTTAGCTCGTCTTGGCGAGCGTGTTCAAAGTGAGTGGTGGCGCGGTTGCCCGGGTTCTTGCCGGGACGCCTTGTCAGCGACGACCGCGCTGGGCACTCTGTTTGGAGGTGTTTTGTCGCGCTGCCGTTCAGCATCCAGGTGCGTTTCGGTGGGCGCGGCTTCGCTGAAGCGGCCAGGGGAGAGGAAACATGGCGAAAATCGATGCGCGCTTGCGCGAGAACGTCCATCTGCTCGGTGAGCTGCTGGGAAATACCATCCGCGAACAGCATGGCGAGGCGTTCTTCGACAAAATCGAGCGGATTCGCAAGGGCGCCAAGGGCGCCCGACGGGGCTCGGCCGACGGCGCGCGGTTGTTGCAGGAGACCCTCGACGGCCTGGCTGATGACGAACTCCTGCCGATGACCCGCGCCTTCAACCAGTTCCTCAACCTCGCCAACATCGCCGAACAGCATCACCGGGTCCGACGCCGCCGGCCGGGCGAGTTGGCGCCGTTCGAGTCCGGCGTGCTGGGCGGACTGCTGGAACGGCTGAAAGCCGAAGGCTTCGGTCAGGACAGCATCGCGCGCCAGGTCGGCAGGCTGGACATCGAACTGGTCCTGACGGCGCACCCGACTGAGGTGTCGCGGCGCACGCTGATCCAGAAGTACGACGCCATCGCCGAGCAACTGGCCGCACGTGACCACACCGACCTCAGCGCCACGGAGCAGGCCGAGATCGAGCTGCGTCTGCAGCGTCTGATTGCCGAGGTCTGGCACACCGAGGAAATTCGCCGCAGCCGGCCGACCCCGGTGGAGGAGGCCAGGTGGGGCTTCGCCGTGATCGAAAACTCGCTCTGGCAGGCACTGCCCAACGTCCTGCGGCACACCGATCTGGCGCTGCGCCGCAGTACCGGCCTGCACCTGCCGCTGGATGCGGCGCCCATCCGTTTCGCTTCCTGGATGGGCGGCGACCGCGATGGCAATCCGAACGTGACGGCAGCGGTGACGCGGGAAGTCCTGCTGCTGGCGCGCGGGGTCGCTGCCGATCTGTTTCTCAGAGACCTGGACGGCCTCATCGCGGCGTTGTCCATGCAAGCCGCCACTGACGAGCTGATCGCGCAGAGCGGCGCCTCCGCCGAGCCCTATCGCGCCTTGCTCAAACGCTTGCGTGATCGCCTGCAGATCACGCGGGACTGGGCCCGTCAGGCGGTCAGGCAGGACCTGCCGGCGCCCTCCGACGTGCTGGAGCACAACCGCGAACTGCGTGAGCCGCTGGAGCTTTGCTACCGCTCGCTGCATGCCTGCGGCATGGGCGTGATCGCTGACGGCGCGCTGCTCGACACGCTCCGCCGTGCCGCCGCGTTCGGATTGTTCCTGGCGCGGCTCGACATCCGTCAGGACTCCACCCGGCATGCATCGGCGCTGGCCGAGATCACCGACTATCTGGGGCTCGGGCACTATGACCAGTGGGACGAGCCGCAACGCCTGGACTTTCTGCAACGGGAGCTGAACAACCGCCGGCCGCTGCTGCCGCCAGACTTCCAGCCTTCGGCCGAAACCGCCGAAGTGCTGGCGACCTGTCGGGTGGCGGCGCGCGCACCGGGTGCAGCACTGGGTTCGTACGTCATTTCCATGGCCCGCGGTGCGTCCGACGTGCTCGCCGTGCAGCTGCTGCTCAAGGAAGCGGGCCTGCAGAGGCCGATGCGCGTGGTGCCGCTGTTCGAAACCCTCGACGATCTGAACAACGCCGGCCCGACCATCGAATGCCTGCTCGAACTGCCGGGCTATCGCCAGCGCCTGTATGGTCCGCAGGAGGTGATGATCGGCTATTCGGACTCGGCCAAGGATGCCGGGACCACCGCGGCGGCCTGGGCGCAGTACCGCGCCCAGGAGCGACTCGTCGAGATCTGCCGGGCGCATGAGGTCGAGCTGCTGCTGTTCCATGGCCGCGGCGGCACCGTCGGTCGCGGTGGCGGCCCGGCGCACGCGGCGATCCTGTCGCAGCCGCCGGGCTCAGTGGCCGGGCGATTCCGCACCACCGAGCAGGGCGAGATGATCCGTTTCAAGTTCGGCCTGCCGGATATCGCCGAACAGAACCTCAACCTGTATCTCGCCGCCGTGCTGGAGGCGACCCTATTGCCGCCGCCCATGCCCGAACCGGACTGGCGCGAGACCATGGACCGATTGGCCGCGGACGGTGTGAAGGCCTACCGTGGCGTGGTGCGTGACCATCCTCAGTTCGTCGAATACTTCCGACAGGCCACGCCGGAGCAGGAACTCGGACGTCTGCCGCTCGGCAGCCGACCGGCCAAGCGCCGCGAAGGCGGGGTGGAGAGTCTGCGCGCCATTCCCTGGATCTTCGCCTGGACCCAGACGCGCCTCATGCTGCCCGCCTGGTTGGGGTGGGAGCTGGCGTTGCAGCAAGCCCTGGCGCGTGGTGAGGGCGACCGGTTGCAGGTCATGCGCGAGCGCTGGCCGTTCTTCATGACGCGGATCGACATGCTGGAGATGGTGTTGGCCAAGGCCGATGCCGACATCGCCCGGCGCTACGACGAGCGGCTGGTCAGCCAGCCACTTCAGCCGCTGGGCGTGGATCTGCGTGACAGATTGTCGCAGGCGGTCGAGGCCGTACTTGGCCTGACCGGCCAGTCGCAGCTGCTGGCACACAGCCCGGATACCCTCGAGGCGTTCAGCCTGCGCAACACCTATCTGGACCCGTTGCACCTGATGCAGACCGAGCTGCTGGCGCGATCCCGGCAACAGCAGGACCCGGCCGAAAGCCCACTGGAGCAAGCCCTGCTGGTCAGCGTCGCGGGGATCGCGGCCGGCTTGCGCAACACCGGCTAGGCTTTTCTTCGCGGCTCCGAATCGTCGAGAGCGGCCACTCGGCGAGATCTGCGACCTGCTCATGGACGGTGCGTCGTCGCGGCTCCAGGCCTCGCGGGGCGAGGCTTGGACGCCGCTTGTCTGGTTTCTGTGCGCTGTGTATCGTGTTCAACCTTTTGTCGCATGGCGGCAAACCAGAATTTTTGATTCGCCAGGGCGAGGGTACAGTCGACAGCCCTGGCGACACCCCTTTTTTGCAAAGTTGAGGATTCGCCCATGCGCGTCATTCTGTTGGGAGCGCCCGGTGCCGGGAAAGGTACGCAGGCCCGCTTTATCACCGAGAAGTTCGGTATTCCGCAGATCTCTACCGGCGACATGCTGCGTGCGGCAGTCAAGGCCGGTACGCCGCTGGGTCTGCAGGTCAAGGACGTCATGGACAGCGGCGGTCTGGTGTCCGACGAAATCATCATTGCGCTGATCCAGGAGCGTCTGCAGCAGCCCGATTGCGAGAAGGGCTTTCTGTTCGACGGCTTCCCGCGCACCATTCCGCAGGCCGAGGCGCTGCGCCAGGCGGGCGTCAAGCTTGATCATGTGCTCGAGATCGCCGTGGACGACGAGGAAATCGTCGGTCGCCTCTCCGGTCGCCGCGTGCATCCGGCGTCCGGGCGTGTCTATCACACCGAGCACAACCCGCCGAAGGTCAGCGGGATCGATGACCTGACCGGCGAGGAGCTGGTGCACCGGAAGGACGATCTCGAAGAAACCGTTCGCCATCGCCTGAGTGTCTACCATTCCCAGACCAAGCCGCTGGTGGCCTTCTACCAGAACCTCGAAGCCGCGGAAGGCACGCCCAAGTGCAGCCGCATCGAGGGCGTCGGTACTGTCGAGCAGATCACTGCCAAGGTACTGGCCGCGCTGAGCTGAACTGCTTCGACACGAACCCCGCCGTCGGCGGGGTTTTGTTTTTCTGGCGCCTGAAGGCGTGCCCTAAGGTTGTTACAGCGGGCCTGCACGGCGGGGTTGCTGCTACAATCGCCGCCTTTTTCACAGAGCCGATCCGCCGATGTCCACGCTGCTCGCCCTCGATACCGCCACCGAAGCCTGCTCCGTTGCGCTGCTGCATGACGGCCAGGTGCTGAGCCACTACGAGGTGATACCGCGCCTGCACGCGCAGCGCCTGTTGCCGATGATTCAGGGCCTGCTGGCCGAAGCCGGGATCAGCCTGTCGGCGGTCGACGCCCTGGCGTTCGGTCGCGGTCCCGGGGCGTTTACCGGCGTGCGGATTGCCGTAGGGGTGGTGCAGGGCCTGGCGTTCGCACTGGAGCGGCCGGTGCTGCCGGTCTCCACCCTGGCCACCATCGCCCAGCGCGCCCGACGCGAGCAGGCGGTCGAGCAGGTCGCGGTAGCCATCGATGCGCGCATGGATGAGGTCTACTGGGCCTGTTACCGCGCCCAGGGCGAGGATATGCAGCTGGCCGGTATCGAGGCCGTGTTGCCCCCTGAGCAGGTCAGCCTGCCGCGCGATGCGGCGGGAAGCTGGTTCGGTGCTGGCACTGGCTGGCGCTACGCCGAGCGGCTGGCCGTACGGCCGAGCCGCTGTGACGCCTCGTTGCTGCCACACGCCGAGGACCTGTTGAGCCTGGCCCGCCACGCCTGGGCGCGCGGGGAGGCGGTCGCAGCCGAGCAGGCACAGCCGATCTACCTGCGCGATAACGTCGCCACCCCAAAGGTCGAGCGCTAACCGATGGCGACGAGCGGCATTGCGAATTTCCAGGCAGCTCGCTAGAGTCGCGGCACTTGCTGCAGGTGAATGATGCGCCTAAACGGTCTCGCCCCTTCCGCTTACCCGATCGAACGCGTTCCCCAGCGGGACAGCGTGACGGTGCCCTATCGCGAAAGCGAAAAGGCAGCGGAACAGCTACGCGAATCGATCGTCACCCCGGCCAATCAGGCCGACGCCACTTACGAACACCTTTCTCGCCCGACCAAGAGCGAATCGACCGATTACGCCTCGGTCGTCTCCGGCGACTTCATGCCCGCGCGCTTCGAGGCGATGATGGAGCGGCCCTTGACCAGCCGCGCGGCGCAGGCGCTGCAGAGCTACGGCACCACGGCCAGCTTCAGTCCGGATGTCGACGCGCATGAGGTGCTTGGTCTGGACCTCTACGCCTGAGGCGTAGCCATCGCGCTTGGACCTGCCTTACTTCCTCGGTTGCCCGTCCTGGAATGAACCTGCCTGGCGCGGTTCGCTGTATCCGCCTGACCTTCCGGCCAGCGAGTTTCTTGAGGGCTATTGCCGGATATTCAACAGCGTCGAAGG
The DNA here is from genome assembly GCF_022810315.1 of Stutzerimonas marianensis. Taxonomy (NCBI): domain Bacteria; kingdom Pseudomonadati; phylum Pseudomonadota; class Gammaproteobacteria; order Pseudomonadales; family Pseudomonadaceae; genus Stutzerimonas; species Stutzerimonas marianensis. Next base: position 69,385 of record NZ_JALGRD010000006.1, on the reverse strand, counting down.
CAACACCACACTCTACGCCTGGCCATCGGAGCAGACGGTCGAGCGCTGGGCTGCGCGCATGCCGGACGGGTTTCGCTTCTGCGCCAAGCTGCCTCGCGAGATCAGCCAGGCGCCCGATCTGCGCGAGACCGGCGAGCTGGTCGAGACCTTCCGTCGCCTGATGGGGCCATTGGACGGGCGGGTGACACCGTTCTGGCTGCAATTGCCGGCCGCCTTCGGTCCTGGCCGGATCGGTGAGCTGGTCGGGCTGATCGAGCAGCTCGACCGGCCCCTTGCGATAGAGGTGCGCCATCCCGCCTTCTTCGCCCGGGGTGAGGAGGAGCGGGCGCTCAATCGGCTGCTGCTTGAGCGTGGCGTCGAGCGCATCTGCATGGATACCCGCGCACTGTTCAGTTGCCGCTCCCTCGAGCCGGCGGTCCTGCATGCGCAAAGCAAGAAGCCACGGCTACCGGTGCGGCCAACCGCTTTCAGCGACGCGCCGCAATTGCGCTTCGTTGGTCATCCCGAGCTCATCGCCAATGATCGCTTCCTGCTGCCCTGGCTGGACAAGGTGGCCGGCTGGATCGAGTCGGGCAAGTCTCCGCATGTCTACCTGCACACGCCGGACAATCGGCTGGCGCCGGACCTCGCACTTCGGTTTCACACGTAGTTGCGCGAGCGCTTGCCCGGATTGCCGGCGCTGGCGCTACCGGCCCCACGGGACGAGGCGCAACTGTCGCTGCTCGGATGCGGCTGACCTCGGGTCCCGCTGCAACCTTTGCCTCAAGGCCGTTGCCGAAACGGTATGACGGTAGGTCGATTCTTTCTGCTTCTGCTGATCCTGGGCGCCGGGTTCGTCTACGCGGTGTGGCGTGGTCACGTCGACGTGCCGGGCAAATGGAACCCCTGGGCGCCGCTGGACCTTCGCGAGCCACCGAACCTGCTCACGCCGTTCAAGCTCGAGCGCCTGCAGCATAGCCGCGTGCTGTGCGAACAGGCCCTGGCCAGCTCAGCGCTGGATTACGTCGCGCTGCCCGACAGCACACCGCAGGCCGGTTGTCCGGTCGAGAATGCGGTGAGGATTCGCGGTTCGGCCGTGAGCTTCAACGCGCCCTTCATGGCGACCTGCCCTCTGGCGGCTGCCTATGCGCTATTCGAGCGGCACGGCCTGCAGCCGGCGGCCGAGCAGGTGTTCGGCCAGCCGGTGGTGCGGATCGATCATTTCGGCAGTTTCGCCTGCCGTAACATCGCCCGCAGCAACCGCCGCAGCCAGCATGCCTCGGCCAATGCGCTCGACCTCGCCGGGTTTCGCCTCGCCGACGGTACGCGCATTACCGTCGCACGCGACTGGGCGGGGGACGGCGACAAGTCGCGTTTCCTGCGGCAGGTCAAAGCGGCCGCCTGCGATGCCTTCAGGATCACCCTGAGCCCGGAATACAACGCCGCGCATCACGATCACTTCCATGTCGACATGGGCGGCTTCGGTCTGTGCCGCTGAAGCGCGGTGCCTCGTGCTCTGGCAGAATGCGCCGTTTCCATCGTCGAGCGCCGCCATGTCCGCCCACCGCCCCCTTGTCCATGTCGAAGCGCTCGCACCGTCCTTCGCCGAGCAGGCCCAGGCGTGGGCCTCCCGCCTGGGATTGCCGATGCGGGCCGAGGGGGCCGAATTCGTGCTGCAGGTCGGGGAGGGTGGCTTGCAGTTGCAGATGCTCGGTCCGCTGGCACCCGGCCCTGTGCGAGTGGATTTTCTCGAAGGAGGGGCAGCGCATCGCCGTCAGTTCGGTGGCGGCAGCGGGCAGATGATCGCCAAGGCCGTGGGCATTCAGCCCGGCATACGGCCGTCAGTGCTGGACGCCACGGCCGGGCTGGGGCGCGATGCGTTCGTGCTGGCGACGCTGGGCTGTGAGCTGACCCTTTGCGAGCGACAACCCTTGATTGCCGCACTGCTCGAAGACGGCCTCGCCCGCGCCCGTGTGGATGCCGAGGTGGCGGCGATCGTGGCACGCATGCGCTTGCTGCACGGTAACGCCATCGAGTTGATGGACCTGTGGCAGGGCGAACCGCCGCAGGTGATCTACCTGGACCCGATGTTCCCGCACCGGGACAAGAGTGCCCTGGTCAAGAAGGAGATGCGGCTGTTCCGCCCCTTCGTGGGCGACGACCTGGATGCCGCCACGTTGCTCGACCGGGCCCTGGCGCTCGCAACCCATCGCGTGGTGGTCAAGCGCCCGCGCAAGGCGCCGGCGATCGAAGGCGCCAGGCCGAGCTACTGCCTGGAAGGCAAGTCCAGCCGCTACGACATCTACCCGAAGAAGAAGCTCCAGCCAACCGCTCAGTAACCTCGTTTCGGGTCTACCAGATTCGCCAGGGGTCGACCGTCACGCAGGGCCTGCAGGTTCTGCGCGACCACGCCTGCTGCGCTTCGCGCGTCGGTCATCGCCGCGACGTGGGGCAGCACCGTGACGTTCGGATGCCGCCAGAACGGATGCTCGGCCGGCAGGGGCTCATGGTGGAAAACGTCGAGCACGGCGTGGCCGATCTGGCCGGTGTCTAGCGCCTCGAGCAGCGCGTCTTCGACAAGGTGAGCGCCCCGCGCGAGATTGACCAGCCCAGCGCCTCGCGGCAGGGCATTGAACAGCGGCGTGTCGAGCAGGCCTTCGGTCTGCGGAGTCAGCGGCAACAGGTTGATGAGGATGTCGGTGCGCTGCAGCAGGCCCTGAAGTGCCGCGTTCCCGCTGCAGGTCTCGATGCCGTCCATTTCGGTCGGCCGGCTGCTCCAGCCGGCCACCGTGTAGCCCAGCCCGGCCAGGCGGGAAGCGCAGCAGCGGCCCATCTGACCCAGACCCAGGATCGTCACGCGGACTTCGTCGGCCCGCCGCTGCGGCCATTGCTGCCAACGTGTCGCCTGCTGTTGCGCCGCGTACCGAAAGAACCCGCGGTGCAGCGAAAGCGTGGCCCAGACGGCCGTCTGCGCCATCGCCTGGTTCATGGCCGGGTCGACCATCCGTGCCACCGGCACGCCCGCCGGCAGGCTGGCGTCCAGCATCAAGCGATCGACGCCGGCCCAGAGCGACTGGATCAGCCGCAGATTGGGTAGATGGCGCAGCGCGCCGGGTGGCGGATTGGCGACCACCGCCGCCTCGATGCGCTGCGCCTCGTCGGCGCTGGGAGAGAGGTGCCAATTGGCGTCGGGGCAGGCTGATCGCAGGGCGTCGAGCCATTCGTCGCGCTCGGCATCGTCGAAGCTGCCGCAGAGCAGGATATCCATGAGTCGCTCCATTCAGAGGTCCCGATGGAGGGTAACGGGGCAGGGGGTGCACTGTCTTGCGGCGTTTCGATTGATCTCGCTCAAGTCCTAAAGGCGAGCTTGTATCCGGCCGTTACGTTCGGCTTGCTTAATACCGGCGACGGTGGCATTGGTAGATCAGGCCGTTTGAGGCTGAACGGTGGTTACCCAGATCGCGTAGAAGGAATAAGCGTATGCAAATCCAGGTACATAGCGACAACCACATCGAAGGCAGCGCCCGTCTGGTCAATTGGGTCAGTGCCAGTGTTGCCGACAAGCTGGAGCGTTTCGACGAGGGTGTGACCCGGGTAGTGGTGCACCTGAACGACGAAAACGGAATCAAGGCTGGCGCCCAGGACAAGCGCTGCCAGATCGAGGCGCGGCCGAAGGGCCAGCAGCCGGTTTCCGTCTCGCACAAGGCTGCCTCGCTCGAGCTGGCGGTCGATGGTGCCATTGGCAAGCTGAACAATGCACTCAAGCACCAGTTCGGCAAGTCGCGCAGCAAGCGCGTGTCCGCCCCCGTTCCGCTGGAAGGAGAAACGCTCGAAGCCGAGGGCCGCGACGCTTTGCTCGAAGCGGATTTCTACGACGAAGCGCCCGTCCGGGCCTTCTAGCCCCACCTCAGGCGGCGGGCGCCGATCTCTTGCAGCCCGCCGCTTACCCGCTCGGCGGAGCCCTCCGCTCCGCCATGCCTCTCAGTGAGGCGACCGCCGGACCTTCGTGTCCACCATCGCTGTGCTAAACCTAATGGACGAGTCGCGCTGGGGCGCAAATGCCCCACGTGGCCGCGGAACGTAACCAGAGGGGGACAATCAGCCGCACCGGCGACGAACGACCGCCAGTGCCAGACAGCGACGAGGTGAACCATGAGCATGATGCAATGCGAGTATCGCGACCACGTCATCACCGCCGAGGTGATGGAGCATCCCGGCACGCCAACGCCTTGGGCCGGCGGCTGCCGTATCAGCAACATGCAAGGTCAGACGACAAGGCGCATGGCGCTTCCGGTCGGCCATGCCTTCATGGCGGAACTGGAGCAAGCGCAGCGTGCCTCCATCGCCCACGGCAAATGGCTGGTGGACCAGTGCCTGGACCACGGTCGTCAGCTCTTCGACAAAGCCGCCTGATGCTTTCGGGGCCTCGCCATCTGGCGAGGCCCGTCCTTTTCTTCCCCTGCTTCCAGCGTATCGCTCGTTGAACTGTGTGTGCTCACGCGCCTCTACTGAGAGGGTTGCCTGCCGCCTGGCAGGCACATGACCAACCAGCCTGAGGAGCCGTTTTCATGGAACTTCCCAACAAAGACATGAGCACCCTGTTCGAACAGCTGGGCCTGCCGTCCGATCCGCAAAGCATCGACGATTTCATCGCCCGCCACGCGCCGTTGCCCAACGAGGTTCGCCTCGCCGACGCACCGTTCTGGAACGATTCACAGCGGTCGTTGCTGAGGGACGAGTGGATCGAGGACGCCGAGTGGGCGCCCATCGTCGATGAGCTCAACGCTCGGCTGCATGAAGAGCAGAACGAATAGGCGACGCGCCGACTGGCGGCGGGCTATGGGCCCGATAGTCAGAATCTGAAGAACCCCTCCTGAAGGAAGCGCCCTAAGTAAGGGCATTCCGTGTCAGTCAGGAGCTGTAATGACCGAAGAAAAGAAGACACTCACCACTCGACAGGGCCACCCCGTCTGGGACAACCAGAGCCTTCGCAGCGTCGGCGAGCGTGGCCCGGCGACGCTGGAGAACTATCAGTTCATCGAGAAAATCACCCACTTCGACCGGGAGCGTATCCCCGAGCGTGTGGTTCATGCCCGTGGCACCGCCGCCCATGGCTGGTTCGAGGCCTATGGCAAGATCGGCGAAGAGCCGGCCAGCCAATACACTCGCGCCAAGGTGCTGACGAAGGCAGGCGTCCGGACCCCCGTGTTCCTGCGCTTCTCCACCGTCATCGGCGGCAAGGAATCCCCCGAGACCGCCCGTGACCCGCGCGGTTTCGCCATCAAGTTCTACACCGAGGACGGCAACTGGGACCTGGTCGGCAACAACCTGAAGGTTTTCTTTATCCGCGACGCGATCAAGTTTCCGGACATGATCCACGCGTTCAAGCCCGATCCGATTTCCAATCGCCAGGAGGCCTGGCGCTTCTACGATTTCGTGCAGCATCACCCCGAAGCGCTGCACATGGTCACCTGGGTGAAGAGTCCCTGGGGCATTCCGGCCGACTACCGGCACATGCAGGGCTCGAGCGTGAACACCTACAAGCTGGTCAACGACAAGGGCGAGGCGGTGCTCTGCAAGTTCTCGTTCGAGCCGAAGCTCGGCGTGAAGAATCTCACTGCACAGCAGGCGGCGGAAATCCAGATGAAGGACGTCGGCCATGCGACCCGCGACCTCTACGACGCCATCGAGCGCGGCGAGTATCCGGAGTGGGAAATGTGCGTGCAGATCATGTCCGACGGCCCGCATGACGAACTCGACTTCGATCCGCTGGACGACACCAAGCGTTGGCCGGAAGACCGGTTCCCACTGTTGCCGGTAGGTCGCCTGGTGCTCGATCGCAACCCGTCGAACTTCTTCGCCGAGGCGGAGCAAGCGGCGTTCGGCACCGGTGTGCTGGTGGGCGGCATCGATTTTTCCGATGACAAGATGCTGCAAGGCCGGACCTTGTCGTATTCCGATACCCAGCGCTATCGCGTTGGCGCCAACTACCTGCAACTGCCCATCAACGCACCGAAGAAGCCGGCCGCGACCAATCAGCGTGACGGTGCCATGACCTACTTCGTCGACACCGGCGGTGACAATCCTCACATCAACTACGAGCCCAGCTCCCTGGGCGGGCTGAACGAGGCGCCCAAGCCTGCGCACGACTACCACCAGTACGTCGAAGGGCATCTCGGCCGCTACCAGACCACCCGCGCCCGCTCGGATTACAAGCAAGCCGGGGAGCGCTACCGCAGCTTCGAGGACTGGGAGCGTGACGACCTGATCGCCAACATCACAGCCGATCTCAAGGAGTGCCCCGAGCACATCTGCCTGCGGATGATCTGGCACTTCTGGCACTGCGATCCCGACTATGGTCAGCGTCTGGCCGATGGGGTGGGTGTGGATATCGAGAAAGCCAAGGCACTGCCACCGCTGGAAGGCCGGGCTGCCCCAGGCGAAGACCTGGCCGCGCCGACCTACAGCAGCGGCCAGCCGGAAGGCCATAACCGGCACGACGAAGGCTGACCTGAAGATGCCGCACGGCGACCGGCGTTTGCATCGCCGTGTGGCATCCGTAGGCTCGTTACCGGTGATCCCCTAGAATTCCGATTCCGCGCGATTCGCGCATCCCAAGCGAAAGGCCTCCATGACTTCAGCGCAACCTTCCAGTCTCGATATCGATGCCCGCTACGCCTGCGCCCGATCGCTTGCCCTCGAGGCGGCGCGAATGGGGTTGGACTTCTACCGCCAGCGTGACGCCCTGACGGTGGAACACAAGGGCGACGATCTGCAGGACGTCGTCAGCATCGCCGACAAGCAGATCGAAGCCTTCATTCGCGAGCGCTTGACCGAGCACTTCCCCGACGACGGCTTTCTCGGCGAGGAAAGCGGCTCGGCCGACCTCGGCGCCCGCTGCGTCTGGGTCATCGACCCCATCGACGGCACGGCCTGCTTCGTCAACGGGCTGCACAACTGGTGCGTGTCCATCGGCTTGCTGATCGACGGCGAACCGCACCTGGGCGCCATCGCCGACCCCAATCATGACGAGCTTTTTCATGGTTGCTTGGGTAAAGGTGCTTTCGTCAACGACGTGCCACTCAAGGTCAGCGCCGCCACCCATGTGGGTCAGGGCGTGACCGCGACGGGCACGTTCCACCCACGTGGCAAGGAGCACTTCATCCCTTTCATGGAGAAGCTGCTGGCCGAAGGCGGGATGTTCTTCCGCAACGGCTCCGGCGCCTTGATGACCGCCTACGTGGCGGCAGGGCGCCTGCTGGGTTACTACGAAACCGAGCTGAAGAGCTGGGATTGCATGGCCGGGCTGGTGCTGGTGAAGGAGGCGGGCGGTCGCGTGAATGACTTCTTCCGCAATGACGGATTGCTGCGCGGCAATCCCTACCTCGTGGCCTGCCCCGGCGTTTATCCGCAGTTGGCGGCCATGATCGGACCATCGCTGGACGACTGATCGGTCAGCTCAGCCGATCACGGCCAGGCAGTTGGCCGCGTGTAAATCGAGTCGCGAGAGCCCTTGGCTGTACGAAGCGCCTGTATGGTGATCGCGAGCAGGCTCGCTCCTGCAGGGCGTAAGGGTGCTTTTCGTAGGAGCTCGCTTGCTGGCGATCAGCCCAGCGGCCAGTCAGATTAAAAGCGCTCGCCGGGTGGCCCGCACCCGGCGAAGCCTGGCGTATCAGGTGCGCAGTTCCGGCGGTACGGTGCCGCCGTGTTCGGCGAGCTTGTGCATCACGGTGCGGTGCAGCCAGGTATTCATCTGGGCGGTGTCGGCCATCTGATCCGGCGGGCAGCCGAGTTCGGTGGCGAGCGCCTTGCGCGCTTCCAGGCTGCTGTCGAGGCCGAGCAGTTTCATCAGGTCGACGATCGAGGTGCGCCAGTTCAGCGTCTCGGAGTGATTGGCAGCCATGCCGTCGAGTTTGGCCGGCACATCTACCGCGGCGGAGGACGGGCCGGTGGCTTCGTTGCTCGGGCCGGCACCCGGCGGGGTGGTGGTGGCGTTATGCGCAGCGGTTGGGCGCTCCGAGTCGATGACGGTATCCGGCGCGTGTTGGTTCGGCGTGTTGTTCGGGTCGACCGGCTTGTGCGCCTCGTTGCTGACGCCGCCCATGCCCAGTTTTTCTTTGATCGTGTCGAACAGGCCCATGTGGCAATCCTCGGTTATGGATGGTCTTCGTTGGACCGCGGCCACTACCGAGGCATTCAGCTCCGCAGGTCGGACGGCGTCTCTTCGGTCGGCGTTTCGTTGGGTCGTCCTGCTGTGCCGCCACCGAGCGCGACGTAGAGCTCGATGAGGTTCTGCAGCTGCGCGCGCTGCACCTGGATGAAGGCCTGTTCGGCGTCGAACCGGTTGCGTTCGGCATCCAATACTTCGAGGTAGTTGACCACCCCTTCGGCGTAGCGGTCCTGGGCGAGGTCGGCGATGCGGCGCAGCGTGGCGAGGTTCTCGGCTTGCGCCGTGACTTGCTCGGCCAGGTAGCGGCGGCCGGCCAGGGCATCGGCGACTTCGCGAAAGGCGGCCTCGATGGCGCGCTCGTATTCGGCGATCGCAATGTTTTCCCGCGCTTCGGCCACGGTCAGGTTGCCTCGATTACGGCCGAAATCGAACAGCGGCAGGCTGATCGAGGGCCCGATGCTCCAGGTGCGGTTGTCGGCGCTGACCAGTCCGCTGAGTTCGGACGACGCATAGCCGGCGCTGCCGGTCAGGGTGACCTGCGGAAAGAAGGCGGCCCGGGCGACCCCGATGTTGGCACGGGCGGCGCGCAGCCGCTCTTCCGCCGCGAGAATGTCGGGGCGCGCCAGCAGCAGCGTCGAAGGCAGGCCCGCCGCCAGCGTGACCGGGTTGGTCTGCTGGCCGAGCGGCGCAGGCGGTGGCAGCGGACCGGTGGGTTCGCCGCCGATCAGCAGCGTCAGGTAATTGGCCTGTTGGGCGCGGGTCAGGCGCAGCGCGGCGAGTTCGGTTCTGGCCTGGGTCAGCAGCGCCTGCGCCTGATTGTAGTCGAGTGCCGAGGTGATCCCGGCTTGGTAACGGGTTTCGGCGATGCTCAGGCCATCGCGCCGGCTGCGCAACGTCGCTTCGGCCAGGGCGATGCGTGCATCGGCTTCGCGGACGGCGAGGTACGTGGCGCTGACATCGGCGATCAATGACAACCGAAAGGCGCGCTGGGCCTCGATGCTGGCCAGGTATTCGGCACGCGCCGCTTCGCCGAGATTGCGCACGCGGCCCCAGAAATCCAGCTCGAAGGCCGTGACCGCGATGCCGAGTGAATAGCGCTCCACCACGCCACCTCCCGCCGCCGTGGCACCTGCACCGCTCGTTGCACCCGTCGCGCCCGTGGCGCCGCTGGTGCCGGTCGGAAAGCGGCCGCGGCTGGCGTCGGCGCTCAGGCCGAGGCTGGGGTAGCGATCGGCGTTCTGGATGCGAAACTGTCCGCGCGTTTCCTCGATGCGTTGCACCGCGACCTGCAAATCGCGGTTGCGCTCGAGCGCCGTCTCCAGCAGCGCCTGCAGACGTGAATCGATGATGAAATCGCGCCAGGGTATGGTCGCGGCGTCGATACCCGGCGTGTCTGGTTCCAGCGCCGCCGGGTAGCGGTTGGCCGTGGGGGAGGCCGGGCGCTCGTGGGGCGGTGCCAGCTGGCAGCCGGCCAGCAGTGCGCACATCAGCAGCAGGAACGGCCTAGGCATGGCTTGGCTCCCGCGCCGGGGCCTGGTCGTCGCCGCCTTCGTCATGGCGGGTGGGAGGCCGGCGCTTGCTTACCCAGCGGCGCACGCAGAGGTAGAACAGTGGGATGTAGAACAGGCCGAGCAGCGTGGCGAGGATCATCCCGCCCATCACGCCGGTGCCGACCGCGACACGCCCGGCCGCCCCGGCCCCGGTCGACAGTACCAGCGGCAGCATGCCGAGGATGAATGTCAGGGAGGTCATCAGGACCGGGCGGAAGCGCAGTCGCACCGCGCTCATTACCGCATCGGTCAGCGGCTTGCCCTTGCCTTCCTCCTCGATGGCGAACTCGACGATGAGAATCGCGTTCTTTGCCGAGAGACCAATGATGGTGACCAGCCCGACGTTGAAATACACGTCCGCCGGCAGGTCTCGCAGCATGGCGAAGAGCACCGCACCCAGCGCGCCGAACGGCACCACCAGAAGCACCGCGATCGGCACGGACCAGCTCTCGTAGAGCGCGGCGAGCACCATCAGCACCACCAGCAGCGACAGCCCCAGCAGCAGACCGACCTGGCCGGAGGCCTGCTGCTCCTCGTAGGAGGCGCCCGACCATTCGAAGTCGAAGCCGTCCGGCAACTCCCCGGCGAGCCGTTCCATCTCCGCCATGGCCTCACCCGTGGTGCGGCCGTCGGCGGCGTTGCCGGCAATCGTCAGCGCCGGGTAGCCGTTGTAGCTCTGCAACTGGGTGGCGCCGCGCGTCCACTCGACCCGCGTGAAGGCGCCGAAAGGCACGTTTTCGCCCTGGTCGTTGAGCACCTTCAGATCCAGTACGTCCTGCGGCGCCATGCGGTACGGGGCATCGGCCTGCAACAGGACCTGCAGCACCCGCCCGTCGCGGTTGAAGTCATTGGCATAGGCGCTGCCGAAGGCCGTTCCGAGCGTGGCGTTCACGTCGCGGATCGCCAGGCCCAGCGCGCGGGCCTTGATGCGGTCGATGTCCACCCGCAACCGCGGCGCTTCATCGGCGCCTTCGGGCCGCACGTTGCTCAGCACGTCGCTCTGGCTGGCGGCGCCGAGCAGCTGGTTGCGCGCCTCGAGCAACGCGTCGTAGCCGCGGCCGCCACGGTCTTCCAGTTTGAAGGTGAAACCACCGGCAACGCCCAGGCCCGGAATCGAGGGTGGATTGAGCGCGAAGACCCGCGCCTGCTTGATCTGGGAGAACTGGCCCATCGCCTCCTCGACGAGTGCGGGGGCCGTGTTTTCTTCGCCGGGACGGTCCTCCCACGGCACCATTCGGGCGAAGCTCATGGCGTGAGCCTGGCCCTGGCCGAAGAAACTGAAGCCATAGACCATGATGGCGTCGCGCACCAGCGGGTGGTCGGCGTAGAACGCCTTCACCTGCTCGACGGCTTCTGCGGTGCGCTCGGCGGTAGCGCCGGGAGGCGCCTGGATGACAGTCATGATCGAGCCCTGATCCTCGTCCGGGAGAAAGGCACTCGGCATGCGCTGGAACAGGTAGCCGGTCAGGGCCAGCAGGGCGACGAACAAGAGCAGGAACGCCACCGGCCGCCCGAGCAGCCGGCCGACCAGCCCGTGATACCGCGTGGTGGTGGCGGTCATGAACCGGTTGAACGGCGAAAAGATCCGCTCGCTCCAGCCGTGCGCATCCGGCTCGCTGGGCTTGAGCAACGCAGCGCACAGCGCCGGCGTCAGGACGAGCGCGAGCAGGGTGGAGGTCGCGACCGCGATCGACAGGGTGATCGCGAACTGCCGGTAGATGCCGCCGGTCGAGCCCGGAAAGAATGCCAGCGGCACGAACACCGCGATCAGCGCCAGCGTGGTGCCGATGATCGCCGCGCTGACCTGACCCATCGCCTTGACCGTAGCCTCGTACGGCGGCAGGCCTTCCTCGTCCATGATCCGCTTGACGTTCTCCACCACCACGATGGCGTCGTCGACGAGCGTGCCGATCGCCAGCACCATGCCGAACAGGCTCAACAGGTTGATCGAGAAGCCCAGCAGCCACAGCCCGAGGCAGGTGCCGGCCAGGGTGATGGGAATCACGATGGTCGGGATCACCGTGGTGCGCCAGTTCTGCAGGAACAGCAACATGACCAGAACCACCAGTACCATCGCCTGCGCCAGCGTCAGCAAGACCTGCTCGATGGACGCCGAGATGAACGGCGTCGAGTCGAAGGGCACCGACCAACCGACCCCCTCGGGAAAGCCGCTCTCCAGCTCGCGCATGCGCTGCTTGATGGCGTTGGCGGTGTCCAGCGCATTGGCGCCCGGCGCCAGCTGGATCGCCAGACCGGCAGCCGGCTGGCCGTTGAGCTCGCTGCGCGCGGTGTAGTTTTCCGCGCCGAGTTCAACCCGCGCGACGTCACGCAGGCGCACCGCCGAGCCGTCCGGTTTGGCACGCAGGATGATCGCGGCGAATTCTTCCGGCGACGAGAAGCGGCCTCGCGTTTCCAGCGGCGCGTTGATCTCGATGCCCTTGGCCAGTGGCAGGTCGCCAATGGCGCCGCCGGCCGACTGGCTGTTCTGCTCCTGCACGGCGGCGAGCACGTCGCTGGCCGCCATTCCGAAGCTCGCCAGCCGGTCCGGGTCGAGCCAGATGCGCATCGCATAGGGCGTGTAGAACTCACGAATGTCGCCCACACCGCGCACCCGCCGCAGCTCGTCGACGATCCGCGTGGTAGCGAAGTGGCCGAGCTCCAGGGTGCCCATGTCCTCGTCATCGGACGTGATCGAGATGATCAGAAGGAAGTCGCGCGAGGCCTGGAAGACCTGCACACCCTGACGGCGGACCTCCTCGGGCAGGCGCTGCTCGACGCGGCTCAGGCGGTTCTGGACCTCCATCTGCGCGACGTCGATATCGGTGCCGGACTCGAAGGTCAGCTCGATCGAGGCGCTCCCGTTCGAGCGGCTCGTCGAGTCCATGTAGAGGAACCCCTCGACGCCGTTGAGCTCCTGTTCGATCACCTGGGTGACGTTGGTCGCGAGAACCGAAGCGTCGGCGCCGGGGTAGGTGACGTTGATGCGCAGCGTAGGCGGCGCGATGGTCGGGTACTGCTCGATCGGCAGGCTGCGCAACGCCAGGAGCCCACCGAGCAGGATGCCCAGCGCGACGACCCAGGCGAAGACGGGGCGGCGAATGAAGAAGGTCGGGGTCATCGTGGGGCCGGCTCGTCTTCGGCGGCCTCAGCAGGCGGCTCCCAGGGCTTCGTCCGGACTGGCTGGCCATCGCGGGCGTTCTGTCCGCCCTCGACGATGATCACGTCGCCCTCCTCCAGCCCGGAGCGGATCAGCCACCGGCTGCCCTGCAGCGGCCCGAGCTCGACGGTGCGCGTCGAGACCTGGTCGTCGTCGCCGACCAACTTCACGCTGGCGCTGTTGTCCCCCACGATCACGGCGCGCTGAGGGATGGCGATGGCCCTGGGCCGCGTGCCGGCATTGATGCGGGCACGGACGAACTGCCCGGGCAGCAGGAGATGGTCAGGGTTCGGCACCTCGGCGCGCAGCGCGACGGTGCCAGTGGATTCGTCGATGGTCATGGCCAGGAAATCGATGTAACCGGTCTGCGGGTACTCGCTGCCATCCTCCAGGAGCAGGCGAACGGGCACCTGGCCGCGTTCGGGCAGCTGCAGGGCACCAGAGGCGACCTGCGCGCGAAGGGCGAGCAGGTCGGAGCTGGACTGGGCGAAGCTCACCTGGACCGGGTCGAACTGCTCGACAGTCGTCAGCAGTGTGCCCTCGGTGGCAGTGACCAGGGCCCCTTCGGTCACCTGCGCGCGGCCGGCGCGGCCTTCGATGGGCGACTCGACCCGGGTGTATTCCAGGTTCAGCTCAGCCGACTCGACGCTGGCCTGCGCTTGCGCGACGTCCGCCTCGGCGGTGCGCAGCTGAGCCACCGCGGTGTCGTATTCCTGCTGGCTGATGGCGCGCTTGGCCACCAAACCCTCGTAGCGCTTGAGATCCTGCGCGGCATTGCGTGCAGTTGCCTGGGCACGTTGCAGCGTGGCCTTGGCCGCGTTGAGGTTGGCTTGCATCTCGCGCGGATCGATCTGGAACAGCGGCGTGCCGGCCTCGACGTCCGTGCCTTCCTCGTACAGGCGGCGCTGGATGATGCCGTTGACCCGGGCGCGAATCTCGGCGACCCGCACGGCCTGCACCCGGCCCGGCAGCTCGATGATGTGTTCGACCGGGCCGGGTACCACTCGCATCACCTCCACTTCGGGCGGCGGGGCATCGGTCTGTTCGGGCTGCTCGTCACTGGAGCAAGCCACCAGTAACAGAGCGGCGGCTGGTAGCAGGCGATGGAGCTGGAAATACCTCATTGAAGGTCCTTCGTTGGCGTTCACATCGTCTTGGCTGCGACGTGGCGCGCTGACTTACACTCGACCGCCACACGACGTGGGCGTTCCGCCTGCAGGCGATGCGGCGCCGGCCCAACCCACATGCGCAGGGGCCGGATTGGTAAGTGCATGTTTCCGTCGCGTCTGGTCAGGTGTTGTCCGGCGTATGCACGACAAGATGCTGCCGCGCCTGGTCCGGCAGGCCGACACCGGCGGTACGCAGGGCGGCGACCAGGCTCTTGCGGACTTCCGAGGCGGTGGCGACGAAGTCGGAGCGGCGCGAATCGCACCAGAATTGGACGTCGAACACCAGCTCGCTCTGCCCCAGGTCGCTCAGCCTGACGGAGCTGGGCGGTTCGGCCAGCACGCCGGGCGTCGCTTGTGCCGCCTCCCGCATGACCGCCGAAATCGCGTCGATGTCGATGCCATAGTTCAGTCGGCACACGACCTTGCCCCGCCGTACCGGTGCCGCGGTGTTGTTGGTGACCCGCGAAGTGAAGGTTTCGGCGTTGGGCACCAGTACGCGGCGACCGTCATAGGTGCGAATCTGCGTGGCGCGCAGCTCGATGCGCTCCACGCTGCCCTCGGTCTCGCCGATGATGATCTGATCGCCCAGCTGGAACGGGCGCAGCGTGAGGATCAACAGCCCGCTGACGAAGTTGGAGAGGATGTCCTTGAGGGCGAACCCCAGGGCCAGGCTGGTCAAGCCCAGCCCCGTGGCCAGCGTGCTCGGTTCCAGGCCGAAGGCGCTGGCCGCGACGATCAGCCCGAGCAGCCAGACGGTGTAGTAGCTGACCTGACGCACCAGGTTCTCCACGGTCCGGTCCTTGACCACCCGCGCGAAAATCGCCCGGGTCAGCGCGCGAACGCCGGTGGCGAGCCCCCAGAACAGCAGCAGCACGAGCAAGGCCGCGAGGATGCGCGGAATGATGCTGATCGCCGACTCGAGCAGGCGCGCAAAGGCGGTCTCGACGCTGACCTGCACGGAGGTGACGAAGCGGCCGCGATCGGAGTCGCGTCGGTCCACCGCTGTCGCCAGGGCCTGGTCGATCAGGGTCGCCCAGTCGCGCGCCAGTACGTCCAGCCGTTGGCCGTTGGCTTCGGCATCGGCGGGCGTCACCACCACCAACGGGCGCCCGGCCACACTGATCTGGCGTGCCTCGCCGCTCTCGCCGACCGGCTCGATACGCGCCCGGTTGATGCCCTGGGGCGTTTCCAGGACCGCGGCCAGCTGCCGCTCGACCTGCCGGGCCCGGGGACGCGCTTCGAGTTCGGCGTTCGGCCCGAGGCGAAACAGCGTGCGACCATCCAGACGTACCGTGGCCAGGCCCTCCTGAGCCGGGAGCGGGAACGGGGCGAGCAGCAGTGTCAGCGTGATGAACGCCATCAGAAGCGAAAGGCGGGGGTGGAAGCGGAGTGACGTCATGGTTCGGCGCATTTGGAGGGGGCCGGAAACGACCAGGCCGCCGGGTTACGGCGGCCTGTCGGTATTCGTGCAACGTGCGGCGGTGTGCGTACCGGGCCGTGGCTGCGTGCGATCGTCCGGCGTCGGTTAGAAGATCAACGCGAACAGACCGATCACGACAAGCAGCCCGATCAGAAAGATGATGCCGATGGTGCTACCCAGAAACTTCAGCATGAGGTTTCTCCTTTGCAGTGGGTTCACTATGTCCGACTGGGGCAGCGCGTGAACGTTCAGAGAAATCGGCCAGCGGCTCTGGGCTTCGATGGGTTTAGAGGTACTTCCAGATCAGCTGCAGCCCGGCCAGCAGCACGCCGACCCGGGCGATCCGGTAGAACAGCGCGTGATCGATGCGCTTGTGCAGCCATAGTCCGGTCCAGACGCCGAAGGGGACGATGGGGGCGAGCGTCAGGCTGAGCAGCAGGTTCTCGCGCGTGAACTGCCCGAGCGCGGCGTAGGGAACGAGCTTCAAGGCATTGGTCATGAGGAAGAACAGGTTGATGGTCGCGACGTATCGCAGCTTGTCCAGCTGCTGCGGCAGCAGGTGCATCATGATCGGCGGTCCGCCTGCGTGCGCGACGAAACTGGTGAAGCCGGCGATGGACGAGAGCAGCGTGCCGCGCCCGCGTTGCAGGGGGCGCGGCGTGTCGTTGCGCGAAACCAGCCCCAGCAGCACGAACCCGACGGCGATGCTGCCCATCAGCAACCCGATCAGGCGTTCGTCGAGCATGCCGAAGGTCAGCGAGCCCAGGGTGATGCCGATCAGGGCGCCCGGCAGCATGACCTTGAGATTGGCCTTGTCCCAGTGCCCAACATAGGCTCGCAGCCCGACCACGTCGGCCAGGCAGAGGATCGGCAGCATCACCGCCGCGGCCTGTTTCGGTGAAATCGCCAACGCCAGCAAGGGGACAGCGATGCCGCCAAGGGCGCCGCCAAAACCGCCTTTGGAGACGCCGGTGAGAAAGATCGCGGGCAGCGCGAACAGCAGGAAATCGGTGAATGTCATCGGAGGGGTGATCCGCTGGCGAGGAATCGTCGGCCGCTGAATGCGGTCTGCATGGTAATCGCAGCCTCACAGGGTGACCCATGACAATCGCCACGGCAATCCAGCAAAGGGGTTCGGGCCGAGCCGCCCGCGCCATCGGCATCTCATTCGGCCTGGCGTTCGCCATCGCGGCGTCGGCGGCTCCGGCCAGCGCTGCGGAGCCGGAGGGCCTGGTCAGCCTGATCAATGCGTTTCGCGGCCAGGCACAGGCGTGTGGCGAGCAGGAGGGCGACGCCGTCGCACCGCTGGCGCCGAATGCCGCCCTCGACCTCGAGCCCGCAACCAGTGGCGCGCAGCTGCAGCAGCGCTTGCAGGCGTCCGGCTACCGGCCCGCGAAGCTTCAGGCCATATCGATTTCCGGGCCGACGAGCACTCAGGCCGCAATGAGCGCGTTACGACAACGCTACTGCGAGCCGCTGCGCAGCCAGGACTACGCCGAAATCGGCGTCGCGCGGCAGGGCAATACCTGGCAGATCCTGCTCGCCAAGCCGCTGCTGCCGCCGGATCTGGGCGACTGGCGGGAGGTCGGCCGGTCCATCCTGCAACATGTCAATGCGGCACGGGGCGAACCCCGGCAATGCGGCGACCAGGCGTTCGAAGCCGCCTCGGCACTGGACTGGAGCGACACGCTGGCCGAGGCCGCTCTGGCGCACAGCCAGGACATGGCCCGGCGCGATTACTTCAGCCATCGCGCGCCGAATGGCGAGCAGGCCGGCGACCGGGCGCGCCAGGCTGGCTATCGCTGGTCACGCGTGGGCGAGAACATCGCCGCCGGTCAGGGATCGGCCGAGCAGGTGGTCGCCGGCTGGCTCGCCAGCCCGGGCCACTGCGCGAACATCATGAATGCGGCGTTCACCGAGATGGGCGCCGCCTATGCGACGAACGAGGATAGCGCGGCAGGCAGCTACTGGACTCAGGTGTTCGGCACGCCACGCTGACCCGGATCAGGCGCTGTCGTCCAGCCAAAAGTGCGCGGCGGTGCCCTGGTGTTCCTCGAACGCCCTGACGGTCAACCCGGGAATCAGCGTGCCTTCGAGCTCGGCGGCCTTGCGCACCCATTCCTTGCCGCACACCACCGCGCAGCGGTCGAAACGACGAATGAGGCGGAACAGCTGCGGGATGCGTGCCAGCTCCACGCCAACGGCACCCAGGGTGGGCATGTCGAACTCGCCGATGCGCCAGAGCAACTGGCCTGCCGTGATGCCTTCGGATTTGCGCCAGAGTTCGTCCAGGGCGAAGCGCATGTCGTGGCTGTCGAGCTTGCCGGAAAAGTCGATCTCGAGGCGCTTGTCGCCGATCCGCGTGACGTGAAACATGGCCATCCTCCTCGATGCGCCGAAGCGGCGGTTTCTGAAGTTGTAGCTCAGGCCCGTTCGCTGCGCCTCTCGTGTGGTTCGAGGCGAGCGGGTTGCGGTCGGGCAGATGCTGGACGTCGCGCAGGAGGCGACGGCATCGGCGATGGCCGTGAGGTTTTTGGCTGCCGGGGGTGGCTGGCCTCGGACGAGGCTTGGGGCGGGCGCGAGAAGCCCCCGCGTGACGGCGGGGGCGAGGGGCTCAGTCCTGGCGGCTGGTCACTTCCAGCAGGTGATAGCCGAACTGGGTCTTGACCGGGCCCTGGACTTCGTTGAGCGGGGCGCTGAACACGACGGTGTCGAACTCGCGGACCATCTGGCCGGGGCCGAAGGAGCCCAGGTCACCGCCCTGGCGGCCAGACGGGCAGGTGGAGTTGTCCTTGGCGACCTGAGCGAAGTCGGCACCGCCTTCGATGGCGGCTTTCAGCTCGTTGCACTTCTCTTCGGTGGGTACCAGGATGTGGCGGGCAGTGGCACGGGCCATGGGTGTACTCCTCTGTAAGAAGCCGCAAAGCCTACCGGAATCGCCCCGTCATTCAAACGCCCCGGCATCAGTGGCTGGGTCAGCGGCGGGCTTTCAACCAGTCGTTCTTCAGGGCGTTCCAGAACACGTGCAGGCTGTTGAACTGGGTATCGACGGCATCGATGTACGCGTCCAGCCGGTCGATTTCTCGGTGCTGGGCTTGCTGCTCCTGGGCGTCGATGCGTTCGAGCTGCGCTTCCAGCTCGTTGAGCGACGTTCTCAGCTCACGGATGCGGTTTTCGGTCTGGATGCGACGGTCGTTGTGCATGCGGTTCTCCAGGCAGGGTCAGAGTTGGCTGCCGCCGATCAGCAGCAGCGGCAGCCCGAAGAACACGCCCCCGATATAGGCGCCGACATAGAGCTTGCTGCGCTGGGCCAGGTTGGCCAGGGTGTTGGCGATGGCTGGCGGTACGCCGCGCAGGACCGGCGTCACGTAGATCAACAGGATGCCGAAGAGGTTGAACAGCAGGTGCACCAGCGCGATTTGCATCGCGAGTTCCGCCGTGGGGCCGGCAATCGCCGTGGCGGCCAGCAGCGCGGTCACGCAGGTGCCGATGTTGGTGCCGAGCGTGAAGGGATAGACCTGCTTGAGGGTAAACACGCCGGTCCCGGCCAGGGGCACGATGAGCGACGTGGTCGTCGACGACGACTGCACCAGGACGGTGATCAGCGTGCCCGACGCGATCCCCGACAGCGGGCCTCGGCCAACGCTGGCGTGCATGATGTCCTTGGCGCGGCCGACCATCACCTTGCGCAGCAGCTTGCCGATCGCCTGCACGACGAAGAGGATCAGGCCGATCCCGACGATGATCAGTGCCACGCCGGGCCAGACCTTGCCGGGCAACCAGCTTACGCTGGCGGCCAGCAGATCGCTGGCGGGTGCGAGCAGGGCCTTCATGAAGTTCATGCCGCCCATGTCCATGCTGGCGTCGTGAACGAGCAGCCCCGCCAAGGCTTCGGACAGCCGCTGCAGTGGATGGAAGAGCAGTTCCAGCGGTAGCAGGATGGCCACGGCAGTGACGTTGAAGGCGTCATGCACCGTGGCCGCGGCGAAGGCCCGGTGGAACTCTTCGCCGCTGCGGATGTGCCCGAGGCTGACGATGGTGCTGGTCAGTGAAGTGCCGATATTGGCGCCCATGATCAAGGGAATGGCGATGGGGATCGGCAGGCCGCCGGCCACCATGCCGACGATGATCGACGTCACCGTGCTGGAGCTCTGGATAAGGGCCGTCGCCGCCAGCCCGATCATCAGCCCGACGAAGGGATTGGTGGCGAAGGCGAACAGCTGTTTGGCGTTGTCTCCGGTGGCAGCCTTGAAGCCATCGCCGATGGCGCCGACCGCTGCCAGCAGCAGGTAGATCAGGGTCGCCACCAGCAGCCAGGATAGCCATCGACTCGTTGTCGAGGTGGACGAGCGAAGTGCACCGGTACCTGTTGTCATCAGCCAACTCCCGTGAGCGCGTCTGTAGCTCGACGGTGTGGGCGGGACGTGACTCCCTGATGACCGCAACGGCGATTGCGCGACGGGCGGTTACTGTGCGGTGATGGGCTTTGGCTGCGCCCTCAGGAAGGTGTGCTCCGGCTCCGTCTGGCGCTCCTCAGGCGGCGTCGCTGCTTTGGCCAAGCGGCGACGCGGGCTGTTCCAGAAGATAGCGTTGCAGGCGTTGTGTGTCCTCGGCTGAGAACGCCAGGCCGAGCTTGGTCCGCCGCCAGAGGATGTCGTCGACCTCGTTCGCCCACTCCTCACGGCGCAGGTAATCCACCTCGCAGGCAAAGAGTTGCGGACCCAGTTCCGGCCCCAGGCCGTCGACGGAGCGCACGTCGCCGAGCATCTGCCAGACGCGGCTGCCATACAGCGTTGCCCAGCGTCTGGCCAGCGCCAGCTCCAGGTCTTGCATCTTCGCGACCAGCTCTTCGGCCAGCGCCTGCGTCGTGCTCATCCGTTCGCCCCCTGGCAGCGGCGCCTCCGCCGTCCAGCTCGCGCCCATCTGCGGGAAGAACGGTTTGAGCTGGGCCATGGCCGACTCGGCCAGTTTGCGGTAGGTGGTCAATTTGCCGCCGAATACCGAAAGCAAAGGCGCCTGCTTCTGCTCGGCCGCCAGCGACAGGGTGTAGTCGCGGGTGACCGCCGAGGGGTTGTCCGATTCGTCGTCGCAAAGCGGACGCACCCCAGCGAAGGTATGGACGATGTCTGCCGGTTCGAGCTGCGTGCGGAAATGGGTATTGGCCACGCCGAGCACATAGGCGATTTCCTCTTCGCTGATGCTCACCGTGGCAGGATCGCCGTGATATTCACGATCGGTGGTGCCGATCATGGTGTAGCGATCCAGATAGGGGATGGCGAAGACGATGCGCCGGTCCTCGTTCTGCATGATGTAGGCCTGCTCGCCGTCGTAGAGCTTGGGCACGATCACGTGGCTCCCCTGAATCAGGCGGATGCCGTAGGGCGAGCGCTGCTGCAGATTCTCGCCAATGAACTGGGCCACCCAGGGGCCTGCGGCATTGACCAGCGCCTTGGCACGCAGCGAAAACCGGGAACCGTCCTGGCGTTGCAATTCGACATGCCAGATGCCACCGGCGCGCTTGGCACTCAAGCACTGGGTGCGGGTGTGAATGTGCGCGCCTTTCTCCCGGGCCGCCATGGCATTGAGCACCACCAGTCGCGCATCGTCGACCCAGCAATCGGAATATTCGAAGCCGCGCGTGATGGCCGGCTTGAGCGGGCTCCGCTCGTCGAAACGCAGCCCTCGCGAGGCGGGAAGCTTTTCACGCTTGCCGAGGTGGTCGTACAGAAACAGGCCGGCACGGATCATCCAGGCCGGCCGCAGGTGCGGGCGATGGGGAAGCACGAAGCGCATCGGGCGGACGATATGCGGCGCCTTGGCCAGCAGCACTTCGCGCTCGGCAAGCGCCTCGCGGACCAGGCGGAATTCGTAATGCTCGAGGTAGCGCAGCCCACCGTGGATCAGCTTGCTGCTGGCTGAGGAGGTATGGCTGGCCAGGTCGTCCCGTTCGCAAAGGAACACCGACAGGCCCCGTCCGGCCGCATCGGCTGCGATACCCACCCCATTGATGCCTCCGCCGATAACGGCGATGTCGTAGAGCTCGGCGACGGGACTGGTGGTGTCGGTCACGGGATTCTCCTCAAGAACGAACATTCATTTTCGAATACGAATATCCTAGCGCAGAAGAATTCCGCTCTCCAGGCTTGATGTTCGTTTTTCATATCAAAAGAAAATAATCGAACCGATCTGATCAATCTATTGGTGCTGAAGTGGCGGCCCAGAGGACGGCGAAACATTGGAAGGCAGCGGGCGAATAAATTCGCCCCTACAGATCCGCGTTGTAGGGGCGAACTTGTTCGCCCGGCGGAGGTTAGTCCGTGCGCTCAGCCGGTGACTTCCAACTTGACCTTGTGCCGGATCAGCAACGCCATAAAGGCCTCAGGTTAACCAAGACTGCTTGGGCAGTGATTGAAGTGGAGACGGGAAGGGCAGAAAAAAACGGACCGCATGGGGAGCACACAGACTGGACGGTAGCGGGCGAATAAATTCGCCCCTACGGACCCGCGCCTGTAGGGGCGAACTTGTTCGCCCGGCGGAGGTTAGTCCGTGCGCTCCGCCGGTGACTTCCAACTTGACCTTGTGCCGGATCAGCAACGCCATAAAGGCCTCAGGTTAACCAAGACTGCTTGGGCCGTGATTGAAGTGGAGACGGGAAGGGCAGACAAAAACGGACCGCATGGGGAGCACACAGACTGGCCGGTAGCGGGCGAATAAATTCGCCCCTACGGACCCGCGCCTGTAGGGGCGAACTTGTTCGCCCGGCGGAGGCTGGCTCAGGCTGGTCCGCCGGTGACTTCCAGCTTGACCTTGTGCCAAGTCAGCAACGCCAGAAAGGCCTCAGGTTAACCAAGGCCGCTTGGGCGTTGATCGGAGTGGGGACGGGAAGGGCAGAGAAAAAACGGACCGCATGGGGAGCCCAGACTGGAGGGCAGCGGGCGAATAAATGCGCCCCTACGGACCCGCGCCTGTAGGGGCGACCTTGTTCGCCCGGCGGAGGCGGGCTCAGGCTGGTCCGCCGGTGACTTCCAGCTTGACCTTGTGCCACGTCAGCAACGCCAGAAAGGCCTCAGGTTAACCAAGGCCGCTTGGGCGTTGATCGGAGTGGGGACGGGAAGGGCAGAGAAAAAACGGACCGCATGGGGAGCACAGACTGGAGGGCAGCGGGCGAATAAATTCGCCCCTACGGACCCGCGCCTGTAGGGGCGAACTTGTTCGCCCGGCGGAGGCTGGCTCAGGCTGGTCCGCCGGTGACTTCCAGCTTGACCTTGTGCCGGGTGAGCAGCTCCAGGAAGGCTTCCGGCGGTTGGGCATCGGTGAAGAGCATGTCGATCTGCTCCAGCGAGCCCAGGCGCGTCATGGCGTTGCGGCCGAATTTGCTGGAGTCCGCGGCGAGGAACACCTGGCGCGCATTGCTGATGATGGCCTGGGAAACCCGCACTTCCTGGTAATCGAAGTCCAGCAGGGTGCCGTCCTCGTCGATACCGCTGATGCCGATCAGGGCGTAGTCGACCTTGAACTGGCTGATGAAGTCGGCCGTCGCCTGGCCCACCACGCCGCCGTCGCTGCGCACATTGCCGCCAGCGATGAGCACGTCGAAATCCTCTTTCGGGCTCAGAATGCTGGCGACGTGCAGGTTGTTGGTGATGACCTTGAGGTCGCGGTGATTGAGCAGCGCGTGGGCGATGGCTTCGGTGGTGGTGCCGATGTTGATGAACAGCGATGCCTGGTCGGGGATGTGCTGCGCCATGGCGTCGGCGATGCGGCGTTTCTCGTCGCGCATCTGGCGAGCGCGTTGGGTATAGGCGGTGTTCTGCACGCTGGAATCATGCGCAGCGCCGCCGTGGTAACGACGCAGCAGGCCCGCTTCGCCCAACTGATTGATGTCCCGGCGGATGGTCTGGGGGGTCACCGAGAACTGTTGGGCCAGTTCTTCGATGCTGACGTAGCCGCGTTCGCGGACCAGTTCGAGAATGCTCTGCTGTCGTGGGGCCAGACTCATGGAGGCTTCCTTCTTATCGATATGGCAGAAGGATGCCGCAGTCTGGTCCCTGATAAAAGAATTGTTCGTTTGCGAACAGTTGCGCCGGGCACCCTTGAAGGCGTGCCCGGCGGGGCGTCGGCGCTTATTCGTCTTCCCAGTCGCGGGTGCGCCCGACGGCCTTCTGCCAACCCTTGTAGAGGGCTTCGCGCTTCTGCTCGTCGCAAGCCGGTTCGAAGATGCGCTCGATGGTGGCCTTGCTGCGCAATTCGTCCAGGCTGCTCCAGAAACCGGTGGCCAGGCCCGCCAGGTAGGCGGCGCCGAGCGCGGTGGTCTCCTTCATTTCCGGGCGTTCCACATGAGTGCCGAGCAGATCGGCCTGGAACTGCATGAGGAAATTATTGGCCACCGCACCGCCATCCACGCGCAGCGAACGCAGTCGCTCACCGGCATCCCGCTGCATGGCGTCGAGCACGTCGCGGGTCTGGTAGGCGATGGATTCGAGCGCGGCGCGGATGATGTGGTCGACCTTGACCCCGCGCGTCAAACCGAACAGAGCGCCACGGGCGCGCGGGTCCCAGTAGGGCGCGCCGAGGCCGGTAAAGGCGGGTACCAGATAGACGCCGTTGCTGTCCTGCACCTTGGTCGCGAAGTATTCCGAATCCAGCGAGTCGTTGATCACCTTGAGCTCGTCGCGCAGCCACTGCACCGTCGAGCCGCCATTGAAGATGGCGCCTTCCAGCGCGTAGTTGACTTCACCCTTGGGCCCGCAGGCGATGGTGGTGAGCAGACCGTGCTCGGACTGCACGGCCTTGGTCCCGGTGTTCATCAATAGAAAGCAACCGGTGCCGTAGGTGTTCTTGGCCTGGCCGGGCTCGACGCACATCTGGCCGAACAGCGCGGCCTGCTGGTCGCCAGCGATACCGGCAATGGGGATGCCGGTGCTCTGACCGGAGCCGATATAGGCGTGGCCGTAGACCTCGGAGGAGGAGCGTACCTCCGGCAGCATCTCGCGCGGAATGTCCAGCGTCTCCAGCATCACCGGATCCCAGTCCAGCTTGTGGATGTCGTACAGCATGGTGCGCGAGGCGTTGGTGTAATCCGTCACATGGGCCTTGCCCTGGGTCATCTTCCAGATCAGCCAGCAATCGACGGTACCGAACAGCAGCTCGCCGCGGCGCGCGCGTTCGCGGCTGCCTTCGACGTGATCGAGGATCCACTTGATCTTGGTGCCGGAGAAGTAGGGGTCGATCACCAGGCCCGTGGTCTTGCGGATGTGATCTTCCATCCCGTCGCGCTTGAGCTGGTCGCAGATCGGCGTGCTCTGGCGGCTCTGCCAGACGATCGCGTTGTAGATCGGCCGGCCGGTGTGCTTGTCCCAGACGATGGCGGTCTCGCGCTGGTTGGTGATGCCGATCGCGGCCACCTGCTCGTTGGTGATCCCGGCCTGGGCCAGCGCCTCGACGAACACGCCGCTCTGGGTGGCCCAGATTTCCATCGGGTCATGCTCGACCCAGCTGGGCTGCGGGTAAATCTGCGCGAACTCGCGCTGGGCGATGGTCACGACATTGGCGTTGCGGTCCAGCACGATGGCGCGAGAGCTGGTGGTGCCCTGGTCGAGGGCGACGATGAATTGCTTGTTGTTCTGCGTGCTCATGGTGTCGATTCCTTAGTGAGCTTTATGGGCAGTGACATCGTGTTCGGTGAAGCGCTCGGCCTCGGCCTTGGGCTCATCGGCGGCGCAAGCGGCGCCTGCCAGGGCCGGCAGATGCCTGCAAATCAGTGTCTTGTAACCAGCGGCGCCAAGACAGGCACCGATCACCGGTGCGATCAGCGGGACGAGGAAGTAAGGGATGTCCCGTCCACCGGTGAAGGCCACCTCGCCCCAGCCGGCAAAAAAGGTCATCAGCTTCGGTCCGAAATCACGCGCCGGGTTCATGGCAAAGCCGGTCAGCGGGCCCATGGCGCCACCGATGACAGCGATCAGCAGGCCGATCAGCAAGGGCGCCAGAGGGCCACGCGGCAGGCCGTTGCCGTCGTCGGTCAGCGCCATGATCATTCCCAGCAGGATAGCCGTGATCACCACTTCCACCAGGAATGCCTGGCCAACCGAAAGCGATGCATGCGGATAGGTGGAGAACACCGAAGCGAGCTCGAGGCTGGCGAGGCTGCCGCGCGCCATCTGGTGGGCTTGTTCGAAATCGAAAAACAGACTGCTGTAGAGACCGTAAACCAACGCGGCGGCGGCGAAGGCGCCCGCCACCTGGGCGAGGATGTACGCCGGGACCTTGTGGCCCTCGAAGCTGCCGAACAGCCAAAGCGCGATGGAGACCGCGGGGTTGAGGTGGGCGCCGGATACGCCGGCTGCGAGGTAGACCGCCATGCTGACGCCGATGCCCCAGATAATGCTTATTTCCCAAAGACCTAGCTCGGCGCCTCCGAGCTTCATGGCAGCGACGCAACCAGTTCCGAAGAAAATCAGCAGTGCCGTACCCAGGAATTCGGCGATGCACTGGCCCCGTAGCGTCGGGGTGGACGTAATACTCATGAGCGGACCTCTCGGTGGATCTGTTGTTGTTATGTCCGAATACTGCGAGGGTTCGGAAATGTTCGGAAGCGAAAACTTAAGGTCAAACGTTGGCGCTGTCAAAGCGAAAATTCGAACATTTCAACGGAAAAATGACTAACGGAGTCGTTCCTGGATGGCTTCGCCAGGAAAATGGCGCGCTCAGGGAGACGGCGTCTGGAGCCTCGACAGGGTGGCGGGGTCCGGTTCGCCGTCGAAGAAGGCGTCGAGCACGCGACGATAAATCCTCGCCTCGGGCGCTACGGCGTCGAACAGCGTCATGCTCGAGCGCAGCTTGATGTCGTCCGGCGAGCCGAGGATCTGTCGTGCCGGGCGACCGGCGTGCTGCATGAGCGCCTCGGCACAGGCGCGGAGTCGAGGGCCGAGTAGCGCATGGCCCAGATAGGCGACTGCCTCGTCGCGGTTCTGGATGGCGTAGCGCTGCGCCATGGCGCTATGACCCAACCCGGCGATCTGCGGGAAGATGAACCACATCCAGTGGCTGTGCTTGCGCCCGGCCTGCAGTTCGGCAAGCGCCTGGTCATAGATCGAGTGTTGGGCGTCGACGAAGCGTTGCAGGTTATAAAGGTCGTTCATGGGAGGGCACCCGCCTGTTTTTTTATCAGAGCGGGGACAGGCCGGTTGATTCAGCGCGGCGCGAGGTTGCCGCCGAGCGGATGCTGTGCGCTGAAAGAGTCCAGCAGCCGGCACCGGGGCCTGACACGTGCCTGGGGCGAATGGATTCGCCCCTACGAGCTCATCTGCCGTTGTAGGGGCGCACTCGTTCGCCCGTCGGTTTCGTCGAACCTGCTCAGGTCGGCTCCGACGCGAAGGATCGATACCCCCAAACCCTGCCTGGCTGCCTCACCGCCTCTCGTTGAAGCAGCTCTGGCACAGCCTGAATTGCTTCCCGGCGACCGGCATCGCCCTGCCGCATTTCTGACATTGGCGGCTACCGCCGGAGAGTTTGCGCCGGTCCGAGCTGCGCGGTTTGCGCTGCCGCGACAATTCGCGGGTGATGGCGCCGTTGAGCAGGCTGCGGTGTTCCTCGGCCTTTTCGAGCGCCGGGAAGTGCGCCGGCAGGGTGCGTGCCAGGTGCAGGTAGGTTTCGATGACGTGCAGGGAGCTTTCCAGCGAGGCCAGGTCGGCGTCGATCAACAGCCTTGGCAGCGGGACTTCCTTGTCCTGTGCGACTTTCTTTAACCACTGCTGGGCGTGGTGGCTGGCCGGACTATCGAGGCCGCCGCGAATCGGTGTGCAGGCAAAGATCCAGCGCAGCGGCAGGTCGATGGCCGGGTCGTCGATCAGCTTGATCCATTCGGCCAGTTCATCCGGCAGCACGGAGATGAATTCCGCGCCGTAGTTGATGTTGCGGTTGAAGGTCAGCCAGGCGCGCAGCAGGCTGGGTTCGTTCATCAGCTCGGCGATGGCCTGCAGGTGTTCGATGGATGGCCGCACCTGGAACTGGGACAGGTCCACCGGCAGGTCGGCGCTGTGGAACAGGCGCTTGATCGATTGCAGCGTCTGCGCATCGAGCGCGGTGATCACGCCGCTGTCGTGGTGGCCGAAGCGACCCGCACGGCCACCGATCTGCTTGACCTCCTGCACCTTGAGCTGGCGGCTCTGGATACCGTCGAACTTCTCGTCGGTGTAGAAGCACAGTGTATGCGCGGGCATGTTCAGGCCCATGCCGACGGCGTCGGTGGCGACCATGATGTCCGCCTCGCCTTCGCGGAAGCGGCGGGCCTGCTCGCGGCGTACTTCCGGCGACAGCGCGCCGTAGACCACCGAAACGGTCTTGCCGGTCATCTCCAGCAGTGCCTTGAGTTCCAGCACGGTCTTGCGGCTGAAAGCGACCAGCATGGAACCGGGGTCGAGCTGCTTGAGGGTGGTCGAGCGACGGGCCACATCCACCGGCGAGAGGCGCTTGGTGCGCTTGACGACCAGCTCGTCCTCGCAGAGGTCACATAGCGTTTTCAGGCTTGGCTGGATCAGCTCGGGCCCGGTCATGATCAGGTCTTCGGTATAGGCGCTGACCAGCGCATCGACCCAGGCCCAGCCGCGCTGCGAGTCGGCCATCATCTGCACTTCGTCGATGACCACCACGTCCCAGGATTCGTGCCGGAAGCGGGCGAATTCCTCGACCGTGCAGCAATAGTGCGTGGCGCCCTCGCGGATGATTTCCTCTTCGCCGGTCACCAGCGAGCAGGGTACGCCCATGGACTCGATGCGCTCCTGGTTTTCCAGCGCCATCAGGCGCAGCGGTGACAGGTAGATGGCATGTTTGACCGCGGTCATCGCCTCGATGGCCTGGTGCGTCTTGCCGCTATTGGTCGGGCCGAGCAGGGCGGTCCAGGTACGGGTGATGCGCCGAGCGGCGTACAGCTTGTGGTAGTGGACGAAGCGCGGATTGTTCTCCAGCAGCACCGCGAAGGCCATCTTCTCGCGGTGATCCTCACGGGCGAAGCGGATGGTCCGGCGCAGCTTCTTCGGCTCCATCATGAACACTTCGGTGAGGCGCTTTTCACCGAGCAGCTGCAGGTCGAAGTCGCCGGCCTCCTCGATCATCATCTCGAACTTGGCCTGCAGGGCCTGGCGATCCTCGCGCTTGATCGCGGCAACCTCGTCCGCGCCGAGCACATGGCCCTGGCCGCCCGGGATGCGCCGCTGCATGTCCAGCGCGACCTCGCCGTGGCGCAGTTCGACGACGTAGCGCAGGTCGTGCAGCACCTCGTTGAGCGTGTCCACGGCGCGGGCGGCGAAGTCATCGAGCCGCGACAAGCGCTCGGGCAGGCGCTCCAGGCTGCGCGCTTTCTGCTCATCGCTCATGGCTGCGAAGGGGCGTTCGAGAACTCGCAACCGGTCGCGGGCCAGCCCCTCGACGGCGTCGCTGACGTGCCGATCGAATGCCGCGGCGGAGTCGCTGTCCGGGATGCGCAGCGCGAGGTCGGCCTCGAGCAGGGTCTGCACCGAGCCGCAGTCGAACATCACCTGGACTCCGAACAGATCGACCGTGCAGCTGAAGGCATTGACGTCGCGATTGAGCAGGCGGCCGAGCAGGGTGGTGGGCTCGGGTGTCGCGAGCACCGTCTCGACGGCCGGCGCTTCGAGACCAAGCCAGAACAGTCGTGCGGCGCGGCCGATCTCCGGTGGCTGGTGACCAAGGTAGGTGCTGAACCACTGCTCCTGATGATTCTTCTTCGGCACGAAATCCGGGTGCCGCTCGGCCGCCCAGGTCAGAAAACGCTGCAGGCGCTCGAGCCTGACGGCGTGGCGGTGCTTGGTTTCGGCCTTGCGCATGATCGACGCCTCACTGATCAGAAATCTGCGCAGTTTGGACAATCGATCGCCGCAATACGAGTGTCATGCTCGACGGGCGGCTGCTGGCGCGTCACTCCGGGTCGCCGAGCAACGCCCGGTTGATCGCCTCGCCGACCTTTTCGAACGCGGTGCCGGCTTCGTTATTTTCGTCCATGGCTTCGGCGCAGGCCACGACGATCACGGTATTGGCCTGATCTTCGGACAACGGGTCGATCACGCCCACGTGGCAGGCGCGCTCCAGTTGTGTGCCGGTTTTCTGGATGAAGGGCACCTGTTTCGGCAGGCCGGCTTCGAGGCGGTAGGCATCGTAGCGGTCGAGCTTCATGTCCTTGTAGAGCAGATCGCGGCTGGCTTCGGAAAGCAGATCGCCCTCGGCGAGCTTTTCCAGCAGAGTGCCGTAGGCTTCCAGGGTGCTGGCGTTGAGCTTGCGGGCGTAATAGCGCGCATAAGCCTGCTCCATGCTCTCGGCCTTGAGGTCGGCCGTACCGATGCCCAGCGCCCGGGCGACGGCCTCGTAGCGCGGCTGGCTGAACGGGGCGGAGGCCAGCTTGACCAGTTCGATATTGTCCAGCTCACGCGCGTCGGGGTGCAGCTCGCCGTAGACGTCACGGCGAACCTGGGTGAAGTCGGTGATGCGCTCGAATCCCTTACCGCCCATGTTCTCTCGGGTGCGCTCGTTGAGCCGGTCCTCGCCGACCAGCCGAATCAGCATGTTGGCTGCGGTGTTGTCGCTCTCGATGAGCATCTCGTTGAGCAGGGTGCGCACCGAGTAGGCGACGCCGTTGTCTTGCCAGACCAGATCGCCGGAGCCATCGACCTTGTCGCTGGCCTCGAGGGTCAGTTCATCGTCCAGGCTGTGCTCGCCCGCGTCGACTCCCTGTAGCACCGCTACCGCGATCGGCACCTTGACCGCGGAGCCGAGGTACCAGAATCGATCCGCTTCGTATTCGAGCGCCTTGCCGTCGCCCAGATGCTTGACGTAAAGCCCCAATCGGCCGGGTGAGTCTTCTTCGATGCGGCGCACGTCCTGTTCCAGCGCGTTGCGCCAGGAGTCCGAATAGGCCTGTTCCCGGTAGGCCCAAAGCGCCAGGCCGAGGCCGATCAGCACGGGGAGTGCCAGAAATTTGCGGTTGCCGAGCGCAACGCGTGTCATAGGCGTAAGACTCCAGAGGCGGTGATGGCTTCGCCGGCACCCCGCAAGGCGCGTTCGGCCTTGACGGTCGAGGCGGCGCCGCGCACGCAGGCGACCACGACGATGCGGCCGCTGGCCTCGGCGATGCGGAACGGGGGCGGGGCAATCAGACCGGCATCGCAGATGCGTGCCACCTGAGTGCCGGTTTTGTGGGCGTAGCTGACCGTGGCCGGCAGGCCGGCCTTGATGCGCTGGGCGCCGGTCTGTACCCGCGTCATCACGCTCAGCAGGTATTCGGTGCTGGCCTGGGACACGGCCTTGCCGGCCACCAGGGCCGCGAGCAGATCACCGTAGGCCTGCAGCGTGGCCGAGTTGTTCGGCGTGGCGTAGTAGCGTTCGTAGGCTTCGCTCAGGCGAATGGGGCGCAGTTCGCGCTGTGGCACGCCGAGCAGTCTGGCCAGCAGCTCCAGGCGGCCGGCTTCGCTGCGCTGCTGCTTCAGCCGCAGGAAGTCGCGACCCGACAGCTGCCGTGCGGCAGGATGAAATTCGCCGTAGATGAGCCGGCGCACATCGGCGAGCGAGGTGATGGGGCCGAAGCCCTCGGGCACGAGCTCGGCGGTGACGGCATTGACCGCCTCCAGCCCGACCAGGCTGATCAACATGTCGCTGGCGGTGTTGTCGCTGTGGATCAGCATCTGATCCATAAGGTAGCGCACGCTCAGGCGCGTCCCCGGCGCGTGGCTGTTGGTCGGCCCGGCGCCGTCGACGTAGTCGGACTCCATCAGGCGCACGGTGCTGTCGAGGCTCAGCGTACCCTGGTCGACCCGGCGCATGATCGCGATCGCCACCGGCACCTTCACGGTCGAGGCGAGGTACCAGCGCTCATCGCCGTGATAGGACGCCGAGACGCCGCTGTCGAGATCCTTGACGAAAACCCCCAGCTCGCCGGACGTCTGCTCGTCCACTTCGGCCACGCGCTGGAGCAGGTCTTCCGCCCAACTGAAACCTTCCTGGGCGCAGGCCGGCAGCGAGACATTGAGGAGGAATACGGCCAGCAGCAGGGAAAGAGCATGGCCGGCGGGAAGGCGATAAATGACTCGGGACAGCACTGCAGTCGGACCTCCTGCAAGATGGGTTCTGTTGTATGACCCCAGCCCGCGCGGCCCGTGCGCCGTTCAATGGTGACTAAATTCATCTGGCGCGCCGCCGCCGCGCGGGTGATCGAACGACTGGCCGTCGTTGGGCGTCCTAGTGCTTGGATGTCGCCGGTCTTGGATGCAGGAGCCTCGAGTGGAGCAGGTCAGCAAGGACAAATTCATCGGGCTCGAGTGGCTGCGCTTCTCGCTTGGTCTGTATATCGTGTGTTTCCACACCCTTCACAACTATGCCGAGACCTCGTTGCCCGACTGGGTGGCGGATCTCACCGGCGTCGGCTTCTTCGCCACCAGCAGCTTTTTCGCGCTGTCCGGCTTCCTGCTGGCGCATGTCTATTGTCAGCAGGGGCGCATGCGCGAGCCGGGGCGGAGCTTTCTCAGCCGGCGCTTCGCCAATCTTTACCCGCTTCACCTGTTCTCGTTGGCGTTGACGGCCGTGGTACTGCTGATCATCGCCAACCTTGGCATCCCGCCGGACGACACCAAGGCCACGCTGCGATTCGTCGTCTATGACACCAACGAGGACCTGGGCGACGCCTCGCGCGAGACGTTGGAGCACTTCATGAGCAATGGCGAGCTGCTGCTCAATTTCGTGCTCCAGCTGTTCATGCTGCAGGCCTGGAATCCCTATTACCTGACCTTCAATCCGCCGCTGTGGTCGATTTCGACCCTGTTCTTCTTCTACCTGACCTTCCCCCTGCTGGCGCCCCGGTTGATGCGTACGCCGCACAAGGTTGCCTGGCTGACCGTGGTGGTGCTGCTCTATCTGGTCCCGCCGGTGTGGGTCATCCTGCAGCAGGAGTACGGCATTCCTTTTACAGGCATGCTGCACCGCATGCCCTTGCTGCGCTTGCCGGAATTTCTCGCGGGTATCCTCGCCTACGGGCTGTTTCGCGAGCACCAGACTGCCGGCCGGGTGCCGAACGGCGCGCTGAGGCTGCTGATGGCCGGGTTCGTCCTGTGCTGCTTCCTGCTCGCGATCTGGCTGCTCAAGGGCGAGAAGTACTGGTACTTCCTGCTGCACAACGGCTTGCTGCTGCCTGCGCAATTGATGCTGATCTACCTGTTCGCCCTGATCCGCACGCCCAAGCGTGAGCGGCTGAACCTCTGGTCGCAACGCCTGGGTACCGCGTCCTTGCCATTGTTCGTGCTGCACGTGCCGGCCTTCGTGCTGTTCTCGCGTACGGAGAAAGCGCTCAGCGTGGCTTCGGCTCGCTGCCTGGACGACTGGGCGGCCTGTGCCGTTCAGGCCGGGGAGCAGACATTGTCGTTGTGGCTCTACCCGCTGTACCTGCTGCTGACCGTGGTGCTTTGCGTCTGGGCACAGGAACACGCCGTGGTGCCGGTGCGAAAGTGGCTGCTCAGGCGACTGCCCGTGCAGACGAAACATGGCTGAGGGGCGAGCCGTGGGAAGCCTTTATCTCGGCACGGCGGGTTGGAGCTTGCCGCGTGAACAGTGGCCGCACTTTCCGGCCGCCGGCACCCACCTGCAGCGCTACGCCGCCCGGCTGTCCGCCGTGGAGATCAACAGCTCCTTCTACCGCGCGCACCGACCGGCAACCTACGCTCGCTGGGCCGACGGCGTACCGCCCGGCTTTCGTTTCAGCGTGAAGGTGCCGAGACAGATCACCCACGAAGCGCGCCTGGTCGGATGCGAAGCCTTGCTCGAGGCCTTCCTGCAGGAGTGCGGGCACCTTGGCGAGAAACTGGGCTGCCTGCTGGTCCAGCTGCCGCCCTCGCTTGCCTACGAGCCAGACAGTGCCGAGGCCTTCTTCGGCTCGCTACGGGCGCGTCATGGCGGCTTCGTGGCCTTCGAGCCGCGCCACCCGAGCTGGCTCGAGGCCGAACCCCTGCTGCAGCGCATGCGAGTCGCACGAGTCGCCGCCGATCCCGCGCCTTTTGCCGAGGCGGCCGAGCCGGCGGGTTGGGCGGGCATGCGCTATTACCGCCTGCACGGCTCGCCACGCGTTTATTACTCGTCCTACGAGCCCGACTGGCTGGAACGATTGGACGCACGGCTGGCCGAGGCTCCGGTCGATGTGCCGCAATGGTGCATTTTCGACAACACCGCCAGCGGCGCCGCGACAGCCAACGCGCTCGCGCTGGACGAGCTGCGCTCGAGTGATCGGCATCCGCACGGCGCGGTCTGGCGGGCCGATCGGGTTCGGCCGACATAAATCGAAACGCTATCCCGGCCGGTCGGCAAAGCGCCTGCGGTGATTTCCTCTACTGTTGATGAACGCATTAACGAGAGGGACTCATTCGATGAAAAAGTCATGCGTGGCCTTGGCGCTGGCGGGGTCGATCGGAGCCGTCGAAGCGGCAACCGTCGTCAAACCGCTCGCCTACGAGATTGACGGCGAGCCCTTCGAGGGGCTGCTTGTCTATGACGATGCGGTCACCACCGCGCGGCCTGGCCTGGTGATGGTGCCCAACTGGCTGGGCGTGACCGAGCGCTCGGCAGAAAAGGCGGCGCGTGCGGCCGGCGAAAAATACGTGGTGTTCATGGCGGACATGTACGGCAAGGCCGTGCGGCCCTCCAACCCGGACGAGGCCAAGGCCGCCGCTTCGGCGGTACGCGGCGATCGCCCGCTGATGCGCAAGCGCGCGCAGGCGGCAGCGGACGCGTTCAAGGCGCAAACGGAAGTGCCGATCGACACTGGCAGGATGGCGGCGATCGGCTTCTGCTTTGGCGGAGGGTCAGTGCTCGAACTGGCGAGATCCGGCGCCGATCTTGACG
Source organism: Stutzerimonas marianensis (assembly GCF_022810315.1). NCBI lineage: Bacteria > Pseudomonadati > Pseudomonadota > Gammaproteobacteria > Pseudomonadales > Pseudomonadaceae > Stutzerimonas > Stutzerimonas marianensis. The sequence goes on along the minus strand of NZ_JALGRD010000006.1, from coordinate 35,049 downwards.
CTTTCATCTCGTTCCACGGCAACCTCGATACGCCCGATCCCGACGACGCCAAACAGATCCAGGCGCCGGTGCTGGTGCTGCATGGCGCCGATGATCCGGCCGTTCCGCCGGAGCAGGTCGAGGGATTCATCGACGAGATGAAGGCCACCGATGTCGACTGGCAACTGGTGAGCTACGGCAACGCCGTGCATTCGTTTACGGACCCCTACGCCAACGTACCGGGCCGCAACGAGTACAACCCGGAGGTGGCGAGGCGCGCTTTCGCGGCCATGAACGACTTGCTCGACGAGGTGTTCGCGACGCGGTAGGCACGCTGGATCAGCGCGGGATGATCCTCACCCGTCCCGCCGTGTTGTCGCGGCGCGCGGCCTTGTCGTTTTCCGCGCGGCCCGGGATCGAGCCGTCGTCCGCGCCGCGATCCGCGCTGGCCATGCCGTTGAGCTTGCGCTCGTCTTCGCTGACCGAGGCTGCTTCGGGATAGCCGGTGGTCAGCGTCTCGGTGCTGGCGGTGACCGGAGTCGCTTCGTCGCTGCCCCACTTCGCGCTGCGCTCGTCGATATCGATCGCGCCGTTTCGCTCCATGATTCGTTCGACCATCGAGACCTGGCTTTCGTCGTCCAGGCTGACGGTCACCACCGTGGAACCGCGCCGAGCTGCTTCGGGATAGCGTCCGGCATGCTGGCTGGACCCGTCCCCGAACACCTTGTGAAAGAAACTGCCGATCTTGTCGGTGACCGTCGCGTCCTGATCCGGCTCCTCGCCGACGACTTCCACACGGCTGCTGTTGACCGTCTCGGGATTGAACGAGGCGGAGATCTGGATATCCGTGCTGGCTACCCCCTGGCCCAGGAGTTCGGTTTTGACTTGCTCGGCTTCGGCGTAGCGGTCGAAAGCCGCGATGAGGATCTGGGGCATGACATCACCTGATTCTGTGGGCAGCGCTGGCTGCGATTGAGAGGCGGGCCGGGCGTCGTGCCGGCCGTCCTCATTCTTGGGCGCGACAGGCTCGACGATGGTTCCCTGCGTAGGGGTTACGCGATGCTTCGCCAGGCCACCATGCGCCTGCGTGGCCGCTCAGCCGTTGACCACCTTTCCGCCATTGATGTGGATGGTCTGACCGCTGACATAGGAGGAATCCTCGCAGGCGAGGTAGACGTATGCCGGGCCCAGCTCAGAGGGTTGGCCGCAGCGGCCCATGGGCATCTGGCTACCGAAGCCTTCGAGCATCTGCGGGTCGTGCCGGCCGATGGTGGCCGGCTGCAGGGGCGTCCAGATCGGGCCGGGCGCGATCTGGTTGACGCGGATCTCGCGCTCGATCAGCTGTTGCGACAGGGCGCGGGTGAAGCCGTCGATGGCGCCCTTGGTCGCGGTGTAGTCGACCAGCATCGGGTTGCCGATGAAGGAGTTGATCGAGGTGGTGTTGATGATCGAGGCGCCGGCCTTCAGGTGGGGCAGGGCGGCGCGGGTCAGGTAGAAATAGCCGTGGATGTTGGTGGCAAAGGTGGTTTCCCACTGCTCGTCGGTGATGTCTTCCAGCCGCGTGCGCACTTCCTGCCGTCCGGCGTTGTTGACCAGCACATCGAGGCGGCCGAAGGCCTTGACCGTCTGCTGCACCGCGTCGTTGCAGTAGCGACTGTCACGCACGTCGCCGGGTAGCAGCAGGCAGCGCTGGCCCTCGGCTTCGATCATCTGCTGCGCCGCGGCGGCGTCCTCGTGTTCATCCAGGTACATGATGGCGACGTCCGCGCCCTCGCGGGCGAAATGCACCGCCGCCGCCCGGCCGATGCCGCTGTCGCCGCCGCTGACCAGCGCGACCTTGCCGGCCAGCTTGCCGCTGCCCTTGTAGCTGTCGCGGATGAATTCGGCGGGCGGGTTCATTTCGCTTTCCAGGCCGGGCTGGCGGTCCTGCTTCTGTGCGGGGATCTTCGGGTAGGCCATGACTGCTCCAGGTGGGTGGGTCGGTCTAGTTACGGCTGATACCCGCCGGGAAAGTTTCGGTCGGGTGCCGAGCGGGGTGCGTTCCTCATCGGTTGCTCGCCGCTGGTCGCCGGGGCCGCGCGATGCCTGACAGCGCCCCGCGCCGGGCGTAGAATCCGCGCCGCTCAGACCTGCCACCTGAAACTTCTCCCGAACCCGTACCTGTCCTCGCGCTTGCTCGAAGCGGCGGGAGAGTTCGTCGTTGGGCTTCAGGCGCATCGTCCTTTTCATCACCGCCCTTCGCGCTGACCTCCGTTCGGGAGGCTCTGGCGGCCGAAGGCATTGCTTTTCAGAACGGCCCGAATGAACGAAACCCAAAGCACCACCGGCGGGAGCTGGCTCAGTGTCGTCGCACTGGCCCTAGCCGCCTTCATCTTCAACACCACCGAGTTCGTCCCGGTCGCCTTGCTCAGCGATATTGGTCGCTCGTTCGACATGCCACCGTCGCAGGTCGGGCTGATGCTGACGATCTACGCCTGGGTGGTCGCGCTGATGTCGCTGCCGATGATGCTGATGACACGCAACGTCGAACGGCGCACCTTGCTGATGTTCGTCTTCGTGGTGTTCATCGGCAGCCATCTGGTGTCGAGCGTGGCCTCGAGCTTCGGCATGCTGATGGTCAGTCGTGTCGGGATTGCCCTGGCGCATGCGGTGTTCTGGTCGATCACAGCGTCCCTGGCGGTGCGAGTGGCGCCGCCGGGTCGGCAGGCGCAGGCGCTTGGGTTGCTCGCGACAGGCAGTGCGCTGGCCATGGTGCTGGGCATCCCGCTGGGGCGCGTGGTCGGGGAGATGCTGGGCTGGCGGACCACCTTTCTCGCTATCGCGATCATCGCCAGCCTCGTGGTGATTTGCCTGGCGCGCACGCTGCCATTGCTGCCGAGCCAGAACTCCGGTTCGCTGCGCAGCCTGCCGGTGCTGTTCCGCCGCCCGGCGCTGGTCGCCACCTATGTGCTGACCGCCCTGGTCATCACTGCGCAGTTCACCGCGTACACCTACATCGAACCCTTCGCTCAGACCATCGCTCACCTGAGCGGCGACATGACCACGGCGCTGCTGTTGCTCTTCGGGGGTGCCGGTATCCTCGGCTCGATGCTGTTCAGCCGATACAGCACGCGCTATCCGAAGGGGTTCCTGATCGCGGCGATATCGGTCATGGCGACCTGCTTGCTGCTGTTGCTGCCCGCTGCGCGTGACAGCTCGCTGCTCGGGGCGCTGGTGGTGGTGTGGGGCATCGCCGGCATGTGCTTCGGCCTTGGCCTGCAGGCGAAGGTGCTGAACCTGGCGTCGGACGCGACGGACGTGGCCATGGCGATGTTTTCGGGTATCTACAACATTGGCATAGGCGCAGGCGCCCTGATGGGCAGTCTGGTGGTGCGCCAGCTGGGCCTGGCGAATGTTGGGATGGTCGGCGGGTTGCTGGCGCTGGCGGGCGTGGTGCTCTGCTGTTTCGCCGCCTATCGCTTCGCGCGGCCGGTGGAAACGGCTGTCGGCTGAGGCGTCAACCCGCGCGGGGTGCCGAGCGAGGCGGTCCACGGCAGGCCTTGGCCGCCTCGGGCTAGCAGAACGCCGGCCCTGCTCGAATGCAGGGCCGGCGGCTTCGGGTGCGGTGGCGTCAGTTCAGTTCGTTGGCGAAACGTCCGACCGCGCTGACGACCTGCTTGGCGCCGTCCTGGATCTCGACGATCACGGCGCCGGCCTGATTGGCGAGATTCAGCCCTTCGGCCGCCTGTTCGCGGCTGTTGGCCATCTCCCGTACGGCGTCGTCGACCAGGGTCTGGTTCTTCTGCACCACGGCGACGATCTCCTCGGTGGCGGCGCTGGTCCGGCCCGCCAGCTGGCGAACTTCGTCGGCCACGACCGCAAAACCCCGGCCCTGCTCGCCGGCACGCGCCGCTTCGATGGCCGCGTTGAGCGCCAGCAGGTTGGTCTGCGCGGCAATGCCGCCGATGGTCTGGACGATCGAGCTGATGAGCAAGGATTGCTGGCCCAGGGCTTCGATACCCTGGGTGGCGGATTCCACCTCGGCCGCGATGCGCTGCATGGTTGCGACCGTGTTCTTGACCACCACGGCACCGCGTTCGGCACGGGTGTCGGTCTGCCGTGACACGTCATAGGCGATGCTGGCCGCCTCGCGTACTTCTTCTTCACGTGCTACCTGATCGGTTACCACGCTGGCGAACTTGACCACCTTGCAGAGTTTGCCCTCGGCATCGAATACCGGGTTGTAGGTCGCTTCCAGCCAGAGGTCGCGCCCATGGCTGTCGACACGCTTGAAGCGGTCGGCGACGAACTCACCGCGATTGAGGGTTTCCCAGAATGCCCTGTACTGCGCGGAGGAGGCCTCTTCCTGGGTGCAGAACATGCTGTGGTGCTTGCCGACGATCTGCTGGAGCGAATAGCCGGTGCCCTTCAGGAATTGCTCGTTGGCGGTGACGATGGTGCCGTCCAGGTTGAACTGGATAACCGCGGTCGAGCGCAGCAGGGCGTTGATGAAGGCTTCGTTCTCCTTGGCCAGCTGCAGCTCGCGCGTCACTTCGCGGGCGAAGCCGCTGATGTGGTGCAGCCCACCTTGCGCATCGCGGATCGGATACCACTCGATGTGCAGCCAGACGAGGCTGCCGCTGGCGCTCAGGAAGCGGTAGTTGTCGCTGATGGGGTCGTGCTTTGCTACGGCTGCTCGGAAGTTGTGGTAGCAGGGCAATTGTTTCACGTAGGCGGGAACAATCTCCGCCATGGCACGACCAGTCAATTGCTCGGGCTGATAGCCGAGTGCCTTGGCGAACGCTTTGTTCACCGTCTTCATCCTGAGCTCCGTGTCCAGCGTGATGGACAGCTTCGTCGCTTCGATCTGCTCGCGCAGTTGACGAAGCTGCAGCAGCTCCTCGGATTGCTCTTCGAGTTGTTTTTTGAGACGGCCGTTGAACATGTGTAGCACCGAAAGGTGAGTTGACGTGCCAGCTCTATCGGCGCAGCTTCCGGATACTTGATTGCAGCTCGTCCGCTGCCAGCGGCGCATGCGGAGATTCAACTTGCCGCCAGCTTGGGCCGCGTGCCGCTCAGTCCAGCCGTTCGAGGCGAACACGGATCACCCCGGCGCGGGTGCTGGCGATGCGCTGGAATGCGGCTTTGGACAGGTCGATGACGCGGCCGCGGACATAAGGGCCGCGGTCGTTGATGCGCACTACCACGCTCTTGCCATTGCGAGCGTTGACCACCCGGACTCTGGTGCCGAACGGCAGCGTCCGGTGGGCGGCGGTCAGCGCTCCCTGGTCGAAGCGTTCGCCGTTGGCGGTCAACTTGCCATGGTGCTGTTGAGCATAAAAGGAGGCCTTGCCAGAGCCTATAGCTTCACCCTGCTCGGTGACCGGCCGGGGCTCGGTGCCGGTTGGTGGCTCCTTCGGCGGCGTCGCGCAACCGGCCAGCGCGGCAAATAACGAGATTGCGATCCAGCGAGTTGACCCTTTGAGCATGTTCGTTCCTTGTCTGCCTATCCGAGGCTGTGTCGACGGGTATCGAGCGATCGCCCCAGGCTTCGTGCGATCGGTGTCTATGGAAACGGTGCGAGCTATCTACGTTGTGGACGACAAATTGACCGAGAACCGCACGCTTGAGCGCTGACGGGACGTTCTGATTCCAGCGCGCGGCTCATCGGCTGCCGTCAATCGCCGGGCTTTGCCAGCCACTCGTCCGCGATGCGCTGGTATTCCCCGGTGGCCTTGGTCAGGTGCAGCCACTGATCGACGTAGGCCTTGAACGCTACATCGTCACGCGGGAGCAGAAAGGCCTTTTCGCTGTACTGCAGGGGTTTGTCGGGGTTCACCGCACACAGGGTCGGGTAGTTGCGCTGCTGGTACTGCGCCTCTGACGAGTCGGTGATCATCACGTCGGCCTTGTTGTCGGCGACGGATTTGAAGATCACGGTGTTGTCATGGAACAGCTCGAGCTGCGCCTTGGGCAACTCGCGATGTACGAAGGCCTCGTTGGTGCCGCCTGGTGGCTCGATCAGGCGTACTGAAGGCTGGTTGAGCTGTTCGATGGTCTGGTACTTCTCGACCTCGTCGCAGCGGACGAAGGGGATCTTGCCGTCAACGGTGATGGGGTCGCTGAAGAACGCCTTTTTCTGCCGCTCCAGCGAAATGGAGACGCCGCCGACGGCCATGTCGCACTGAGCCAGGAAGTCCGGCATCAGCGTCTTCCAGGTCGTCGGCACCCACTGGACCGTCACGCCGAGCGACTTGGCCAGCGATTCGGCCAGCGCAATGTCGATCCCCTCGTACTGCTTGTCGTCGCGCAGGAAGGTGTAGGGCTTGTAGTCGCCGGTCGTGCAGACCTTCAGCGTACCGCGCTGTTGGACTTGATCGAGCACTGAGGAAGAGGGCGCGGCGAAGGTCGCGCCGCTGGCCAGCAAGACGCCAGCTGCAATCAGAGATCTCATGGTGTTTCCTTGCAAGGGCAGGCCGAGGCGGCCGTTATTGTTCTGACCCGTCAGTTGGGCACCTCGAACGTAACGGAGAGCGACCAAATCTCACAAGAGGATTTGCGTCAGGGCGTACCACCGCTTTCCGCAGTGCCCGCGGCCGAACAAGTTCGGCCCTACCCAGTCCGGGGCCGGCTTATCTGGGCGCTCGGGTCCTCCGCCGGTCGTTATAGGGCCGAATTCATTCGGCCACTCTGCGTAACTCCGAGCTTGTTCCCACAAGCCTCAGGCGTGCGGCTTGCTGCGAATGGTCTTCATCAGGTCGTCCGGCGTGATGTGGCCGACCACGCTGGCGGCGCTGCCCGGTTGCGGCAGGTTGAGGATGTTGCCCTTGATCTTGCCGATCACGTGCATCTCGCAGGGCTTGCAGTCGAACTTCAGGGTCAGCACCTCGTCGCCATGTACCAGCTGCATTGGCGCGACCTTGGTGCGCACGCCCGTCACGCCCTTGGCCTGTTTCGGGCAGAGGTTGAAGGAGAAGCGCAGGCAGTGCTTGGTGATCATCACCGGCACTTCGCCGGTTTCTTCGTGGGCCTCGTAGGCCGCATCGATCAGCTGCACGCCATAACGGTGATAGAAGGCCCGGGCTTTCTCGTTGTAGACGTTGTAGAGGAACGACAGGTGCGACTCAGGATAGACGGGCGGTGGCACGCTGACCGGCTTGCGCCCGCCGCGCGGGCGGATGGCTTCGCGCGCGTCGGTCAGCGCCTCGATGGCTTCGCGGCGCAGCGCCTTGAGTTGCGAGTTCGGGATGAAGAACGCCTGCGGGGCGTCCACTTCGACTTCTTCGGCGTGGTAGATCGTCGTCCCCAGCTGGCTCAGCAGGTCGGCGATCTGGCCGGGCACCTGCTCGGGCTTTTTCGCTTCGCCGAACGGGCCGGGCAGGGTGGCCGTGGCGTAGGCGCCTTCTTCGCTGGTGACATGCAACTCGAGGTCGTCCGCTCGCAGGCGGGCCAGCCAGCGCACGCCGACGCGGCGCTCGGCGGACGTTTTCAGCAGTGCCTGTTGCCAGTTGTGATCCAGGTTGCGGTTGAGCGGATGGTTGGGCCGCAACTGGCGCAGGGCCGCCGGCATCTCGTTGGGCTCGACGCGGTACTGCCAGAGCGGCTGGCCGTCTTCCTCGAACTGCGCGAGCGGCTCGACCACGCTGGCGCGGAAGCCCACCACCTCGCGCTTGACCAGCACATTGAGCCCGTCGCCGTTGGACAACGGCTCGCGGGTCTGCACGGTCAGGTCATGTTTGCCGACCTTGAGCACTTCGCCGACCGCAAGGCCGGTGAAGGTCGGCGAGTCGAAGGCGCCGATGTCGATCTTGCGGTCGGTGACGAAATAGTCGGTGCTGCCCCGGTGGAAGGTCTTGTCCGGGTCCGGCACGAAGAAATGTTCGGTACGGCCGCTGGAGGCGCGTTGCAGATCGGGGCGGCCTTCGAGAATCTCGTCCAGGCGCTGACGGTAGTACGCGGTGATGTTCTTGACGTAGCTCACGTCCTTGTAGCGCCCCTCGATCTTGAATGAGCGCACGCCGGCATCGACCAGCGCGCGCAGGTTGGCGCTCTGGTTGTTGTCCTTCATCGACAGCAGGTGCTTGTCGAAGGCCACCACGCGGCCCTGGTCATCCTTCAACGTGTAAGGGAGGCGGCAGGCTTGCGAGCAATCACCACGGTTGGCGCTGCGGCCGGTTTGCGCATGGCTGATGTTGCACTGGCCGGAAAACGCCACGCACAGCGCGCCGTGGATGAAGAACTCGATGGCCGCATCCACTTCGTCCGCAATCGCGCGGATTTCCTGCAGATTCAGCTCGCGCGCCAGCACCAGCTGCGAGAAACCGGCCCGGGACAGGAACTTCGCTCGCTCCAGGGTGCGGATATCCGTTTGGGTGCTGGCGTGGATCTCGATCGGCGGCAGGTCCATCTCCATCACGCCCATGTCCTGCACGATCAGCGCATCGACACCGATCTCGTGGAGCTGCCAGATCAGTTTGCGCGCGGCCTCCAGCTCGTCGTCATGGAGGATGGTGTTGAGGGTGACGAACACCCGCGCGTGGAACATGTGGGCGAATTTCACCAGCTCGGCGATGTCCGCCACGCTGTTCTCGGCGTTGTGCCGCGCCCCGAAGCTCGGCCCGCCGATGTACACCGCATCGGCGCCATGCAGGATGGCTTCGCGCGCGATGGACGCATCTCGGGCGGGGGAGAGCAGTTCGAGGTGGTGCTGGGGTAGGGACATGGGCGCGGACCGGCATGAATCGAAAGTCGCGCATTGTAATGGCTTGCGGCCGGTTTGGGGTTGGCCGCCGGGCGCGTGACCACTCGGCGGAGGGGAGCGGTCCAGGTTCGTGTTCGGTGACCTGTTCGTGCGTCATCTCGATTAGACGATAAATGATTACACCTCTTGTTCGCGAGTGATTATTATCCGCTGGCGCGAATGAAGGGCTTTCGCGTAATAAAAACGAAACGGTGCGCGGTTGCCACCACGAACAACTGGGGGATCGAGAATGAAACGTCGTAAAACGGGCTTCGACAGGCCGCACACACCCTGGCGGCGCACCACCACCGCCTTCCTGTGCTGCGCGCCCCTAGTTGCCGCGCCCATGACCGGCAATGCGCAAAGCACGAGCGAAACGAAGTCCGATGAGCCCTATCGCCTCGCGCCGGTCATCGTCAATGCGCAGGCCTCTGCCGATGATGATGCGAATTCGGTCGTCGCCAAGGAGCTTTGGGTAGGCGGAAAGGTGGCGACCAGCCTTCTCGATACGCCGGCCTCGGTTTCAGTCATCACACAGAAGGAAATCGAGCAGCGCAGCGCCAGTACCACCGAAGAAGTGCTGCAGTACACGCCGGGCGTCATCACCGATTTCTACGGCACGGACGATCGCAACGACTACTTCAAGATCCGTGGCTTCGATGCCACGACCTATCGTGACGGGCTGACCCTGGGCTCGATGCGCGGTGTTCGTGAAGAACCGTTCGCCTATGAGCGAGTTGAAGTGCTGCGCGGCGCCAACTCCACGCTGTTCGGGCCGGCGGACCCAGGCGGCTCGGTGAATTTCGTGAGCAAGCAACCGCGCTTCGAAAGCTTCGGGCAAGGCTTCGTGACCTACGGTTCCTTCGACCACAAGGAAGCTGGCGTGGACGTCGGCGACGTGCTGAACGAAAGCGAGACTCTGGCTTACCGTTTCACTGGCAAGCTGCAGGACAGCGACCGCGAATACGACCATTCTCAAGACGACAACAACTTGCTGATGAGCGGCCTGACCTGGGCGCCGACCGCCTTCACCTCGGCCACTTTGATAGTGGATCACCTGCGCCAGGACAATACGCCCAACAGTGGTGGCTACCCGAAGGATCGGGAGTATGACCGCGACGAGTTCTTCGGCGAGCCGAGTTACAACTTCCACGATGTCGAGCGCACCAACATCAGCGCCAACTTCAGCCATGATTTCGACAATGGTTTCACGCTGCGAAGCAACCTGCGCCATAGCGAACTGACCGATGCCTACGGCTATGTCTACATCAACGATTATGCTGGTCGAACCGGCAACCTGGTCGACCGAGGCTATCTCGGCTTCGACAGCGAAGGTGAGCAGTTCAACGGCAATGTGATGCTGCAATACGATGCGCGCTTCGAAAACATCGATAGCAGCAGCGTCGTGGGTGTCGAGTATCTCGATGCGTCTACTGAGAATGTCTCCGTATATGGCGCCGCTGATCCAATCGACGTGACCAACCCGGTTTACCGCGGCGTTTCGCCTGCAATCGTCTATCAGGACAGGGATCAGGACAACACGGTCAAATCGGTATTCCTGCAGCAGAACCTGTCGTTCTACGAGCGCTTCATCGTCACGCTCGGTATGCGCAATGACTCCATGGACTTGTCGGAAACCGACTATCTCGCCGGCAGCAAGACTTCAGATAGCTTCTCGGAAAACTCGTTTCGCGGTGCTCTGACCTATGTTTTAAACGACGAGGTTTCTACCTACGTCAGTTATGTGGAGTCCGTTTCCCCACCTGAATTGGGTGTCACGCCTGAGCGCGGTAAGCAGTACGAGGTGGGCGTGAAATATTCTCCAGTGGAGATGAACGCCCTGTTTTCGGCCGCAATCTACGAGCTGACGCAGGAAGACATCGCGATCGCAGTGGTTCAGTCCAACGGGCTCATCGACCAACAAACGGTGGGTGAGCAGCGCGTGCGCGGCCTCGACCTGGAGGCCAAGGCAGAGCTGAACAAGGACCTGACCCTGATAGCCGGCTATTCCTACATGGACACCGAAGTGCTCCGCGGTGCGCTGCAGTCCTGGACAGGAGCAGGTTATGAGGTTGTATCAATCAAGGGTAACGAGTTCGTCTCCGTGCCCAAGCATTCGGCCTCGCTCTGGAGTTACTACAACGTGCCGGGAACGGATGTCAGTGTTGGCCTTGGTGCCCGCTACGTCGGCGCCTATTACTTTGGTGCCTTCAACGACACCGGCAAGAGTGACGCCGCCACGCTCTTCGACGCGGCCTTCAACTACCAGATCGCCAAAGGCACCGATCTGGCCATCAACGTCAGCAACCTGCTGGACGAGCAGCACGTGGTTGGCTCGGGCACGGCGGACTACTACAACCCCGGTCGCGAAATCACTGCGAAAGTAAGCTACAATTGGTAAGCGTTGCCTTTCGATCCAGGCGAGGCTCCGGCCTGGTCTGGGTCGCCTTGGCAGTGGAAAAGCTTCATCGCCTGACTGGACCTCGCGACCTTGGCGTCGGCGATCCAGGGGTACGCAGAACGCCGCGATTTTCGCGGCGTTTTCGTTGGTCGAGCGTTGCACCGAGGTGAGGGGGTGGCCGGGGAGTGCTTCTGGCCGATTGGCGAGCAGGTTCGCTCCACAGGCTCACGCAATGGAATGCAGACCCGCTAATAGGATGCGGCGCCACAGGCGCAATGCGCCGAAACGTAGGGGCGAATTCATTCGCCCGCTGCGTGCTGAAGTGGCGTGTCGGCATTGCGGATAGGGGCGATCGGGTCGGGTCCGCATGACTTGGTTTGACGACTGCTTGCCGCACGATCCACCCGTTACGGCAAGCCCACCTCAGAGTAGCGCGCCGATTGCCCAGATCAGCCCGCCGGCCAGCGGTAGCGCCGTCGTCACGCGGGGCACATAGGGAATCAGCAGGAGCAGGGCGAAGCCGGTCAGTGATATGGCGCCGAACCAGCCAACCCAGGCCATGCCACCAGGCCAAACGTGGTTGGCGGCGTAAAGTGCCAGGCCGAGTACCAGCGCGCCTGCCGGTATGCAGAGAAGGCGAAGCCGAGCCGGTACCCGAGGACTCACTAGTTGCTTCCAGTGCTTCTCCTTGCCCAGGCAGAAGCCCAGCATGCCGGTATAGGCCAGTAACAGGCTCGCCAACAGTGCGGAGCCACTCATGACGAGACCTCCTGAACCGGGCGCTTCAATGATGCCGCTCGTGCCTTGCGCGCCGCGACGACTGCGGGGATTTTCCAGGCTGTCCAGCCGAGCAGTAGCCCCATGAGCGCGACTCCAGTGAGCAACCCGAGGCGCGTCCCATCCCCATCGAGGCCACCGGTAGCCAGGTCCAGCAGTGGCAGGCTGAGGGCCAGCGCGGCGGCGAGGTAGAGCTGCTCGCGCCACGCCTGCATCGGCTGGCGCAGCCAGGCGTGCAACATGCTCAGGGCCCATACGCCGAAAAACACACGAAGCTCCCAGGACTCCCGGCCCGGCATCTCCGCCGGCAGGACGCGATTGCCCCAGAGTAGTGCGATACAGGCCACGGACAAGCCGGCAACGGCCGTGACGTTCAGTATTTCCACAAGCCGCAGGAAGGTCGGGTTGGCCTTGGCCTGCCTGCGTTGCTTGACCGTGTAAAGCACCAGGCCCGTTGCGATCATTGCGCTGCTGACCAGACCGCAGAGAAAGTACAGCCAGCGCATCGGATATCCGCCGAACTGAGCGAAGTGCAGCCCCGCCATGACGCGTTGGGTCAATTGGCTGGTGCGCGACGCTTGCGGTGCTCGTATCAGTTCGCCTGTCGCGCCGTTGAAGACCAGGCCTTCACCCTTGGTCAGCTCGATCCGGCTACCCAGGACGGGACGTGCCGTGACTTCAGCGTTGGCATGGCCGGGGTTGCTGACGGCGAGGCCGCCGAGCATGCCGCGACCGTAATGTGCTTCGGCCTGGCTGACGATGTTGCCCAAGGCAACCAGCGGGGCCTGCGGTGCGTCGAGCGCCTGCTCGCGGTCGGGGCCACGCGGGGCTTGCGGTTGCGGCCGACTGGGTTCAACGGCGCCCGCCGGTTGGGCGTCGCGGAAATAAGCCTGGCGATCGCCGGCATACAGCGCATCGACGGCCGCTGGCATGTAGAGCAGGAAGAAGATCACCAGGCCTGTATAGGTAATCATCAGGTGAAAGGGCAGCAACAGAACGGCACTGGCATTGTGGGCGTCCAGCCATGAGCGCTGCCCCTTGGCGGGGCGGAAGGTGAAGAATTCCTTGAAGAACTTCTTGTGGATGACGATGCCGCTGATCAGCGCCACCAGCATCGCCATTGCGGCGAAACCGACCATCCAGACGCCGAGCAGGCGAGGCATGTTCAGCGTGAAGTGAAAGCGGAAGAAGAAGTTGCCGCCAATGGTCTTGCGCGGCTCCACGGTCTCACCTGTGACCGGGTCGAGGTGAGTCAGGTCGCTGCCGCTGCCGCGGCGACGTTCGCCGACCGAGACGGCCAGCGCCGGGGAGCGTTCATTCGGCAAGCTGACATTCCAGTTCGACTCGTCCGGGTGATGCGCCGCCAGCCAGCGCTGGGCGACGTTCGCCGCCTCGGCTGCCGACGACGACCGATCGGCGAGCTCAGGCTGCATCCACCAGCTGATTTCCTTGTCGAACACGGCGAGCGTACCGGTCAGGAAAATGGCGAACAGTACCCAGCCGAGCAGCAGGCCGCTCCAGGTGTGCAGTGTGGACATCGATTGCGTCAGGCTACGCGTCATGACAACAGCTCCAGCACCTGCGGCCAGAAGCCGATGGCGGCGAGGGGTATCGCGGCGGCCATGGCCAGCGTCACGCGGCGCAGTGAGGCCGCGGTGAATGCCCAAAGCAGGAACGCCAGGTAGACGATGAAGGAAAGCAGCGAGGCGGTCACCAGCGCATCGACACGGGCCATCGGCAGCAATCGGGCCAGCGCGGCAGTGAAAGCGTAGGTGAAGGCATAGCCGCCAAGGATAGCGAGAACGATGCGCGCCAGGCGCTCAGGCCAGGCGCTGCGCATGAGCGCGGCTGATCGGATCACGGAGGGCTCCCGGTGGAGGGTCCACACGAAGAACGCCCGATACGCGTCCGGCGCTCGGGCAGTTGCAGATACAGCCGCGGCGCGCCGGGCGCGCCACGGCGGGTTCGTCAGAAATCGACCGTCATGCCCACAACGAGTCGGCGACCGTCGAGCACCACCTCATAGTCTTCGTTGCTGACTTCCTTGTTGGCGATGTTGTAGAGGCCCGCTTTGACGTCGACGTTGCGGGTCAGCTTGTACACCACCCCGGCATCGAAGAAGCCATAGCCTGGCGTGCCGTCCGACATGCTGGTGCGGCTGATGTAGTCGCTCGTCTCGCTTCGGTAGTTGCCTTGCAACCAGGCGTTGAGGCGCGAGGTGGCCTGCCAGTCGAGCAAGGCGTTGGCCATGTGCTTGGGCTGCTTGTTCAGCGGGTCACCCTTGAACTCGCCGGTCTTCTGCTCGGACTCGGTAAAGGTGTAGCTGGTGCTAAGGCGCAGGTTCGGTCGGAAGTCGTAGTCCAGCGTCCATTCCACGCCTTGCATGGTCGCCTCGTCGACGTTGGTCCGGGTGCTCAGGAAGTAGTAGTTGTTGCCGCCGAAGTTGCAGGACCAGGCCGCGACATTGTTCCTGTTGGCACTCGATCCATCGGGGTCGGTCTGGCAGAGCCGTTCCTCGGCGATCTTGTCCTTGTAGACGGTATGGAAGGCCATGACGCTGATGTTGAAGCCCAACTCGGGATTGTCGTAGTTGAAGCCCAACTCATAGTTGGTACTGGTCTCGGGTTCCAGGTCTGGATTGCCGATGATCAGCGCGCGAGGGTAGGGCGCCGGGGAGCCACCGCCACCCGTGCCGCGACCGAAGCCTTCGGTGGCATCCGACAGGCCTGGCTGCTTGTAGCCTGTCGAAATCCCGCCCTTGAGCGTCAGATTGTCGGTTGACTGGTACACGGCATAGAGCCTCGGCGATAGGTAGCCGCCAAAGAGCTCGTCGTCGTTGTAGCGAAGCCCGGTGGTCACGGCGAGGTCCTCGGTCACGCCCCATTCGGCCTCGGCGAAGACCGCCGCGAGCCAACGGTCCACGCTGGCGACGGCGCCGTCGATATTGGAGGTCAACAGGCCGTTGGACTTGTCGGTGAAGTCCTCGTACTTGTATTGGCCGCCGACAGTAAAGACATGCGATCCCCAGAAGTAGCTGGCCTGGGTATTGAACGTGGTGATTTCCTCCCGCTTGGTGAGGTCCTGCACCCGCTCGGACGAGTCGTGCTGCAGGTAACTGCTGACCTGCCAGGTTCCGTAGTGCCCGTCGTGGGCCAGCACGTAGATGTCTTTTTCATAATCCGTGGTGCTCTTGGCCGCCGTGACGTCGACGCTCTCGCCAGGATGGTGGGTTTCGTTCAGGCGCGCGGCCTGGTAACTGGCCGAGAACCGGTTCTGTTCGTCCGGCGTGAGATACAACTCGATGCCGCCCTGTCTGCGCTGGCTATCCGGCATGCTGGCCGCGCCATCGCTGCCACCTGCGAATTCGCTCTCCTGCGCGCGGGTGTAGCTGCCGTTCAACTTGACGCCCAGCAGGCCCGGAACGAGGGCGCCGCCCAGGTACAAATTCGTGGTCGCTTCGTCCTCATTGAGGTCGTTCAGAGAATGGCTGTATTCGGTGCTGACCGTGCCGGCCCAGGCATCGCCACCCTTGCGCGTGATGATATTGATCACCCCGCCCATGGCTTCCGAGCCGTAGAGGGAGGACATCGGCCCGCGGATCACCTCGATGCGTTCGATCATGGCCAACGGCGGCAGGCCGATCTGCTTGCCGCCGTCGCTGCCGTTGGTGTTCACCGAGCGCCCGGCAGAGACAGGGCGGCCATCGACCAGGTACAAGGTGTAGGAAGAGGTCATGCCACGGATGCTGATGTCCTGCATGTTGCCGCCCCCGGTGACGTAGACGCCGGGAATGTTCTTCATCGCATCGACGACATTGGTGTAGGACTGCTTCTCCAGCTGCTCGCGCGTAATCACCGAGATGCTGGCGGGCGCCTTGGCAATGTTCTGTTCGTAACCGGCAGCGGTCACCACCGTGGTGGGCTGCAACTCGATCGCGTCCTCGGCCTGAGCCGGCACGCTGACATATGTCGTCAGGGCGATTGCACAAGCCAGCCGGGTCCGATTGAAAATCACCATTTACTGCAGTCTCCTTGAGTGGCGTTACGCCGTCCGGCACAGGGCGTCAGGGATCGGACGGCGGTACAGTCGCAAAGTCGGCAGTAATGCTAAGTATTCTCATTTGAGAGTAAAGCGCATTTACAATCTATACATTTCGCAGGCGGATGTTCATGCGCAGGCCGGGAGCACCGTTCTCGGCCCAGATCTCGCCGCCCTGCATGAGTACCATGCTGCGGGCGATGGCCAGGCCGAGGCCGAAGCCGTCACCGCCGGGGCGTGCGGCGCTGAGGCGGGCGAAGGGATGGAAGATCACGCCCAGCTGATCGGACGGCACGCCCGGCCCCTCGTCGCCGATGCTCAGGCGCCAATGCCGGGCTTCACGGTGGGCGGTCAGGCATACCTGGCCCTGTGCCGGTGAATAGCGGATCGCGTTGCGCAGGATGTTTTCCATGGCTTGCGCCAGGGCATTGAGATTGCCGAGCACGCGGCAGTCCTCGGGCACCAGGGCGCGGATGCGCTCGCGGGGCCATCCGGCTTCGAAACAGGCGTTTTCGCACAGTACGTCCCAGAGTGCTGCCACCTCGACGGGCTCGCATTCGAAGCGGGGTTGCTCGCTGTCGAGCCAGGCGAACTCGAGGGTGCTGTCGACCAGTTGCTGCATGCCGACCACCTCGCGGTCGGTGCGCTGGCGCATTTCCTCGGCGCTCAACGGCGTTTCACAGGCGACGCGCAGGCGGCTGAGCGGGGTGCGTAGCTCATGGGACAGGTCACGCAGCAGTTGTTGCTGCTGAGCGATGGTATCGCGCAGGCGGCGCGTGAGGTATTCGAGCGAACGGCCGAGTTCGCCGAGTTCATCGCTGCGATGGGCGATCGTGGCTGGCAGCAGCGAGTCGAGGCGATTGCCGCGTACGGCGTTGGCTTGTCGCCTGAGCGCCTCGAGCGGGGAGACGAGCAGGCGGTAGAGGATCCCGCAGAACAGTACCGACAGCAGCACGGGCGCCAGGTAGACCGCACCGGCCGTCAGCAGCGCATGGTTGCGCCAGGGCCGAAAGCGCTCTGGCAGTCGCATGATCAGCTGCGCACGAGCCTCTTGCATGGGAATCGATATCAGCGGCAGTCCCTGGAAGCGCCGGCTCATTGGCCAGGCGTAGTGCCGGACGAACATCAGCTGTTGGCGCGCCTCATCGCTGAGCTGCTGGCCGCCGAGCGGTTGAAGCTTGGCATCGACGATCACCAGCCAGCTCGACTCGCGCGCCTCGACCGTTTCGCGCCAGCGCGCCAGGGCTTCGGGGCCCTGCTCGAGCGCCGCCTCGGCCTGCTCCGCGTAGCCGGCCAGTACTTCGAGCGCCTCGGGCGACAGGTAGGATGTGCTTCGGTCGATCTGACGGCTGACATAGCCACTGGCCCAGATCATCGCCAGACAGAACCCGGCGACCAGAACGACCAATCGCCAGAACAGGGAATGACGATTGGGCATCAGTGGGCCGGCCGATCCAGTACGTAGCCCTTGCCCCAGACCGACTCCAGGCTCAATGCGACCTGCTCACGCGCAAGCTTGCGGCGAATGTTGCTGATGTGCATGTCCAGGCTGCGGTCGTGCTGCGAGTAACCCCGGCGCAGCGCCTGCTGATAGAGGAACGGCTTGCTCAGCACCTCGCCGTTGGCTTCGTACAGCACTTTGAGCAGCCGGTACTCGGTTGCCGTCAGGCCGATCCAGCGACCCTCGTAGCGCATATCGCTACGCAGATCATCGAACCGGAGCAGGTCGTCGTTGGCAGCCGGCATGCGCCTGCGCTCGCTGCGTTCGTAGGCCACCCGACGCAGGATCGCGGCAATGCGCACCTGTAGCTCCTCGAGGCTGAACGGCTTGGGCAGGTAATCATCGGCGCCGCTGTCGAAGCCCTGGATGCGATGCGCTTCGTTGCCCAGCGCGGACATCATCAACACCGGCGTGCGCCGGCGTGAGCGCAGCTCGGTCAGCAACTCCATCCCGCCGAGGCCGGGCAGCATCACATCGAGCAGAATGAGGTCGAAATCGGTATCACGGGCCAGCGACAGGCCGGTCGTGCCGTTATCGGTCAGGGTCACGTTAAAGCCGCAACCCTCCAGAGAGGTTTTCAGATGCTTGCCGAGGACGGGATCATCCTCGATCGCCAGGATCTGGCGAAGGGCCGGAGCGGACATGCGGATACCGTGCAAATAAGAACGATTATAAAATGCGCCGGCATGCCAATCGCAAGGGGCTACGCAGCGACAACGGCGGCAGACGCGCGCTTTTGCGCAGACGGGGCTCGACGAAAGGCGGCCGGACGGTGCATCTTCGGCGTCTCGCCCAGCCATTCGGGTATTTGGAGGCTTTCATGCGCGCGTTTCCCTCGATCCTGATTTTCCTGTCACTGGCGACTGGCAGCGGTATCGCCAGTGCGGCGGGGGAGGAGACGCAACTGATCGAGGCGATCAATACCTACCGCAGCGAGGTGCAGCGTTGCGCAGAGGGGTCGAGCGAAGAGCTGACGCCGCTGGCGCTCGATGTGCGCCTTATCCTGCCGGCCACCGGGGCCGGTGACCTGCAGGGCTCGCTGGCTCGTGCCGGCTATCCGATGGTCAACGTGCAGGCCATCAGCCTGTCCGGCCCGCGGGACGCCCAGGCTGCAATGCAGGCGTTGCGGGAAAGTTTTTGCCGGGTGGTGCTCGATCCGCAGTTCGCCGATATCGGTGTCAGCCGTGAAGGGCGCGACTGGCGTATCGTCCTGGCCCGTCCACTGCTCGGCGCTCACCTGAAAGATTCGCAAGCCGAAGGGCAGATGCTGCTCGATGAGCTCAACCGCGCGCGTGGGCAGGCGCGCCAGTGTGGCGGCGTCCCCTTTGCCGCGGCCCGACCGCTGCGTTGGAACGGCACGCTCGCCGAGGTTGCCGAACGGCACAGCCGGGGCATGGCCAACGGCAATTACTTCGGCCCGCTCGACCGTGATGGACGCACGCCGGGCGATCGTGCCGAGCTGGCCGGCTACACCGGTGCTCAGGTCGGGCAGAACATCGCTGCGGCGCTGGATCGCTCCAGCGCCGTCGTCGAAGGTTGGCTGGCCAGCCCGGGCCACTGCGCCAATCTGATGAACCCGGCTTTCAGCGAGCTGGGCGCCGCCTATGCAGTCGATCCGCAGAGCGACGCGGGCATCTACTGGACGGCTGTCTTCGGCGGCCAATAGCGGCAGGTGGCCGCCGGTTTCGGTTGTTTTCAGCCGTTGGATGGATTTCGACGCTAGGTGACCTTGCGCAAGATCACAGTCCTGACAACGGACGCCAGGATGCCCCATGCGGTTGCCCACCGATTCATCCGCCGAGCACGACTTGCAGCGTCACCCGCCTTTTTCCCTGCCTCGCCACATCGCGGCAACCGGCGCCCTCCGCCGAGTAGGTCGCGCGGTCAACTATCTGTCTGATCGGCAGCATGCGCCTGGCGCTGCCGCGGGCTTGGTGTGCCTGCGACGGCGCACCTGCGGAGTCGGGCTTTCAGCTGTGCCCGCCCTGCATCGGTCCCAGGCCTTCGCCTGATTCGATGCATGACGCACGGGCTCCAGCCCGTGCCGTAAGGAAGTAGAGCCAAAAATAATCAATGGAGAATGACTCATGTTCCAATGCAAACCGCTCGCAGCTGCCATCCTGACCCTCGCCGCCACCCAGGCTTTTGCCGATCTCGACACTTCCAGCCAGGTGCAGACGGGTGACTACAATACCGCGACCGTCACCCAGAAGAAGGGCCTGTACGGCACCAGCAGAAACGTCGCCGAGCAGTATCAGCACGGCAACAACGACACGGTCGAGATCTACCAGGAAACCGATTCGTTCGCCAAGGCCGAGCAGACCCAGACTGACACCTCCAGCTACAACACGCTCTACGTCAAGCAATTCGCCACAGCTGGTAGCTCCCTGTCCGAGCAAACCCAGACCAACGGCTCTGGCAATAACGCCAGCGTGTCCCAGCAGCATTCGGCAAGCGTCGAGGCTAAGCAGTATCAGGACGGCAACAACAACCAGGCCAGCATCGATCAGTATGGCGAGACCGAAAGCCTGGCGAGCACCTACCAAGTCGGCGACTGGAACACTGCTTCCATCAAGCAGACTGAGGGTCAGGGCAACGAAGGCTACGTGCAGCAGTACGGTAACTACAACGACGCAACCATCAACCAGACGGGCTCGAGCGACTCGACGGCTTTCGCAGTTCAGGCCGGCGATGGGAACGATCTGACCGCTGCGCAAACCGGTTCGGC
The DNA here is from genome assembly GCF_022810315.1 of Stutzerimonas marianensis. NCBI lineage: Bacteria > Pseudomonadati > Pseudomonadota > Gammaproteobacteria > Pseudomonadales > Pseudomonadaceae > Stutzerimonas > Stutzerimonas marianensis. The sequence goes on along the minus strand of NZ_JALGRD010000006.1, from coordinate 14,906 downwards.
GAACGACCTTTACTTCACCCAGGCGGGCGACAACAACACCGGCGACTTCAGCCAGGCGGGCAACGGCAACGAAATCTGGGGCATGTCCGCAGGTGACTACCACAGCGTCGATGTGGCCCAGGATGGTGACGCGCTCACGGTCGATGCGTTCCAGTACGACGGTTCGAACAACTCGATCGATATCGACCAGACCGGTAACGAGCAGTATGCGAGCGTCATCCAGGAAGGGGGTTCCTACAACCAGGCCACCGTCATGCAGAACGACATGCAGGCGAACCTCGCCTTCATCATGCAGAGCGGTAGCGGCAACCTGGCGACCGTGACGCAGAACCAGTAAAGCGTACTGCAACGAAACGCCCCGCCTCGACCGAGTGCGGGGCGTTTTCATTCAGGGACGAACGCTGAACACGGCGGGGCGTCCTACCCTGTGAGTCGTGTTTTCCATACCTGGAGGATTGCGCCATGACCGACCCCAAAGACCCGCCCAAGGATGGCCTGACACCCGAGGATCTCGACGAAGACGGCGACTTACCCGAGCAGGAAGGCAGCCGCAAGCCGCAGCCAGCGCCCAAGGATGAGCCCAATGCCGGCGAAAGCCCGCTCGGCTGAGCCACGCCTGCGCTCGCCTAACGCCTCGCTGGACTTTCCCCTCCAGCCCGCCTAAAAAGGCGACCTACCAGGCCGTGTGGAAACGGCTGCGCTTGACCATGCTGCGTTAGTAGCTGGCCCCGTTTGCGGGCCTCGGTCGATAGGCTCATTCACGGCGCACGCTCCGTGTTTTCGCCAATTTTCCGGAACACCAGTCCTTCCGGTCTTCGCTCGCAACGTTTTCACACGGCCCGCCGCGGCGCGCCTCGCGCCTCGGTCATCCAATCGAGAGGCAGGTATTCGTGAGAAAGAAAAAGCCGGTAGACCCCATCCGCCAAGCGGAAAAGAACCGTGCACACCGGATCGGTTGGATCATTGCGTTCGCCGGCATTGCCGCGGGGTTCATTCTGGTGATGATGAAGCCGGTCTGACCCTCACGCCCCGCACGCGGCGGTGCGGGGGGAGGGTCGTGGTTCAGGGAGTGCCGATAACGCGCGTTAGATCAGCCCTTTGCGGGCCGCTTCGGACAGGTTGGCTTTGGTCAGCTCGCGAAGTACGCCATCGCCCGATTCGTTGAACGGCATGGCGAATATCAGCAACAGGTGCATCCAGGTGGTTAGCGTCTCCTGTTGCTCGACCCGTCCCAGCTTCTTGCCGTCGGCGTCGCGGAACATCATGTCCATGATCAGCTTGTTATCGAACGTGCCCGGTACCAGGAAGAAGGTCGCCCCGGTGATTACGGCAAGCCCCAGGTTGCCGGTTTCCTGGTTGCGCAGGGTCACGGTGATGTAGAGATCCGATGCCTCTTGCTCGGTGGTCACTCGGGCAAAGCGGCCACTGTCGGTGAACGCCTGGGCGATCAGCTTCTCGAGCGGTGCAATGTTGGGATTGTTCGCCGTTGGCGTTCCGTTGACCGAGTACTCGGTCTGCACCTTGAGAAAGGCGGTTGGTTTGGTCTTGGCCGCCGCTTCCAATGGCCATGGCGACACGGCCGGCAGCGAGTTGTGCGAGTAGGTCATGCAGCCCTGCAAAGCGAGGGATGCGAGAAGGGTCAGAAGCAATAGCAGCTTGTTCATTCGATCGTCCTTGTCAGTGTTGCAGCTGGCGCGTGCCGTCTTGCAGCAGGTCTTCGACCAACTGGGTCAGCTGTCGCGCACCCAGGGAAGTGCTGAAATAGTCGGCGTCCCAAAGCCCGGTGTTCTGGTTGAGTTGCAGCGTCTTTTGCGACACGGCCACTTGCTTGCCGGAGGCGTCCCTGATGGTCAGTTCGGCGGCCAGGTCGTACTTGTCGACATAGATGGGCCCGTTCACCCAGATCCAGACCGTCAACGTCAGCAAAGCGCCCGGAAAGTACCCGGGGTGCGGCGTACGCTTGCCTTTGAGGGACGAAAACTCGAACTGCAACTCGACATCCTGCTCGCCGAGCTTCGCCGGGAAGGAGATGACGCGCTCGAAATATTCACCACGCTCCACGTGTTGTGCGATTTGTGTCGTCAGGACATTACTGATGTTGCGGCGCTGATTTTCATTGAGTCGCGGGTCGCTGATCACGACATCCTTGACCATGGCGCCGGCAGGTATGGACTGTTCGACGATGCGCTCAGGCAGCCCGATGGGCCCGGAAGGGGTGAAGGATACGCAGCCGGTCAGCACCAGGCTGAGGAGCCCGGCGGCCAGCAGTTTAGGGAAAGTCATGGGTTACATCCTTGATGTTCTACGGTAAGCGGTGGCATGCCGTGGACGGTCGCTGGCGCTCGCGTGCGAAGCGCTCATTCGCCATCCTTGGGCGCGGCGGAGTCTAGCGTCAAATGGCCACTATTTGTCGCGGCGTTATCACTTGAAGCGGTACTGGTTCTCACTGCTTGGCGAAGCGGGCGATGGACGGCAGGCGAGGGCCGGTCGCGATCGCAGCGGTGAAACAGGCAGCCTGGTGGCCGAGGCCGTCAAGCGTCGGGTTTCCGTTGCGCCGGTTCACAATTTTGGATGGCTGCGGCGCCTTTCCCATCCGTTGCAAGCTTCGAGAAAGCTACGGGCTGTCAAATAGCCATCCGCGGCGCCTGTTCTCTGGCCGCCGGGATGTGCCTGGCACTACGCAGTGCCGATTCACGAATCAGAAAGGATCTACCGTGCTTATCAAGAAATCTCTCCGCGCACTGCTGCTGGGCTGCAGTCTGCTGAGTGCCACGTGCTGGGCGGAAATGGCGCCTCTGGAAGTCATGAACATGGCTGGTCTGCAGCGCAGTCTGGGGCAGATCGTTGCCAAGGACTACCTGATGATCGGCTCCGGTGTGAAGGTCGACGAAGCCACCGAGCAGCTCACCTCGAGCATCGCGCTATTCGAAGATCACCACGCTCAGCTCAAGCAGGCCGCGCCGAACGATGCCATTCGCGCGGCGCTGGAGGAAGTCGAGCGTACCTGGACCGCCTACCGTGCCCTGGCCGAAGCGACGCCGGACAAGGCCCAGGCACCTGCCGTGCTGGCCAAGGCCGAGGAGCTGGTACGCCAGACTCAGGAGGTGACGAACCTCTTCGAACAACACAACGGGGACGAAGCCTCGCATTCGATCAATCGCAGCGGCTGGAACCGCGTGCTGACCCAGCGCACCGCCATGTTCTACATGGCGCGGGCCTGGGGTGTGCAGGACCCAGCGCTGGACGAGCAGTTCGAACGTTCGGTCAAGGAGTTCGGCGTCATCATGACCGAACTTCAGGCTGCCGGCGCGCCAACCGCGGAAATCGCGGAAGCCTTGCGCAAGACCGATGCTCGCTGGAAGTTCGCCAGCAAGGCGTTCAGCTCCGAGCAGTTCGTACCGACCATCGTGGCGGTCAATGCCGAGTCGATGTTCCGCCAGCTCAACGAGATGACGCGTCTGTACGCCGGCCTGCGCGACTACAGCCTCTGAACGGCACGTATCCACGTACACCGGTTGCAGCATCGCGCCCGGTCCAGGCGTGACAACCTCCGCGATGACCCGCTGCGCATGTGCCGCAGCGGGTCGAGCGCGCATCCCCGGTGCGTCAGAGCTGAGCGCCGACGGCCGCCTTGTCGATCACCGACCAGACTTCACGAATCCGCCCCTTGGCGAAGGTGTAGAACACGTTTTCGCTTAAGGTGACGCGCTGCCCATTGACCGAATAGCCGAACAGATCGCCCACTGGCGTGCAGTCGAACCATAGCCGGCAGGCGACGTGGGGTGGCTCGGCAATGAGCAAACGGGCATCAAATCGCAGGTCGGGAATGGCTCGCACGTCCGCTTCGAGCATCGAGCGGTAGCCGTCCAGGCCGATTCGCTCGCCGTTGTAGCGCACGTCGTCGTCGACGAACAGGCCCAGCTCCGGCCAGTTCCGGCTGTTCAAGCAGGCGAGATAGCCTCGGTAGCGTTCAGCAAGTTCGGCGCCGTTCATGTCGGGTCTCCGCGTGGTCAGGGGTTCCCTCCAGGCTAGTCGTCCCGCTCTGTTGCGCCAGTGCCGAGGCAGCCTATCGCCAAAAAGACGCCTTCGCCCCGCTCTGTAAGAAGGCGTGCCTATCAGGGCGATAGGAAAATTTCATATTTCTTTGTGTGAGTCTCTTTCCCTGCCTCGACCCGCGCGCAACCCGCTCCGTGACTGGCTTTCAGCGCTTTGCGCTCTACTGCTCCCGCTCCGGTGGACACCAGGTGTCATCGGTCCATCCGTGATCCGGTGCTACGTTTTTTGAAGCGGTGCCTGACCGCGCTAACGATAACCACGTGAGGAACAGAAGATGAATGATGAGTCTGGAGCAAACGCCGGTGGTGGCTGCCCGTTCGGTCATGGCGCCGGCTCGCCCCGCAAACGCACGACCAACCGGGACTGGTGGCCGGAGGCGCTCAGCCTCACGTCGCTGAACCAGCACTCGCCGCGCTCGAATCCCTATGGCGGTGATTTCGACTACGCCGCTGAGTTCAAGACGCTCGATCTAGACGCCGTGATCGCCGACCTGCACAAGGTGATGACCGATTCGCAGGACTGGTGGCCGGCCGATTTCGGGCATTACGGCGGCCTCTTTATCCGCATGGCCTGGCACAGCGCCGGGACCTACCGCATCACCGACGGCCGCGGCGGCGCGGGCGGCGGGCAGCAACGCTTCGCTCCGCTCAACAGCTGGCCGGACAACGCCTCGCTGGACAAGGCGCGGCGCCTGCTCTGGCCAATCAAGCAGAAGTACGGACGCAAGTTGTCCTGGGCCGACCTGTTCGTGCTCACCGGCAACGTCGCGCTCGAATCCATGGGTTTCAAGACTTTCGGCTTTGGCGGCGGCCGTGCCGACACCTGGGAGCCGGAAGAACTCTTCTGGGGGCCTGAGGGCACCTGGCTGGGCGACGAGCGCTACAGCGGCGAACGCCAGCTGCATCCAGGGCTGGGCGCCGTACAGATGGGCCTGATCTACGTGAACCCGGAAGGCCCCAACGGCAACCCGGACCCGAAGGCCGCGGCCGTCGACATCCGCGAAACCTTCGCCCGCATGGCCATGAACGACTACGAGACCGTGGCGCTGATCGCCGGCGGCCACACCTTTGGCAAGACCCACGGTGCGGGCGATCCCTCGTTCATCGGGCCGGAGCCGGAAGGCGCGCTCATTGAAGATCAGGGCCTGGGCTGGCGCAGCAAGTTCCAGACCGGCATCGGGCCGGACGCCATCACTTCGGGGCTGGAAGTCATCTGGAGTCAGACCCCGGTCAAATGGTCCAACTACTTCTTCGAGAACCTGTTCAATTTCGAATGGGAGCTGACCAAGAGCCCGGCCGGCGCGCATCAGTGGGTGGCCAAGGACGCTCCGGAAATCATTCCCGACCCCTTCGACCCGAACAAGAAACGCAAGCCGACGATGCTGACGACCGACCTGTCGCTGCGTTTCGACCCGATCTACGAGCCGATCTCGCGCCACTTCCTCGAGAACCCGGACGAGTTCGCGGATGCCTTCGCTCGCGCCTGGTTCAAGCTGACCCACCGCGACATGGGCCCCATCGCGCGTTACCTCGGCCCGTTGGTGCCGAAGGAGCAGCTGATCTGGCAGGACCCGATTCCCGAGCGCGACCACCCGGTGATCGACGACGCCGACATCGCATCGCTCAAGCAGAAGATCCTCGGGCTGGGCTTTTCCGTATCCGACCTGGTGTCGGTGGCCTGGGCGTCGGCATCGACCTATCGCGGTTCGGACAAGCGTGGCGGTGCCAATGGCGCGCGCATCCGCTTCGCCCCGCAGAAGGACTGGGAGATCAACAACCCGCCGCTGCTGGCCAAGGTGCTGAAGAAACTGGGCGAGATCCAGAACGACTTCAACGGCTCGGCTACCGGCGGCAAGAAGGTGTCCATGGCGGACCTGATCGTCCTGGCCGGTTGCGCTGCGATCGAGAAGGCCGCGCAGGCCGGTGGCGTCAACGTCACCGTGCCCTTTACGCCGGGGCGGATGGATGCCGAGGAGAAGTGGACCGATGCCCAGTCCTTCGAGGCGCTGCGTCCGGTCGCGGACGGCTTCCGCAACTACTACCACGAGTCTCATTTCATGGCGCCCGAGGAAGCGCTGGTCGACCGGGCGCATCTGCTGCGCCTGAGCGCGCCGGAAATGACCGTGCTGGTCGGCGGCATGCGAGTGCTCGGTACTAATGCTGGCGGCAGCCAGGACGGGGTGTTCACCAACCGTGTCGGCACACTGTCCAACGACTTCTTCGTCAACCTGCTGGACATGAAGAACGAGTGGACGGCCACCGAGCACAAGAACCGCTTCCAGGGCCTGGACCGCAAGACCCGCCAGCCCACCTGGACGGCCACCCGTGTGGACCTCATCTTCGGTTCGCAATCGGAGCTGCGCGCGCAGGCCGAGGTGTACGGCATGGCCGACGGCAACGAGAAGTTCGTGCACGACTTCGTCAAGGCCTGGGACAAGGTGATGAACGCCGACCGCATGGACATCGGCAAACCCGCCGATCAGTTCAGCCAGAAGCTATCGGCCTAAGGGCTGCGGCGGCGCCTTTCGGGGCGCCGCCTGCCCCTGTTCTCGCCGCGCATCACCCGAGTCGCCCAACGATCCTTTCGGTGCGCGCAGCGCCTGTGCCGGTCAAGGAATGAGCTTGCGCTCACGCAGCCTGGCAAAGACCTGGAAGAAGGCTTCGTCGCTGGCCTGGTAATCCAGAAAGCCGAGCTTGCGGCTCTTCGACATATCCGTGACGACTTCGATGGGGCGACCCAGGTCGGCATCGGTGTGCCAGGGTGAAATGAGCGTGTCGATATTCGCTTCGGCGAGTCCGAAGCGCTGCGCCATCTCGGCCCAGATCGGCGCATCGTCCGCCATCTGCTGTTCCAGCGGGGCGGGTGCGTCGAACGGCGCTGCCTCGATGCCGAACCAGTCGGCGATGCGCGACCACATCCACTTCCAGCGAAACACATCGCCGTTGACGATATTGAATGCCTGGTTGGCCGCCGCCGGCGTCGAGGCGGCCCAGTGCAGGTGGCGCGCGAGCTGGTCGGCATCAGTCATGTCGGTCAGGCTGTTCCACTGCACTTCGGAGCCGGGAAAGCGAAATGGTCGTCCAGTGAAGCGGCAAATCGAGGCATACACGGCCAGGGTCGTGGCCATGTTCATGGCATTGCCCACGGCGACGCCGGTGACGGTATGCGGACGGTGGACGCTCCAGTTGAACCCGTCGCGCGCCGCTGCCGCGAACACTTCGTCCTCCTGGGCGTAGTAGAAGTTGTCGACGTCCAGCCGGCCCTGTTCCTCGCGGAACGGCGTCTGCGGCAGCGCGCCCTTGCCGTAGGCCTCGAACGGGCCGAGGTAATGCTTGAGCCCGGTGACCAACGCGACATGGCGCACCGAGCCCGAAGGGCGAACGGCGTCGAGCACGTTGCGAATCATCTGCGCATTCACGCGGATGTTCTCCGCTTCGCTGGCCTGGCGAGACCAGGTCGTGAGAAAGACATGCGTGGGTGACAGGCTGCTCAGCGCCGCGGCCAGAACGGGCGGGTCCAGCAGGTCAGCGCTGATCGGGGCGATACCCGGTTCGGCGCTCGGGCGGCGCGCCAGCCCCGCCACGGCCCAGCCCTCGCGGACCAGCTGGCGAGAGACCGCGCTACCCACGATGCCGCTTGCGCCAATCACCAATGCTTGATTTGTCATCTTCAGACCCCCACAAAACGAAACTGGCCTGCACCTTATCCCCTCGAAAATGCCGATCCAAGTCGGCACCAAATGGTGACCATCCCCCATGCAACCGGGCACTGACGAAGAACAATGGCGCGAAGACTGCGCACCGAGGCGCGTGCTGGAACTCTTCTCGACCAAGTGGACCAGCATGATTCTGCACACGCTCCATGTGCGGCATGACGGTACGGCCCGTAGCGGCGCGCTGCATCGAAGCCTGCCCGGTATCTCCAAGAAGATGCTGATACAGACGCTTCGTGAGCTGGAGGAAAGCGGCCTGATCGAGCGCCACACGCTCGACTCGGTGCCACCGGCGGTGAGCTACGCGCTCTCGCCGCTGGGTCAGCTGATGGTCGAGCCTATCGAGATGATCTACGAATGGGCGAGGCAGCACTCGGGCGCGCTGGATGAGTTGCAGCCAAGACGAACATCGCGGCGGCGGGGCTAGGCGGTGTGGTTGGAGGCGTTAGCCGATACCGGCCGTATAGAACGGCCGCGGCGGTTCGGTTGACAGGCTGGGCTCTGGGCAGACCGTCAGCTGTGCGCTGCGGCGCCGGGCGATCTCCTTGGGATGCCGTGGGCCGTGGCGGACGTTGGCGCCTGTAGGGGCGAATTCATTCGCCCACAAGGCTGGCGGCCTGTCCCGATCAACCCACAGCACCCAACGCAGACCTAGCGGGCCAGTTCGGTGTTCGCTACGGCTTTTTGGCCTTCACTTTCCGACACTTCGGTCAGCTTGGCACCGCCGACGAATAGCCCCATCTTGATTGATTGACGGACATAGTGGTTCTTGCCAGCCACTGCGTTCAATTCCAGCAGGTTGTCGCTGAATTCCGACTCGGTGGCCAGGGTGTGCGGGCCGGGCGTGATCAGGCGGTAGAAATAGGTATTGGCGGCTGTTTCGCCGATGACTTCGCCGTCAATCTTCACCGTTTTCTTAAGCGCAGCTCCGAGCATCGAGTCGCGGAAAATATACAACCCGGCCTGATCCTGTGCGGGCGCCGCGAACGTTTTAAGCGCTTGGTCCTTCTCCGGTGATTCCATTGGCACCGACGCGCAGCCGGTCATTACGGCAAAGCTCAGCGCCGCGGCGCTCATCATGAATTGCTTGAACATGATTACTCGTTCCTGAGTGTTAGGCAGATAGCTGGCGTGTGATATTGGATTGCCAGCACGCGCACCTTAGCGTCGGCGTGCTGCCGAACAAGGCCCGAGTGGCGGTTAGGTGGTGTGGGTCACGTTTTCGCCGCTGCAAGAGATAGGCGGTACGGCTCTAACCGGAGCTTGTTAGTGCGCCGTAGCCGTACTTCCTCTGTCCGACCGACTCGGTCGCCAGGCCTGGAAGCGCGGCACGTCGGGTAGCAACCCTCCCGCTGCCGGAAGTCGGCGCTCGTCGCACGGGGCGCCGGCCATTTAATGCAAACGTTTGGCCGGTCCGTAACGATCAGCCAGATGCCGAGCCTGCTGAGCCAGTTCGTCGAGCAGACGGTCCCGGTCTTCTTCTGCCTTGCTCAGGGCCTCGGCGCCGTGTTGCTTCACCAGATAGGTGTGGATCTGGCGGACTTCCTGGGTCTGGAAGATGGGCTGCAAGTCCTGAATCGCCAGTGCGCCGTCCGAGGCTTGGCTTCGCGTATTCATCACGACTTGCGGGCCGCGCGCGCCCAGTGGCATGAAGCCGAGCGTTTCGAAGTACGGCACCTTGGCCGCCACGCAGGCGACCTCCGCATGGGGATAGCGCGACACCATCTCCGCCACCATGGCCCGCCCGATGCCCTGTCCGCGGTGGCTCTGCTCTACGGCCAGATAGACGAGCGAACTGGCGTCCGGGTCGTTCACATAGGGCAAGTACAGCGCAAAGCCGAGCAGGATGGCCGGATCGTCCGCATCCAGCGCCATGATCAATTCGGGCTTGCCGGCCTGCGCACCGTCCATGCTGTCCAGGTAGCGGTGCACCTCGAAGCCGACCACGTATTGATAGAGCGGGTACAGCGGATTACTGGGAGGCAGCGATACGGGGCTGATGTCGGTGAGGTAGTCCACCACCATTTGCAGCACCTGGTTTTTCAGCGTTTCCGGCGGCGGCGTGTTCAGGTGGGTGAGGGTGAACATCTGTGGGGCTCCGGGGCGTTGCGACGAGAAGCGGCATTGTACCGGCGCAGGGGATGCGCATGACCGCGGATACGTCAGCGGCCCACTGGAACGTTGCGGCGTTGCTGCCGCGGCTGACCCATGCCTCTCGGCATGGGTCGTTGAGCGTAGCTGTACGCACCGATGCCTGGCGTCACCCACCAGGCATCAGCGAAGGCTCAATAGACGAATGTCAGCAGCGCGTTGAACACCAGGGCCGCAACGAAGCCCAGTGGAGCGGCGCGGAACAGGAGCTGCGGGAAGAGAGCGGCGCGGCTCTGCTCCGTCGTGCAGGAGCCGAGGATCAGGCTGCCCCCGGAGGAGAAAGGCGAGATCGAGGTGGCCTGTGCACCGACCACGATGGCGACAAACAGGATCATCGGATCAAGACCCAATGCCGAGGCAATGGGCGGCACCATGGGGAACAGCGCCGGTGTGACCACGCCAAGCGTGCTTGAGAACAGCGACATGAAGGCCGCCACGATGCCGAAGACGATCGGAACCAGGATCGGCGGAATGCTGTTGCTCATCCAGGACGCCAGTACATCGATGGTCCCGGCCTTGATGGCGACCGAAATCAGCATGCCGACACCGCAGATCATGATCAGCGTGGCCCAGGGCACCGACGCCATGGCCTTGCGCTCGTCGCCCAGCTTCAGCAGCAGCGCTATGACGGAGAACAGACTGGCGATCAGGCCGATGTCCATCTTCGAATTGATGAAGCTGAGCGTCGCATTGTCCGGAAAGAGAATCTGAGTGATGGGGGCGGCCAGGACGATAGCCATCATCGTCAGTGTCAGCCACAGCGTGGTCTTCTGTTCGCGATTCAAGGGCGCCGGTTCGGTCGCAACAAACGCGGTGGCCTTCATGGCCTTGCCATGTCCGGTCAGGAAAACCAACGCGGAAATCACCAGCAATGGAATCACCAGGGTGCTGACGAAGATGCCTGCTGCGTTGAGGAAGGCTTCGTTCTCCGGAATGCCGGCATTGACCATAAGGCCGCGAAAAATGATGCCGCTCTGGCTAGACACGAAGTTTGCGCCGCTCAGCGCGCCGTAATTCACAGCCATCCCGCCTGTGATCAGGCTCATGCCGGTGCGCTCGCACAGCAGCAGCGTAATGGGTGCCATAAACGCCAGCACCGTGTAGTAGCCCGCGCCCATCGCCGAGATGAGCGTGGCCGTGAAGAACACTGCGAACGGGAGAAGCTGCGGCACCGTGCGGCAGTGGTAGATCAAGTGTTCGGCCAGCTTTTCCAAGGTGCCGTTGACCGTGGCGAAGCTGTAAAACAGGCAGACCGAGAAGATGATGAAAAAGATCTTCAGCGGCCACATGCCGATGACCTCGGACGGGCTGAGGCCCATGGCGAAGCAGCCGATCAGATAGGCGAACGCGATGGCGAACAGACCGATGTTGATCTTCGTTCTGTAGCCGAGGGCAACGGCAGCGACGATTGCCGCGACGACGAGCAGGCTCATCATGGTGAAAGTCCTATTGTTGTTATGGATCGTTTAGCGGGAAACGTCGAAGCCGAACAGCTTCGCCGGGTTCGCTGTGAGCACCTGCGCGCGTTCACCTTCATCCGGCAGCAGCGCTTGTATGAAGGCGAACTGCCGGATGTAGTCGGTCTGGTCTTCAAACTGCGTGTTGGGCCAATCGCTGCCCCAGACAAAGCGCTCGATGCCCCCGGCCGCCTGACGCAGTTGCACAAGGAGTTGTTGCGCCTGCTGCTGGTCGGAGTGGCTGCGGTACGCCGCGGATAGCTTGAGCCAGACGCGCTCATGGCCGAGCAGTTGAAGAAATGCTTGGTGGCTGGGGTTGCTCGGGTCGATGCCTGCGCTAGGCAGGCCGAAATGGTCGATCACCACCACCACGCCGGTTGCCAGAATGGCTGCCCCTATCCGCGCCACGTCATCGATGCCGCGCTGGATCTCGACTTGCCAGCCGCGTCGTGCCAGTCGCTCGAACAGAGCCGTCCAGGCTGGACTGACGTAGTCGGCAAGCGACTTGCCGATCAGGTTGAGACGGATGCCCACCACGCCTGCTTCAGCCAGTTCGTCCAACTGCGCTTCGCTGGTATCTGCCTCCACCACAGCGATAGCCCGCAGGCGCTGCGGGTAACGCTGCAGCGCATCGAGCATGAAGCTGTTGTCGGTGCCAAGAAAGCTCGGCTGGATCAACACGCCATGGGAGAGTCCATGGCGATCGAGGTGCTCAAGGTACTGCTCGGCTAGCGCGTCGTATTCGGGGCTATAGCGGCGGTTGGAAACCATCGGCAGGTCCCGGCGGAATATGTGCGCATGGGTGTCTATGCCGGTGAGGGCGGGCCGGTGAGAGGCGTTCATAGGCAGATAACCTTGGTCGATTGTTGTCGTGGCCTGTACCGGGTCCGCTTGCGGAGCGAAGAACAGGCACACGTTTTTGTGTGACATACAGTCATATATATGAATAGATGACCATATATGCAGCGCTGGATATCTGTCAATCGACTGCCGAGTGATAAAGTGGCTCGCCTGCTGAAAGGAACCCTGCGATGACACCCTCAACCCCACTGGGATACGACGAACGCCTGCCGCTCTATCAACGCTTGCGGGAGGAGATGCTGGCCAAGATCGCTGCCGGGGAATGGCTGCCCGGCGCGCCCATTCCCACCGAAGCCGAGCTGACGCGCCTGTATGGCGTGGCGATTGGCACCGTGCGCAAGGCCGTGGACACCCTGGTCAGCGAGGGATTGCTGCTGCGCAGCCAAGGCCGGGGGACCTTCGTGCGTCGGCCGAATTTCGATGCATCGCTAGCGCGCTTCTTTCGGCAGGTGAATGCCAGCGGTGGCCGTGAAATTCCAACCAGCCGGATTCTCGTCAAGGCGCTGCAGGCGCCGTCCGCGGAGGTGGCGACCGCATTGGCACTGCCGGAAGGCGAGCAGGTTCTCTATCTGGAGCGCCTGCGCATGATTGAAGCCCGCACCCTGTTCCACGAGGACATCTGGCTGCCCGCCTCGCGCTTCGGCGCTTTGCTGGACATCGAGGCGGAACAGTTCGGCGAGTTGCTCTATCCGCTATACGAGGCGCGGTGCGGCCAATGTATTGCTTCGGCGCGGGAGACCCTCACCGTTGGGGCGGCGGACGAGGGCATGGCAAAGGTATTGGCGATTGATAGCGGTGCGCCCGTGGTGAACATCGAGCGCGTCGCACTGGGTTACGACCGGAGCCCGCTGGAATACCGAATCTCCCGTGCGGCTGCAGAGGGGTTCCGCTACCAGATCGACATCTCCTGATCCCTGTCGCTGCCGGGTGGGGGCGGGTGCGAAACGCCGTAGCCGTTCACGCGTTTCTCTCCGGCCCCTTCGTTGCCTCATATGGCATGCGTTCGGTATCGACCGAGGGAATACAGCGTGGGAAGTCAGTGAGCCATACCTGGCTCGCTACACCGCGCCGGCCTCGGCTTGACGCAGGCTAGTGCGCGGATCGCCCTTGATCTCCTGCTGCAGCTCGGCCACCAGCCCATCCACCTCCCGCAGCGCCTGCTGCACGGATGCCGCCAGCACCTGACCCCCCGTTTCCTGCCCCTCGATCGCGATCTGATGGATGCGGCTGATCCCGATGAAATTCAGCGCGGTCACCAGGTTCGGCTCCAGGTGGTTCATGTGCGCCATCTCGCCACCGGGACCGAAGCCGATGCCGCCGCGGGCGGTCAGGATGACGGCATGCCGTGGGCGGTCGGCGAGCAGGGGCACGTAGGGATCGGGAAGTTTGCTTTCGTCCATCCCGACCGTGCGACCCAGGCGCACCACCTGATCGACCCAGGCCTTGAGCGCGGCCGGCATGCCGAAGTTGTAAAGGGGCGTGCCGATGATCAGCACATCGGCGGCGATCAACTCATCGACCAGCGTGTCGCTTTCTGCCAGGGCGTCCTTCATCCAGGGTGCCTGTCGGTCTTCTGGGGTGAAGGCCGAAGCGATCCAGTCATGGTCGATGAAGGCGGGTGGGTTCTGGCCGATGTCCCGGTAGGTCACGCTGTCCTGCGGACGGCGAGCGTGCCACTGGCTGACGAAGCGGTGGCTGAGGGTGCGGCTGTGGGAACCGTGCTCATCCTTGCCGGCAAGCCCGGGACGAGCGCTGGCGTCGAGGTGCAGAAGGTGCGTCATGGCGAGTCTCCTCTGTGACTGAATTCATCTGTATTCGCGTTGAATTCAGGCTAGGGCTAGGCTGCATAGGCGACAAACGACCATTTTTTCCCGGTATGGATGAGGAGAATTCAGCCATGGCGCACCGCTGGTTACCCTCGCTGTCGGCCTTGCGTGCGTTCGAAGCGGCCGCGCGGCACGAGAGCGCCAAGCAGGCCGCCGAAGAACTGCACGTCACCGCCACGGCGATCAGCCACCAGATTCGCTCGTTGGAAGAGTCGCTTGGCGTGGCGCTGTTCCTGCGCAAGCCGCGCAAACTGGAACTGACCGCGCAGGGCCGCGAGCTGCAGCAGACCCTGGAGACGGCCTTCGACAGCATCAACACGACGGTCGCGCGCCTCAGCGCGGCACCCTGCCGCCAGGCGATCACGCTCAGCACCACACCGGCGATCGCCGTGCGCTGGCTGGTGCCCTGGGTCTGCCTGTTGCGCGACACCCATCCCGATATCGACCTGCGCTTTCACACCTCGCATGAACCGGTCGCGCTGGATGGCGTCACGGCCGACGTCGCCATTCGCTACGGCGATGGTCGCTGGCCGGGGCTGGTGGCGGAAAAACTGTTCGACAACACCTTCGCGCCGATCTGTAGCCCGCACCTGGGCCTGCACGATATCGCCGACTTGCCCAACCACCCCCTGATCCACTTCCGCGCCCAGGGCGCCCTTTCCGCGCCGATTCACTGGGCGTCGTGGCAGAAGCTCGCCAACGTGCCGGGGCTGGATGTCAGCGCCGGGCTGGCCTTCTCCGACGAGACCCACGCCATTTCAGCCGCCCTGGGCGCACAAGGCGTGGCCTTGATGAGCCGGCAGCTGATCGAGGATGAACTGAAGGCAGGGCGGCTGGTGCAGC